>NZ_CP021455.1:3028571-3634285 GCF_002158865.1 Comamonas serinivorans | reverse complement strand
GCAGCCAGCCTGCAGCAGCAGGCCGACCGGGCCGCCACCGAGCCGGCCGCCCCGGCGCAGGCGACGTCTGGGGCGCGCTCGCCACGCGTGCCGTTTCCCGGCATGCAACAGCTGGCGCGCGTGTTTCCGGGCGTGTCGCGCGAGGTGGTGCGGGCGTTCCTGCACGACCCCAACTGGGCCAAGGACCTGGATGCGCCGCTGCCGCCCTCGTACTTTCATGCCCTGGAACAGACGGCCGCCCAGTTTCAGGCCGCGGCCCAGGGCGCGGCCGCGCCCGACGCCCAGGCCCTGCGCGAATTCCACCGCGTGCGGCGCCAGCAAAGCCCGGTGGACCGCGCCGGCATCGAGCTGGACCTGAACCATTGGCTGGCCAGCGACGACTGGGGCGAGTGGCAGTCGCCCGTGCGGCGGGCGCAACAGGTGCTGGAGCTCAAGCAGGAGGCCACGCGCATCAGCGAGGTCATGGGCCTGGACTGCGTCGGCGTCACGCTCACCCAGCTGGCCATGGACACCAGCCTGCTGTGGCCGGTGCGCGAGGTGTTCCTCGCGCTGTCGTCGCCGCTGGTGCAGCTGGGCGTGCAGCAGCCGTGGTTTCTGGCCAAGGCCGCGCACCCGGCCCGCGCCTTCATCGAGGCGATTGCGCAAAAGAGCTACGAATACAACGACGAGTACGCCGAGGTTTTCCAGGCCTTCATCCGGCCCGTGCAGGTCCGGGTGCACGGCCTGCTGGCGCTGCAATACCCGTCGGCCGACGACCTGGAGCTGGCGTTTGCCCTGGCGCTGCAGCAGCTGCAGGCCGCCTGGGACGAGGCCGAGCACGCGGCCCAGGGCCCGCAGGCCGGGCTCAAGGCGCTGCAGTTTGCGCAGGACCGCCAGGCGCTGGCCAACCAGTTTGCGGCCGAGCTGGCCGAGGTCGAGGCGATTGGCCGGGCGCCCGAGGCCGTGGTCAAGCTGATGCTGGAGACCTGGTCGCTGGTGTTGGCCCACGCCAAGCTCACCGACGACCGGCAGCAGCGGGACCCGGGCGGCTACCGCGTGGCGGGCATGGACCTGGTCTGGTCGCTGTCGGGCGAGGCCGCCGTCAACCACCCGGTGCGCGCGTTTGCGCTGCTGCCGCCGGCGCTGGTCAAGCTGCGCGAAGGCATGGACCTGATCGGCGCCACGCCGCAACAGATCGAGACCACGCTGGCCATGCTGTTGCCGCTGCACCGCCGCCTGCTGGAGATGCGCCGCCGCAAGCTGCAGCGCGAAGCCCCGCAGGGCGAGGCCGTGGACAGTGGCGCCGGCGATTCCCTGCCGTCGATGCTGGACGGACCGCCCGCGGAGGACGGCGTCGAAGCCCGCCTGCTGGAGCTGGACGACCGCACACCGTGGATGAGCGAGGCCGAGCGCTCGGCAGCGGGCATGGCGGTGCGCGACAGCGGCAGCGACCAACTGCAGGAGCCCGGCAAGGAAACGCAGCGTGGCGCCCTGGGGCTGGAAGGGCTGACCCTGCCGCCCGACAGCGGTGCGGCCGAGCTGGGCCAGCTCAAGAGCGAGGCCGAGCTCTTGCTGCAGAACATGCGCGAGCAGGACTGGTTCGACCTCTTTTCGCACGGCAACTGGCAGCGCGTGCAGCTGGTCTGGTGCAACGACAACCGCAGCTTGTTCATGTTCCGGGGCCGCACCGGCAGCCCGCACTCCATGACACGGCGCATCTGCCTCAAGCTCATGCAGCACGACCAGCTGCGTGCCGTGCGCCCGCACCTGCGCCGCGTGGTGTCCGTGCTCGAGGCCGGTCAGGCGCCCGACACCGTGCTGCCCACGGTTGGCAGCCTGCAGCCGCTGGCTTGACTTTCGATCTGGGTAGTATGGGGTGGTTACCGTTTTGAAATCAACGAGGATGGATGCATACCCTGTTCATGTGATGGAACACCGGACCTGAATCCACCCGCCGAGGTGGGGGCACCCATCGGGCGCCGACCCCAGGGTGAACCCATCCCCGGCCGGCGCAGCAGTGGGTCCGCCCGTGGGCTGACCGCGCAAGCCCGGCGCGGCCAGCCACGCTGATGCCTGTCTGCCCAGGTTGTGACGGCAGCGCCGGTACCGCCGACTGGTCTCGGGACGAGGGACCCGCAGGCTTCCACCGTCCTGCGGCCCTGTGAGATGCATTCCGGTCATGATGCGCAACCCCCCAGCTCATGGATGCGTCGCCGGCGCCAGACGCTGACGAGCCGGCTGCGGGCGTACGCGGCCTTCTGGCGGCGTTCGGTCAGCCCGTGGGCCGCGGTCGCTTGCGGCCCTCAAGCCGGCCGCTCTGGTGCCCTCACCGATGTCCTCAGGTCCCGATGGGCGGCCAGGTCAGCGACTGGCCGCTGGTGAAGTGGCGGTCTTCCCCCGTCACGGGGTCGTGGAAGCCCAGGGCTTGCGCCAGCAGCTGCAGGGGGTGCTGCACGTCGTCGGGGTCGTCGGCACGCCGGCTCACCCGCGGGTAATAGGGGTCGTGGCGGATGGGCAGGCCCAGCGCGTTCAGGTGCGCGCGCAACTGGTGGCGGCGCCCCGTGTGCGGAACCAGCGCGTAACGACCCCAGGGGCCGTGCCGCGCCAGCAGTTGCAGGTGGGTTTCGCAATTGGCCTCGCCCGCGGCCTCGTGCATGGTGAAGAAATGCGGGTCTTGCACCAGGCGGCTGCGGTAGCACCAGGCCGTGGGCTCGCCCGCGTGCACGCCCGTTGCCGGTATGCCCGCTGCCGGTATGCCCGCAGCGGGCGCCTCGGGCATCAGGGGCTGGGGCAGGCGCGTCCATTGGCCTCTCCAGGCCGCGGCAGCGCCGGGCCGCGGCGCTGCGGCGGCTGGTTCGGCAACCGCGGCTGGAGGCAGCTCGGCCCAGGGCGCGACGGCCTCGTAGCGCTTGTGCACGTTCCGGTCGCGGAACAAGGCCTGGTAGGCCGCGCGCTCGGCAGCCTGCACGGCGAACACGACCAGGCCCGCGGTGTCGCGGTCGATGCGGTGGATGGGGCTGAGCTGCGGCAGGCCCAGCTCGCGCTTGAGCTGCACCAGCAGGCTGCGCTGCACGAAGGGGCCGCTCGGTGTCACGGGCATGAAATGCGGCTTGTCGGCCACCACCAGGTGGGCGTCCTGGAACAGCACGCGCGCGGGCCAGGGCAGGGCGGGCTCGGCCTCGGCGTGGCGCCAGTAGTAGACGCGGGTGTGCGGCGTGTAGGGCGCATCGGGGGCCAGCGGCTGGGCGGCATCGCTCCACACCCAGCCGGTCTGCATGCGCTGGGCCCAGCTGGCGCGGTCGAGCGCGGGCAGGCGCTCGGCCAGGAAATCCAGCAGCCGCGGCCAGGGGCCAGGCGGCGTGGCGATGCAGCTCGGGCTCACGCCGTCGCGGTCGGGAACGAGGGGGTTGCGGGGGGCGTGGGCCATGCGGGGGAATCGAAGGGGCGGGCGACGGGCGGATGCGGCGTGGTCGGCACGTTGCGCGGGGTGGCTTGCGGTGGCGTGGGCGTCGCGTGCAGGCTGGAGCGCCGGGTGAGCGGCGGGTGCGGTCGAGGGGCAACGCGGCTGACGGACAGCTCGCCCATCTGCAACGCGCGACCTGGCGATGCGGGCGCCTTGCGCCGACCCGGTCCGCCACTGGTGCCCCGCGGCTCAGCCGCGCGGCGTGGCCAGCCAGCGCTCGGCCAGGCGGGTCAGGTAGCTGGCGCCGATGGGCAGCAGGCTGTCGTTGAAGTCGTAGCTGGTGTTGTGCACCAGGCAGGGGCCGTGGCCGTGGCCGGCTTCGCGGTGGTCGCCGTCGCCATTGCCGATGAAGGCGTAGCTGCCGGGCACCTGTTCCAGCATGAAGGCAAAGTCCTCGGCCGCCATGATGGGGGTTTGCACCAGCAGGCGCTCGGGGCCGACGAGATCGGCCAGCACCTCGCGCGCAAACGCCGTTTCGGCTTCGTGGTTCACGGTGGACGGGTACAGGCGGGTGAACTCGAAGTCGCACTCGGCGCCATAGGTGGCGGCGGTGCCGCGGGCGATCTCGCCCATGCGCTGCTCCACCAGGTCCAGGGTCTCGCGCGTGTAGGTGCGCACCGTGCCGCGCAGCTCGCAGGTGTCGGGGATCACGTTGGGCGTGTCGCCCGCGTGGATCATGGTGACCGAGATGACGGCGGTCTCCGACGGCTTGCGGTTGCGGCTGATGATGGTCTGGAAGCCCTGCACGATCTGCCCCGCCACGGGGATGGGGTCCACCGCCAGGTGCGGCATGGCGCCATGGCCGCCCTTGCCGCGCACCACCACGCGGAACTCGTTGCTGGAGGCCAGCACCGGCCCGGCAGAGGCGGCGAAGTGCCCGGCCGGGATGCCGGGCATGTTGTGCATGCCGAACACCGCTTCCATGGGAAAGCGCTCGAACAGGCCGTCGCGCATCATCTCGCGCGCGCCGCCGCCGTGCTCTTCGGCGGGCTGGAAGATGAGGTAGACCGTGCCGTCGAAGCGGCGCGTGCGCGCCAGCTCCTGTGCGGCGCCCAGCAGCATGGTGGTGTGGCCGTCGTGGCCGCAGGCGTGCATCTTGCCGGGGTGGCGGCTGGCGTGGGCGAACTGGTTGGCCTCGGTCATGGGCAGCGCGTCCATGTCGGCGCGCAGGCCCACGGTGCGCGGCGAATCCCCGTTTTTCAGGATGCCGACCACGCCGGTGCCGCCGAGCCCACGGTGCAGCGGAATGCCCCATTGGGTGAGCAGCTCGGCCACCAGGTCGGCCGTGCGCGTTTCTTCGAACGACAGCTCGGGGTGGGCATGGATGTCACGGCGGATGCGCTGCAGTTCGGGCGCTTGGGCGGTGATGGCGTCGATCAGGTTCATGGGTATGGTTGTGTGCGGTGTAACGGCGTGGCGGGCGGCTTGGGGGCTGCGTCCGTGGCGGACTGCGCGTGCCCGTGGAGGCGGTCGATGTCGGGATTGGACCAGATCAGCTGGGCTGGATGCCCAGGCGCTGGATGGCCGGACCCCAGGTGCGGCGTTCGGCGGCGATGCGCTGGGCCAGGGCGGCGGGGCTGGCGTGGTCGGGCAGCGCGCCCTGCGCCAGCAGGGCCGCCTTCAGCGCCGGGTCGCTCAAGGCCTGGGCCACCTCGGCGTTCAGGCGCTGGATGACCGCGGCCGGCGTGCCGGACCGCGCGGCCAGGCCCAGCCAGACGGCGCCCTCGTAGCCCGGGTAGCCCAGCGCCTGCAGCGTGGGTGCGTCGGCGAACGTGGGCGCGCTGACCTGCGGGCTGACGGCCAGCACCCGCAGCCGCCCGTCCTTGACCAGCGGTTCGACCAGCGCGGTGCCGGCGAAATACACCTGGGTGTCGCCCGCCGCGACGGCGGTGAGCGCCTCGGTGCCGGTCTTGAACGGCACGTGCACCAGGGTCACGCCCAGCCGCTCGCGCAGCATCTCGAACAGCACGTGTGGCGGGCTGCCGTTGCCGGACGAGGCGTAGTTCAGCTCGCCCGGCCTGCGCTTCGCCAGGGCGATGAACTCGGCCAGGCTGCTCACCCCCAGCCGGGGCGGCACCACCAGCGCCATCGGGATCACCGCCAGGGGGCTGATGGGCTGCAGCTCGGTGACCGGGTCATAGGTCAGCCGCGGAAAGACGAAGGGGTTCCACACCAGGTGCGCGTTGGTGACCAGGGCCAGCGTGTGGCCGTCGGGCGGCGCCTGCTTGAGCTGCGTCATGGCCACCATGCCGCCAGCACCGGGCTTGTTCTCGACCACCACCGACTGGCCCAGCGCGGCGCGCAGGCGCTCGGCCAGCGGGCGCGCGAAGATGTCCGGCAGGCTGCCCGGGCCGCCGTTGACGATCAGGGTCAGGGGGCGGCTGGGCCAGCCCTCGGCGGCGCGCGCGGCCGGGGCACACCCCAGGGCCGCGCTGGCGGCCAGCGTGGTCACAAAGCGGCGACGGGAGGGGGCGTGCATGGGTGGGCTCCGGGTGACAGGGGTGATTGGGGGTATGGTGCCATCGCTTTTTTGTAAAGAACGGCAATGGCACGATACTGCATCAGATCGAGGGCGTGCACGCAGCCACCCTCAAGACAGGCTGCCCAGGCAGTCGCGCACGCGCGTGCGGCCCAGGCCCAGCAGCAGCAGCGTGCCCAGCAGGGCCGAGGCCGCAAACGCCAGCAGCACCCACGACGGGCCATGGCCGGCCGCCAGGATCTGGCCGCCCAGCATGGGCGCGATGACCGCACCCAGGCGGCCGATGCCCAGCGTCATGCCGATGGCGGCCGCGCGGTGCGGCGCCGGAAACGCGTCGGCCACCAGGGCGTTGACGAGGTTTTGCGCGCTGATCGCGCTCATGCCCAGCAAGGCGACCACGGCGAACAGCCCCCAGCCCGGCAGCGCGCGCGAGGCGATGCCCAGCAGGCAGGCGCTGGCCACCAGCCCCGCCGCCATGGCCACCGGCCGCGTGCCCAGGCGGATCGCCAGCGAGGCGGTCAGCAGCGAGCCGGCGATGGCGCCGATGTTGAGCGTGAACATCAGCTGCATGGCGCCCTGAAAGGGGATGTCGAACTCGCGCATCAGCTGGGTGAGCCAGGTGCTGATGCCGTACCAGGTGAGCAGATCGGCCAGCGTGGCCAGGGTGCCCAGCGCCAGCACCGGCCGGCTGGCGCGCGTGAACAGCGCACGCCATGGGCCCTCAGGCGCCAGCGCGTCCTGCGCCAGCTGGCGCGCCGCGCGGATCACCAGCGGCGCCACGACTGCCGCCAGCACCAGACCCAGCGCGCCACCGGCCAGGAACAGCGGCCGCCACCCGCCCGCGGGGATGAGTTCACGCGACACCAGCGCGGCCAGCATGCCGCCCAGCGGCATGCCCGACATGACGATGCTGATGGCCAGCGCGCCGTGGCGTTGCTGCACGTGGGCCCGCGCCAGCGCCAGCGCCGCCGGCAGCACCAGGCCCAGCGCCAGGCCGGCCAGCAGGCGCAGCGCGCCCAGCTGCCAGGCGCTGCCGGTCAGGGCCACGGCCGCCGTGGCCGCCGTGAACACCAGACAACCGGCCAGCACCACGCGCGCCAGCCCCAGCCAGGCCACCAGCCGGCCCGCGGCCAGGCCGCCCACCAGCATGCCGGCGAAGGCCATGCTGCCCACCACGCCGGCGCCCGATTTGTCCAGCGCCATGGCCGGGTCCATCAGCAGCGACGGGATGGCGTTGCTGTAGATCAGCAGGTCGAAGCCTTCGGCCAGCATGATGGCCGTGCAGGCCGCCACCACACCCCAGCGGCTGCGGGCGTCCAAGGCGCGCGCGGGGCTGCCGGCGTCGGCCGAAAGGGTGGCGCTCATGGCTGGCTCCAGCAAGTGACCCGCCCGCACCGGTGAACATGGTGGGCGGCCATGGCGTGCGCTGCCTGCCGCGTGCTGCGGCGTGCGCCGGTCTGGCGCCCTGCGCCGTCGGGCGACGTGCGGCTCCGCGCGGCGTTCATGCGGCCTCCAGCACCTGGGCGGTGGTCAAGGGCACGGCGCAGGTGGCCGCGACCCAGGCGATGGCCTGGTCGTGTTTTTCGCGCGAGTAGTCGGCCAGCGCGTCGGCGACGAAAAAGGGCTCGATGTCGCGCTGAAACGCCTCGACCGCCGTGGCCAGGCAGCCGATGTGGGCGTAGACGCCGCAGATCACCAGCTGGTCGCGGCCGCGTGCGCGCATCAGCGTTTCGAGGTTGCTGCGCTGAAACGCGCTGTAGCGGTGCTTGGTCAGCACGATGTCGCCCGGGGCCGGGGCAATCGCGTCGGCGATGGGCTCGTGCTCGGGCAGGGCGCGCATGCCGGGGCCCCACAGGTCGGCCTGGAGGCCGCGGTCGCGCCGGTCCTGGTTGCCGTGTTGCGCGGTGTAGAACACCGGCACGCCCTGCGCATGGGCCCAGTCCAGCAGCTGGCGGATGTGCGCGATCACGGCCGGGATGGGGCTGGGCGCATCGCCGAAGGCCGAGAGGAAGTAGCGCTGCATGTCGTGCACCAGCAGGGCTGCGCGCGCCGGCTGCAGGCGCCAGGGGCCGCGTGCGGCGGGCAGGTCGCTGGCGCCGGGCAGCGCATAGGCGGGGATGCGGGGCAGGCTGCGGGCGGGCTGGTCGGGGGTGTCGGTCATGGTGAGGGGTGAGAACAAGGAATGCCGATGGTTGGCTGGGCGGTCAGAGCGCATCCAGCGGCGGCACGCGCACGCCCAGCGCGTGCAGCATGGCGTTGAACTTGGCGCGGGTTTCGGCGGCTTCGGCCTGGGGCGACGAGCTGGCCACGATGCCCGCGCCGGCGAACAGGCGCGCACGGGCGCCCTGCACGCGCGCGCAGCGCAGGCTGACGTGCCAATCGCCATCGCCGTGCGCATCGCACCAGCCCACGGCGCCGGCGTAAAAGCCGCGCGGCACGGGTTCCAGCTCGGCCAGGGCCTGCAGCGCTGGCGCGCGCGGCGTGCCGCCGACGGCGGGTGTGGGGTGCAGCAGCGCGGCCAGCGCCAGGCTCGAGGTCTGCGCCAGCGCATGGGGCGAGGGGTCGCGCAGCTCGCCCTCGATGCGGGTGCCCAGGTGCCACATGGTGGCCGTGGCGTGCAGCGTGGGCTGCGGTGGCACGCGCAGCTGCCGGCACAGCGGCGCCAGCAGGTCGGCGATGGCCTGCACGACGTAGCGGTGCTCCTGCTGGTCCTTGGCCGACGCTTGCAAAGCCTCGGCCTGCGCGCGGCTGGCGCTGGCGTCGGCCAGGCGCGGGGCCGAGCCGGCCAGCGGCTCGCTGAGCACCTGACGGCCGCGGCGCGCCAGCAGGCGTTCGGGGGTGGCGCCCACCAGCCAGGCCGGCGCGTCGCCCGCGGCCACCGGCAGCGGCGCCACATAGCGCAGCACATGGGGGTCGGCCCCCAGGCGCTGGGCCAGCCACCAGGGGTTGAGGGCCTGGCTGGCCTGGGCCAGCAGCGTGCGCGCCAGCACCACCTTGTGCAGGGCCTCGCCAGACGCGGGCACGTCGCGCAGGCGCTGCACGCAGCGGGCCACGCTGGCTTCGTAAGCCGCGCGGCTGGGCTCGGCGGTCAAGGACCAGTCCAGGGTATGGGGTGATTGCCGTTCATTGGATACCGGCAATGGGGAAGTACTGCTGATTTCGGCCTGATTCTGCACCCAGGCCTGCACCGCGGCGGGGTTGGTCTGGGCCTGCACCACCTGCAGGTGGCTGGCGGCCGTGCGGTCAAAGGGCAGGGCGCCCGCCAGGCGGGCCTGGGGCGCCAGCGTGGGCAGCAGCGCCGCGGCCTGCACGCCCAGCGCCGCGGCCGGCGCGGCCAGCACCGGGCCCAGGGGGCGGCCCAGCAGGCTGGCGTGCTGGCCGTGCAGCAGCACCGGGCTGGCGCCTGGGGCCGGGCGGGGCGCGGGGGTGGCGGGCGCGCTGGCGGTCGAGAGAGCGGGCATGGCGATGGCGCAGAGGCGGGCGGTCACGGGGTCGCGGCGTCAGGCGCGCAGCGTGGCGCCGCCGTCCACGTACAGGTCGCTCAGGGCGACGTGGCCGGCCTGATCGGAGAGCAGGAACATCACGGCGTGGGCGATGTCGTCGGGCGTGGCCAGCTTGCGCAGCGGGATGCCGGCCTTGTACTGCTCGGGCAGGCCGGCGATCACGCGCTCGGCGCCGTGCTCGTCGGCCCACATGCCGGTCTGCATGGGCGTGAGCGTGGAGCCCGGCGCCACGATGTTGCAGCGGATGCCGTGCGGCGCCAGCTCCAGCCCCAGGCAGCGCGTGAACATGTGGGCCGCCGCCTTCGAGGCGGCGTAGGCGGCCATGGCGTGGCGCGGCACGCCGGCGGCGTTCGAGCCCACGGTGACGATGGCCCCGCGTCCGCGCGGCTGCATGACCTGCGCGAGCGCGCGGCCCAGGTGAAAGACGCCGTCGCAGTTCACCGCGAACACGCGGCGCCACTCGGCGTCGCTGGTCTCGGTCACGCGTGTGCCCGAGAGCACGCCGGCCACGTTCACGCCGATGTCGATGGCGCCGTGCTCGGCCTCGATCTGCTGCACCAGCTGCGTGACGGCATCGCCATTGCGCACGTCCAGCGCGCGCGGCAGCAGGCGGGCGGCCTGCGCGGGCGGGCGGCCGGCCAGCGTGGTGGCCGCATCAAGGGCCGCCACGTCGATGGCCGCCACGTCAATGGCCGCCACGTCGGTGGCGACCACGGTGCAGCCGGCGGCCAGCAGGTGGCGCACCAGCGCCTGGCCAATGCCGCCGGCGGCGCCGGTCACCAGGGCCAGGCGCCCGTCGAATCCCGTGAGTTGCATCGGTGCGTTCTCGAAATGAAAAAAAATTGGGGTATGGGTCTGTTGCCGTTCATGAAAAAACGGCAAAGGGTGGATACTGCTAGGTGATGGGCGCTCGCGCGGACAAGCCTGCGGCCGAAGCCGGCGCCGTGGCCACTGACTCACCGACTGGCTTGCCATCCGGTACGCCAGGCGAAGCGCCGTCCGGGTTGCCGTCTGGCATGCCATTCGGCACGCCATTCGGTACGCCGTTCAGTGCGCAGGGCGGCGGTTCGCCCGCGTCCCAGGCCCGCAGGCGGGCCTGCAGCAGCGGCGCGATGCAGGCTGTGGCCTCGGCGCCCGTCATCTGCGCGTGCAGCAGCGGCACGGCCAGCGCGTCGACCCGCTGCGCATAGGGTGCCCAGGTGCTGGCCTGCAGCTGGGGTTTGTCGGCGTGGTCGGCCGCGGCGCGGATGTGGGTCAGCGTGCCGGCCATGGGCGCGTGCGTGTGCTGGCGAATCAGGCGGTTGGTGTCCGTCACCACGCGCACCACGCCGGCCAGGGCCTCGGGCGGCAGGTTGCCCAAAGCGCTGTCGCCGGCGCGCAGGAAGGCGATGAGCTGATCCTGGGTCTCGAGTTCGGGGTGGCCTTCGGGGTCGTAGCCGGCGATCGCGAGCAGCGCGCGCAGCGCCTGTTGGGGGGTGGGCTCGGGTTCGTGGCGCCAGCAGTCGGCGGGGTAGGCGTCCAGCAGGGCCACCAGGCCCACGGCCCGGCCCCGGCGCTGCAGGGCCACGGCCACGGCTTGCGCCAGGATGCCGCCCACCGACCAGCCGGCCAGGTGGACGGGGCCCGCGCCGGCCGGGCCTCGGGACAGCTCGTCCACGAGGCTGGCGTAGCGCTCGGCCAGCGCGTCAATGCTGGGGGGCAGCGGCTGGGCCGGGTCGAGCGCGGGCGACTGGATGCCCCACACGCTGCGGCCGCCGGTGGCCTGGTCCAGGGCCCGATCTGCGCCAGCTTGCGCGTTGGGGTTTGCGAGCGCGCGCGCCAGCAGGCGGTAGCCCCAGGCGATGCCGCCGGCCGGGTGGATGAGGAACAGCGGCGGCCGGGACGGGTCGCCCGCCGCGAGCTGGATCAGGGGTTTGAGCCCGCTGTCGAAACGCACCTGTTCGCTGTCGATGGCGGCGGCCAGGGCCGCCACGGTGGGCGCCTCGAACAGCGCGCCGAGGCCGGGGTTGCGGTGCCAGCGTGCTTCGATCTGCAGCAGCAGCTGCACGGCGGCCAGCGAATCGCCGCCCAGGCTGAAGAAATCGGCCTCGCTGCCCAGCGCGGTGCCGGGCGGCAGGCCCAGCAACTCGGCGAACAGCGCCGCCAGGGCCTGCTCGGTGGGGGTCGCCAGCGCCCGGCCCGAGGCATGGTCGGCGCCGGCCAGCACGGGCGCCGGCAAGGCCTGGCGGTCGAGCTTGCCATTGGCGGTCACGGGCCAGTCGGCCAGGGGCACGATGGCGGCCGGCACCATGTAGTCGGGCAGGCGCGCGGCCAGGCGCTGGCGCAGCCGGGTTGCCAGGTCGTCGGCATCGGTGCCCGTGTCGGGGGCAGCCTGCACATAGGCCACGAGGCGGCCGCCCTCGCCGTGGGCCGCGTCCTGGCGCAGCAGGACTTCGGCGCGCGCGACGAGGCCGGTGGCCTGCAGGGCGGCTTCGATGTCACCGAGCTCGATGCGCAGGCCGCGCAGCTTGACCTGGTGGTCGCTGCGGCCCAGGAAGACCACGGCGCCGTCGTCCAGCCGCCAGCGCGCGACGTCGCCGGTTCTATAGAGCCGCTCGCCGGGCCGGTGCGGGTCGGGCACGAAACGCTCGGCCGTGAGGTCGTCGCGCCCCACGTAGCCGCGCGCCAGCTGCACGCCGCCCAGGTACAGATCGCCAGGCACGTCCGGGGGCTGTGGCCGCAGCTGCGCGTCCAGCACATACAGGCGCGTGTTCCAGGTCGGAAAGCCGATGGGCACGGGGTGGCTGCGGTCGTCGGCCGAGGCCGGCCACCAGCTCACGTCCACAGCGGCCTCGGTGGGGCCGTAGAGGTTGTGCAGCTCGCTGGTCAGCGTGGCGTGCAGGCGGTCGCGCAAGGCAGCGGGCAGCGCTTCGCCGCTGCAGAAGATGCGCTGCAGCACGAGACCGCGCGCATCGGGGTGGGCGAGGAAGGCGGCCAGCATGGACGGCACGAAATGGCAGGTGCCGATGCGCTGCGTGCGGATGAGCCGCGCCAGCCAGGCGGGGTCGCGGTGGGCCTCGGGCGGCGCAACGACCAGCGTGGCGCCCGTGATCAGCGGCAGGAAGAACTCCCAGACCGAGACGTCGAAGGTGGCGGGCGTCTTTTGCAGGATGCGCTCGCCGGGCTGGAAGCCGTAGTGCGTGCGCATCCATTCCAGCCGGTTGACGATGGCCTGGTGCTCGATGAGCACGCCCTTGGGTTCGCCGGTGGAGCCCGAGGTGTAGATGACGTAGGCGGCGTCCCGCGGCGCCGGTGCCGTGGTGGCCGCACCGGCTGGGTCGGTCTGCAGCGGCCAGTCCTGCGGGTGCAGCTGCGGCAGCGTGGCGGGCAGGCGCCCGGCGTCCTCGGGGCGCACCAGCACGCACCGCGGCTGCGCCAGCTGCGCCACGCGCGCCAGGCGTTCGGGCGGGTGCGCCAGGTCCAGCGGCAGGTAGGCACCGCCGGCGCGCAGCACGGCGACCAGCGCCACGGGCAGCTTGAGCGAGCGCGGCAGCGCCACGGCCACCAGGCTGTCGCGCCCCACGCCGCGCGCGCGCAGGGCACCGGCCAGGGCCTGCGTGCGGCGATCCAGCTCGGCATAGCTCAGCGTCTGGCCGTCGAACTCGAGCGCGATGGCGTCGGGGCGCTGCGCCATCTGCGCCTCGATCAGTGCCGTCAGCGTGGTGGCTGGCACGGCGTGGTCGGTGGCGTTCAGCGTGACCAGGTGGCGCTGGGCCTCCTCGGGGCTGGCCAGCGGCACATCGGCCGTGGTGCCGCCGCGGGCCAGGGTGTCGAGCGCGGCCTGCAGGAAATGCGGCAGGCGCGCCAGGTGCGCTTGGGCCGCGGCCAGCGGGTAGAGGTCGGGGTTGGCCTCGACCTCCAGCGCCAGGTGCGGGCCGTGGCCGCGAAAGCCCAGGGTCAGGTCGTCGATGGGGCCGGTGCCGAGCACGTCCAGCCGCGTGTCCAGGCCCGGCAGCACCAGCGGCTGGTAGAAGGGCTGCACGTTGATGAGGGCGGCGTGCAGGCGGCGCTGGCCGCCCAGCAGGCCCAGGTCGCGGCGCAGCTGTTCGCTGCGGTAGCGGCCATGGCGGCGGGCGCGCAGCTGTGCGGTGGCCAGCGCCTCGATGAACTCGGCCAGGGGTTGCTCGGGCCGGGCCGCCACGGTCAGCGGCAGCACGTTCATGGTGATGGCGCTGGCGCGCGCGGCCACGTTGCCCAGGCGGCCCATGAAGGGCAGGCCCAGCACGGTGGCCTCGGCGCCGGCCATGCGTTGGCAGTACAGGGCGGTGAGGGCCGTCAGCAGATCGGGCCAGCCCAGGTCGGCCTGCGTGGCCTGCGCCCGCAGCTGGGCGTAGAGGCCGGGCGGCAACGCGGTGGCCAGGCGGTGGCAGTGGTGGGCGGCCACGGCGCGGCCGGCGGCCAGGCCGGCCACCTCGGGCATGGGGGTGAAGGCCTCGCGCCAGAAGGCCGCGTCCTGCGCGCGCTTGGCGCTGGTGCGCCAGGCCAGGTCGTCAGCCACCACGGCGGCGAACGGCGTCAGCGGCTGGCGCGCCGTGCCCGGGGCCAGCTGCAGCGCATACAGCTCGGCCACGCGCTGGCTCCACAGCGCCATGGCGTAGCCGTCGGTGGCCAGGTGGTGGGCGCGCTGGTACCAGCCAAAGCGCTGCTCGCCCAGCGTGAACAGGATCTGGCGGCCCAGCGGGTCGCGCGTGGGGTCCAGCGGGGTCAGCAGGTCGGCCTGCATGGCGGCCCGCGCGGCGGCCTCGGGGTCGGCGGCCTGGCTCAGGTCCACGTGTTCGAGGGCCGGGCTGCGCGCCGGGTCCAGCCACTGCTCGGGCCCGGCCGGGGTGTCGCGCAGGACCAGCGCCAGCGATTCGCACTCGCGGGCGGCCTGGGCGCAGGCCTGGGCAAAGGCGGGCCGGTTCAGCGCGCCCGTGATCCACAGCGCATGGGCGCAGTTGAAGCTGGGGTTGCCGGGGTCCAGCCGCTGGGCGTACCACAGCCCCGATTGGGCTTCGGTCAGCGGCCAGCGCGGGGGCTCGGCGGGGGGCTCGAGGGTGGACAAGGGCTCAGCAGACACGGACACGCGGCTTCCTCAGGTCATTGCGGCTGGCGCTGCTGGATGAGGCGCCACCAGCCGTTCAGCGAGGTCTCGGCGGCGATTTCCATCACGTCCACGTTCAGGCCGTCGGCGTTCCAGGCCATGAACAGGTCCAGCAGCCGCATGGAGTCCAGGCCCCAGTCCATCAGGTTGTCGTCCAGGCCGATGGCCTCGGGGTCTTCGCGCAGCATGCGGGCCACGTCGGCGCGCATGCGTTCCAGGGTGAAAGTGCTCATGGTGTTGCTTTACTGGCTGTCTTGCTGGCTCAGGAACTCGGCACGCAGGCGCGCACGCAGCTCCTTGCGGCTGGTCTTGCCCACGGCGGTGATGTCGAAGGCCTCGACGAACACGATCTGGTCGGGAATCTTGAACGCCGCCACGCCGCGCGTGCGCATCCAGGCCTTGATCTCGGGTGGCCGCGGCCGGGTGTCGCCGCGCGGGATGACGAAGGCGCAGCTGCGCTCGCCCAGGTAGTCGTCGGGGATGGAGACCACCGCCACGTCGAAGACCTGGGGATGGGCCAGCAGGTGGTCTTCGACCTCCTCGGCCGACACCTTTTCGCCGGCGCGGTTGATGTGGTCGTGCGCGCGGCCCTGCACGACGAGGTAGCCGCCGGGCTTGCGCAGCACCATGTCGCCGGTGCGGTAAAAGCCGTCGGCCGTGAACGAGCGGGCGTTGGCTGCGGGTTCGTTGTGGTAGCCGCGGATGGTGTAGGGCCCGCGGGTCAGCAGGTAGCCGACCTCGCCGTCGGGCACGGGCTGGCCGGCGTCGTCCACCACCAGCACCTCGTCGTCGGGGCTGATGGGGCGGCCCTGGGTGGTGAGGAGGGTGTCCTCGTCGTCGTCCAGGCGCGTGTAGTTGACCAGGCCCTCGGCCATGCCGAACACCTGCTGCAGCTTGACCGGCAGGCCGGCGATGACGCGGCGCGCGGCCTCGGGCGTGAGCTTGGCGCCGCCGACTTGCAGCACGCGCAGGCTGGAGAGGTCGTGCTGCGTGGTGGCAGCGGCCTGGGCCCAGAGCAGGGCCAGCGGCGGCACCAGGCCCAGGTCGGTCACGCGTTCGCGCGCGATCAAGGCAAAGGCCACGTCGGGCGAGGGCGAGGGCGACAGCACCACGGTGCCGCCCGCGTGGAACACGCCGAACGCGCCTGGCGAGCTCATGGGGAAGTTGTGCGCGGCCGGCAGGGCCACGAGGTAGACCGAGTCCTGCGTGATGCCGCAGATCTCGTTGCTGGCGCGGAAGCTGTAGATGTAGTCGTCGTGCGTGCGCGGGATGAGTTTGGACAGGCCCGTGGAGCCGCCCGAGATCTGCAGGAAGGCGACCGACTGGGGATCGGGGTCGGTGGCGGGCAGCAGGGCGGCGTCGCCCTGCAGCGCCGCCAGGGCGGTGAACTCGGCCGCATCACCCGCGATGAGCACATGGCGCAGCGTGGGCACGTCGGGCAAGGCCTGCAGCTCGCGCGCCAGCAGCCGGTGGTCGTAGCCGTCCAGGCGGTCCAGCGTGATGTAGGCCGTGGCTTCGGCCTTGCGCACGAAGTGGGCGATTTCGGTGATGCGGTGCGCGGCCAGCGCGTAGACCGGCACCAGCCCGGCGCGGAACAGCGCCCAGACCACGGCGTAGAAATGGGCCGTGTTGCCCAACTGAACCACCACGCGGTCGCCCGGCTGCAGGCCGTGCGCGAGCAAGCCGGCGGCGAGTTGCTCGGCCCGCTGCCACAGCGCGGCGTAGGTCCAGCGCTCGTCGCCGGCGACCACGGCCGTGCGCGTGGCAAACCGCTGGGCGCGCTCGCGCAGCATGGCGGGGAAGGTGTCGCCGCGCCAGTGGCCGGCGGCGCGGTAGCGGGCCACGAATTCAGGTGGCCAGGTCTGGCTCAGGGGCAGCGGAGAGGGCGGTGGGGGTTCGCGCATGGGTGTCGTGGGGAATGTGAAGGTGTCAAGCAGTATGTGTCGATTGCCGTTTTGATGACAACGGGAATGGGGTGATACTGGTTTCAATCATCGGGATGTACGCAACCGAAGGTGGGTGAACAGCGCCAGGGCCCACAGCCCCGCCCCCACCAGCAGGTAGGGCAGGGACGGCGACTGCCGGTACAGCAGGGTGCCCACGATGGGGCCCAGCACCATGCCCAGGCCCTGCGCCGCAGACAGCGTGCCCGCGGCGGCGCCTTGCTCGTGCGGCTGCACGGCGTTGGCGGCCATGGCCTGGAAGTTCGGGAAGATCAGGCCCATGCCAAAGGCCATGACGCCATAGCAGCCCAGCAACATGGCCTGTGTGTGTGCGGCCGCCACGCCGGCACAGCCGGCGCCTGCGATCAGCGCGCCGAGTGCGATCCAGCGCGCCAGCGCCACGCCCTTGCAGCGCATGACGAACTGCTGCGAGACGATGAGGGCCACGCCCACGCAGGTCAGCGCCAGGCCCGCGGCCCGGGCGCCCTGGTCCACCGGCAGGCCCAGCCGGTCGATGGCGTAGAACCCCACCAGCACCTGGGCAATGGCCACCGAGCCCATGGCCGCGAAGCCGGTCAGGGCTGCGGGGCGCAGCCGGGCATCGAGCAGGCCCATGGGCCGTGCGCCCGGCGGCCGCTGGGCGCCGGCCGTGCGGCCACCCGGCAGCGCGAACCAGACCACCGTCAGGGCGATCACCGGCAAGACGGCCGCGGCATAGAGCGACCAGGCCAGGTTGTGGCCGGCCAGCCAGCCGGCTGCGGCAGGGCCCAGCACCAGACCCAACGCGTTGGCCGAGCCCAGCCTGGCCATGGCACCGGGGCGCTCGGCCGGGGTCGTGTGGTCGGCGATCAGCGCGGCGGTGGTGGGTGGCACGGCGGCGTAGAACGCGCCGATGAGCGCGCGCGCCGCCACCAGCAGCACCAGGGCGGCTGCTGCGCCGAGCTGATGGCCCAGCGCCAGGTCCATGCCCAGGGCCAGTGCCCCATAGGCCAGGGCGAAGGCGGCGAAGCCCACGAGCAGCACCGGCTTGCGCCCGTGCCGGTCGCCCACACCGCCCCACCAGCGCGCCATCAGCATCCAGAGCACACCGCCGGCCGTGACCGACAGGCCCGCGACCCATTCGGGCAGGCCGAGGCGGCGCACCAGCGGGCCGACCACGGCGACGAACGCCATCATCGCCATGGTGCCCGTCAGGGCGGCGAAGACCAGCGGCCCCATGGGCAGGGCGGGCGAACGGGGCAGCTCGGTGGCAGCCGGGATGGAAACGGTGTCCGTGCGCATGTGCAGTGGCGGCAAAGGCCGTGAAGGGCAGGGGCTCGGGCCCTGTCAGCCGGGTGAGAAAATCGGTGCGGATGCGGTGCGAGGGTGTACCATCGCCCGTAAATGCGAATGATTCGCAACTTCGATTTTAAACCAAGCCGTGCGGCCCGGGTGCCCGCCCCGCAGATCGGGCTTGGACCGACACGGGCTGGGGGCGCAGGGCGCCTGTGGCAACATCCGGAACATGACTGCAATTGGGAATCGTTCGTGATTAGAGCGTGTGATGCACTTTGGAAACCCCGCGCGCAGCGGGGAGATGCCGACCGCTTGGCGGCGGATCAGGTGGGCGGGTCGTCTCGCGTCGTCGCCGCGCCGCGCGCGGGGGCGGCAGGCCGCTGGTGGCGCCGCGCGGCGGCCCTGGGCGGCCTGGTGGGATCGCTGCTGGTGGCGGGGCCGGCCATGGCCGCCCAGCTGACCGACCTGCGCGGCCGCACCGTCACCGTGCCCGACCAGGTGCGCAAGGTCTCGATCGACGATGGGCGTTTCCTGGTCGCGCTGGCCTTGATCGAGGCCGACCCGGTCAAGCCGTTGGCCGCCTGGCCGCGCGACGTGCACCGCATCGGCGAGGCCACCTACCAGCAGTACCTGGCCAAGTTTCCCGCGCTGGGCAAGCTGCCGCAGGTGGCCAGCTCGGCCGGCAGCTTCAACCTCGAAGCCGTGCTGGCGGCGGCGCCTGACGTGGCGGTGGTCTCGGTCGGCTCCGGCCCCACCGAGGCCCAGATCAGCCAGCTGCAGGCCGCCGGCATCCCGGTGGTGTTCATCGACTTCTTCGACAACCCCTTCAAGAACCAGGAGCGCAGCCTGCGCATCCTGGGCCAGCTGACCGGCGGGCTGGCCAAGGCCGACGCCTACATCGCCTTCCGGCGGCAGCACCTGGACAAGATCGCCCAGCGCGTGGCCAAGCTGCCCGCCAAGGACCGCCCCACGGTGTTCCTCGAGGCGCATGCCGGCATGACCAAGGACTGCTGCAATTCGCCCGGCCGCGGCAACATGGGCGAGTACATCGATTTCGTCGGCGGCCACAACATCGGCGCCGACGTGCTCAAGGCGCCCACGGGCAAGCTGAACCTCGAGTACGTCATGTCGCGCGACCCCCAGGTCTACATCGCCACGGGCGGCGCGCACCTGGACAAGGCCGGCGGCCTGGTGTTGGGCGCGGGCTATGACGCCGCCCGGGCGCGCGCCTCGCTGGCCGGCATCGCCAAGCGGCAGGGCATTGCCCAGCTGTCGGCCGTCAAGCGCGGCAACGCCCACGGCCTGGCGCACCAGCTCATCAACTCGCCCATCGACATCGTGGCCATCGAGGCCTTTGCCACCTGGGTGCACCCCGAGCTGTTCCGCGACGTGGACCCGGCCAAGACGCTGGCCGAGATCAACCAGCGCTTTCTGGCGGTGCCCTACCAGGGCGCGGGCTGGGTGAGCCTGAAATGAGCGCGGTGTCCTCCGGGGTCGCGCCGGTGAGCGCGGGCGAGGTGCTGGCCCTATACCGGCGCCTGGTGATGCGCCGGGTGCTCATCGTGGCCGTGCTGGCGCTGCTGTGCGCGGGGGCCTTCCTGCTCGACCTGGTCACCGGCCCGTCAGCGCTGACGCCGGCCGAGGTGCTGGGCGGTCTGTGGTCGAGCGAGGGCCTGTCGCCGCCGCAGCTGGCCATCATCTGGCAGGTGCGCCTGCCCTATGCGCTGATGGCGGTGCTGGTGGGCGCCGCGCTGGCGCTGGCCGGGGCCGAGATGCAGACCATCCTGAACAACCCGCTGGCCAGCCCGTTCACGCTCGGCGTGTCGTCGGCGGCCTCGTTCGGCGCCGCGCTGGCCATCGTGCTGGGCCTGAGCCTGCCGTGGGTGCCGGCCGAATGGATGGTGCCGCTCAACGCCTTCGTGTTCGCCTTTGGCTCGGTGCTGCTGCTGCAGATGATGGCGCGGCGCCGCAGCGCGGGCGTGGAAACCGTGGTGCTGCTGGGCATCGCCCTGGTGTTTGCCTTCAACGCGCTGGTGGCGCTGGTGCAGTTCGTGTCCTCGCAAGAGGCCTTGCAGCAGCTGGTGTTCTGGAGCATGGGCTCGCTCTCGCGGGCCAGCTGGCAGCACGTGGGGGTGCTGGCCGTGGTGCTGGCGCTGGTGACGCCGTTCTCGCTGCTGGCGGCGGGGCGGCTGACCTCGCTGCGCCTGGGCGAAGACCGCGCGCGCAGCTTCGGCGTGGATGTCGGGCGCCTGCGCTTCCTGGCCCTGGTGCGCGTGAGCCTGCTGGCTGCCACCTCGGTGGCCTTTGCGGGCACCATCGGCTTCATCGGCCTGGTGGGGCCGCACATGGCGCGCATGCTGCTGGGCGAGGACCACCGCTTCCTGCTGCCGGCCAGCCTGCTGTGTGGCTCGCTCATCATGTCGCTGGCCTCGGTGGCCAGCAAAACGCTGGTGCCCGGCGCGCTGATGCCGGTCGGCATCGTCACCGCCATTGTGGGCGTGCCCGTGTTCCTGTTCCTCATCTTCCGCACGCCGGGGCGCTCATGAGTCACACCCCTTTGAACGGCGCCGTGGCGCACGCCGGCGATGCGCTGCAGGTGCGTGGCCTGTCCACCGGTTACCGCGACCGCCAGATCATCCGCCAGGTGGACCTGCCCACCTTCCGACCCGGCGAGGTGCACGCGCTGCTGGGCCCCAACGCGGCCGGCAAAAGCACGCTGATGCGCGCCCTGGCTGGCCTGCAGCCGGCCACGGGTTCGGTGCGGCTGGGCGTGCAGGAGCTGATCGGCCTGTCGCTGGCCGAGCACGCCCGCCGCGTGACCTACATGCCGCAGACCCTGCCGCAAGGCGTGGCGCTCAGCGTGCTGGAAAGCGTGCTGGGGGCGCTGCGGGCCTCGGCCACCGGCGACCCGGCCGTGGGCGCGGGCCCCGCCTCGCACGCCGCCAGCGAGCAGCGCGCCGTCGCCATCCTCGAGCGTGTGGGCATCCTGCACCTGGCCCTGGAAGGGCTGGACCACCTCTCGGGCGGGCAGCGTCAGCTCGTCTCGCTCGCGCAATCGCTGGTGCGCGAGCCGCGTGTGCTGCTGCTCGACGAACCCATCAGTGCGCTCGACCTGCAGCACCAGCTGCGCGTGATGCGGCTGGTGCAGGAGCTGGCGCGCGAGCGCGGCATGATCGCCATCCTTGTGCTGCACGACCTGCAGATCGCCGCGCGCTGGTCGGATGGCGTGGTCATGCTGTCGCAAGGCGCGGTGGTGGCCATGGGCACGCCGGCCGAGGCCATCACCCCGGCCACGCTGGCGCGCGTCTATGGCGTGCAGGCCCGCGTCGAACACTGCTCGCGCGGCGGCCTGCAGATCATGGTGGACGACGTGCTGCCGGCCGAGGCGGCGGCATGAGCGGCCCACCAACGGCCCGACCGCTGCCACCCGGCGCGGCATCAGCGGCACCGGTGACGCCCCTGGCGGCCAATGCCGGGCCGGCCCCCTGGCCCGCGTTGACCTGGCCCGGCACGCAGGTGCGCCGCCTGCAGTCGGCGCAGGGCGCGCGCTACCAGGTGACGGTGTGGCTGCCGCCCGGTGACGCGCCACCCGGCGGCTTCGACGCGCTGGTGGTGCTCGACGCCAACGCGCTGTTCGGCACCTTCGTCGAGGCCGTGCGCCGCTCCAGCCGCCGACCCGATGCCACCGGCATCGCGCCCGCTGCCGTGATCGGCATCGCGCACGAGGGCGACGCGCTGTTTGCCGACAGCCTGCGGCGGCGCGATTACACCGCCGGCCCGCCCGCGAACGAGGCCCCCCCGGCAGACGGCAGCGCTGGCGGCGCGGCCGATTTCCTGGCCTTCATCGCCGACGCGCTCATGCCGCAGCTGTGCCGCGAGCTGCCGCTGAACCCCGCGCGCCAGACCTTGTTCGGCCATTCGCTGGCCGGGCATTTCGTGCTGCAGGCGCTGGCGGCGCGGCCGCAGGCCTTCCGCACCTGGGCCGCCATCAGCCCCTCGATCTGGTGGGACGAAGCGGGCTTGCGCGCCGCGCTGCAGGCTGCGCTGGCCGGGGAGCGTGGGGGCGATCTGCCACAGCGAAGGGCCGCTCCCGAGCCAGGCATGGCCCCCCCGGGGGGCGCCCGGCGCAGGGGCAGTGGACCAGGCGAAGCCGGGGAGCGTGGGGGCGATCTGCCGCAGCGCAGGGCCGCTCCCGAGCCAGGCACGGCCCCCCCGGGGGGCAGCGGACCAGGCGAAGCCGGGGAGCGTGGGGGCTTGGATGCGCTTCCGCGCGTGTTCCTGGCCGTGGGCGAATGGGAAGAGGCCGTGCCGCCCTGGCAGCGGCAGCACCCGGGTTACGAGCAGCTGGTGGCCCGCCGGGCGCAGCGCCGCATGGTGGCCAGCGCGCGCGAACTGGCGGCCGACCTGGCGCGGTGGCTGGACGCGTCGCGTGTCGCCTTCCGCCTCTTTCCCGAAGAAGACCACGCCTCCATCCTCATGGTGGCCGTGCAGCGCACGCTGCGCTTTGCGTCAATGTGAATGGAGTATGCCTCGGTCGCCTTTGTTTAGAAAACGGCGATCAATGGATACTGTGAAGGATGCGTCGAAGAGGTCGCCAGCGCCTGATGGGGTCATCCAGCAGGTGCGCCCAGCGCAGCTCGGCCAGCACCGGGCCGGGCTGCCCGTTTCCAACCACGTCCTGAGTGAAGCCTGGCCTGACCTGCGGTGCGCGCGAAGGCCGACGCTTTCACCGCCGTGGGCTGCCGTTCCACCGGCCATGGTGGCCGACGCCCAGCCGGCCATGCGGTGGCGATCAGCGGCACGCGTGCCAGCGCCACGCCCTGGCCCGCCCGCGGGGCCTGCATCATCTGGAATGGCGTGCGGGGCTCTCCGAAGTGCTGCCAACTCGGCGGCGTTGGGTGCGCAGGCTGAGCGTGCCCGTGTGCCTGTTGGCTAGCCAGGTGCCGACATCATGCCGTGTTGATGTCGAATGGAAGACAGTATCGGTCGATGCCCGATGATCAGAAAACGGTCATGGATCGATACTGTGCAAGAAACAGGCCCAGGTGCAACGCACCCGGGCCTGTTCTGCAGCGGGCCGCCGCACCGGGCGGCGGGCCTCGTCGGTCAGCGCGGCGTGAGGCGGCCGATGCGATCGCCTTCGGGGTCGTTCTCGCCGCGGGCCTTGTTCACGGTCAGCAGCGTGCCCTTGTTGTCGATCACCTTCAGGTGGTTGGGGAAGGTGCCGGCGCCCAGGTTGGCGACGATCTGGCCGTTGGCGTCCACCACCGTGACCGTGCCCGAGCCGCGGTTGGCCACGTAGGCCAGGCGGCGCGAGGGGTCGAAGGTCACGTTCAGCGGACCAGCGCCGGTCTTCACGTCGTGCAGCGTCTTGCCGGTCTTGGCGTCGACGATCAGCAGGTTGTCGCTGCCTTGCGCGGCCACCAGGATGCGGTCGCCCTGGGCGTCATAGGCGATGCCCGCGGCCGAGGTCACGCCTTCGAGCGGCCACACCTTCACGACCTGGTCGGTCTTGGTGTCGATGATGGCGACTTCGGCCGTGGACAGGCTGACCACGAACAGGCGGGCGCCGGCTTCGTCCAGCGCCAGGCTCATGGGGCTGAAGTCCTTGGCGTCGGGGCCGCGGCGGGTGCTGGCGATGGCGATGGTCTTGCGCTGCGTCAGCGACTGGGTGTCGAACACCACCAGGTTGGGCTTGCCCACGGGGCTGGCGTAGGCCTTGCCGCGTTGCTCGTCGACGACCACGTCACGGCCATGGGGCACGACGCCGGGCTCGAACTGCTTGACCAGCTTCAGGTCGGACTGGCGGTAGACGGCCACGGTGTTCTGGCGGGTGTTGGTGACCCAGACCGTGCCGTGGGCGTCGTCCACGTCCACGCCGTAGACGGCGAACACGCCAGCGGGGCCGGCGGCGCCGTCGCGCGCTGGTGCGGCGGGCGGCGTCACGCGGGCTTCGATGGCCAGCGTCTGCGGGTTCACCTTCACCAGCTCGCTGACAGTGACCGGGGGCCGGCCCACGGCCGAGGTGACGAAGGCGCGGCCGGTCTTGGCCGAGTACGCCACCTGGTACAGGCCGCGCACCAGCGGCTGGTACTGGGCGTCGAAGCGGTCCTGGCCGCTCAGGGCCACGTTGGGCGAGATCTTGAGCGGCACCAGCAGCGACGCCGCCGGGTTGGCGGCGCTGGCGACCAGCGAGTAACGACCGGCGGCGGCCTGGGCCGGCAGCGTGAACTGGGTGCGGAAGGTGCCATCGGCGCCCACGGTGGCAGGTTCACCCAGCACCACACCGCCGTAGCTCAGCGTGACCTTCTGGCCGGCCGTGAAGTTGCTGCCTGCGAGCGTGACCGGCTTGCCGGCCAGCACCACCGGCGTGTCCACCACGTTGACGCGGCCCTTGAAGTTGGCGTCCTGGGCGCCGAACTGCGGCGCACTGGCCTGGGCGCCGGCCTTGGGGGCCTGGGGACCAGACGAGGCGCAGGCACCGAGGGCCAGCGCCAGGGAGGCCGCGAGGGTCGTGCGCAGCAGGCGGCCGCGCAGGGCGGGGTGGGAAGAAAGGGTTGGGCTCATGCAGACTCCGCTGAGGGATGGAAGAAACCAGGGATTCGCGCGCGCAGACGCACGAATCAATAATGCGAATGATTCGCATTGTAAGGGGCCTGGGTTTCTGCGCCAGGAAACGCTGCGAGTGCTTCAGGGTTTTGCGGCATGCATGAAGGGGTATGCGCCTGTTGCCGTTTCATCGTGAACGGCAAGATAGGGATACCCCTTGTGTCTGATGGGCGACGAGCCAGGTTCGAGTGTTACGTGCGCTCGAACACCAGGTCCCACACGCCATGGCCCAGGCGCAGGCCGCGGCGCTCGAACTTGGTTTCGGGGCGGTAGCTGGGCGTTTCGGCGTAGCCGTCGGGCGCGCTCGCCCGGTTGCTCAGCCGCGTGTTGGCGCCCAGCACGGCCAGCATCTGCTCGGCATAGGGTTGCCAGTCGGTGGCGCAGTGGATGTAGCCCCCGGGTTGGAGGTGGTCGACCAGCGTGTCGACAAAGGCTGGCTGGATGAGGCGGCGCTTGTGGTGGCGCTTTTTGTGCCAGGGGTCGGGGAAGAAGATGTGGAAGCCGTCGAGCGCGGCGGGGCCGACCATGTGGGCCAGCACCTCGACCGCGTCGTGCTGCACGATGCGGATGTTCTGCAGGCCTTGTTCGCCGACCAGTTTGAGCAGGGCGCCCACGCCGGGTTCGTGCACCTCGCAGCACAGGAAAAGCGTGTCGGACTGCAGCGCCGCGATGTGGGCAGTGGCCGTGCCCATGCCGAAGCCGATTTCCATCACCACGCGGGTGAAGGTCTGGCCCTGAGCCCGGGCCTCGGCCAGCAGCTGGGGCACGAAGTCGGGGTTGGGCGCGTAGGGGCAGACGAAGCGCGGGCCGAAGTCGGCCAGGGCCTTGGCCTGGCCGGTGGTCACGCGACCGGCGCGGGTGACGAAGCTGCGGATGCTGCGCGGGTGCGCCACGTCGTGGGGCGCCTGGGCGGGCGCCGAGGGCTCGGGTGCCGAAACTTCGGGGTCCGTGCCGGGGGGAGTCGGGGGCGCCTCAGGGGCGGTCGGGGCATTCATGGGGCGCGATTTTAGGCGGCGGCACCCGGTGCGCACCGCGGGTCGCCGCCTGGGGCTGGCGGCTTCGGCGGAGCCACGCACCCGCGCTGAGCAGACCGGCGGGGCGAACCCACTGCCGAGGGCTGGTTGGTCAAGCGACGACCCTCTGTGCGCGGCGCGGCGGTCGACGATGGCGCCGCGGGGCCCCGCAACGATGACAACGGCGTCAACGGTCGGCTGGAATGCGCAGGGCGGTATCGAGCGCCATGGCCGCGAACACATCGGCGCCCTGCGGGGGCGATGCCATCCAGCGTCGCGTGCAGCGCCGCCGGCCGAGGGGTCCAGCATCGACGCCTGTACACGCAGGTCGCGCGCCGGTGTGCCTTGCCTCAGTCGGGGCGCCGGCCGTAGCGCAGGGCCAGCTGCGCGCAGACCATGAGCTGGATCTGGTGGAACAGCATCACGGGCAGCAGCACGGGGCCGGCCATGGCGGCCGGGAACAGCACCTGGGCCATGGGCACGCCCGAGGCCAGGCTTTTCTTCGAGCCGCAGAAGACGATGGTGATCTCGTCCTCTTTCGAGAACCCCAGCTTGCGCGCCAGCAACGTGGTGCTGACCAGCACCACCGCCAGCAGCACGCAGCACAGCACCACCAGGCCGATGAGGGCGGGCCAGGGTGTCTCGCGCCACAGGCCGGCGACCACGGCCGCGCTGAAGGCGGCGTAGACCACCAGCAGGATGGAGCCCTGATCGACCACCTTGACCAGCTTGGCATGGGCCTTCACCCACTCGCCCACCCAGGGGCGCATCAGGTGACCCACCACGAAGGGCAACAGCAGCTGCAGCAGGATCTTGCCCACGGCGTCCAGCGACTGGCCCGCATGCTGGCCAGGCACCACCAGCAGGTTGACCAGCACCGGGGTGATGAACACGCCGAGCAGCGTCGAGGCCGAGGCGCTGCAGATTGCGGCTGCGACGTTGCCGCGCGCCATGGCCGTGAAGGCGATGGCCGATTGCACGGTGGCCGGCAGCACGCACAGGTACAGCACGCCCACGTACAGGTCGGGCGTCACCAGCGGCTGCAACACGGGGCGCAGTGCCCAGCCCAGCAGCGGAAAGAGCGCGAAGGTGCACAGCATGATGAGCACGTGCAGGCGCCAGTGCGTGATGCCGCCGATGATGGCCTCGCGCGACAGCTTGGCACCATGCAGGAAGAACAGCAGGCCGATGGCCACGGTGGTGATCGCCTCGAACAGCTGGGCCCCCTGGCCGTACACGGGCACAAAGCTGGCCAACAGGACCACGGTGATCAGCAACAGGGTGAAATTGTCGGGCAGGAAGCGGGGACGGGACATGGCAGGGCACACCCGCACGGGCGTGCAAACGGTGAAGGGCAGGCGGAGGAAGGCGCGCCGGCTGCGCAACCCTGGCGCCCCGATGAGCGGGCCGCGCCAGGCGGCAACCGACAGACCGCAGGCGCGATTGTGCGCCAGCGCCGAACGCGGGCCGGCGCGCGGACCTGGGTCATCGCCCTTGCATCCCGCCATGCCCATCGCGAGTCCTGCTGTCTGCGCAGCCGCCATGCGCTTCGCCGTCGGAGAGGGGCGCCGCCTCGACCCGCGACCGGCATCCCCGTGTCGGATTCAACGCCGCCCCGCGCGGGCAGGTGCTGACGACCGGTGAATGTCGGGGTGCCGGGCGCACCGGCCGTGTCCTGCGCCCGAGCGTCCCATTCGGGAGAACCCTGGGCTGCTAGAATCCCGCCCGTCATTGGGGAGTAGCTGCGCCGCAGCCCGATCAGGCCTGCCCTGGCATCGGGACCGACGGTGGCAAACGTCAACAAACTTGGCCGCACGGCCATGGCGTTTGCAGTGCATGCACCTGGCAAGACCTTTGACCACGACCCTGGCGAGAGGCCGGCAGGTGCGTGGTCAAACGCGTTCTCGCGCCGGCCCAAGAAAGACCCACCACACATCATGGAAGCCTTGCTCATCTCCACGGGCATCGTCGCGCTGGCCGAAATGGGCGACAAGACCCAGCTGCTCGCCTTCATCCTGGCGGCCCGCTTCAAAAAGCCCGCGCCCATCATCGCCGGCATCTTCGTCGCCACCTTGCTCAACCATGCCCTGGCTGGCGCCGTGGGCCAATGGGTGGCCACGGCGGTCTCGCCGTCGGTGCTGCGCTGGGTGCTGGGCCTGGCCTTCATCGCCATGGCGCTGTGGACGCTGATTCCCGACAAGCTGGACGAAGGCGACGCCCAGGTCGCGCAGCGGTTCGGCGTATTCGGCGCCACGCTGGTGACGTTCTTCCTGGCCGAGATGGGGGACAAGACGCAGATCGCCACCGTCGGCCTGGCGGCGCGTTTTCAGGCGCCGTTCATGGTCATCCTCGGCACCACGCTGGGCATGATGATCGCCAACGTGCCCGCCGTGTTCCTGGGCAACACCTTTGCCGCGCGCATCAACATGCGGCTGGTGCACGGGATTGCCGCGGCGATTTTTGCCGCGCTGGGCGTGGCCACCCTGATGGGACTGGGCGCCAGCCTGGGCTTTTGACGACACGGGGCGCGTGAACCGGCAGAACCCGGTCATGCAGCCGCCCAATCGATGCGCTCCTGAGGCCCCGCATGCGAGTCAGAGGTGGTCAGGTGGGGACACTCACCCGACACCTCGGGTTCTGTCGCCGGCCCAGGGTCGGTGAGCGGTTGTGCTCGCGCCTGTTCATGCCGCCGCGCCAGGCGGCCGCATGACCCTGACGGCTCGCCCGGGGACGCCGACCACAGGCCCACGCCGCCGAAGGCGTGCAGCGGGCTGCTGGCGGTGGTACAGGGGGTACTTGCGGAAGGCCGAAGGCAAGGAGGTGCCGGTTTCCACATCGGCGCGCGTGGACGAGGTGACGAGTGCGCTGCCCAGCGATGCCTCGAGCGCGTCTGCAGGCGCATTGTCCGGGAGGCGGTTCGCCAAATTGGCCTGTCGTCTCAAGGCAGTATGGTGGCTCAGTCGACGATTTTTATCGGAAAACTGGCCATACTGGATTGAGCGGTCTGGGCTGCGTGATGCGCGAGACCTGCGTGATCGCCGCCAACCCGGCTTGCGCAGGGTGCGCACATCGTGCAGGCGCCATGGTCTACCCAGCGCCCACCGCGGGGCTACCGCAGTGCCTGGCAGTAGTCGATGAGGGCGTCCACGTCGCCGGACTTGTCGAACACCTCGTCGCAGCCCAGCTCGCGGCAGCGCCTGGCCACGTCGCGCGTCGCGTAGTTGCTGATCACGACGAGTTTTTGGCTGGGCGGGCGCTGGTCGACGGCGGCCAGCACGCCCATGCCGCTGCCTTGCTTGAGGAACAGGTCCACCAGCGCCAGATCCCACTCATCCTGATGGGATTGCAACCAGGCCACGGCCTCGGCTTCGGTGTCGGCAAAGCCGACACACTCGACCTGGGCCAGATCCGCCAGCGTGGCGATCAGCTGGGTGCGGATGGTGGGGTTGTCTTCGACGATGAAGGTGCGCAGCCTGGACATGACAGGTGCATGTTACGCAGCCCCGCCGCTGGGCGTCGTCGCTGAACTGCCGCAGTGCGTGTAGGCAGGGTCTGATGTGGCGGCGTCGTTCAAGCCCACGGCGGCCGGTGGGTGGGCCGTCGTGCCACACACGGGGCAGTGGGCGTCGCGCGTCAGGCGCAGCTCGTCGAACCGCATGGTCATCGCGTCCACCAGCAGCAGGCTGGTCTGCAGGTGGCTGGGCAGGTACAGCAGGAGCTTCAGGGCCTCGGCCGCCTGGATGCTGCCCACGATGCCGACCAGGGGGGCGAACACGCCGAGGGTGGCGCAGGCCACGGCCTCGACCTGCTGCTCGGGCGGGAACAGGCAGGCGTAGCAGGGCGATTCGGCCTGGCGCAGGTCAAAGCTGCTGACCTGGCCGGCAAACCGGATGGCCGAGCCCGAGGCCAGGGGCTTGCGGTGCCGCACGCAGGCGGCGTTGATGCGCTGGCGCACCTCGAAGTTGTCGGTGCAGTCCAGCACCACATCCGCCTGCGGCACCAGCTCGGCGAGCAGCGCGTCGTCTGCGCAGCGCGCGTGCGTGGTGATGTGGGCCTGGCCGTTGAGGGCCAGCATGGCCAATTTGGCCGAGGCCACCTTGGGCTGGCCGACGCGCGCCTGGGTGTGGGCGATCTGGCGCTGCAGGTTGGTCAGGTCCACGTCGTCGTGGTCCACCAGCACCAGCCGGCCCACGCCCGCGGCGGCCAGGTACAGCGCCGCCGGCGAGCCCAGTCCGCCGGCGCCGACGATGAGGGCCGTGCTGGCCAACAGCCGCTCCTGGCCCTCGATGCCGATCTCGTCGAGCAGGATGTGGCGCGAGTAACGCAGGAGTTGGTCGTCGTTCACGGGGTACCCACAAGCAGGCCGACTGGCGCCGGGCAAGTCGCCATGGGGAAGGGCGGGCTGGCACCGCCAGCGGGCAGCATGGGGCTGCAGCCCTTCCAGGGACAACGGGCGTCAGGGCTTACTTCTTGTCCTTCTCGGCGGGTTTGCCGTTCTTCTTGGGCTTGGCATCGGGGTCGAGCTTGCGCTCCACCAGCGTGGTGCTGGCCTTCACCGGTTTGCCCTGCAGCTGGTTCAGGGCCTGCTGCAGCTGGAAGTCCTTGTCGCTGCCGAATTCCGGCGGGCGACGTTCCGAGGCGGGCTTCTTGGCCTCTTCTTCGAGGCGCTTGAGGGCCGCTTCACGGGCCTTCTCGCGCTCGGCATCTTCCTTGATCGCGGCCGGGTCTTCGCTCGGGCCGATCAGGTGTTTTTCCAGGTCGGCTTCGCGCACGCGCAGGGCGGCATAGGGGCTGCCCTCGGCCGTGTCGTCGACCATGATGTCGGGCACGATGCCCTTGGCCTGGATGGAGTTGCCGCTCGGCGTGTAGTAGCGCGCCGTGGTGATCTTGAGCGCCGTGTCCGGGCCCAGCTGGCGCACGGTCTGCACCGAACCTTTGCCGAAGGTCTGGCTGCCCATGACGGTGGCCCGCTTGTGGTCTTGCAGCGCGCCCGAGACGATTTCGCTGGCCGAGGCCGAGCCCTCGTTGACGAGCACCACCATGGGCACGCGCTTGAGGGCTTCGGGCAGGGTGTCGAGCGGGTCCGCCCCGCGGCGGCGCATGTAGTCGCCAGGCGTGGCCTTGAAGACGGCCTTGCTTTCGCTGATCTGGCCGTCGGTCGACACCACGGTCACATCGGCCGGCAGGAAGGCGGCCGAGATGGCGATGGCCGCATCGAGCAGGCCGCCCGGGTCGTTGCGCAGGTCCAGCACCAGGCCCTTGAGGTTGGGGTCCTGCTTGTAGAGGTCCTTGGCCTTGGCGACGAAATCGTCCACCGTGCGTTCCTGGAACTGTGTGATGCGGATCCAGCCGTAGCCGGGCTGCACCAGCTTGGCCTTGACGGACTGCGTGCGGATTTCCTGACGCGTGATGGTGACGGGGAAGGTGCGGCTTTCGTCCTTGCGGAAGATGGTCAGCGTCACCTTGGTGTTGGGTTCGCCACGCATGCGCTTGACGGCGTCGTTGAGCGTCATGCCCTTGACGGCGGTGTCGTCGACCTTGGTGATGAGGTCGCCCGGCAGCAGGCCGGCCTTGTCGGCGGGCGAGCCTTCAATGGGCGAGACGATGCGGATCAGCCCGTCTTCGGACGTGATTTCGATGCCCACGCCGACGAAGCGGCCCGTGGTGCCCTCGCGGAATTCGGCGAAGGTCTTCTTGTCGAAGTACTGCGAGTGCGGGTCCAGGCCCGACACCATGCCCGAGATGGCGTCGGTGATGAGCTTTTTGTCGTCTGTGGGTTCGACGTAGTCGCTCTTGATGAGCCCATAGACCGCCGCCAGCTGCTGCAGCTCTTCGAGCGGCAGGGTGGGTGTGGCAGGGCCACGCGCCATGGTCTGCAGGGACACGGTGGCCATGGCACCGGCCAGCGCTCCTGCGGATATCCAGCCGGCGATCTTCATTTTGTGGCTCATACGTCTTGTCTTAAGGGAAGCGATCAAGGTCTTCGAGGACGAAGATGCCGCCAAAGTTCTGACATTCAAGGATGTGCAGGAGGATGCTTTGGCTCGGCATCTGTCATCGACGCAAACCGGGGGGTACTGCCGTCAGGCAGATTTTCCCTGGCTGGCAACGGCCGCAGCCGCCTTGGCGGCGGCCTCGGCATCGCCCAGATAGTAACTGCGGATGGGCTTGAGCTCGGCGTCCAGCTCGTAAACCAGGGGAATGCCGTTAGGCACGTTCACGCCGACGATGTCGTCGTCCGAAATCCGGTCCAGGTACTTGATGAGGGCGCGGATGGAGTTGCCGTGCGCCGCGATCACCACGCGCTTGCCCGACCGGATGGTCGGGGCGATCTGCTCGTTCCAGAACGGCAGCACGCGCGCCACGGTGTCCTTCAGGCACTCCGTCAGGGGCACGTCGGCGGCGGCCAGGCCAGCATAGCGCCGGTCACCGCGCTCGCTGCGCGGGTCGCTCGCTTCCAGGGCCGGCGGCGGCGTGTCGTAGCTGCGGCGCCAGACCAGCACCTGGTCGTCGCCATACTGCTTGGCGGTTTCCGCCTTGTTCAGGCCCTGCAGGGCGCCGTAGTGCCGCTCGTTCAGGCGCCAGTCCTTGACCGTGGGCAGCCATTGGCGGTCGAGCTCGTCCAGCGCGTGCCACAGCGTGTGGATGGCACGCTTGAGCACGCTGGTGTAGGCCAGGTCGAACTCATAGCCCTCTTGCTTGAGCAGGCGTCCTGCTTGCTTGGCCTGCTCCACGCCCGTGGGGGTCAGGTCGACGTCGGTCCAGCCGGTGAAGCGGTTTTCCAGGTTCCAGGTGGATTCGCCATGGCGAATCAAAACGAGTTTGTACATGCAGTGGCGCGGGGCAAGTCCCGCCAGAGAAGGTGAACGGAGAGGCCACGCCCGGGGCGCGAACTCGGCAGCATTTTAGAATCGCCTGCTTTGGCCAGGCTGAAGGCGTCCGCATCCGCGGCAACGCGGCGGCGGCTGGCTGCTTGCTCAAGAAAGGCTCAACAAGTGCAATTCATCGTGGCGAACTGGATGCTGATCGCGGTTGCCCTGGCATCCGGCGGCATGCTGCTGTGGCCCGTGGTGTCGGGTGGCGTGGGGGCCGGCGAGGTCAGCGCGGCCCAGGCCGTGCAGCGCATCAACCGCGACAAGGCGGTGCTCATCGACGTGCGCGATGCCGCCGAGTTCGCGACCCAGCACGCGCAGGGCGCGCGCAACGTGCCGCTGGCCGAGCTGGAGGCGCGCCTGCCAAACGAGGTGAAGAACAAGGCCACGCCGGTCATCCTGGTGTGCGCCAGCGGCACCCGCTCGCGCCGCGCCGTGGCCGTGGCCAAGAAGCTGGGCTACGAGCAGGCCGCGTCGCTGTCCGGCGGCGTGAAGGCGTGGCTGGATGCCGGCTTGCCCATCGACAAAGCCTGAACCGCAAGGAGCAACCCATGGCCAAAGTGACCCTGTACGTGAAAGACTGGTGCCCTTACTGCCAGCGTGCCAAGCAGCTGCTGGCGAGCAAGGGCGTGACGGACATCGAGCTCATCGACATCGAAGCCGATCCCGAGCAGGCCGCGCAGATGATGACGCGCACAGGCCGCCGCACGGTGCCGCAAATCTACGTCGGCGAGACCCATGTGGGTGGGTTCGACGACATGGCCGCGCTCGATCGCGCGGGCCGGTTGGATCCCCTGCTGGCGGGCTGATACCCCGGCGAAAACGGCCTGGCGGGCTGCGATAATGCCCGCCGGACCACATCTGGATGGGGGGCGATGGCGCCCCTTTTTGTTGACATCACAACGCTGGAAAGCAAACGCATGGCCGATACCGATCCCGTCTTCCAAATTCAACGCGTGTACCTGAAAGAGGCCTCGCTCGAGCAGCCCAATTCGCCGGCCATCCTGCTGGAGCAGGAGCAACCCAACGTCGACATTCAACTGGCCGTGTCCATGGACAGCCTGGCCGATGGCGTCTTCGAAGTGAGCTGCACCGCCACCGTGACGACCAAGCTCAAGGACCGCACGGTGTTCCTGGTCGAGTGCAAGCAGGCCGGCATCTTCGAAATCCGCAACATCCCCGAAGAACAGATGCAGGGCGTGCTGAGCGTGGCCTGCCCGCAGATCATCTACCCCTACCTGCGTGGCAACGTGGCCGACGTCGTCACGCGTGCCGGCTTCCCGCCCGTGCACCTGGCCGAGATCAACTTCCAGGCCATGTACGAGCAGCAGGTCGCGGCTCAGGCCAACGCCACGGCGCAGTGAGCGTCGCGCGCCGGTGAAGCCATCCCTGCGCATCCACGTCCTGGGCGCCGGTGCCTGGGGCACGGCGGTGGCGATCGCGGCCGCCCGTCATCCAGCCCGGCACGCCGTCACGCTGTTCGCGCGTCGCGACGAGCAGGTGTCGGCCCTGCGCGCCGAAGGCGGCAACAGCCGCTACCTGCCCGGCGTGGTGTTCCCTGACGGGTTGCAGGTGTCGCCCTGGCGCGACCTGGCGCCGAACGAGGCCGAGCTGACCATCGTCGCCACACCCACCTCGGCCCTGCGGGGGCAGCTGGGTGAACTGGCGCAGCTGACGCATCCCGTGGCCTGGTTGTGCAAGGGCTTCGAGGCCGAGTCCGGCTTCATGCCGCACGAGGTGCAGCAGGCCGTGGCGCCGCAGCTGCAGGGCGGGGCGCTCACCGGCCCCAGCTTTGCGCTGGAAGTTGCCCAAGGCAAGCCTGCTGCCCTGGTGGCGGCCAGTGCGCACGCCGAGGTGCGTGAACGCCTGGTGCAGGCCTTCCACGGCGCCAGCCTGCGCATCTATGGCAACGAAGACGTCGTGGGCGCCGAAGTCGGCGGAGCCGTCAAGAACGTGATGGCGATTGCCGCCGGCTTCAGCGATGGGCTGGAGCTGGGCATGAACGCCCGCGCGGCGCTGCTCACCCGCGGCCTGGCCGAGATGACGCGGCTGGGCCAGGCCCTGGGCGCCCACACCGACACCTTCATGGGGTTGTCGGGCATGGGCGACCTGGTGCTGACGGCCACGGGCAACCTCAGCCGCAACCGCAACGTCGGCTTGCAGCTGGCGCAGGGCCGGTCGCTGGACGCCATCCTGCAGCAGCTGGGCCACGTGGCCGAGGGCGTGTACAGCTGCGAAACCGTGGTCGCGCGGGCGCGCCGCCTGGGGGTCGAGTTGCCGATCGCCGAAGCGGTCTGGGCCTTGTTGTCGGGCCGGCTGAAGGCGGCCGACGTGGTCGGGGTGCTGATGGGCCGCGAGCCCAAACCCGAGCACCCGACGACCTTGCCCTGAGCGCTCAACGGCCATGTTCGCCGAGACCCTGCGGCACATTCCCCTCAACGACACCGGCGGACGCGACATCGCCGTGGGGGACATCCACGGCAGCTTTTCCCAGTTGCGCCGCGCGCTGGCCATGGTGCATTTCTCGCCCGAACAGGGCGATCGCCTCTTTTCGGTCGGCGACCTGGTCGATCGCGGCCCCGAGTCGGACGAGGTGCTGAACTGGCTGGACAAGCCCTGGTTCCACGCCGTCGCCGGCAACCACGAATTCCTGGCCTTGCGCCGCGCCATGGGCGACCCCTACGAGGTGGTCGACCACCTGCGCAACGGCGGTCGCTGGCTCGACGTGTTCCGCGACGACGAGCGCGAGCGCCTGGTGCAGCTGCTGCAGGCCTTGCCGCTGGCCATCGAGGTCGACACCCCGCTGGGCCTGGTGGGCCTGGTGCACGCCGAATGCCCGGTCACCGATTGGGAGACGCTGCGCAGCACGCCGCTGCGGGCCCAGCAGCTGCACACGGCGCTCTGGTCCGTCGAGCGCATGCGCAAGAACCGGGGCGACGAGGTCGCCAACGTGCGCGCCGTGATCCACGGTCACGTCGTGGTCAGCAGCCTGCGCATCCTGGGCAATTGCTACTACATCGACACCGGCGGCTGGCGCCCCATGGGCAGCTTCACGCTGCTGGACCTGCACACCCTGCAGCCCCTGATCGGCCCCAAGGGCGATCCCCGGGTTTCTGCAGGTTTTGAGGTGTAGACAGCAGTATGGCCAGATTGCCGTTTTATGAACAACGGCAATGACCTGATACTGCATGAGTTAAGTGCAGTGCCCATGGCGGCGGGCTCGTGTGCCTGGGGCTTTGGGATGACCGGTTGGCCGCGGGTCCGGCAGCTCAACCTTCAAATCCACTGAATCCGTTCACGCGGCAGAGCTTGCAGCCATGCCTGGCAGCTTGAGCCGTGGCGGGGACGCAGGCCAGATGGCCGCAGTCCTTGGCGGATCAGCCGCCCAGAAAACCGGACTCAGCCCAGGTCGCCGGGCGTCCAAACGGTGCGGAGCGTGCGGGGCGGAGGCATCGCTGCCGGCATGGCTGAACTGGATGCGCCGGTCGCCCAGATGGCAGATCGCTCAGGTCAAAGCCTGCAGCGTTGAGTTTTTCTTCAGCAGTATGGCCAGATTGCCGTTTTGTATTCAACGGAAGCATGGTCATACCCCTTGTGTTGCTCACAGCTCCAGGTTGTCGATCAGGCGTGTGGTGCCCAGGCGCGCCGCACCCAGGGCGACCAGGGTGCCGGGGCCGTCCTGGTCGTTCGGGGCCTGCAGGTCGCTGCGGCGGCGCAGCGTCAGGTAGTCGGGCTGCCAGCCCTGGGCGCGCAGTGTCGCCAGGGCCTGGGCTTCCAGGGCCGGCACCTGGCTGGCCCAGGCGCCACCGGCTTGCGTGGCCTGCACGCTGGCCTGGGCCAGCGCCTGCAGGGCCTTGGACAGGGCCGTGGCCTGCTCGCGCTGCTCGGGCGACAGGTAGCGGTTGCGCGACGACAGCGCCAGGCCGTCGTCGGCCCGCGCCGTGGCCACGCTGACGATGTCGATGGGCAGCGCGAACTGCTGGACCATGTGCCGGATGACCATGAGCTGCTGGTAGTCCTTTTGCCCGAACACGGCCGTGCTGCGGGGGCGGCCCAGCAGGGCGGCCGAGAACAGCTTCATCACCACCGTGCACACGCCGGTGAAGAAGCCGGGGCGGAAGTGGCCTTCCAGCAGGTCGCCCAGCGCGGGGTCGGGCGTCACCTTGAAGGTCTGCGGCTCGGGGTAGAGGTCGCTTTCCTTGGGCGCGAACACGATGTCGCAGCCGGCGGCCTCGAGCTTGGCGCAGTCGTCCTGCAGCGTGCGCGGGTAGCTGTCGAAGTCCTCGTGGGGCAGGAACTGCAGGCGGTTCACGAAGATGCTGGTGACCAGGATGTCGCCCAGCGGCTTGGCGCGCTGGACCAGCGCAATGTGGCCTTCGTGCAGGTTGCCCATGGTGGGGACGAGGGCGGGGTGTTGGCTGCCGGCCAGGGCCTGGCGAAGGTCGGCGATGGTGTGAACGACGTGCATGGGCGAGCGGGTGAAACGGCGGGCTGCCGCGCCGGCGGGTTGGCGCAGCAGGTGAATCAGGCGGCGAATTTACCCTGTACCGGCGCTTGCCCGGCGCATTGGGGCACCATGCCGGACGGAAACACCGGGCGCACGGCGCTGGCGTGGGCCTGGCAGACAGGCGAAAAGGGGGGGCCGCACAGGCGTCTCGGGCGTGGCCGAACGGGTCGGCCGCGCTGACTGCCAGCGGGTGGGGCGCCAACCTGCGCGGTCTGCAGCGGCCTGCGCCAGTGCCGCGATCCACGCCATGGCGCCCCGTTCCGCAACCAGGACACACCATGAACATTGGACAAGCGGCCCAGGCCTCCGGCGTGTCGGCCAAGATGATTCGCCACTACGAGGGCATCGGCCTGCTGCCGGCGGCCGAGCGCACCGACGCCGGTTACCGGCAGTACGGCGAGCGCGAGCTGCACACGCTGCGCTTCGTGCGGCGCGCGCGCGACCTCGGCTTCTCGCTCGACGAAATCCGGCAGCTGCTGGCGCTCTGGCTCGACCGCACGCGCCCCAGCAAGGCCGTGAAAGCGCTGGCCACGGCCCACGTGGTGGCGCTGGACCAGAAGATCGCCGAGCTGGAGGCCATGAAGGTCACCCTGCAAACCCTGGTGCAGCACTGCCACGGCGACGACCGGCCGGATTGCCCCATCCTGGCTTCGCTCGAGGCGGTGCCGGGCGTGACGCCGCGTGGCGAGGTGACGCCCGGCGAGGTGACGCCCGGCACCCCCGGACCCAATGGCACGGCGTCCTGCGACGCCTGCTCGACCCGCTAGCCACCGCTGGCTGGCCGCAGGGCCTGCCTGTGCCCGACGTGCGCGCGCGGCTCAGGGTGGCTGCGACAATCCAGGGTTTGGGTGACGCACAGCGACACACTCGGCGCGGAACGTCCTGCCTCGCGCAGGCTCTGACGCGCATCCCCGCAACGCATGCAACATGGTGAGTAAAGACAACGCCGTGGCCTTGAGCCACCCCGAGGTCGGCATGCCGACCGTGGCCGGTGTGGCCCGGAACGCCGGCCCGACCCAGGCCTTGCGCCAGGCAGCGCCGCCCCAGCCCTTGGCCGAAGGGGCCTTTGCCCAGGCCCTGGCCGGTGCGCTGGCCCAAGGTCTCGCGGAGGCGTCCGCCGAGGTCGTTGCCGAGTCTTCGACCGACGCCGAATCTGCGACCCGGGCTCACGCCAAGTCACCCGGTCAGCCTGTCGCCACGGTCCGTGGCCGCGCGGCGGAACACCCCGCTGCCGCTGAGCTGCAGGCGCGCCCCGAAGCCTCGGCCTCGGTGTCGGCGCGCCACGTGCACGGCGGGCCCGATGCACTGGGCGTGGCGCGGCACGACTTCTCCACCAACGCCAATGCCTGCGGCCCCTGCCCGCAAGCGGCCGAGGCGGTGGCGCAGGCCGATGCCAGCCATTACCCCGACCCGGAGTACGCGTCGCTCATTGCTGATTTATCATCGGAAATCGGGGTATACCCAGATCGAATCATCCTGGGCGCCAGCGCCAGCGAGTGCATTGCCCGCCTGACCGCAGCCGTGGCCAGCCGCGCCGGCCCGGCTGCGCCGCCGCGCGTGTGGGTGCCCCGCCAGGCCTATGGCGATTACGCGCGCGCCGCGCGCGCCTGGCAGCTGCCGCTGGCCAGCCAGCCGGGGCAGGCCGACCTCGTCTGGCACTGCGAACCGGCCAGCCCCACCGGCCAGGGGGTGCCCGAACTGGCGCACCTTGACGCCACGCACCCTGAGCAGGTCTGGGTGCTGGACGCCGCCTACGCGCCGCTGCGCCTGGACGGGCACAGCAGCCTGTCGCCGGCCCGGCGCGAGCAGGTCTGGCAGCTCTTCACGCCCAACAAGGCCCTGGGGCTGACGGGCGTGCGTGCGGCCTACCTGGTGGCGCCGCGCTCGGCGCTGGAGGTGGGCAGCCCGGCGTGGCAGCTGGCGCAGCGCCTGCGGGCCCTGGCCCCGTCGTGGCCGGTGGGTGCGCATGGCGTGGCCATGCTCAAGGCCTGGCTGCAGCCCGAGGTGCAGCAGTGGCTGCAGCGCTCGCTCGACCAGTTGCGCCGTTGGCGGCAGATGCAGAACGCCATGCTGCAGGCCATGGGCTGGGTGCTGCAGCCCAGCGACAGCCCCTATGGCGTGGCCAGGCCGCCGGTCGTGCCATCGCCCGCGGAGGGTGGCGTGGCCGATGCCGGTGCGAGTGAGCTGGCCGCGATGCTGGCCTTCATGCGCGCGCGCGGCGTCAAGTTGCGCGACACCACGTCCATGGGCCTGCCCGGCTGGGTGCGGCTGGCCGTGCGCCCGCCGGCCGACCAGGAGGCGCTGCGCGCTGCGTGGCACGCCTTCATCGCGTGGCGGCCCTCTGCCTTGGCAGTATCAACCTGATGGCGTTTCTTTTGTAACGGCTGTTGATGAATACCCCGTTTGATCTCAAAGGCGCGCCGAGCCTGCCTGATCGCCAGATCATGACCTCGCTGGACGAGGCTTCGCCTGGCCGGGCCTCTCCCAGCCGGGCCTTGATGGTGTGGGGCACCAGCAGCGGTGCCGGCAAAAGCTGGCTCACCACCGCGCTGTGCCGCCACCTGGCCAACCAGGGCCTGCGTGTGGCGCCCTTCAAGGCGCAGAACATGAGCAACAACGCCCGCGTGGTCGCGGGCCCTGATGGCGGCTTCGGCGAAATCGGGGCGGCGCAGTACTTCCAGGCCCTGGCCGCGCGCGCCACGCCCGAAGTCGCCATGAACCCGCTGCTGCTCAAGCCCGAAGCGGACACGCGCAGCCAGGTCGTGCTCATGGGCAGACCCGACGCCGAGCTCTCGGCCATGCCCTGGCGCGCCCGCAGCGCAGCCGTGTGGCCGCGCGTGCAGGCTGCGCTGCACGACCTGGCGGGTCGCTACGACGTGCTGGTGATGGAGGGCGCCGGATCGCCGGCCGAGATCAACCTGCAGGCGGGCGACTTCGTCAACCTGAAGGCCGCCGAAGCGGTGAACGCCCGCAGCCTGCTGGTGACCGACATCGACCGCGGCGGCGCCTTTGCCCACTTGTACGGCACCTGGGCGCTGCTGCCCCAGGCGCACCGCGCCCGCGTCGCCGGCTTTGTGCTGAACAAGTTCCGCGGCGATGCCGCGCTGCTGGCGCCGGGCCCCGAGCAGCTGCGGCAGATGACGGGCGTGCCCGTGGTCGGGGTCATCCCCATGCAGTGGGACCACGGCCTGCCCGAAGAGGATGGCGTCTTCGACGACGCCAGCCGCGGTGCGGTGGGGGCTGATGTGCGCGTCACCGTGGCCGTGGTGGCCTACCCGCGCGTGAGCAACCTCGACGAGTTCCAGCCGCTCAAGCACATCGCCGGCGTGCGCCTGGTGTGGGCGCGCAGCCCGGCCGAGCTGGCGGGCGCCGACTGGGTGGTGCTGCCGGGCTCCAAGGCCACGCTGGCCGACCTGCGCTGGCTGCGCGAGCGCGGGCTGGACGCCGCCGTGTGCGCCCACGCCGCGCGTGGGGGCCGGGTGCTGGGCATTTGCGGCGGGCTGCAGATGCTGGGCGAGGCGGTGCTGGACCCCGACGGCGTGGAGTGCGGCCCAGGCGCCAGCCTGGCCGACCGCAGCGCGCCGGGCCTGGGCCTGTTGCCGCTGGTCACGCAGTTCGGGGCCCGCAAGACGGTGCGCCGCACGCGGCTGCGCTTTGGCGCGCTGCAGGGCGCCTGGGCGCCGCTGCGTGACGTGGCGGTGCAGGGCTACGAGATCCACGCCGGACAAACCGCGTGGCACCCGGCCATGGCCGCACAGGCCACGCCGCGCGAGGTCATGCCCGGCCTGGCCTGGCAAAGCGCCGATGGCGCCGTGCTGGGCTGCTACCTGCACGGCTTGTTTGAAGACGCGGCCGTGCTGCACGCCCTGTTTGGCCAGGCCGCGCGCAGCCTGGATGCCGTGTTCGACGGCCTGGCGGCCAACCTGGCCGCCCTTGTGGACCTGGAGGCCGTGCTCGCCCCCATCGCCGAGAACGCCCGCGGCTAGCCGGGCAGGGTGAGGCGGGCCAGGGCGTGGATGCGCGCCTCAAACCCGTGCTTCAGGCCCACGCCTCAGACCCGCGCGGGCCGGCCGGCCCGCAGCACCAGCAGGTCGATGCTGGCGGGCACGCCCAGGCGCAGCGGAAAGCCCACCCACAGGCCCGCGCCGTTGCTGACGAAGAGCTGCATGCCACCCACCCGGTACAGCCCGCGCACGAAGCCGTCGTTGGCGGGCGCGACCAGCCAGCGGTCCATGCCCAGCACGTGGCCGCCATGGGTGTGGCCCGAGATCTGCAGGTCCACGGCCTTGCCGCTCGCTGCGCTGGTCGTGCCGTTTGCCGCTGCCTCGGCGCGCACCTGCTGTTGCGGGCCACCGGACAGGCCCTTGCCCGCGTTCACGCGCGCCAGCTTGGGCTGGTGGGCCAGCAGCAGGTGCAGGTCGCTGCCCGTGGCCTGCTGCACCACGGCGTCGATGTCGGGGGGCAGGCCCTCGGCCACCAGCGGGTTGCGGTTGCCGGCTGACAGGCGGCCATAGGCCGGATCGCCCACGCCCGAGATCGCCACGCGCTTGCCCCGGATGTCGATGGTCACCGACTGGTTTTCGAGGTATGTCAGGTTCAGCGTTTGAAACACATCGGTCCAGGCGTCATACCCGTTGTAGTACTCGTGGTTGCCGGGGGCTGCCCACACGCCGTGCGGCGCCCGCAGCTGGGCCAGGGGCGCGACGTGCCGCGCCCCCAGCGTGGCGTCGCCATCGGCCATGTCGCCGGGCAGCACGATGAGGTCGGGCCGGGCAGCGTTGGTGCGGTCGACCAGCGCCTGCACATGGCGCTCGTGCTTGACGGGCGTGGCGTGGATGTCGGCCAGCACGGCCACGCGCAGGCCATCCAGCTCGGCGGGGAGCTGGTCCAGCACGACCTCTTGCTCGCGCACTTCGGGCACGCGCAGGCCGCCGTACACGCCCCAGGCCGACACCACGCCGGCGAGCGTCAGCAGCCAGGCTGTGGCGCGCGAACGGTTGACGGGGCGCTCGCGCCGCAGCAGGCGCAGGCCCAGCCAGCCTACATCGCGCAGCAGCAGCAGGGGCACCATGAGCAGCAGCACGCCCATGACCCAGCCGCTGAACACCTGGGCGTGCACCACCGCGGCCTCGCTGAACCAGGCCCGGCGGTAGATCAGGATCAGCCCCACGGGCAGCAGGCCCAGCAAGGTGGTGGCCAGCACGGCCCAGGCGCGTGCGCGCCACGACAGGCTGAGCACGGGGGCCCACAGCCAGAAGGCGAGCACGGGCGCGATGAAGGTGGCGTAGAAGATCATGAACCGGCGGGCACGGGCCGACGTGGCCCGGGGCTGGGCGCAGCGGCTCTGAAGAAGGAGGACGGCGAGCGTACGTGAGCCGGGGAAACCCGATGCGGCGCGGGTGCTTGCGCCTAGGGGCGGAGCACGTTCCTTCAAGCTTGAGCGCCGGCCCCGGGGCGCTTGCGATAATCACCGCCCCCATGCCGCTTGACATCACCTTTCCCGCATCGCTTCCGGTTTCTGCGCGCCGCGACGACATCATGGCCGCGCTGGACCGGCACCAGGTCATCATCGTCTGTGGCGAAACCGGCTCGGGCAAAACCACGCAGTTGCCGAAGATGGCGCTGGCCCTGGGGCGCGGCAAGCTCAATGCGGCACCCGGCGAGCGCGGCCGGCTCATCGGCCACACGCAGCCGCGGCGCATCGCCGCCACCTCGGTCGCCAAGCGCATTGCGCAGGAGCTGAACACCCCGCTCGGCGAGGTCGTGGGCTACAAGGTGCGCTTCAACGACACCCTGTCCAAGGACGCCTCCATCAAGCTGATGACCGACGGCATCCTGTTGGCCGAGACGCAGACCGATCCGCTGCTCAAGGCCTACGACACGATCATCATCGACGAGGCGCACGAGCGCAGCCTGAACATCGACTTCCTGCTGGGCTACCTGCGGCAGATCCTGCCCAAGCGGCCCGACCTCAAGGTCATCGTCACCTCGGCCACCATCGACGCCGACCGCTTCGCGCAGCATTTCGGCAGGTGGGTGCCCGCGCAGGACGGCGACCCCAGCGCTGCCGGGGAGCCTGAGGGCGACGGCCACAGCGAAGGGCCGCCCCGAGCAAGGCCAGCCCCCCCGGAGGGCAGCGAACGACGCGAAGCGCGGGAGCGTGGGGGCAAATGGATCCCCGCGCCCGTCTTGATGGTTTCGGGCCGCACCTACCCCGTCGAGCACCGCTGGCGGCCGTTTGAAGAGTCGCGCGACTACGACCTGAACCGCGCCATCGCCGACGGCGTCGACGAGCTGTGGCGCGGCCGGCCCGGCGGGGACGTCCTGGTGTTCCTGCCCGGCGAGCGCGAGATCCGCGAGGCCGCCGACCACCTGCGCAAGCACCTGTCGGCCTCGCCGACTTTGCGCAATGCCGAGGTGCTGCCGCTGTTCGCGCGCCTGTCGCAGGCCGAGCAGGACCGGGTGTTCGACAGCAGCCACGTGCCGCGCATCGTGCTGGCCACCAACGTGGCCGAGACCTCGCTCACCGTGCCCGGCATCCGCTACGTGATCGACGCCGGCACGGCCCGCGTCAAGCGCTACAGCCTGCGCAACAAGGTCGAGCAGCTGCTGATCGAGCCGGTGAGCCAGGCGGCCGTGAACCAGCGCGCGGGCCGCTGCGGCCGGGTGGCCGATGGCATCGCCATCCATCTCTACGACGAGGCCGATTTCAACAGCCGGCCGCGCTTCACCGACCCCGAAATCCTGCGCTCTTCGCTGGCGGCGGTCATCCTGCGCATGATGGCCTTGCGCCTGGTGGACCAGCACCGGCGCGTGGAGGACTTCCCCTTCCTCGAGGCGCCGTCCAGCCGGGCCATCACCGATGGCTACCAGCTGCTGGCCGAGCTGGGCGCCGTGGATGACAAGCTGCAGCTGACCGAGGTCGGACGCCAGCTGGCGCGCCTGCCCATCGACCCGCGCGTGGGTCGCATGCTGGTCGAAGCCCAGGCGCGTGGCGCGCTGAGCGAGGTGCTGGTGATCGCCTCGGCGCTGAGCCTGCAGGACGTGCGCGAACGCCCCATCGAGCAGCAGGCCCAGGCCGACCAGGCCCACGCCAAGTTCGACGACGAGAAAAGCGAGTTCAGCGGCTACCTGCGGCTGTGGACCTGGCTGCACGATGCGCGCGGTGGCCGTGCGGCGACAACGCGTGCGCAGATGCAGGCGCAGGAACAGGGGCCGCTCGTGGCCGGGCCGTCCGCCGGCCGCGCCGGGCAGGGCAAGGCCGCCACGGCCAGCCACGCAGGCCTGCCGGCGGCGCAGCGTGCGCTGGCGCATGCCCTGCAGCAGGCCAAGAGTTCAGGGGTACCGGCCGGTGTCGTTGATGAAACCAACGCCAGCACGCACAAACTCTCCAACCGACAGTACGAGAGCCTGCTGCGCCAGAACTACATCAGCGTGCGTCGCGTGCGCGAGTGGCGCGACATCCACAGCCAGCTGCTGACCACGGTGCGCGAGGCGCGCTGGGCGATGAACGCGCAGGCCGCGGGCTACGAGGCCGTGCACCTGTCGATGTTGGCCGGCCTGCTGGGCAACGTGGGCTGGAAGATGGAAGACGGCGCCACCGGCGGCGCGCATGGCCAACCCGGCGCCAAGGCGGCCGGGGGGCGGCGGGGCTTCGAGCCCGATTACCTGGGCGCGCGCGGCATCAAGTTCCACCGCCACCCGGGGGCGCACCTGTCCAAGCGGCCCGGCCGCTGGATCGTCTGTGCCGAGCTGGTCGAGACCACGCGCCTGTTCGGGCGCGGCATCGCCAACATCGAGCCGCAGTGGATCGAGGACGTGGGCGCCCACCTGCTGCGCAAGCAGGTGCTCGAGCCCCACTGGGAGAAGAAGGCCGGCGACGTGATCGGCCTGGAGCGCGCCGTGCTCTATGGCCTGGTCATCTACAGCGGCCGCAAGGTGTCCTACAGCAAGGTCGACCCGGTCGAGGCGCGGCAGATCTTCATCCGCCAGGCCCTGGTCGAAGGCGAATGGGCCGAGGGCTGGGAGCGGCGCCTGCCGTTCCTGCAGGCCAATGCCAAGGCCATCGCCAAGGTCGAGTCGCTGGAGCACAAGTCGCGGCGGCAGGACGTGCTCGTCGACGAGCAGCTGATCTATGCCTTCTACGACCAGCAGGTGCCCGAGGGCATCAGCAATGCGCGCGATTTCGAGAAATGGTGGCGCCAGGCCAGCCAGGCCAACCCCGAGCTGCTGCGTTTCTCGCGCGACGACCTGATGCGACATGAGGCCGCGGGCATCACCTCGCAGGCCTTCCCGGCCACGCTGAAGCTGGGCGGTGTCGATTGCACGGCGACCTACCTGCACGAGCCCGGCCATGCACGCGATGGCCTGACGGTGACGGTGCCGCTGTTCGTGCTGAACCAGGTGAGCGAGGCGCGCTGCGAGTGGCTGGTGCCCGGCATGCTCAAGGACAAGGTCCAGGCCTTGCTCAAAAGCCTGCCGCAGCGCCCGCGCAGCCGTTTCGTGCCGCTGCCCGAGAGCGCCGCGCGCCTGGCGGCGAGCTTGAGCACCCCCGAGCGCTTCGGCGACGGCAGCCTGACCGACGTGCTGTTGAAGCAGGTGCGCGAGGAAACCAGCCTGGACGTGAAGCGCAGCGACTTCAAGCTCGACATGGTGCCGCCGCACCTGTTCATGAACCTGCGCGTGGTGGACGAGCACGGGCGCCAGTTGGGCCACGGCCGCAACCTCGGCGCGCTCAAGGCCGAGCTGGGCAAGCAGGCGCGCGGGGCCTTCCAGGCCCTGGCGGCGCTGCGCGTCGCGGGTCAGGACGGGCAGGCCGCGCCGGACGCGGCGACCCCGGGTGCGCCGTCGCGCCAGACGCAGCCGGGCAACGCCTCGGCCGCCGCGCAAGGCCGCCAGCAAGGCCAGCCTCCTCGGGCGGTGCCCGGTTCCGGGGCGGCGGACCCGGCGCAGCCGGGCAGCGCGGGGGCCTACTCCGCCGCCCTGGCGCAGGCGGTGTCGGGCGAGCAGGTCTACACCGACTGGTCGTTTGGCGAGCTGCCCGAGTTGCTCGAGCTGAAAAAGCGCGGCCAGACGCTGATCGGTTTTCCGGCCGTCGTCGATGCCGAGAAAGCGGGTGAGGGCGTGACCCTCGAGGTGTTCGACGAGCCCGAGGTGGCGGCGGCCCAGCACCGCCTGGGCTTGCGGCGGCTGTTCGCGCTGCAGGTGAAGGACGCGGTCAAGTACCTGGAAAAAAACATCCCCGACCTGCAGAAGATGGGCGTGGCCTACATGCCGCTGGGCACGGGGCCGGAGCTGGCGCGCCAGATCATCGACGTGGCGCTGGACCGCGCCTTTGTGCTGGACCCGCTGCCCACCGACGCGGCCAGCTTTGCCAAGCGCGTGCAGGACGGGCGGGGCCGCCTGACCCTGATCGCGGGCGAAGTGGCGCGCCAGACGGCGGCCATCCTCACCGAATACAGCGCCGCCGCGCGCAAGATCAAGGACACCAAGCACGCGCCCGAGGCGACCAAGGACGCTGCCGAGCAACTGGCCCGCCTGGTGCCCAAGGACTTTCTGGCCCGCACGCCGTGGCCGCAGCTGGCGCACTTTCCGCGTTACCTCAAGGCCATCGTGCTGCGGCTGGACAAGTACCGCGCCGACCCGGCGCGCGACGCGGCCAAACTGGCCGAGCTGCGCCCGCAGGAGCAGCGCTACGCGCGGCTGCTGGTCGAGCGCAAGGGCCAGGTCGATGCGCGCATGCAGGAGTTGCGCTGGCTGCTCGAAGAGCTGCGCGTGAGCTTTTTTGCCCAGGAGTTGCGCACGCCCATGCCCGTCAGCATCAAGCGGCTGGACAAGGTGTGGGCGCAACTCATGCAGTGAGGGGTATGAGGTTGTTGCCGATGAATCGACATCGGGAATGGCGCGATACTGCATGATTCTTTGATGCGGCGAAGGGCTGCCACGGCATGCCGTGCCTTGGCCTGGGCCGGGCGTAGCCACCAGCCGGGTGATCGGTGGCAGACGTCGTGCGGTGCCGGGGTCTGCGCAGGAGCCGCCCAACGTCTACTGATGAGCGTCATCCGCATGGTGGTGGGACGGAGCGCATGACACGTCCATCCGGGCCAGCTTGAGCAGATGACGAGGGCCGGCCTGACCGATGCAACCGTTCGAGGCGCTGCCGGGGATCGCCTGAACGGCCCCGACGGGTCTGGTGCCGCCTGAAGGGCGCGCGCAGGTGGCCGCGGACTACGTCGTGGCCAGCCGCACGTCGCCGCCCAGGCGCGCGCTCACCGCCTCGCGCATGGCCGGGGGCGTGTCGCGCAGCAGCGCGGGCCAGTCGGCCTGTGCCTGCCGCACCAGGGCTTTCAACCAGGCGACATGGCGCGCCGCGCGCCGCAGGCCAGCCGATTCGATCAAGGCCTTCAGCGCGTCCCAGGTCAGGGCGCGCATCGTCGCGTCGATGGCCTTGTTGACCGCGTACTGCTGCGGCGGCGAGCCGGGAAAGAAGGCCGCGACGCACACGCAGTCGTACGCCGGGGCCAGGCGCGGCTGGCGGCCATCGGGGTAGACCAGCGCCCAGTTCTTCAGGTGCGCATCGGTGTTGCCCATGAGCAGGGCGGCCACGGTGCGCGCCAGAAACTCGCGCGTGTCGGCCACGGGCTGGGGGCTCAGGGCGTCGAGCACGCGCAGCATGGTGGGCCAGTCCTGGTGCAGGCCTTTGCCGTATTTGTGGCGCGGGGCATAGCCCAGGGCCTGGTTGAACTCTTCCATGTGCACGCGCGAGCCATCGGGCAGGTGGTCGAAGCGCTGCACGGCCAGGATGTCGTGGAAGGGCACGTGTTCGGGCAACTCGGCCTGTTCGCGCGTGATGACGCGGGCGTCGGCCGTGGTCAACCCCAGGGCCTGGCACAGGCGGTAGCAGCCGTACTCGTTGGCGACCAGGTCGGGGTGCTGGCGGCTGGGCAGCTTGAGGATGACGCTGCCGGCCGCGCCGCGTCGGTGCACGGTGTAGCGGCGGCCATCCTGCACCGCGCTGAACTTGGTCACCACGCCGGGCAACGAAGCGGCATCGGCGACGGGAAACTCGACGAAACCCGGCTCGAGCACATCCAGCCCCTGCGTGGTGTGCCAGTGGCGCACGACATCGGGAATGGCTTCGCCCTGCGAGACGGGCTCGACCTCGAGCGCGCCCATCAGGTCATGGCCGGCCGCGGCCAGCAGCTCGAACTCGTCGTCGGGCGAACAGCCGCGTTCGGCGGCCAGGCGGTCGCGGTTATGGCCTTCGGGCAGCAGGTTCTGGAAGTAGGCCGGCCAGCGGCCATCGGTGCGCACCAGCCGGGCATCGCGCGCCGAGGTCAGGATGCGCTGGGTGTCTGCTTCGCTGCTGCCGAGGTAGCTCAGTGACACCGTTGGCCGTTCGGGGTCGGCGATGTAGTCGGCCTCGAAGGAGACGCGCAGGATGTCCCCGTACTGCGACAGGTAACCGATGGCCCGCCGCCCGCCGCCGCGAGCAGCCGGCTGGTGCAGGAACAGGCGCAGGTAGCGGATGGCGGTGGACATGGCAGCGGCTCAGCGAAGGGGTGCGCGGTGCATCACCGCGGTGGTTTGGCCTTGGGCGGGGTGTGGGACTGGCCAGGAAGGGTCCGGCCAGGAAGGGCCAGCTGCTCGACGACCGAGAGCGGGGCGTCGGCGCCGCTGGGCTGTGCCAGGTACTTGCCGCCCGACTGGATGAACGCCTGCAGCGCCGGCACCAGGTCACGCGGCACGGCCAGCAGCTCCAGGCCCAGCACGCGTGCCATCTCGCTCAGGGTGGAGTGGCGCGGATCGACCTCGCCGGTTTCGGTGCGCTGCACCGCCATGCGCGACAGGCCGGCGGCCTGGGCCAGTTCGGCCTGGGTCAGCTTGAGGGCTTTGCGGGTGTGGGCCAGGGTGTCGATCAGGGCGTCGGTCATGGTGGGCTAGAGCTGTTTGAGATCATTAATATACGCTTTTTTGATAAAAAGATTATAGAAATATGCTTTTTGATGCCTGGAGAAGGCAAGCCCAGTTCACACCGCCCGTCGACTGGGGCAGATGGGCTAGAGTGCCAGCCTTCGACCTGCGCTGCCGATGACAGGATGTGAAGGGGTATCTTGCAGATGCCGTTTCAGCAACAACGACAGCCATGGCATACCCCTCATTCTCGGTTTGACATGCATTTTGACGCACCCACGCCCCTGCTGGGCGGCCTTTCGCCTGCCACCTTCATGCGCCGCCATTGGCACAAGAAGCCGCTGTTGATCCGCCAGGCCGTGCCCGACATGCAGCCCCTGCTGTCGCGCACCGCGCTGTTCGAGCTGGCCGCGCAGGCCGACGTGGAGTCGCGCCTCATCGTGCGGCAGGCGGCCCCCGCACCGCGCAAGGGCAAAGGCCAGGCAGCGGCCCAGGCCGGTGACGACTGGCAGCTGCACCGCGGCCCCTTCAAGCGGCAGGCCCTGCCCAAGCTGAGCGCGCCCGACTGGACACTGCTGGTGCAGGGCGTGGACCTGCACCACGATGGCGTGCGCGCCTTGCTGGAGCAGTTCCGGTTCGTGGGCGATGCGCGCCTGGACGACGTGATGATCAGCTACGCCAGCCCGGGCGGTGGTGTCGGCCCGCACGTCGACAGCTATGACGTGTTCCTGCTGCAGGCCAGCGGCCGGCGGCGCTGGCGCATCAGCCACCAGCAGGACCTGTCGCTGCAGGCCGGCAAGCCGCTGAAGATCCTGCAGCACTTCGAGCCCGAGCAGGAGTGGGTGCTGGAGCCCGGCGACATGCTGTACCTGCCGCCCCAGTGGGCCCACGACGGCGTGGCCGAAAGCGCCGATTGCATGACCTATTCGGTGGGCTTTCGCGCCCCCACCGATGTGGAGCTGGTGCAGGAAATCCTGCTGCGCCTGGGCGAATTTGCCGCCGACGACGAAGACCGCGCGCGACGCTATGCCGATCCCAAGGCGCAGCCGGCGGCCGAGCCGGCGGCGCTCCCACCGGCGATGCTGGACTTTGCGGCCAAGGCCTTGCAGCGCGTGGCCGGCGATCCGCAGCTGCTGGCCCGCGCGCTGGGCGAGGTGCTGACCGACCTCAAACCCTCGGTGAACTTTGACGGCGACGCCGTGTCGGACCTGGGCTGGCAGCCGGGGCAGGGCTTGGCACTGGACCGGCGGACCCGCATGCTGCACGACCATCGCCACGTGTTCGTCAATGGCGAGGCCTTTGTCGTCGGCGGTCGCGATGGTCGCCTGCTGCGCCGTTTGGCCGACACCCGCCACCTTGGTGTCCGGGATGCCGCCGCCTTGAGCGAAGGCGCGCAGGCGGTGATGGCCGAATGGCTTGACATGGGGTGGTTGCATGTCCGAGATACCGAATGAAGCGTCGCCGGATGGGCTGATATCGCCGGGTGCGGCGGGCGCCCCTGGCCTGGGCGACCCCTGGCCGCCCGGCGCCATCCGCAAGGCACCGGAACCAGCAGCGCAGGTGCAGCTGGCGCCTGCCACCGGGGCGACAGGGCTGCCCATCGGGCTGCAGCGCGGTGTGGCCAGCTTTCAGGCGCTGGTGCGCCAGGTGATGGCGCAGGCTGTGCAGCGCGAGTGGCCGCGCCTCGTGCTGTGCGATCCGGATTTCGAGGCTTGGCCATTGGGTGAATCCCAGTTGGTGGCCGACCTGATGGCGTGGAGCCGGCGAGGCCGCGAGGTCGTCTTGCTGGCGCACCGCTTTGATGCCGTGCAGGCGCGGCACGCACGCTTTGTGACCTGGCGCAAGACCTGGTCACACATCGTGGAATGTTGTGTGGTTGCAACGACCGACCGCGAGCTGCCCCAAGGCATGATCTGGACCCCGGAATGGGCGCTCCAGGTACAGGACGCAGAGGGTTTCGCCTGCATCGGCAGTGAAAACCAGCGATTTCGGGCAGAGCTGTCGTCAAAATTGGACTTGCTGAGGCAGCGCAGCCGCCCAGGATTCGCCGTGAATATTTTGGGGCTGTAGCTGCTTGTTGCGTTTCGTTCACGCACGCGTCCCAGGGGCGCTAGGGCAATCCCTATAATTCGGTTTGCAAGGCAGGCAGGTCCGTGTAGTGAGGGCCACGTTGGCTTGCTTGGGTACAACGAATTGCTTTGAAAAAGGAATTGGGAAATGAATAAGTCGCTCCTGTTGGCTCTGTTTGCTTCGATCGCCATCGTTGGCTGCAGCAAAAAAGAAGAAGCTCCCGCAACCACCGAAACGCCCGCAGCCGCTGCTGCTGATTCGGCTGCTTCGGCTGCTGCTGATGCTGCAAACAGCGCCACCGAAGCCGCTTCGGCTGCCGTGGATGCCGCCGCCAGCGCTGGTTCGGCTGCTGCCACCGCCGTGGGCGACGCTGCTTCGTCCGCTGCTGACGCTGCCAACTCGGCCGCCAATGCTGCTGCTGACGCCGCTTCGGCTGCTGTGCAAGCCGCCAGCGACGCTGTGAGCAAGTAAGCCTCACACGCTGCAACCCGCCCCGGGTTGCGCTGAACAAGCCGCCGCGTGCGAACGCTGGCGGCTTTTTTCATGGCCGTTCGCGACGTGGCGCGCGCTCAGCGGCCCAGCCGACGCGTTCGAGGCACAAGCCACAGGGACTGGTCTGGTGGTCAGGTTGCGAACCCGGACACCTCAGCGACCACGTCAGCGGCTGCTGCTTGCACTGGTCAAACGACACCCGGTGCTGGCCTCTGAGCGGCGCGGAACCGCCCTCAACGGCGGGGCGCGGCCTCGAGTTCGTCGACCGCCGCCAGCACGTCGAATTTCAGGATCTGCGTGGCCAGCACCGTTTCCCACAAGAAACAGGCGAGCGCTGCGAGAAACGACACCACACCGCCCAGAAAGCTGCCCACCACGAGGTGCGGGCCGCCCACGTGCCAGAACTCGGCCAGGAACAGGAAGGCGATGGTCAGCCCGATGAGGAAGCCGCACAAGGTGAGCAGACCGATCGACACGTTGGCGACATGGCCCCGGCGCCGCAGGAAGGCCAGCTCGCGCACGCAGCGTGCCGTGTGGACGGGGTCGTCGTGCTGCGGGATGCTGGCCTCGACCACGCGCGCCCGGTCGATGATGCGGGCCAGGCGCTGGGCCACCGCCCCCACCATGCCGGACACGGCGGTGAGGAAGAACACAGGGGCAATCGACAGCTGGATGCTGTGCGTGATCGTGGCGGCGTCCATGGCAAGTGGTGTGACAGGCGGGCCCGCATTGTCGTTGATTGCCTGGGTCGCCTGGCCGTTGTTGCGGCATGCAGGCATCGGACGTCACCTGGAACATCAACCAAGCTTGATGAGGGTGCAGTAGACGCCTTGCCCAAGCGGGGCGCGCGAGCTGTGTTGGCACTGGCCTACAAAATGCTTAAATTGCAGCCCGCCCGATCGATGTGCATCAGGCATCTGGAGTTCGCATGTCCAACCCATTTCCACCGACCCGCTTGTTCCCTTCCCAACCCTTGACCCGCGTGACCCTGGGGGTGCTGATGACGTTGACCGGCATGGTCGCGCAGGCCCAGACTGCGGAATTCACCACCCCCGGTGTCCACAGCTACACCGTGCCGACGGGCGTACAGGCGCTGGACGTGACCTTGTCTGGCGGTGGGGGTGGCAGTGGCACGGGGGTGCGCATGGCCATTGGCATCCCGGGGTTCGATGGCACGTTTCCCGGCGGCAGCGGGGGCGACGCTGCGCAGGTGACGGCCCGTGTGGCCGTCACGCCCGGCGATGTCGTGAGCATCACCGTGGCCGCTGGTGGCGGCGCCGGCGAAGATGACCAGTCTGCGGCTACGCCCCTGGAGGGCGGCCTGGGCGGTATGGGCGCAGGCAGCGGCGGGCGCAGCGCCGATGGCACCATCGGCAACACCCCGCCCATCACGCCGGTCTACACCGCAGGCGGGGGTGGCGGTGCGTCGGCTGTGACCCTGGCGGGCCGCTTCTACCTGCGTGCGGGCGGTGGCGGCGGTGGCAGCAGCGCGGCCTATGGCCAGTCCATTCGAGACGTGGGCACGTCGGGCCTGGCTGCCCCCTTGAACCTGGACAACGTGGCGGACTGCAGCACGCCGGCGGATGGGGAGCCGGGCTTCCCGTCGACCGATGGCTCAATCGGGGGTGGCACCACCATCGCGACGGGGGCGGGCGGTGGCGGTGGCTACCTGAACCAGGCGGGTCAGGGCGGGGCATCGGGAGCCGGGTTGGTCTCGGATGGCAGCAATTGGTGGTGGTTGCACGCGACCAAGCCCACCAGCGCCACCGGTGGCGGTTCGTGCTACCACGCAGCATCTGCCGCCTACCCGATCACCAACGCCCAGATCACTGTGGGGGCACCGGGTGCGCTGGTCGATCCAGGCACCCTGGTGGAGTTTCCGCTGGCGGACAACGTGCTCGCCGCGAACGGTGCCGATGGCTGGGTGCGCATCACCCCGGTGGCTGCACCCGTTCAGCCCAGCGTGGCTCCCGTGCCCGCCGTGGGCCTGGGGGCGCTGGTCGCCTTGGCTTTGGGCATGGCCGGGGCGGTGGTGTGCCGCAGGACCAGGCGCTGAGGCTGCGCGACTCGCGTTGGCCAGCAGCCGGTGTGGCGGGTGGGTTGACCCGCCTGGTGCGCAGGCTGCCCGGCTCCTTGCAGCAGGGGTTCTTTCCTGGGGCGACGTCAGCGGGGTCGGCGCCACGCTGACTTGGTGCCCCCATGGCCTGGCGCTGCGCGGTCTGAGGCCGCGCCAAGGGCAGCCGGCAGTGTGTGCACCGGTCCGTCTGGTCTGCGAGGGCATGCTTGGCGGGTCAACCGTCAAGGCGGTGGAAGCAGCGCGGCCGCGCCCGCGATCGCGCAGACGCCCGACCTGCGCGAATCAGGCCCCGAACCGCCGGCCATGCCCGGCCGATGCGGTTTAATCGCCCTTCAACCCTCCAACGAGAAAGACCAGCATGGCGTTCTTCGGCATTGGCATCCATGTGGTGGTGGCCTTGTTCTTTGCGGTGCACGCGGTCAGAACCGGGCAGGCCATGTACTGGCTGTTCATCCTGTTTGCTTTTCCGGGCCTGGGCAGCGTGGCCTATTTCGTGGCGGTGTTCCTGCCCAGTTCCCGCTTGCAGCGCCACGCCGGCAAGGCCGTGAAATCGGCCGTCAAGGTGCTGGACCCGACGCGTGAGCTGCGCGAGGCGGCCGAGGCGCACCGCTATGCGCCCACGGCGCAGAACCAGATGCGCCTGGCGGCGGCCCAGCTCGAGGCCGGCCAGACCGACGAGGCCGTGCGCAGTTACGAAGCCTGCCTGAACGGCCCGTTCGCCAGCGACCTGGAGATGCGCTTCAACGCCGCGCGGGCCAACCTGGCGGCCGGCCACGCCGCACAGACGCTGTCGCACCTGGACTTCATGGCGGCGCAGAACGCCGATTTCCGGCCGCAGGAAACCCAGCTGCTGCGGGCCCGCGCGCTGGCCGCGGGCGGCGATCAGGCCGCCGCGCGGGCGCAGTTCGAGGCTGTGCGCTCGCGGTTCGGCGGCTTCGACGCCACGGCCGAATACGCCATCTGGGCGTTGACGCACGGTGAGACGGCGTTGGCACAGTCGTTGCAGGACGAGCTGGATCAGGTCATGGCGCGTTGGCACCGGGGCATGCGCGAGGTGCATGGCGACACCCTCAGGCGCCTGGCGCAGGCGAAGAAGCAGGCCCAGGGCTGAACGTGTGTCGTGCGAGGAATTCGATGAGTATGGCCGAATTCCCGTTGTATTCATAACAGGATTGGCAGGATACTGCGCGTTACATGCGATGAGTGGACCGACGCATGGACCAGCAGCATCATCAGATCGCCTTCGAGAAGAGCCTGTCGTCCGTCGAGGGCGAGCCCTGTCCCGGTGAGCCCGATCAGAGGGCGGCATGCCCAGCCTGGCGCGTCTCCATGCAAGCTGCGGGCCTGACACGCGACACACCGCTGGCCGAAGACGGTCTTGTTCCAAGAGCGCCGAGCCCGGCCCTGAACGCGGTGGCAAGCCCGCACCCAGCCACCTGAACGGCGCAGCGGCTGCGCGCCGCAAGCCGGCCCTGACCAACGTGCTCAAGCACAGCCAGGCCACGCGCGGCGATGGTGGCTGGCAGGGCGGTGGTCACCATGGCTTCGCGACTGACGAAGACATTCGCCTCGCCCGCATGGACGGTCGCCCAGGCGGCGACTCGGAAGATCATCGGCCACCGCGTGGACGTGGCGCTGGTGCGCGAGGAGAGCAACCTGATCCTGAGCGTGCGGCCGATGCCGCCCGAGGTCCAGTACCCTTGAGCGTTCCCCGCAACCCTGGAGCGCACCGTGAAGCACCCCACCCGAATCGGCATGATGGGCATCGGCCTGATGGGGCATGGCATTGCCCGCAACCTGTTGCGCCATGGCCATGCGCTGACCCTGCTGGCGCACCCGGGCAACCAGCCCGTCGAAGACCTGATCGCGGCGGGCGCGCGGTGTGCGCACACGCCGGCCGAGGTCGCGCGCGGGGCCGAGGTCGTGCTGCTGTGCGTGACCGGCTCGCCGCAGGTCGAGGCCGTGTTGCTGGGGGACCAAGGCGCCGTGGCCGCCTTGGCGCCGGGCGCTGTCGTCATCGACTGTTCGACCGCCATGCCCGAGAGCACGCGCCGCATGGCCGACGCCGTGGCCGCCGTCGGCGCGCACTTCATCGACGCCGCCATGACGCGCACGCCCCGCGAAGCGGCCGAGGGCCGGTTGAACCTGCTGGTGGGCGGCGACGCCGCGACCGTGGCGCGCTGCATGCCGCTGCTGCGCTGCTTTGCCGAAACCATCACCGCCACGGGCGCCGTGGGCTCGGGCCACGCCATGAAGCTGCTGCACAACTACGTGTCGCTGGGCAGCCTGGCCCTGCTGGCCGAAGCCGCCGCCTGCGCCGGCCAGGCCGGGGTGGACACGCGCGTGCTGCTGGACGTGCTGCAGCAGGGCGGCGCCGCCGGCGTGCCGCTGGACCGCATGCGGCCCTACCTGATCGATGGCGACACGGATGGCCTGCGCTTTGCCATCGCGAATGCCGCCAAGGACCTGGCGTACTACACCCGCATGGCCAGCGAGGGAGACGCCTGGCACCGCATCGCCGATGCCGTGTCGCAGACACTGGCGCAGGCCGTGGCCAGCGGCGCGGGGGCCCGCATGATGCCGGAGCTCAGCGACGTGTTGACACGGCTGAAGTGAGTATGAGGCCGTTGCCGTTCAGGATGAAACGGGAATGGCTGCATACTGTCGATGTCGATGTCGATGTCGATGTCGATGTCGATGTCGATGTCGATGTCGATGTCGATGTCGATGTCGATGTCGATGCCGATGCCGATGCCGATGCCGATGCCGATGCCGATGCCGATGCCGATACCGGAAGTTGGAAGTTGGAAGTTGGAAGTTGGAAATTGGAAGTTGACAGTGGAATGGACACCGTGATGACGTGGGACCACACCCTTCTGGTCTGCGCCCCGATGGAGGCGGCGCACATGGACCAAGTGATGCAGATTCAGGCCGCCTGCTACCACGCGATCGCGCCCGAATCGCTGGCGGCCATGGACGCCAAGCGCAGCGCCGGCGCCGGCCTGTCACGCGTGGCCTGGTGGGGCCAGCCGGCAGACCCCACGGGACCCGCGCGGCAGCTGGCCGACTCGTGCGGCACGCCTGCTGCCTTGGCCGCCTACCTGATCGCCTTGCCGATTCGCTGGCCCGAGCTGCCGGCGCTCAACGCCATCCCCGAATCTGAACGCGGTCCCGGTCCCGGTCCCGGTGCTGGCTCAGGCCCCGATTCCCCGCTGGGCACCGCGCCCCAGGCCGACACGCTCTACCTGCACGACCTGGCGCTGCAGCCGCAGGCGCGCGGCTCGGGGCTGGCCAGGCGCTTGGTGCGCGAGGTGCTGGCCGCCGGCCAGGCCAGGGGGCTGCGCACCGCCGCCTTGATCGCCATCCAGGGTTCGGTGCCGTTCTGGCAGGCGCAGGGCTTTGCCGGCGTGGCGCCCGACAGTGCCGAGCTGGCCCGCAAGCTGCGCAGCTATGGCGCCGAGGCGCAACTCATGCGCCGATCCTTGAGCGAGGTTTGAAGCGGAGCGCGCCCGGCGACCCCATGGCCGCCCGGGTGGCGCCGCCTCGGCCGCGGCGCGGGCTCAAGCGCCGAAGGCCGTGCTGGGCACGCGCTCGCCGTCGTCGAACACGAGTTCGCGTTCGGGCCAGCGCATGGCGGCCAGGCGAAACGCCCCGATGGGCGGCTGGCCGTTGCGGCGGCTGATCCAGCGGCCGCCCACCGAGTAGTCGACGCAGAACACGTTGTGGCGCAGGCCGTGCCAAGCGTGGGTGGGGATCTGCTCGAACATGTGCAGGTCGCCCTTGTGGGCCGGGCCCCGGCTGACGCCGGGGTCGCGTCGCCAGTAGTGGCCGACGATGACCGGCGTGGGCTGGTCGTAGCCGTCCCACCACGACACGCGCTCGACGAAGCGCCATTTGTTGCCGGCGAAGAAGGGGACGGAGCCCCGCCGTTCCACGCCCGTGATCAGCACCTTGATCGGGTTGTGCATGGCCTTGGACAGCTCCTTGTCGGCGTGCGCGGGCAGGAACGGGGGCGGGTGTGCGCCGTCTTCCAGGCTGTGCGGCCAGTCGCGGCTTTCCTGCAGCATGCGCGTGGCCAGGCTGCCCTGGCGCGCTTCGCGGTTGGTTTCTTCTTCGTACTGGTTCCAGTACTGGCCCACCTGGCCCAGCGGCAAGGCGCGCACGGCCTGGATCTGGGGCTCGGACCAGGCGGCGTGCACCACGCGCAGGTCGTCGCGCTCCAGGGCCACGGGCAGGCTGGCGAAGAAGTCGCGGATGGCCTGACGCTGGCCGGCGTCGGTGGCGCGGGCATAGGGCTCGTAGCGGTCGCGGTCCGAGGCGATGCGGGCATCGAAGAACCAGGCCGAGCCGTCCTTGGCGTCGTTCGCGAGCAGGTTGATCTCGTGGTTGCCGATGGTGACCCAGGCCCGGCCTGCGGCGACCCAGTCGGCCACGCGTTCGATGACGGCCGGACTGTCGGGGCCGCGGTCGCAGAGGTCGCCCACGAAGATGAGCTTGCGCCCTTGGGGGTGGCGGCCCTGGGCGTCGTAGCCCAGGTGCTGCATCAGCTGTTGGAAGGCGTCCCATTCGCCGTGGATGTCGCCCACCACATCAAGGGGGCCGTCGGGCAGGGGCTGGATCAGGGAGGCGGAAGCCGGCACGGTCATGGTCATGCGCGCATTGTGGCGCAGGCCTTGGCCGGCCGGTGGCGAGGAGTTGGCTGGTTGGTGAGTTTGGTCGTTCAAATGGGGGTATGAGGCAGTGGCCGATTCAAGATGATCGCAAATGCATTCATACTGCTCAAAGGGATAAGCATGCCTGCCTACGGAAGGTGAGCGACTGAGCGGGACCGGCGGGTTCGACGTGCACCGGGCTCGCTGGCGGGGGCGTTGGCTGTCACTTCGTGCTGGGACAGCGGTTGCGGCCGCAGGACCCAAGGCGCACACCGGGGCGCGCTGGTGTTCAGGTCCTGTCGATGGCGGCGTAGAGCGCTGCAGATCGACATTGCCAACGACGGCCGGATCCGCGAGCCGAATGTCCGCCCTGAGGGGCGGCAATCTCGGCATCCCGTTCAGCCGGACCATGAGATGCAGGGGATGTCAGCCTGCTTGGCCAGCCAGCTTCAAGGCGGCCCCGGATTCATCGGCCTTGTGAACCAGCGCGGACCTCGGCGTGCGGCTTACCAGGCGGACCGATGTAGCGGGCTTGCCATGCGCTCGCGCCCGCTCGGCGGATCGCTTCAGCGCTGCGCGCCGTAGACCGAGAACAGCACCATCGCCACGATGAGCGCCGCGATCACGGCCAGGGTGATCTTCACCCAGCTGTAGGGCCGGTCGCCGGCGATGGTGCCGGTGTAGCCGTTGACCACGACCTGGAACTGTCGGCTGCCGTAGGTGTAGCCCACCAGCCAGATGGGCACCAGGATGTGCTTGAAGGTGCGGCCCCGGAAGGTACTGTGCACCACCAGGTTGCGGTGGGTGTCGCCTGGCACGTCCTGGGCGCACAGGGCGCGCGTGGCATCTTCCATCTCTTGCTGGCCGAGCCGGGCGGCCTGGGCCAGGTCGACCTGGTAGCGCTCCACGGTCCAGCCGCGCACGAACTCGGGGCTGTAGGGCTGGAGGTCGGAGGTGGTGGGAAACGGCTCGACGGCGCGCAGCAGCTTGAGCGCCACGCCCTGGGTGCCGGGCACCAGGGTGTCGTCGAAAAAGTGCGCGAGCTGGCCCGCGGCCGGCGTCCAGCGCACGTGCTGCACCTGGCGCGTCTGGGTGTTGCCGTTGCTGTCGCGGTAGGTTTCGGTGGTGTAGTAGTAGTGGCCGGCGTCGGCGGTCCAGCTGGCCTGCACGTGGGCGTCGAAGGTCCAGTAGGGCAGGTAGACGCCGTGCAGCGTGTCGGTCAGCGCCAGGCGCTTGAGGGCGTTGGGGGCGAACCAGCGCGAGCCGTACCAGCGCCGCACGGTGTCGCGCACCTGGCCGTCGCTGAGCTTGAACGGCAGGATGGACTGTGGCGTGATGGCGTCGTTGCGCTCCTCGTGCGCGACGATGGCGGGCGAGCCGCAGAAGTCGCAGCGCTGTGCCACGCGGCCGTCGACGAACACGGAGATGGCCTTGCAGCTCTGGCACTGCACCTCGCGCCGCGCATCGCCCCAGCCGCGTCCCTGGGGCGGGTTGCGCAGGGCGGTTTCCAGGTCCTGCTCGACCACGGACGCGTCCAGCGCCTGCCGCTGCTCGTCGCTCCAGGGCACCACGGTGCCGCAATAGGGGCAGCGCAGGCTTTGCGCCTTGGCGTTCCATTGCAGGTCGGCGCCGCATTCGGGGCAGGGGTGCTTGCCCACCACCTTGGGGGTGACGGGTTCGAAGCGGGCAGGGCTGGTGTTCACGGCAGGCGGTACGCGGCGAGCGAAGCGGTTCGATGGTCAGGGAGTATGAGGTTCTTCCCGTTGACCAATCAACGAGAAGGGTTGCATACTGCCAAGGAAGAAAGGGTGCGGGGCGGGCCGTCAGCCGCCGCGCAGGTACTCGTCCAGTGCCGCCTGCGAGATGCGCCAGGCCGTGCCGATCTTGCGCGCCTTGAGTTCGCCGGCCTCGATGGCGGCGATCACGTCCTGCGGTGCGACGGACAGCACCTCGGCCGCCTGTTCGGGCGTCAGCACCTGCAGACCCCCGGCGCTGCCGGCGACGGCACCGGCCCGCGCCGCCTGCGCGGCCGCCGGCGAGAACGGGTCACCCGCCGCAGCGGCCCCCGGGCCGCCTGCGCCTTGCTGCATGCTTTTCATCATCTCCTGCGCCATGCCGAAGCCCATGGCCATGGTGGCGGGCAGGGTGGCGGTGGCGCTGGCATCGCCACCGGCCGTCATGGCCTGGCCCATCTGGTACTTGACGTAGTCGTTGAGGTTGCCGATGGCGCCCATGGAGGCGCGCTTGTCGATGGCCTGCTCGACCTCGGGCGGCACCGACACGTTCTCGAGGATGAAGCTGGTGATCTCCAGGCCGTACTTCTCGCGCACGCTGGGGTTGATGATCTGCAGCAGGGCGTCGCCCATCTCGCTGTAGCGCGTGGCCACGTCGAGCACGGGCACGTGGGCCTTGGCCAGCGCCTCGGTGAAGACGCTGACGATGCGCGAGCGCATGGTGTCGTTGAACTCGTCAAGGCGGAAGTTCTGGTCGGTGCCGGCCACTTCCTTCAGGAACAGCGGCGCATCGACGATGCGGAAGTCGTAGGTGCCGAAGGCGCGGATGCGCACCACGCCGAAGTCTTGGTCGCGCATCATCACGGGGTTGGAGGTGCCCCATTTGTTGCCCGTGAACAGGCGCGTGTTCAGGTAGTAGACGTCGCACTTGAACGGCGACTGGAAGCCGTATTTCCAGCCCAGGATGGTGGACAGGATGGGGATGTTCTCGGTCGACAGCGTGTGCTTGCCGGGGTTGAACAGGTCGGCGTACTGGCCGGCCGCGACGAACTGCACCTGCTGCGATTCGCGCACGATGAGCTGGGCACCGTTCTTGATTTCCTTGTCGTCGTCGGGCCAGCGGTACGACAGCGTGTCGCGCGAGTCATCGGTCCATTCGATGACCTCGATCAATTGCTTTTTGATGATGTTCAGAAAGTCCATGCTGGCTCCAGAAAAAGCGACGGGATCCGGGCGCGGCTCGCCGCGCGCCGGGTGTCGGCGTGGCACCGCTTGCCCAAAGCCGGCCATTTTAGGGTGGGGTGCCCGCACATCGGCGGGCCTGCGCCCGCTGCCGCAGTTGGCACGGAACCTGCATCAAAAAGTAATCATTTGAGGATAAGCACAAGGATGCGGCATGGATGGGGTGCTTTTTTCGGCCATCGACAAGGCCGACACGGCCTGGATGTTGGTGGCCACGGCGTTGGTGTTGCTGATGACGCTGCCGGGCCTGGCCCTGTTCTACGCGGGGCTGGTGCGGCGCAAGAACGTCGTCAACACGCTGTGCTCGGTGCTGGCCATTGCCTGCGTGGTCACCCTGACCTGGTTTGCGCTGGGCTATTCGCTCGCGTTTGGCGGCGGCTCGTCGTGGCTGGGCGGTCTGGGCCGCGCGGGTTTCGCCGCGTTTGACTACGACCTGGTGCGCGAGCACTTGACCGTGAGTCCGCTGGCGCCGCACCTGCCCGAGGCGCTGTTCGCCATGTTTCAGCTCAGCTTCGCCATCTTGACCACGGCCCTGGTGGTGGGGGCGGTGGTGGAGCGCATGCGCTTTGGGGTGCTGCTGGTGTTCGCGGCGCTCTGGAGCGTGCTGGTCTACGCGCCGGTCGCGCACTGGGTTTGGGCGCCCACGGGCTGGCTGCACAAGATGGGGGCACTCGATTTCGCGGGCGGCGCCGTGGTGCACGTCAACGCGGGTGTGGCGGCGCTGGTGGTGGCGGCCCTGCTGGGGCCGCGGCGCGGGTTTGGCCAGGAGCCGTTCGAGCCCCACAGCCTGGGCTGGACGGCCATGGGCGGCGCGCTGCTGGTGATCGGCTGGTTCGGCTTCAACGCGGGGTCGGCGCTGACGGCGGACGGACGCGCTGCGCTGGCCCTGCTGGTGACCCTGGTGGCGGCCGCTGCGGGCGGGCTGGCCTGGCTGCTGGTGGAATGGCTGGTGCGTGGTGCGCCGACCTTGCTGGGCCTGGTGTCGGGCATGGTGGGCGGCCTGGTGGCCGTCACGCCGGCGGCGGGCTTTGTGCAGGTCAGCGGTGGCCTGTGGATTGGCCTGGTGGCGGGCGTGGTGTGCTTTTGGGGCGCGACCTGGCTCAAGCGCCTGCTCGGTGTGGACGATTCGCTGGACGTGTTCGGCGTGCATGGCGTGGGCGGCCTGGTGGGTTCGCTGCTGACGGCGTGCTTTGCGGTGCCGGCCATCTCGGGCCAGGCGGCCAGCTTGCTGAACCAGGCCATCGCCGTGCTGGCGGTGGCGGGCTACAGCGCGGTGGCGACGGCGCTCATCATGCTGGGCATCCGGCTGGTGACGCGCTGGCGGGTGGCGCCTGAGGTGGAGGCGCATGGTCTGGACCTGGGGGTGCACCTGGAACGGCAGCACTGAGGCCCACCCGGTGCCCCAGCGCGTCTGCCCCGCGCTGCCGCTGCCCGCAAGGCGGCGGCGCGACCCGCAGGCGGCCTGTGGATGGAACGGATCCGGTGCCTGGATCCGGCAGGAGATGACATGAATGACAGCGAACGTTTGGCCATGGCCGCTCACCTGCATGTGGCCCTGCGGCGCAAAGTCGGGCGCGTGACCGACACCGAGTGGATGGCCGGCAACCGGGAGTATGGGCTGGCCATGGTCGACCTGGCGCTGGCGCATGCCCACGAGCACATGGACCAGGAGCTGGGCAGCCTGGCCTTGCGCTTCGGCGCGGCCATGACCAGCTTACGGCCCGCGCGCCGACCGGGCCAGCGCGCCGAGGCCGGTGCGTGGTCCGACAGCCTGGCGCCGCAGGCACGCGACACGCGGCCGGCCGAGACGCGGATTCCCGAGGCGCGGCCCGCAGACACGCGGCCGGCAGACACGCGACCGGCAGACACCCGGCCACCCGAGACGCGGCCATTTCGCGACAGCCGCGGCCCGGCGTCAGAATGGCCGACAGGGCCCCAGACCGTGCTGCCCAGCGGCTGGGCGGACAGCACGGCCACACCGGCGCCGCCCGACGCGCCCATGCCCTTGCGGCGTGGCCGCTACGTCGGCGGCTTGCGCTGAGCACGGGTGGTCCGCCGAACAGGCGGCAGGATCACGAGGTGGGCGATGCCGCTCCCGTCAGGCTGCAGGGGGCAGGGCGACAAACCTGTCCTACACAGGCTGTGACGGGTGCCGACGGGCCGGGCGGGCAAGCGGGCGTTAGAGTCGACCCATGCAGACTTCGGATTCCACATCGGCGCTGGCAGCGCCGGAACGTCCGCGCGGCGCGGCTGAGGCCGTTCCCTCCACGGTGGCGCGTTTGAGTGAGACGGCGGCGGGCGGCGTGAGCCGCGTGCGCCGGCATTGGCTGGTGCAGGCGGTGCAGGGCTGGCTGGGTGCCGACGGCCTGCGCATGGCGGCCGCGATGTCGTTCTACGCCATGCTGAGTGCGGCGCCGCTCATGGTGGTGGTGGTGGCCGGCCTGGGCTGGTGGCTGGACAAGGCCATGGTGCAAGACCAGCTCATCGCCCACGTGACCGACATCATGGGGCCGCGTGCCGCCGAGCTGCTGCTGCAGGCCACGCGCAGCGCGACCACGCCGTCCGAGGGCATCGTCGCCTCGGTCATCGCCTTCGTGGTGCTGCTGTCGGGCGCCAGCGGCGTGTTCGTGGCCCTGCAGGATGGGCTGAAGACCATCTGGGGCGCTCGTGCCGAAGCCAAACCCTGGTGGCACATCGCCGTGGTGCGGGCCCGTGGGGTGGGCTACCTCATGGTGCTGGGCCTGCTGCTGGTCGTGTCGCTGGTGGTGTCGGCCGTGCTGTCCATCATGGCCAACTGGTTGAACCAGTACCTGCCCCTGGCCAGCCTGTGGCGCTGGGTGAACGAGGGGGTGTCGTTTGCGCTGGTGGTGGCCCTGTTCTTTGGCCTGATGCGCATTTGCGACGGCAGCAAGCCCTCGACGCGCTTTTTGTGGGCCGGGGCGGCCTTCGCGGCGCTGCTGTTCACCGTCGGCAAAAGCCTGATGGCGGCCTACCTCTCGGGCGCCGCCATGGTGTCGGCCTATGGCGCGGCGGGCTCGCTCGTCGTGCTGCTGATGTGGATGTACTTCTCGTTCGCCATCCTGCTGCTGGGCGCCAGCGTGGCCAAGGCGCTGGCCATCGCGAAGGCGCCCGCCGAGTCCGGCGACGTCCTGAGTGCCTGAGTGCCGGGCTCGACGGTGCCCGTGACGGTTGCGGCCGGCGCCTTGTTGGACCGCGATTCGGGCCCGGGCTTGGCGCCGTGGTGGCTGGGTGCCGTGGGGTTCACCTGATGTGCCTGGGCGCCATGGCGCCACGCGCAGCACGGCCGTGCAGGTGTCATCAAAATCTCATGCAGTATGGAGCCATGATCGATTCAACATAAACGGCGATGGGCTGATACTGCTGAAAATTGAACCAACTCGTCGCTTTTCCCCAGCGTGGGACCTGGGCAGAAGGCAAAGCCCGGTCGTGGCTGAAGTCCGGCCGCGCAGGCGGGCAGCGGTGGCAAGGTCATGACCGCGTCGATCTGTCGGCTGACCGCCGCTGCCGCCATCGGAATCCGTGGTCCGGCCCCAGGCCAGCCGTCATGCGCCCTCGGGCAGGTCCTCGGCAAACACCAGGCGATTGCCGAACGGATCGGCCAGCCGCACCTCGCGCATGCCCCAGGGCGTGGTCTCCAGCCCAGGGCGGGCGTAGCGGTACTGCTGGTCCAGCAGCTGCTGCTGGAAGGTGGCCAGGTCGGCCCAGGCGATGCGCACGGCGGCTCCGGGACAGGCGTCGCCGTGGTGTTCGGACAGGTGCAGCACACAGCGGAGCTCGGGGTGCGTCGGGTGCTGCAGGCTGAGCTGCTGGTACAGCGGCGCGTTCGCGTCAAAGCGGTGCGTCCAGTCTTGCGCAAAGCCCAGGAAGCCGAGGTAGAACTCCTCGACCTTGGCCTGGTCGAAACTGCGGAACACGGGGATGGTGAGCGTCATGGTGGCGGATGTCCTCAAGCGCGTTGGCCTGCGGGGCGAACGCCGGCAGGTCAAAAAATGGCAGTATCTGGCCACCCTCGTTCATTTAAAAACGGCAAAGGCTGGATACTGCCAGTGTGCAAAGGGTGTCATGCGCCAGCTTGCCGGATGCGCGGCAGGCCTGACAATCGCCCCTGTCTCAACCCTGTGAGTGTCCCATGACCGCCTTGCCCCAGCCCGCCGATTTTCGCCTTCACCACCGCATGCGCGTGCGCTGGTCCGAACTCGACATGCAGGGCGTGGTGTTCAACGGCCATTACCTGAACTTCTTCGACGTGGCCGTGGGCGAGTGGTGGCGCGACATGGCCTTGCCCTACGCCTCGGGCATGGCCCGCATGGGCGGCGAATTCTTCGTGCGCAAGGCCACGGTGGATTACCTCGCATCGGCCCAGATGGATGACCTGCTCGACATCTGCGTGCGCACCGGCCGCCTGGGCAACAGCTCCATGGTGATCGACGGGGCGCTGTTTGTGGCGGGCCGCTTGATCGCCACGGCCGAGCTGCTGTATGTGTTCGCCGATGTGCGGACCAAGGTGCCTGCCCGCATTCCCGATGCCTTCCGCGCCATGCTCGAGCGTCACGCACAGGGCGGCGCCATGACCGAAGTCACCACGGGCAGCTGGGCCGAGCTGGAGGCGGATGCCGCGCCGCTGCGCCGCACCGTGTTCGTCGACGAGCAGGGCGTGCCCGAGCACGAGGAGTGGGACGCCGCCGATGCCCACTGCCTGCACGCCGTGGCCCGCAACGGCCTGGGCCAGGCCGTGGCCACGGGGCGTCTGTTGCCGGCGGAACACGGCGTGGCCAAGCTGGGCCGCATGGCGGTGCTCAAGCCCTTGCGGGGCCTGGGCTTGGGCGAGCAGGTGTTGCAGGCGCTGGAGGCGGCGGCGCGTGCACGCGGCGACACCGCGGTGCTGCTGTCGGCGCAGGTCGGTGCGCAGGGCTTTTATGCGCGGGCGGGCTACCAGCCCGAAGGCGAACCCTACGACGAGGTGGGCATCCCGCACGTCCACATGCGCAAGCGGCTGTGATGGGTGTGCGCCTTTGATTCTGACGGAGTACACCTCGGCATCCGTTTAAGAAGAATCGATGGTGTCTGGATACTGCTCAAATTTGGTCAACTGGACAGGATCTGCCGAAACGTCAGGTTCACGCGTGGGCTGTGCACACGGGCCATCTTGGGCAACTGGTGCTTCCAGCGCGCCTGCGACTGGCCGCACATCACGATGAGGCTGCCATGGCGCAGCAGCACCTCCACCTCCAGGTCCCGCTCGCGGTGGCGCAGCACAAAGCGCCGCGCCGCGCCCAGGCTGACGGAGGCGATCGTGGGCGTGGGGCCCAGCTCGGGCTCGGCGTCGCTGTGCCAGCTCACACCCTGCTGGCCCGTGGGGTAGAGGTTGGCCAGGCAGCTGTTGAAGCGCTCGCCGGTCAGGGCCTCGATGTGGGACTTGACCGGCAACACGGCGGGCGGCCAGGGCTGCGCGACCTTGCGGTCGCCGGAATAGCGGTAGGTGTAAGCCTCGTCGCCCATCCAGCAGACCTGCCGTGCCGTGGTGATGGTTTTGCCGTACAGCACCACCTGATCGTGCTGCCACGGGATGGCGGTGAGCAGGCTGCGCAGCAGGGCGTCGGCGGCGTCGGCCGGCCACACCACGCCGTGGTCCAGCAGGCTGCCGTCCACCGGCAGGCGATCGGGGATCGAGGGTGTCATGCCGACATTGTCGAGCCCTTGTGGCGTATTGGTCAGGCCGGGAATCCCGCCCGGCCGCCAGCGTCCTGTGGTTGGGTGCAACCGGTGTTCCCCCAGGCAACAAAAAAGGCCTGACCGTCACCGATCAAGCCTTGCTTGCTGTACCAACCTGCTGTTGGTGCCCAGGAGAGGACTCGAACCTCCACGGAGTTACCCGCTAGTACCTGAAACTAGTGCGTCTACCAATTCCGCCACCTGGGCATTTCAGGATTTGTGGACTGGAAACTCCACCCCACATCAAATTGTCAAATCACCGATCAATCCACCGCAATGCCACAACACGTTGCGCAGCATGGTGGTGCCCAGGAGAGGACTCGAACCTCCACGGAGTTACCCGCTAGTACCTGAAACTAGTGCGTCTACCAATTCCGCCACCTGGGCATTTCAGGATTTGTGGGGTTTGCGGCCAAGGCCAAAACCCACGTCAAATTGTTCATGCATGATGTGGCTCCATGACCTGCATCCCACATGCTTCCCCAACCACCCAAAGTCACCTTCGACAAACGGTGCAACCTGCGGTTGCGTGGTCTGATGATGGTGCCCAGGAGAGGACTCGAACCTCCACGGAGTTACCCGCTAGTACCTGAAACTAGTGCGTCTACCAATTCCGCCACCTGGGCATCAGGGAAGCTGTTATTCTAGCCCGAAAAATCACAGAAAGACAAATTTGTCAGAAGAAATTGATGGCGTGGTGCAAGGTCACCGCGACGGACACGGGTTCGTGCAACGCAACGACGGCCAACCCGACATCTATCTCCCCCCCAATGAAATGCGTGCGGTGCTGCACCGCGACGTGGTCAAGGTCAGCCTGGGCCGGGTTGACCGGCGCGGCCGCCCCGAAGGCCACGTGCTCGAGATCGTGGCCCGGCCCGTCAACCGCATCATTGGTCGGTTGCTCAAGGAAAGCGGCATCTGGCTCGTGGCCCCCGAAGACAAGCGCTACGCGCAGGACGTGATCATCCAGCCCGGCGGCACGGCCCATGCCGAGACCGGCCAGGTGGTCGTGGTCGAGCTGACCGAGCCGCCGGCGCTGTTCGGCCAGCCCGTGGGGCATGTGATCGAGGTGCTGGGCGACATCGACGACCCCGGCATGGAGATCGACATCGCCGTGCGCAAGTTCAGCATCCCGCACGAGTTCTCGGCACCTTGCCTGGCCGAGACGCAGGACCTGCCCGACACCGTGCGCACGGCCGACAAGCGGGGCCGCATCGACCTGACGGACGTGCCGCTGGTCACCATCGACGGCGTGGACGCGCGCGACTTCGACGACGCCGTGTACTGCGAGCCGGCCAAGGTTGGGCGCGGCAAGGGCTGGCGGTTGCTCGTGGCGATTGCCGACGTCAGCCACTATGTGAAGTCTGGTGGCGACATTGACACCGATGCCTTCGACCGCGCCACCAGCGTGTACTTTCCGCGCCGCGTGGTGCCCATGCTGCCCGAGAAGCTCTCGAACGGCCTGTGCTCGCTGAACCCCGACGTGGATCGCCTGTGCATGGTGTGCGACATGCTGATCACGGCCAAGGGCGACATCCACGCCTACCAGTTCTACCCGGCCGTCATGCACAGCCATGCGCGCTTCACGTATGACGAGGTGTGGGCCATCTTGCAGAACACGCGCGGCCCCGAGGCGACCAAGCGGGCCGCCCGCGTGGACAACCTGCTGCACCTGCACGACCTGTACAAGGCGCTGTCGGGGTCGCGGCGCGTGCGGGGGGCGATGGAGTTCGAGACCATCGAAACCCAGATCATCAGCAACGAGAACGGCCGCATCGAACGCATCGAGCCGCGCACGCGCAACGACGCGCACAAGCTGATCGAAGAGGCCATGCTGGCGGCCAACGTCTGCGCGGCTGACTTCATCGAGGCCAACCACCAGATGGCGCTGTACCGCGTGCACGAGGGCCCCACGCCGGAGAAGGCCGAGATCCTGCGCGACTACCTCAAGGCCCTGGGCATTCCGAACCGGCTGGGCGACCGCCCCTCGCCCAAGGACCTGGCATTGATCGCCGAGCAGGTGGCCGATCGGCCCGACGCGCCGCAGATTCAGACCATGCTGCTGCGCTCCATGCAGCAGGCCATCTACACGCCCGACAACGCCGGCCACTTCGGCCTGGCCTACGAGGCCTACACGCACTTCACCAGCCCCATCCGCCGTTACCCCGACCTGCTGGTGCACCGCGTCATCAAGGCCATCCTGCAGGACCGGGTGTACGAGCTGCCCACGCTGCCCACGTTTGGCGAGGCGCATGAGAACCTGCAGCGCCGGCTCAACAAATCGGCCAAGGCCAAGGATGCGCCGCCGCCGCGCCACCGCAGCAAGGCCGACACCAAGCGTTACGACGCCTGGGTGGGGGCGGGCCTGCACTGCAGCGCCAACGAGCGCCGCGCCGACGAGGCCAGCCGCGACGTGGAGAACTGGCTCAAGTGCCGCTACATGAAGGAGCACCTGGGCGAGCAGTACACCGGCACCGTCAGCGCCGTCACCAGCTTTGGCGTGTTCGTCATGCTGGACCAGATGTATGTGGAAGGCCTGGTCCACGTGACCGAGCTGGGCGGCGACTACTACCGCTTCGACGAGGTGCGGCAGGAGTTGCGCGGCGAACGCACGGGCGTGCGGTTCCACATCGGCAAGAAGCTGGAGGTACAGGTCAGCCGCGTGGATTTGGATGGTCGCCGCATCGACTTCCGCATGGCGGGTGCCGACGAGCATGCACCCGCCGACGGCCCGCGCCGCGGCGAAGCCGGTGCGCGCGGTGCCAACAAGGCCAAGGTGCACCGGCAGGCCGGCAAGGCCGAGGCCGCCGCACCCGCACCCGCGCGCAAGGACGGGCGCCAGGCCAGCAAAACGCCGGCCCGTGGCGCGCGCAACGACCGCGGCCGCGGGCCCGAAGCCAGCGGCAAGCGCAAAACCGGCAAACGCAAATGATGTGAGGTATGCCGGCACTGTCGTTGTCAAAAAAACGGCGGTGCCGGCATACTGCTTGATGGAGGGGTGCATGTGCGCACCCCTGGCGTGTCCTTGTCAGGAGTGAATATCGTGAGCACCGACGCCCCGTCGTCTTCCCCCCGTGTGGCCTTGGTGACCGGCGCGGGTGCCGGCATCGGCCGCGCCAGCGCCGTGGCCTTGAGCCAGGCTGGCTGGCAGGTCTACCTGCTGGGCCGGCGCGAGGCCCCGCTGGCCGAGACGCAGGCGCTGTGCGTGCCGGGCAGCGCGCGCGTGGTGGTGGCCGATGTGAGCCAGCCCGATCAGGTGCAGACGGCGTTTGCGCGCATCCGGGCCGAAGCCGGCCGCCTCGATCTGCTGTTCAACAACGCCGGCCGGGGCGCACCCGGCGTGCCGCTGGAGGAGCTGGACCTGGCCGTGTGGCGTCAGGTGGTGGACGTGAACTTGAACGGCATGTTCTATTGCCTGCAGGCCGCGTTCCAGCTCATGAAGGCGCAGTCGCCCCAGGGCGGCCGCATCATCAACAACGGCTCCATCTCGGCCACGGCACCGCGGCCCAACTCCATCGCCTACACGGCGACCAAGCACGCCGTGTCGGGGCTGACCAAGGCCGCCAGCCTCGATGGCCGCAAGCATGGCATCGCGGTCGGCCAGATCGACGTGGGCAACGCCGCCACCGAGATGACCGAGCGCATGGCCGCCGGCATCCTGCAGGCCAATGGCCAGCTCATGGAAGAGCCGCGCATGTCGGTGGACGACGTGGCGCGGTCGGTGGTGTACATGGCCAGCCTGCCCTTGTCGGCCAATGTGCTGTTCCACACCATCATGGCCACGAACATGCCCTTCGTGGGCCGGGGCTGAGCGCAGGCGCCAGGGCTGCGGTGTCGGCCGCTGAGCCACCGGCACGATGCGTGCATGCTGGGCATCGGGCATCGGGCATCGGGCATCGGGCATCGGGCATCGGGCATCGGGCATCGGGCGATGCGTTCCCAACCGCGCGTCGACTGGCGTGGCCGGGGCCCACGCAGACCTGGGCCTGCGCAGGCCGTGTCGGGTGCGCTGCCCTGGCTTCAGCTGCTCACCTCGCGAGAGACGGTGTACCAGAAGCAGATCTTTTCACAATGCAGTATGGGCTGATTGCCGTTTCACGTTGAACGGTAATCAGCCCATACTGCGTGGGGATGGCTGTGAGCCTGCAATGGGGTTCAAGCCGCTTCATGCCGAGGCTGCGGACCCGCAGGCGCGACCCGCGTTGGCCAGCAGCCGGTGTGGAGGATGGGTTGATGTCTGGCTGGTGCGCAGGGTGCGCGGCGCCTTGCAGCAGGGGTTCATTCCGCCATGTTCGATTGCATGGCGGGAGCCTTTCTTCAGGACCGCAAGGTGCGCCTTGCAACGTGGGGGTTCACAGCACCGCCGCGTGGACCGGTTGGCCAACCGGGCGCAGGCACGGCCGCGTGATGGACGCCAGCCAGCGTGGCTGCAGAACGCGTTGTTGCTGGATGTGCGGGATGGAAGTGGGAGCAACGGGGCGTCAAGACCACCACGCCGCCGGCGCGCTGCCGGGCGGTGCCGCGGGGTGGGGCCAGTGCACGGGCCGGTTGAGCAACTGCCCGCTGTGGCGCACGGCGCACAGTGGGCCGAAGCCGCTGTCCAGCGTCTCGAGGAAGGGCGCGACGGCGTCGGGCACGCCGGCGGCTGCGGGCTGGGTCGCGGTGCTGGGCGGCTGGCGCTGACCCAGGGACCACAGCCATTCGGCCACGCGCGCCAGGTTGACCGCCACGTGCCAGCTGCCGCCTTGGGTCTGCTGCCGCCACAGCGCGGCCTGGATGCCGAAGGCCAGCAGAAAACCTGCGCAGTAATCCAGGATCTGCACCGGCAAGGCCTGGGGCTCGAGGGTGCCCAGGGCCTGGGCTTCGGCCAGGTTCAGGCCGCACACGGTTTGCACCAGCGAGTCAAAGCCGCGCCGGTCGGCCCAGGGCCCTTGGCGGCCATAGGCGGACAGGCTGGCGTAGACCAGGCCGGGCCGCGCACGCGCCAGGGCCTCGGGGCCGAAGCCCAGCGCCGCCAGGCCGCCGGGGTGGTAGCCCTGCAGGAAGACCTGGGCGTCGCCCACCAGCTGGTGCAGGCGCTCGCGGTCGGCAGTGGCCCGCAGGTCCAGCCACGCGGATCGCTTGCCGCGGCTGACATCGGCGATGGCCTCGATGTTGGGCAGGTGGGGGCTGTTGACCATGAGCACGCTGGCGCCGTGGGCGGCCAGCGTGCGCGCCGCCACCGGGCCGGCCAGGATGCGCGTCAGGTCCAGCACGCGCAGGCCCTGCAGTGGCGGCGCGGCGTCGGCCAGGGGGCGCCAGCGCAGCGGGGCCGCGGGTTGCCCGTCGTCCAGCGGGGTCAGGGCGACCAGCGGCTGCGCAGCCACGGCCGCCTGCTGGGGGTGGGCCAGCCACGCGGCGCGCGTGCGGGCCGCGGCCACCACCAGGCCGCGCTCGGCCGCCTGCGCCTCGAACGCCTGAGCGGACACGTGGCGCAGCGCCGCCTGCACCTGCTCGCGGGTGGTGGCGTCGCCGGTGGGCAGGCCCAGCAGGTGCAAGGCGCCATCGCGGTGGTGCGCGAAGTTGGCGTGGATGCGCACCCAGCCGGGTTCACCGATGGCCTCGCCGCACGGGTACAGGCCCGACGTCGGCGCCCACTGGGCCGGGCGCTGGCTTGCCAGCGTGAAGTAGCCGGTGGTCTCCGCCAGGGCATGGGCCATGTCGACGTGGGCCACCAGCGGCTGCACCTGGGGCTGGCGCCATTGACCGAGGCTGCTGCTCATCAAGGTGCTGGCGGCCACCGCGGCCTGGGCGGCCTCGCCCAGGGCGAAGCTGGAGGAGAAGCCGGGGTTGGCGCCCGTCAGCCGCACCCGGGTCAGGTCGGCGGATGGCAGGTCCAGGTCCTGCCACAGGGCGTGCAGCACGGCGGTGGCCGAGGGCGGGGGGAGCGGCGTGGTGAGCGAGGGCGGGGTGGAGGACATGGTGACGATGTCGGTGGGCAAGTAGCGGGGCGATGGAGTTGACGGTGCAGGGCGGACGTTTTCAGAGCGCTGCAGTTCGCGCTGTCGGCCGACCCCTTCGGTCTGGATGCCATTGCAGCGCGCGGCCCGGTTCGCGGTCAAGCTTGATGGGCTGCATCAACACATGAAGGCGAGACCGGGTCGCGTGGGCCCGTACACGATCCAGGCTGCGTCAGGGCGCGGGTCAGGCGGCTTCGTGCTGCCGAGGCGCTTGGTCGGCGCGGGGGATCGTGTTCCGTCAGATCGATATGGATCAGGGCATCGACGATGCGCTTGCCGGGAATTGGTAGCGCACCAGCACCCAGGCCACGACCTGAGCCAGGAAGGCGTCACCGACTGCCTGAAAGACGCCAGCCACACGTGGCGGCCCGCCGGATGAGGCCCGGGTCGGGTTCACTGGCAAGCGCCAGGATGGCACCCCGCGGCGCGGCCTCGGCGGGATGTGCCCAAAGCTCGGCCAGCGGGCAGGCGCGCGCTTCGGTAGGCTTGCCGCCATGCCCACGCCTCGCCCTTCACGCCGGACCATCCCCGCTGCGCCAGTTGCCCCAGATCCGTCAGCCGGCGCGCCCGAGGCGCCGTGGCTGTCGGCTGCAGAGGCGGCCCGCCTGCTCGGCATCCAGCGCGGCAGCCTGTACAGCTACGTCAGCCGCGGGCAACTGCAGGCCGAGCGCCTGCCGGGCGAGCGCGCCAGCCGCTACCTGCGCAGCGACGTGATGCGCCTGGTGCGCGAACGCCGCACGGTGCGCAACCCGGCCCGCGTCGCGCAAGCGGCGCTCGAATGGGGACGGCCAGTACTCGATTCTGCCGTCACCCTGGTCGACGAGGGCAAGCTATACTACCGGGGTGTGGAGGCGGTGGCCTGGTCCGACCACGCCACGCTCGAGGACACGGCGCGCCTGCTGTGGCAGGGCATTGCGCCAGCTTTGGGGCCATCGGGCGGGGCGCAGGCGCACGGCGGCGTGGCCGAGGCAACGCCGATCCAGGGCCAACCGCCAACGGTGTGTGCAGAGGCCGCACCCGCCCCGCATGCCCAACCGCGATCGCTGGACGAGACCGGCCGGGCTTCAGACGAGCGTGCGACCGGCCCGCTCTTTGCGTCACGCGTTCAGGAGGGGCATGCCAGGGCCCCTCGGCGTGGGACAGATGAGGAGGCCACCCGTGCCCATGGGGACGGGGCGGATGAAGCGGTCGCCGTGGCCAAGGCCAACGAGACCGGCACCGATGAGGTGGCAGGCATGGCCGTCGATGCCGAGCGGGCTGATCAGGCCGATGCGGCTGTGGCGACCGCCGCGGCTGATGTGGCACGGCAGGTGGCGCTGGCGCTCGCGCGTTGGCACGCCCCCCATGCGCTGGCCCACGCCGCTTGGCCCGATGTGCGCACGCCGGATGGGCTGGCCTGGGCGATGTTGGGGCACATGGCGACGGCTTTGCTGGACGATGAGCCCGTCGGCAGCCCGCGCGGCGCCGACCCGGGCGAGGCCTTGCACCGCCGGCTGGCCAGGCGATGGGGTGCATCGGCACACGCGGCCGACGTGCTGCGGCGTGCGCTGGTGCTGTGCGCCGACCACGAACTCAACGCCTCCAGCTTCGCCGTGCGCGTGGTGGCCTCGTCGGGCGCCAGCCTGCATGCCAGCCTGGGCGCGGGGCTGGCAGCCTTGTCCGGCCCGCTGCATGGCGGCATGACGCAGCGCATCGAGGCCCAGTGGGACGCCTGGCATGGCCGCACCGCCGCCCAGGGCCTGTCGCCGTCGCTGCGGGCGCAACTGGCCCGGCGGCCCGGGGGATTGGCGCCGGGCTACTGCGCCGGCTTCGGTCACCCGCTGTACCCGCAGGGCGACCCGCGGGCGGCCAGCTTGCTGCGCCAGCTGCCACCCGATGCCGCGCGCGAGCGCCTGCTGGCCCAGGTGCTGGCCCACACCGGCCAGCACCCCAGCCTGGACTACGCGCTGGTGGCGGTCCGGCGCGCGCTGCACCTGCCCATGGGCAGCGCTTTTGTGCTGTTCGCGCTCGGTCGCACCGTGGGTTGGATCGCCCATGCGCAGGAGCAGCGCGACAGCGGTCAGCTCATCCGGCCCCGCGCCCGCTACGTCGGCGTGGCGCCGCAGGCCGACCAGCCGCCCGAGCCCACCTGGCCCGGCGCCCGGCGGGTGCACTTTGGCTGAGCGAACGGCCCCCGCATCGCGTCCGGCGAGACCATGGCGACGTGGGACTGCGACAGCATGTTCGACGCCGCCCGCATCCTGGGCGCCACCATCCGCCACGTCGCGCAGCCGTTGGCACCGTGCAGCTTGGGCGCGACTGCGGCACCGGGAAAAAAGCGGCACCTGTGGCATCACGGCGGCAGTGCCCTGGAACGTCGCCGGCGCAGCATGTCGTTCGCGGGCAGCCCCGGTGCTGGCCGCACCCCCTGTGGCTCGCCGACAACGGCGGCCTGCCGCTGGGTGTGCAGCTGATCGCCGTGCCCTGGTACGAACACCTGTGCCTGCGCGCCGCGCAGGCCGCCGTCGCGGGACCGCAGCGGGGGCGAGGTGCCTCATGCCCAGCACGGCTGGGCTGGAGCGCAGCATGGGCCGCCTCCCGAACCACGCGCAATGGGGCGGGAATGAGGCTGTCTCTTCACCTCAATCCGTCCCGCACGTCAGCCCGATCGCCGCATAGGACGGGTCGGCGCACGTGGCTGCCCCCGTTGCCCAGGTGCTCGCGGCACGCGTGGCGTGCAGGGCACAATGCCCGCCGTGATCAACGTCCCCAGTGAGAGCAAGCCCATGAGCCGACGCGTCGTGGCCGTTTACCCCGGCACCTTTGACCCCATCACCCTGGGTCACGAAGACATCCTCCAGCGCTCCGTCGCCCTGTTCGACCACGTCATCGTGGCCGTGGCCGCGGCGTACCACAAGAAAACGCTGTTCACGCTGGACGAGCGCCTGGCGCTGGCGCGCACCTCGGTGCAGGCGCTGGGCGATGCGGTGTCGGTGGCGCCGTTCGACGGCCTGGTGCGCGATTTCGTGCGGGCCAACGACGCCAAGGTCATGGTGCGTGGCGTGCGCAGCGCCACCGATTTCGACTACGAGGTGCAGCTGGGCGGCATGAACCGCAACCTGATGCAGGACGTGGAAACCATCTTCCTGCTGCCCGACAGCCAGCTGCAGTACGTCAGCAGCACCTTTGTGCGCGACATCGGCTTGCTGGGCACCGAGGTTGACCGCTTTGTGGCGCCGCATGTGGCCCAGGCGCTGGCGCAGAAGAAGGCCGAGCGCAACAAGCCCTCGGCCTGAGGCATCGCCTGGCGCCTCGCATCGCGCATGGCCAGGTGATTCGCTCGGTTGAGTCGAGCAATGGGGTATGGTGCCATGGTCGTTGGCTTGAAAATGACCATGGCCTGATACCCGTCATCTTGAAAACTTGGAGGGGTGGGCCTGTGGCCCACCAGCAGCCCGGTGGGGGCGCGCGTCGCGCGCCCGTCATGGCACCGGCGCTGCGTCTGGCGGATGAGCGCGGCCTGCACCAGCCAGCGGCGCCGAGCCCCGCGCATGACGCTGTCCGGACTGGCGCCACGTGCTGGTGATGTCGGTCCGCAATGGGTCAACCGTGCCGACAGCACCCCGTCCTGCTCGCAGGCCTTGCCGTTGGCAATCAGGCGTTGTTCACGCCCGCTGCGCCGCGCGAGCGGGATCAGCGCGGGATGACGAGGGCAGGGGACGCCTGGGCACGGGACGCCTCATGGGGCTCGGGCCGACCCGCTGGCGCGCTGAAGACCCCTGCCGACAGCAGCGCGCGAAGACCCGCGCCAGACGGGCTGCGCGCGCTCAAGCCAGCCTGCGCGCCCCGTCCCGCGGCCACTGCCCGGCCAGCCACCCCAGCGCGGCGCCCGCCGCCACGTCGACCAGGCCGTGCTGCCAGGTGGCCAGGGTGGACCACGCAACCAGCGCGCACCAGCCATGCCACAGCCCGCGCAGCCGCACGGGCACGCGGGCGCGCATGGCCTGCCAGACCAGCACCAGCACGGCCACGTGCAGCGACGGCACCTGGTTCACCGGTGCCTCGAACGCGCGCAGGCCGTCGAACCACGGCTGCCAGGGCAGGCCCATCGGGGGCTGGATGTGCACGCTGGCCGTGGGCCAGGCCCAGAAGACGGCGAAGCTCAACACCATGACAGCCAGCACGCGCGCGCCCAGCGCATGCAGCGCGCGCCGGTCGGCGCAGGCGAACAAGGCCAGCGGCAGCATGAGGTTCAGGCTCAGGTAGGGCACGATGGTCCAGGCCCAGAACGGCACGGCAGAATCCCAGGGCAGGGCCACGCGCACGGCTGGCGCCAGCGCCGCGTGGGCGTTGGTCAGGCGGTAGCCCGCAGTGAACACCAGCCCCAGCACACCGGCCCACACCGTGGCCGCCAGCAAGGGCGGCTCGGTGGACGAGGCGGGCGGGACCAGGTGACGCGGCATGGCGGCAAGGATACGGACATGGATGAACGATGGGTGCGCAGCCCAGCCTGGCAGTTGAGCCTGGTCGAGGCCGATCCCGGCACCAACACGGGCATGGAAGCCGAAACGGGAACTGGAGCAGGAATCAGGCCTGAGACTGGAACCGGGAGCGGGACCGGCACGGCCACCGTGCCCATGCCTGCGGCCGAGACCGAGACCGAGACCGAGACTGAGTCCACGGCGGCCACCGCCAATCACGACCCGCAGGCCGTCGGTGGGTCGGGGCCGGCCGGTCTGCAGCTCATCGTCAGCGCCGGTGCCGACGAGTGCTACTGGGTCGACGAGCTGCCCCATGCCGAGGCCGCACGCCGGCTGCATGCGGCCTGGCACAGCGGCGCCGCGGACGCCCTCGATGCCTTGCGCGAGGATGCGGCGTGCGCCGCGGCCCTGCGCCAACTGCGGCGCGTGGGGGCGGTGGTGCCGCAGGGCGGGGTGCAGCCCGTGCGCCGGGTCGTGGTGCGTTGGTGGGGGCGGCCTGCACCGGCCTGGCTGGCCGAGCTGGACCGGCAACTGGCGACAGGTGCGTTGGTCCCGCCGAACGAGGTGCAGGGGCATCACGCGCCGCCCGCCACAGGCGGTGTGTCCGGCGCTGCGCACGCGCCGGACGTGGAGCCCGGTCAGGCCTTGGTGCGTTTGCAGCGCGTGGCCGACGCTGGCGTGGCCGCCTTGGGTGCTTCGGACACGGGCGTCGATCTGGGTCACGAGGTGGTGGTGTACGTGCGAACCACCGATGATTGGCAAACGGCCTTGCCGGCATACTGCGAATCCCTGGAGACCAGGCCTCACCTGCTGCTCGACCTGGCCTACCACCATTCGGTCGTCATCGGGCCGTGGGTGGTGCCGGGCCAGACCGCCTGCCTGGCCTGCCTGGGGACGCGCACCGTGCGGCGCTGGGCCGATGCGCCCGTGCCGCCCAGCCCGCAGGCCCTGGCGCAGCCGGCCCTGTCGGTGGCCCTGCTGCTGCAGGTGCTGACAGCCGCCGGCTCGCCCGGTGGCCAGGCCGCCTGGATCGAGCACAGCACCCACGTTGACCTGCGCACGCTGCAGTCGCAACGCGCCCGCGTCTACCGCCAGCCCTGGTGCCCCGCCTGCGCGCACCTGCCCGATGCGGGCAGCCTGGCCGAGCGACACGGCGGCCGCCTGCCGATGGTTTGATGCCCGCTGCCCGCTGCCCGTTGCCCGTTGCCCGTTGCCCGTTGCCCGTTGCCCGTTGCCCGTTGCCCGTTGCCCGTTGCCCGTTGCCCGTTGCCCGTTGCCCGTTGCCCGTTGCCCGTTGCCCGCTGCCCGTTGCCCGTTGCCCGTTGCCCGTCGCACAGACGCACACAGCCCAGCCCTCAGGCAGGCGGCTGACGCGAGCCTCCGCGAACGCGGCAGGCGCTGGTATCGTGCGGGGTTTCTGACCTCGACCGCGGGCCGCCATGCAACGCCTTCCCAGTCCCTTTGAGTCGCGCAGCCAGGTGTTGCCCTCTGCTGCGGGCGGGGGCTCGACCAGTTCCACCTGCTCCTCGTCCTGCGTGGCCACCCTGGTGGCCTCGGTGGGGCTGCCGCACGCGGTGTTCAAACGGCTGGTGAACGACGGCACGGTCACCGCGTTGCCCCACGCGCGGCCCGGCGTGGAGGCGTCAGCCGCACCGGTGGTGCTGCCTGCCGATTCGGCGGATATCGCCCAGCGCCGGCACCCCGAAGACCGTTCAGGCGCGCCTGCGCCGGCTGGCACGCCGCAGGTTCAGACATCAGAAGAGCAGGGGTATCCACCGATTGCCGTTCAAGCTGAAACGCAGAACCCGCATACACCCTTACCGATGCCGCCCGCCGAGGCCGTCCCACGGACACCCGCAGCCCTGGTCGCCGATGCACCGCACGTGCATGCGGATGCCAACGCGAACGTCGACAGTCACCCGGCTGCCGAGCCGGTGGGCATGCCCGACCCGGCACGGCCCTCAACCGCGGACCGGCTCGATGCGCTGCCGAGGGCCGTGCCTGCGCTGGCGCCCGTGGCGCCGGGCCGCCACGCCTTCACGCGCGGGGCGGCCTGGGGCCATGCCTGGGCTGTGCTGGGTGCGCTGGCGCTGGGGGCGGTGCTGGTCGCTGCACTGGCGGACGTGCTGGGGGTGGCGGCCGCGGTTCTGCCGCTGGCGCTGGTGCTGGCCGTGTTCGCCAGGGCGTACCGCCAGGCGGGCCGCAGCCCGGGCGACGGCGTGCTGGCCGGCATAGGCGTGCAGGCGCTGATTGCGATCATCCTGGTGGTCGAGGTGGCCATCTGGATGGCCCTGATCCTGGCGTGAACGGGGGCGATCGCGTGGGGCCGGAGCCGTTCGCTGCCCGCCGTGCCGCGCCCGTGCGGCGTCTGTCGCAGGCCTTGATCGAGCAGGCCGCTGACACGCGCTGTGGCCTGTTGCTGAGCCCGCGCCCCAGTGCCGTGCAGGCCTGCGATGTGGCGGGCCTGGCCAACTGGGCCGTGCCGGCCGACCCGGCCGAAGCGTGGCAAACCGTGTCCGGGGCCGTGGGCTGGGGCGACGAGGCGGCGCGCGCCGGTGCCATTGCCGAAGGCTTGGAGCGCCTGGCGGCGGCCCAGGTGCCGCTGCCGCTGCGCACCCGGGCGTCGCTGGCCGCCGATGCGGGCGCGTCGTGGCTCGACGTCGACGACTTCGCCTTGTTCAGCCCCGCGCAGCGCGAGGCCGCGGGTTTTCCGTGGCCCATGCGGTCTGCTCCGGGCGATCTGTTTGCCGAGGTGCACCGGCTGCGGCCCGGACGGCTGCAGGGCCGGAACAGTCCAGTGGCTGGCGCTGCCGGCGACAGTGGCCAGCCAGCACACGCTGGCGGCGCGGTGCCGACCGGGCAGCGGGCCGGTGCCGGCCAGGCCGACACGGTCTGGGTGCCGCAGGAGCTGGTCGGGCTGGGGCCGCGCCAGGGCGTGGCGCGTTTGCCCTCCACGTCCAGCGGCCTGGCCGCGCACCGCGACGGCGTTCAAGGCCCCTGGCTGGCCCTGCTGCGGGCCTTGCAGGAGCTGCTCGAGCGCGATGCGCTGACCGTCACCTGGTTGCACGGCCTGGGCGGGCAGGAGATTGCCGTGCCTGCGCACTGGCAGGCACGCGCCGCGCGCCTGGGGGGCGAGCTGCGGGCATTCAACCTGACCCAGGCCTGGAACCCGCAGCGCGTGGTGGCCGTGGCCGGGGGCGCGCCGCAGCAAGGGCAGCCACGCTGGGTGCTGGGCGTGGCCTGTCGGGCCAGCGTGGCCGAGGCGCTCGAGAAGGCAGCGCTGGAATGGGCGCAAAGCCTGGCGTTTGCCGGCTACATGCTGCGCGAACGCGCGCACCGCCTGCCGCGCGAGGCCGCCCGGCTGCGCCGCTTCGACGAACACGCGGCGTTCTACAGCCTGCGGCCCGACCTGTGGCCCCAGTGGCCGCTGCTGCGCCACGCGCAGCCCTGCACCGCGACGGCTCTTGAACCCAGTGCAACGTGGCCCGGCACAACGCCTGCCGCAGCGACCCGCGTTGAGTGGATCGCGACGCCAGCGGTCGCCGCGCAACCGGCCACCGCCGCAGCGGCCGCCCCGATCGGCGGTGCAGGCGGAACCGCCCAGGCCCAGGTGGAGGCGCTGGTGCAGCGCCTGCACCAGGCGGGCATTGAGCTGCTGTACCGCGAGCTGACCACGCGCGACGTGGCCGCGGCAGGCGTGCGCGTCATGCGCGCGGTGTCGCCGCAGCTGGCGCAGCTGCACGCCGACGAACGCGCGCCCTTTCTGGGCGGGCGCACGTCCGACTGGCGCTGGCGTTACCCCCAGGCGCAGCCGCACGGACCGTTTCCCAACCCCTTGCCCCACCCGCTGGGATGAGGCGAGCGGTCGCCAGCGCCGTGCGGCCTCGCTTCACGCCCAGGCGGTTCACCGCCGCCAGAAAGACCTGCCCATGACCGATTCCCTGGCGCACGACGCGCCGCTGTTTGCGCTGTACTGGACCAACAACACGCTGAACCCGGCACGCGCGGGGCCGCTGGCCGAGCGCATCGGCTACGACGCCGCCACGCCGTACCGCCCGCCGCACCCCGTGCACGCGCGCGCGGCCGACCCCCTGCCGGTGCCCCGCAGCGGCCTGCTGGCCAGCTATGCGCGCCGGCGCAGCGTGCGTCGCCTGGGTGGGCAACCCTTGACCCCGGGCGACCTCAGCCGCCTGCTGGTGCCGCTGGCGGCGCGGCAGTCGGCCTGGGGGCATGGCGATGATGGGTATGACGATGCAGGGCGCTATCTTGCATCGGGTGGTGCCAAATACCCCATTCAGGCCTATGGCGTGCTGCTGAACTGGGTCGATGCGCACGGCCAGCGTCTGGCGCCCCAACGCGTGTGGTACGACCCGGCCTGCCATGGCCTCACGCCGCTGGGCGCCGCGCCCGATTGGCCGCAGCTGGCGTCCTGGCTGGGGCTGGATGCGGCCTTGGGCGCGGATGCCAACGCTGCCGGCGACTGGGCCACACCGCCCGCCTGCATCTGGCTGCTGGCGGGCCAAAGCGCGTTCAGCTGCCGCAAGTATGGTGAGCGCGGCGGGCGCTTCATGCTGCTGGAGGCCGGCAGCCAGATGGGCGCGCTGGCCCTGCAGGCGGCCGAGGCGGGGCTGGTGGGCACCGCGCTGGGTTCCTTCCACGACCAGGCGCTGCTGGACCTGTTCGAGCTGGGGCCTGACCACCAGGCGCTGGTGGTCTACGCCTGCGGCCATCCGGCCTCTTGAAGCCCCATGTGCGTCGTGCGCAGTGGGCGCGTGACATGGGCCGCGTGAGGGCCGCCAGAGCGGTTGCGTGCGCGGTCCTCGCCAGACATCTCCAGGGGACTGTCGCGCGGCGACACGCCGGTCGGTTGTGCCATCTGCGTCCCCTCCGGCAAGCCGATGAACGCGGACGGGCTTGCGACGGTCCCGTTGCCGACTTCGGTCCGGTCGCGAGCGGGCCTGGGCAGTCCGTGGACCCGGCGGCCGTGCGTGCGGGTACCTCAGAGGCGCTGCGTGTCGGTGGGTGCGGCGGCAGGCAGCACAGGCGCTGGCTCGATCACGGGCTCGGCCAGCTCGGCGGCCACCGCGCGCCTCAGCACGGGCAGCAGCTCGGCTTCGAACCAGGGGTTGCGCTTGAGCCAGCCGCTGTTGCGCCACGAGGGGTGCGGCAGCACCAGCGTGCGACGGTGTCGTGCACGCTCAGGCGGCGCAGCTCGGCGGCCACGGGCAGGCGGGGCAAGTGCCAGCGCTGGGCATGTTGGCCCACCAGCAACAGCAGGCGCACCGCGGGCAGGTGGGCCAGCAGCTGCTCGCGCCAGGCGGGTGCGCATTCGCGCCGTGGCGGCAGATCGCTGCCGTGGGCATCCAGGCCCGGTCCGTGAACCCGGGCAACGCGCCAATCCGTGGGCGAGCCGTCGGCACGAACCAGCGACCTGAGCGGCTCCGCATGTGTGGGTCCAGGGGATGGGATCGCGCGGGCGCCGGCAGCCTGTGCCTTGGCGCGCAGCGGCCGGGCACCCGCCCGCGATGGGCGGCGTGGCCGATCAGGCCGGGCGCTGCATCGTGTGTCGTGCGTGCATTTGGATGTTGGGGTATGCGCCTATTGCCGTTTCATGGACATCGGAAACAGGGCCATACCCCATAATTTTGAGCATCAAGCTGCCGCAATGGCGCGCGCGATGACCAGGCGCTGGATGTCGTTCGCGCCTTCGTAGATCTGCGTCACGCGCACGTCGCGGTAGATGCGTTCGACGGGGAAGTCGCTCACGTAGCCGGCGCCGCCGTGGATCTGGATGGCGGCCGAGGCCACCTTTTCGGCCATTTCAGAGGCGAACATCTTGGCCATCGAGGCCTCGGTCAGGCAGGGCTGGCCGGCGTCCTTCAGCTGCGCGGCGCGCCAGACCATGAGGCGCGCGGCGTCGATCTGCGTGGCCATGTCGGCCAGGCGGAAGGCGACGGCCTGGTGGTTCATCAGCGGCTCGCCGAAGGTGACGCGGTCCTTGGCGTAGCGCACGGCGGCTTCGTAGGCGGCGCGCGCCATGCCGACCGACTGGGCGGCGATGCCGATGCGGCCGGCCTCGAGGTTGGACAGCGCGATCTTGTAGCCCTCACCCTCGGCGCCGAGCAGGGCGCTGGCCGGCACGCGGCAGTTCTCCAGGCCGATCTGCGCCGTGTCCGACGCGTGCTGGCCCATCTTCTCTTCAAGCCGCAGCACCACATAGCCCGGCGTGGCCGTGGGCACCAGGAAGCACGAGATGCCTTTTTTGCCGGCGGCCTTGTCGGTCACGGCGAAGACGATGGCCACGTCGGCATGTTGGCCGGTGGTGATGAACTGCTTGACGCCGTTGAGCACGAAGTGATCACCGTCCCGCTCGGCACGCGTGGTGATGGCTGAGGCGTCGGAGCCCGTGTGCGGCTCGGTCAGGCAGAAGCAGCCCAGGGCCTGACCGCTGGCCAGGGGCTTGAGCCAGGTTTCCTTCTGCGCTTCGGTGCCGTATTTGTGGGTGATGCCGCAGGCCAGCGAGTTTTGCACGCTGACGATGGTGGAGGTGGCGCCGTCGCCGGCGGCAATCTCCTCCAGCGTCAGCACCAGGCTCAGGTAATCCATGCCTGCGCCGCCCCATTCGGGGGGGATGGTCATGCCCATGGCGCCGAGCTCGCCCAGGGCCTTGAGCTCGGCGGCGGGGAAGTGGCGCTCGCGGTCCCAGCGGGCGGCGTGGGGGGCGATTTGCGCTTGCACGAAGGCGCGCATGGCGTCGCGGGTCATCTCGTGTTCGGGGCTGAGCAGCATGGGGTGTCTCCTGGTATTGTGTTGAAGGGTGAGGCAGTATGGTGCATCTGCCGTTGTGAAAATCATCGGTGTCGGTTGATACTGGCTTTTCGGTACGTTCTGATCAGGCAATGGGCTGATTCACAGCAGGGGCGCCAGCAGGCGCGCCGAGGCCTCGGCCAGCCGGGGCAGAAACGGCAGTTCGCGCCGCCGCGGCACGCGGGTGCACTGCGCGGCGTCGGCCTCGAACATGCGGGCCAGGTCGTGGTTGGCGGGCTCGTCGAACAGCACCACGCTGAGCTCGAAGTTCAGCATGAAGCTGCGGTAGTCGAAGTTGGCCGTGCCGATGTGGGCGATGCGGTGGTCGGCCAGCAGGGTTTTGGCATGCAGCATGCGCGGGCCGTATTCGTAGATCTGGGCGCCGACGCGGGTGAGTTCGTCGTAGTACGAGCGCGCGGCCCAGGTCACCACGCGCGAATCGCTCATGCGCGGCACCATGATGCGCACGTCCACGCCGCGCAGGGCCGCGTTCGTCAGCGCGGTGAGCGCCGGCTCGGTCGGCACGAAGTAGGGCGTCACCAGCCAGACGCGTTCCTCGGCCTGGTCGATGGTGTCGATCATGGCGCGGTGGATGGCCTGCGCTGGGCTGTCGGGCCCGCTGGCCACGACCTGCGCGTGGATGGGGCCGGGTGCCTGGGCGACGAAGAGGTCGCCCGAGGTCAGGCCCTGCTGGGTGGCGTACACCCAGTCCTGCACGAACAGGTACTGCAGCCAGCTGACCACCGCGCCCTCCAGCCGCAAATGCGTGTCGCGGAAGGCCGTGTCGGGGTTGACGCGCTCGTTTTCGGTGTCGCAGACGTTGATGCCGCCGGTGAAACCGATGCGCCCGTCGATGATGGCGATCTTGCGGTGCGAGCGCAGGTTGACCAGCGGCCGGTGGCGGTCGAAGCGCGTGGGGTGGAACACGCTGAACTCGCCGCCGGCGTCGAGCAAGGCCTTCAGCACGGCCTTGCCGCGCCGGCCGCTCAGCAGCGGCGAGCCCACGGCATCGACCAGCAGGCGCACCTTCACGCCCTGGCTGGCTTTGCGGTGCAGCGCCTGCAGCACGGCCTTGCCGCTCTCGTCGTGCTCGAAGATGTAGTACTCGAGGTGGATGTGGTGCTGGGCCTGGCCGATGGCCTCCAGCAGCGCCTCCAGCGTGGCGTGGCCGTTTTGCAGGTAGCGCGCGCTGTGGCAGCTGGACATGGGCAGGCCGCAGGCGCGCTCGATCAGCGTGCTGTGGGCGCGGGCCCAGTCGGGCGCCTCTTCGCGCTGGCGCAGCAGCGTCCGCACGTCGGCCTTGTCGATGAAGGCGTCTTCGCTGCGGCTGCGGCGCAGGTTCTGCCGCTTGATGCGCTGCGGGCCGAAGACGCGGTAGATCAGCAGGCCCAGCACCGGCATCAGCACCAGGGTGATCACCCAGGTGAGCGTGGACACGGGCGAGCGCTTTTGCAGCACGATCCAGACCGCCAGCCAGATGGCGTAGACCACCCAGGCCCAGGCCAGGGCCGCGCGCCAGGGCTCGAGCACGAGCCAGGCGTGGTGCAGGGCAGCGTGCATGGCTGCCGTCAGCCTTGGGCGAGGCGGGCCTGCCAGGCGTCGGCATCGAAGCCAACGGTCACCGTGCCGTCCGGCCAGGCCACCACCGGCCGCTTGACCAGGCTGGGGTGCTCGGCCATCAGGGCGGCGGCCGAGGCCGCGTCGGTCGCCCGCGCTTGCTCGCTGTCGCTGAGCTGGCGCCAGGTGGTGCCGCGCTTGTTCAGCACCTGGTCCCAGGGCAGCTGGCGGGTCCAGGCCAGCACGGTGGCGGCGTCCAGGCCCTGCTTCTTGAAGTCGTGGAAGGTGTGGGTGACGCCCTGCGCCTGCAGCCAGGTGCGGGCTTTTTTCACCGTGTCGCAGTTGGGGATGCCGTAGAGCGTGGGGGTGGGGTGTGCAGACATGGGGCCGATCATGCCAAGAATCCGTGGCGGTTCCGGCGTGCCCTTCGCCCCACGGCCGAGGCGGGCACATGGCCTGGGTGACAATCGGCCCCCGATGAAAACACTCGCCGACTGGCTCGCGCATTGCGAGCAACTGCATCCCAAGACCATCGACATGGGGCTGGCGCGCTCGCAAGAGGTGGCGCGCCGCATGGGGCTCCAGCCCGGTTGCCCGGTCATCACCGTGGCCGGCACCAACGGCAAGGGCTCCACCTGCGCGATGCTCGAATCCATCCTGCTGCAGGCAGGCTACAAGGTGGGGGTCTACAGCTCGCCGCATCTGGTGCATTTCGAGGAGCGTTGCCGCATTCGCGGCGAGATCGCCACCGAGGCGCAGCTGCTGCCCGGCTTCGAAGCCGTCGAGGCGGCGCGGGGCGACATCAGCCTGAGCTATTTCGAGTTCACCACCCTGGCCATCGTGGCCGCCATGAGCCAGGCCCAGCTCGATGTCATGGTGCTGGAAGTCGGCCTGGGCGGGCGGCTGGACGCGGTGAACGTGTTCGACGCCGATTGCGCCATCATCACCAGCATCGACCTGGACCACACCGAGCTGCTGGGCGAGACGCGCGAGGCGATTGGCCTGGAGAAGGCCGGTATCATGCGCCCCCGATCGCCCGTTGTGGTGAGTGACCCTGTACCCCCCAAGAGCGTGATCGATCACGCGGAGGCGATCGGGGCCGACCTGTGGCTGATGGGGCGGGACTACCGCTTTTTGCCCGCACCCGGACAAGAGCGTCAGCAGTGGAACTGGAGCGGCCGCCACAAGCGCTACAGCAGCCTGGCCTACCCGGCACTGCGCGGCGCCAACCAGCTGGCCAACGCGGCCGGCGTGCTGGCGGCGCTCGAAGCCCTGCACACGCGGCTGCCGGTGACGGCGCAGGCCGTGCGCGTGGGGCTGGGCCTGGTCACGCTGCCGGGGCGCTTTCAGATCGTGCCCGGACAGCCCAACCTCATCCTCGACGTGGCGCACAACCCGCACGCCGTGGCGGCGCTGGCGGAGAACCTCGATGCCATGGGCTTTTTCCCCACCACGCATGCCGTGTTCGGTGCCATGGGCGACAAGGACTTCGCTGCCATCCTGGCGCGCATGGACCCCCTGGTCGAGCGCTGGTATTTCACCGACCTGCCCACGCCGCGCGCGGCCAAGGCCGATCAGCTCGAGGACGTCTGGCGCGCCACGACGCGGCGCAAAGACGTGGCCGTGCAGTCATTTGGCGACCCTCAGCAGGCGCTCGATGCCGCCATCGCGGCCGCACAGCCCACTGATAGAATCGTCGTCTTTGGATCCTTCTACACCGTGGGAGGCATCCTGCAGCACGGAACGCCGCGCATGCCTGCGCCCCACGCAGGTCACTGATAGCCGCCCACACCGCCCATGGCTCTATTCAAGTTTCGCTTGCCCGGACAGGGCGAGGCGCCTGACGCTCGCCGCCGTGCCGGGGCCTCCACCAGCGCGCGCAAGCAGGCCGCTCCCACCGAAAGCGTTGAAAGCCTGCGTCAGCGGGCCCGCCATCGCGTCATCGGCGCCACGGTGCTGGTGGTGGGCGCGGTCATCGGCTTTCCCATGCTGTTCGACACCGAGCCACGTCCTGTGGCGTCGGACCTGGCCTTCCACATTCCCGAACGCGATGGGGTGCAGACCCTGGCGCCCAACGCGCGCATCGAGAGCGTCGCGGCGCAGGACAGCCTGAACGACCACGAAGAGGTGGTGACGGGCGACGCCACCGAGCCCCCGGGTGCCGCACGCGGCGCGGCCAGCGCCGACGCCGAGCGCGCGGCCCAGGCCCGCCAGCAGGCCGAACGCGAACAGGCCGAGAAAGAGGCCAAGGCCCGGGCGGCCCAGGACAAAGCGGCCCAGGACAAGGCCGCGCGTGAGAAGGCCGCCCGGGAAAAAGCCGCCAAAGACAAGGCCGAACGCGAGAAGCGCCAGGCCCAGGAGAAGGCCGCCAGGGACAAGGCCGAGCGTGACAAACGCCTGGCCCAGGAAAAAGCCGAGCGCGAGAAGGCTGATAAGGACAAATCCGACGCAGGCCGGTTCGTGGTGCAGGTGGGCTCGTTTGCCGAAGACGCACGGGCCAGAGAAGCCCGCAGCAAGCTTGAACGCGCGGGCATCCGCACCTACATCCAGGTCATCGACACCAAGGACGGCAAGCGCACGCGGGTTCGCGTGGGCCCGTTCACCAGCCGAAGCGAAGCCGAAAGCGCCGCGCAGAAGGTCAAGTCCCTGGGCCTGTATTCCGGCATCGCCGAACTGTGACACCGTGGCCAAAGCCATTGACCCGGGCTTGGCTGGCGCCGGACCGGTGTGAAGGTGGTCCATGGAGGGTGCGGTGACGGGCTGGCCCGCCGGCAACGGGCTGGACCTGGCGCTGTTGGGCGTGTTGCTGTGGTCGGCGCTGGTGGGTGCGTGGCGCGGCCTGGTGTTCGAGGTGGTGAGCCTGGCCAGCTGGGTGCTGGCGCTGATGGCCGCCTGGCTGTTCGCCGATTCGGTGGCCAGGGCCTTGCCTTGGCAGGACTTGCCACCAGGTGTGCTGCACGGCCTGGGCTTCGGCTTGGTGCTGCTGGGCGTTCGACTGGTGCTGAAGCTGCTGGCGCTGGCGCTGCGGTCGGTGATCCAGGGCAGCGTGCTCAGCGGCATGGATCGTGGCTTGGGCGCCGTGTTCGGGATGCTGCGCGGGGGCTTGCTGCTGGGTTTGGTGAGCCTGGTGGTGCTGATGACGCCCTTGCGCGATGCTGCAACCTGGAAGGCCTCGTTCGTGGCCGCCTGGTTGACGCAAGGGGTGCTGGCCGCGAGGCCTTGGGTTTCGCCTGAGTTGCAATCGCTGTGGCCCCAGGAGGGCCGGGCGGCTGGAACGGGTGTTTGAAGTGACGCGCGGCTCGACCGCGCCAGGAAAGCAAGATGTGTGGAATCGTCGGCGTTGTCAACAACGCACCTGTGAATCAACTGCTGTATGACGCGCTGCTGCTGCTGCAGCACCGTGGCCAGGATGCGGCAGGCATCGCGACCCAGCAGGGGCGCACGTTCTTCATGCACAAGGCCAAGGGCATGGTGCGCGACGCCTTCCGCACGCGCAACATGCGCGCGCTGCCGGGCAACGTGGGCCTGGGCCAGGTCCGTTACCCCACGGCGGGCGACGCCAACAGCGAGGAAGAGGCGCAGCCCTTCTATGTGAATGCGCCCTTCGGCATCGTGCTGGCGCACAACGGCAACCTGACCAACGCGCAGGCGCTGAAGCAGGAGCTGTTCCACACCGACCACCGCCACATCAACACCGAGAGCGACTCCGAAGTCCTGCTCAACGTGTTCGCGCACGAGCTCGAGCGCGCCTCGGCGGGCCTGCCGCTCAAGGCCGAGGACGTGTTCAAGGCCGTGCGCCGCGTGCACCAGCGCGTGCGCGGCTCGTACGCCGCCATCGCCATGGTGGCGGGCTTCGGTCTGGTTGCGTTCCGCGACCCGCACGGCATTCGGCCGCTGGCCATGGGCCAGGGCGAGGATGGCAGCTTCATGGTGGCCAGCGAATCGGTGGCCCTGGAAGGCACGGGCTTCCTCTTCGAGCGCGACGTGGCGCCCGGCGAAGCCATCGTGATCGACCTGGAGGGGCGCATGCAGGCCCAGCAATGTGCCGACAACCCCAAGCTCGACCCCTGCATCTTCGAGTACGTCTACCTGGCGCGGCCCGACTCGACCATGGACGGCATCTCGGTCTACCAGGCGCGCCTGAACCTGGGCGAGTCCCTGGCGCAGCGCGTGGTGTCGGTGGTGCCGCCCAGCGAGATCGACGTCGTGATCCCGATTCCCGAATCCAGCCGGCCCAGTGCCACGCAGCTGGCGCACCTGCTGGGCAAGCCCTACCGCGAGGGCTTCGTGAAGAACCGCTACGTGGGCCGCACCTTCATCATGCCCGGCCAGTCCGTGCGCAAGAAATCGGTGCGCCAGAAGCTCAACGTCATCACCAGCGAGTTCAAGGGCCGCAACGTGTTGCTGGTCGATGACTCCATCGTGCGCGGCACCACGTCCAAGGAAATCATCCAGATGGCCCGCGACGCCGGCGCCAACAAGGTCTACCTGGCCAGCGCTGCGCCGCCGGTGCGCTACCCCAACGTCTATGGCATCGACATGCCGTCGGCCGATGAGCTGGTGGCTGCGGGCCGCACGCTCGAAGAGGTGCGCGAGTACATCGGGTGCGATGCGCTGATCTACCAGGACGTGGAGGGCATGAAGCGCGCCGTGGGCAGCCTGAACCCCCAGCTCACGGGTTTCGATGCCTCGTGCTTCGACGGCGTCTACGTGACCGGCGACATCACGCCCGAGTCCATCGAGCGCATGCGGGCCAGCCGCGTGGTCAGCACCGAGACTGCTGACGAAGAGTGAACCCTGTGGGGGAGTACCAGGTGGTTCTCGTTATCTTGGTAACGAGAATCCCTGTATACCCTTTGATTTTTCTGTAGAACAGGCCGCCATGCCATCCAATCCATCCGACGCTTTTGAGCTGGGCCTGCCCGACGGCCTGCACCCCGACACCCTGGCCGTGCGCGAGGGCGTGGCGCGCAGCCCGTTCGGCGAGCATTCCGAAGCGCTGTACCTGACCAGCGGCTTCGTGCAGCCGGACGCCGCCACCTCGGCCCAGCGCTTTGCCGGCGCCGAAGCCGGCTACACCTACAGCCGCACCAGCAACCCCACGGTGACGGCGTTCGAGCGTCGTCTGGCGGCCCTCGAGGGCGCCGAGGCGGCCGTGGCCACGTCCAGCGGCATGGCGGCCATCACGCTGATGTGCCTGGGCCTGCTGCGCGCGGGCGACCACGTGATCTGCTCGCAGTCCATGTTCGGCTCCACGATCAAGCTCATTGGCTCGGAGTTCGCGCGCTTCGGCGTCGAGTCCAGCTTCGTGTCCCAGACCGACGTGGGCGCCTGGCAGGCGGCCGTGCGGCCCAACACCAAGCTGTTGTTCGCCGAAACGCCGACCAACCCGCTGACCGAGGTGTGTGACATCGCCGCGCTGGCCCAGATCGCCCATGCCGCTGGCGCGTTGCTGGCCGTGGACAACGCGTTCGCCACGCCGGCCCTGCAGCGCCCCATCAGCCTGGGCGCCGACCTCGTCATCCACTCGGGCACCAAGTCACTTGATGGCCAGGGCCGCGTGATGGCCGGCGCCGTTTGCGGTGCGGTCAAGCACATCGACGTGCTGGCCACGCTGATCAAGTCGGCCGGCATGGTGCTGGCGCCCTTCAACGCCTGGGTCGTGCTCAAGGGCATGGAGACGCTGGCCATCCGCATGCGCGCCCAGAGCGAGTCCGCCGGGGCGATGGCACGCTGGCTCGAGGCCCAGCCCGAGGTGGACCGCGTGTTCTACCCGGGCCTGGCGTCGCACCCGCAGCACGCGCTGGCCATGCGCCAGCAGGGCGGGGTGGGCGGCTCCATCCTGTCGTTCGCGGTGAAGGCCGAGTCGCCCGAACAGGCCCGCCGCCGCGCCTTCCAGGTCATCGACGCTTGCCGCGTCTGCTCCATCGCCACCAACGTGGGCGATGTGAAAACCATCATCACGCACCCGGCCAGCACCTCGCACGGCCGCCTGAGCGAGGAGCAACGTCAGGCTGCGGGCGTGGTGCAGGGGCTGATGCGCCTGTCCGTGGGCCTGGAGCACGTCGGCGACCTGCAGGCCGACCTGCGCCGCGGCCTGGACGGCCTGCTGCAGCTGGCGTGATCGGGCGCGTGCCCGGTCAAGCCAACCTTTTCATCCATTGCCATTGATGCGAGGAGTATGGTGCAGCTGCCGTTGATTGATGAACGGCAACAGGCTCATACTCCTTCAAAGAACACCATGTCCAACACCACCACACGCGTGCGCACGCGGTTTGCGCCTTCGCCGACCGGCTTCATCCACCTGGGCAACATCCGCTCGGCGCTGTACCCCTGGGCCTTTGCCCGCCATGAGCAGGGCGACTTCATCCTGCGCATCGAGGACACCGACCTGGAACGCTCCTCGCAGGAAGCCGTGGACGTCATCCTGGAAGGCATGAAGTGGCTGGCGCTGGACATCGACGAAGGCCCGTTTTACCAAATGCAGCGCATGGACCGCTACAAAGCGGTGCTGGCCGAGCTGCAGGCCAAGGGCCTGGTGTACCCGTGCTACATGAGCCAGGAAGAGCTGGACGCGCTGCGTGAGCGGCAGATGGCGAACAAGGAAAACCCGCGATACGACGGCACCTGGCGGCCCGAGCCGGGCAAGGTGCTGCCGCCCGTGCCCACAGGCGTGCAGCCGGTGCTGCGCTTCAAGACGCCGCAGACCGGCGTGGTGGCCTGGGACGACAAGTGCAAGGGCCGCGTCGAGTTTCAGAACAGCGAGCTGGATGACCTGGTCATTGCGCGGCCCGATGGCACGCCGACCTACAACTTCTGCGTGTGCGTCGACGACATGGACATGGGCATCACCCACGTCATCCGCGGTGACGACCACGTCAACAACACGCCGCGCCAGATCCACATCTTCGAAGCCCTGGGCGCCTCGATCCCGGTCTTTGCCCACCTGCCCACCGTGCTGAACGAGCAGGGCGAGAAGATGAGCAAGCGCCGCGGCGCCAAGGCCGTCACCCAATACCGCGACGACGGCTTCCTGGCCGATGCCGTGGTCAACTACCTGGCCCGCCTGGGCTGGAGCCATGGCGACGACGAGTTGTTCTCGCGCGAGCAGTTCATCGAGTGGTTCGACCTCGATCACCTGGGCAGCAGCGCCGGCCGCTTCGACGAAGCCAAGATGCGCTGGGTCAATGCCCAGCACATCAAGGCGCTGGCCGACGCCGAGCTGGCCCGGCTCGTGACCCCCTTCGTCATCCAGGCGGGCGTGAGCGAAGCACAGCTGAACGCCGACGATCGCCTGGTGCGCATCGTGGCTTTGTTCAAGGACCGCTGCGAAACCCTGGTGGACCTGGCCAACTGGGTGCGCCTGTTCTACACAGATGCCGTGGTGCGCAACGCCGACGATGAGGCCAAGCACCTCACCGCCGAAGCCCAGCCTGTCCTGGACGCCTTTGCCGCCGCCATCGACGGCCTGGGTGATTGGAGCAAGGACGCGATCGCGGCAACCATCAAGGCGGTGCTGAAAGAACAGGGCGTGAAGATGCCCCAATTGGCCATGCCGGTGCGGGTGTTGACCCTGGGTACGGCGCACACGCCGTCGGTCGATGCGGTGCTCGAATTGCTCGGAAAAGAAAAAATTTTGGCTCGTTTGCAAAAACGCTGAAAACCTGCCTATAATTCGAGGCTCAGCAGATGACGAACACAAAGCAATGCGTGAGGCGAAGTCTGATGAGGCTTGTTGGGGGTATAGCTCAGCTGGGAGAGCGCTTGCATGGCATGCAAGAGGTCATCGGTTCGATCCCGTTTACCTCCACCAACACAGAACGATGAAAATCGCTCTGACAATTTGAACGGAAGTTCTTAGGTTTTGGTCCCATCGTCTAGAGGCCTAGGACATCACCCTTTCACGGTGAGTACCGGGGTTCGAATCCCCGTGGGATCACCAAGTTTGAAGCACTTGGTGGCTGGTTGAAGAGTCAACCGGTTGCGCAAAGCTTCCTGCCAGGAGTGGTAGTTCAGTTGGTTAGAATACCGGCCTGTCACGCCGGGGGTCGCGGGTTCGAGTCCCGTCCACTCCGCCAGTTTCCAGGCTGCATGCCCACAAGGCATGCAGCTGACCGAAAGGTCAAAAGGGGGTATAGCTCAGCTGGGAGAGCGCTTGCATGGCATGCAAGAGGTCATCGGTTCGATCCCGTTTACCTCCACCAACAAGATGGTTCGGCAACGAGCCATCGGGTTCTAGGAATTGACCCTATCGTCTAGAGGCCTAGGACATCACCCTTTCACGGTGAGTACCGGGGTTCGAATCCCCGTAGGGTCGCCAAGTTTGAGGCGCTTGGTGGTCAGTCGGTTTGCCGATTGGTCGCAAAAGCTTCCTACCAGGAGTGGTAGTTCAGTTGGTTAGAATACCGGCCTGTCACGCCGGGGGTCGCGGGTTCGAGTCCCGTCCACTCCGCCAGTCTTCACGGACTGCATCCATTCGGGTGCAGTCCGTTTTCTTTTGCTCAACCGTCGGGTCCAGAGCTCCTTGCGGCATCGGGCGCAGGGACATTCACCGGGTCGCGATGCGGTCCAGGGTCCGAATGGCGCGCCGACGCCGGTGCGTTCCGCATGCTCGTCTGGCTACAACAGGCTCAGATCAGCCGGGGCTACCGGCGGTCAACGGGCATGGCGGCTTGCTGGCCATCGCAAGGGCCGTCGTGCTGAGTGCTGCACGTGGCCAACTCAAGCAACGCGCGATCACCCACGCGGCCAAGTGATCGGCCGCGCACGAGTGGCGTCAGCGGACCTGCGCGGACGCGGGCACAATGCGCGGTTTTGCAGCCAGACCCCACGTCCATGACCATTGCCTCGCGTCCCCAGCGCTATGACCTGATTGCCTTCGACTGGGATGGCACCTTGTACAACTCCACGGGCTTGATCACGCGTTGCATCCAGAACGCCGTGGTGGCCGTGGGTGGTCAGCGCCCCACGGCGCAGGCGGCAGCATGGGTGATTGGCATGGCGCTGCCGGCGGCGCTCGCCCATGCGGCGCCGGACGTGCCGCCCGAGCGCTATCCCGAGCTGAATGCGTTCTACCGCGACGAGTACCTGGCGCACCATGACGACATCGAGCTGTTCGACGGCGTGTTGCCCATGCTGGCCAGCCTGCGCGCCAAGCACCACTGGCTCACCGTGGCCACGGGCAAAAGCCGGGCCGGCCTGAATCGCGTGCTGGAGGCGCCGCAGTTTCAGGGGGTGTTCGACGGGTCGCGCACGGCCGATGAGACCGCGGGCAAGCCTCATCCGCGCATGTTGCACGAACTCATGCGCGAGTTCGGCGTGGAACCCGAACGCACGTTGATGGTGGGGGACACCACGCACGACCTGCAGATGGCCCGCAATGCGGGCTGTGATTGCGTGGCCGTGTCGTATGGCGCCCATGACCCGGCCGAGTTCAAGCCCTTCGAGCCGCGTTTCATCGCCCGCGATTCGCATGCGTTGGCCGATTGGCTGATCACCCACGCTTGACGCGGCGCAGCGGCAGGCGGTTGGGGCGCCTCGGCAATGCGTTATCGTCCAGGCATGTCAGAACCGATTGATGTGTGCGCCAGCGAGGAGCTGGCAGAAGGCGGCTTGGCCGTGTCGTTCGACGTGGTGTATCGGGGCGAGTCTTGCCGGGCCTTCGCCGTGCGCTTCGAGGGCAGGGTGTTCGCCTACCTGAACCGCTGCACCCACGTGGCCATGGAAATGGACTACCAGCCCAACCGCTTTTTCGACGACACCGGCCAGTGGCTGCTGTGTGCCACGCATGGCGCGGCCTATGCGCCGGACACCGGCGCCTGCGCGGGCGGGCCGTGCAGCAGCAACCTGGTGAGGCTGGATCTGCACGAGGCCCATGGCCGCGTGTGCTGGACGCCGACGGCCGACCTGCAGGCTGTGAATTTCGACTGATTCTGCAGGGGTATGTGCCCATGCTCGATTAATGTAAATCGGAGCCTAGGGCATACTGCCTGATTATCCATTGGCAGGCTGCGTCCACACGCCTCCTCCATCCACCGATTGTTCAAAGAGAGTCCCATGTCCACAGAACCCACCATGCTGCCGCCCAGCTCGTCCGCCACAGGGCCCGCGGGGGTGAGCTGGGAGCGCGCGACCATTGAAAAACTGGTGCTGGCCAACATGAAGGAACAGCGGGCCACGCGGCGCTGGAAGGTGTTCCTTCGCCTGCTGATGGTGGCCTTGCTGGCGGGTTACCTGTGGGTGCTGTACCTGGGCGTGAGCGGCAAAGGGCTGGCCGGCAAGGCCGACGATGCGGTCGCCGGTCCGCACACGGCCGTGGTGGACATCAAAGGGGCGATTGCAGCCGACAAGGAGGCGAACGCCGACGACATCAACAAGGCCATGCGGCGCGCGTTGAAGGAGGACAACGTCCAGGCGCTGGTGCTGCGCATCGACTCGCCTGGCGGCAGCCCGGTGCAGGCTGGCATGGTGTACGACGAGGTGCGTCGCTTGCGCGCCGAGCACAAGAAGCCCATCTATGCCGTCATCGAGGACACCGGGGCCTCGGCGGCGTACTACATCGCGTCGGCTGCCGATCAGGTCTATGCCGACAAGGCCAGCATCGTGGGCAGCATTGGTGTGCTGATGAACGGCTTTGGCTTCACGGGCCTGATGGACAAGGTGGGCGTGGAGCGCCGGCTGATCACCGCCGGCGAGAACAAGGGCTTTCTGGATCCTTTCAGCCCGCAGACGCCAGAGGACATGGCCAAGGCCAAGGCGATGCTGGCGCAGATTCACCAGCAGTTCATCCGCGTGGTGCGCCAGGGCCGCGGTGACCGGCTGAAGGAGACGCCGGAGACTTTCTCCGGCTTGTTCTGGACCGGTGAGCAAGCCAAGACCCTGGGCCTGGTGGATGAGCTCAAGGACCTGCGTGCCGTGGCGCGCGACGTGGTCAAGGCCGAGAAGCTGGTGGACTACAGCACGCAACCCAACCCCATCGATCGCCTGGCCAAGCGCTTTGGCATGGCGGTGGGTGCGGGCGCCGTGCAGGCCGTGCAGCAGACGGGCGGTGTGGACCTGCGCTGAGCGCAGCCTCGTCGCTGTTCACCCTGGAGGGGTGCTTTTTGGCGAAGCGGTCTCGCTGCTGGCCTCACGGGTTGCAGGCTGTGCGGTGGGTGAGGGCGGGGCATCCAGCTCGGCGGGCGACACCAGGCTCATCAGACCGGATGGGCTGCTCGGCTTTCAGCCGATTGCAGGCCTGCCGACAGACGCTGCGGTACCCGGACATGCCAGGGGTCCGCGTCAGGGAAGCAAGGGCCAGCACGCACTGCATCCGACCCTCGCAAAGCCAAGGCCTGCTCCCTCTCGGGGGCTGCCCATGAAAAAAGCGACCCTCAGGGTCGCTTTTTTCATGGGAGTATGGCGCTGTTTCCGTTCATCAATGAACGGGAATGGCTGGATACTCCTGTGATCGCATTAATTCAATCAACCGTTGATGAGTTTTTGCAGCTCGCCCGATTCGTACATCTCCATCATGATGTCCGAGCCCCCCACGAACTCGCCCTTGACGTAGAGCTGCGGGATCGTGGGCCAGTTGCTGTACTCCTTGATGCCTTGGCGGACTTCGGGGTCCTCCAGCACGTTCACCGTGGCCAAACCACGCGTGTCCACGCCGCAGGCCTTGAGGATCTGCACGGCACGGCCGGAAAAACCGCACATGGGGAAGCTGGCGCTGCCTTTCATGAACAGCACGATGTCGTTGCCTTTGACGAGGTCGTCAATGCGTTGTTGGGCACTCACTGGGCACTCCTTGCCGAAAATGTGGTGCGCCCCGGTGGGCGCTTCAGCCGCAATTATTTCACTGGTGCAGCCGGGTTGCTCGGCGCAGGGAAGAAGCGGGCCCGCGCAGACGAGGTGGGCGCCGGTCTGCGCTGGTCGTGGCCTGGCGCTGCAACGCATCGGCCGCGGCGCCGCAGCCGATCACGGCTGTTGCCAGACGCTGGTGGGCGGGTCCTGATCCTTCAGGTCCGACAGGTCGCCCAGCTCGGACGGGCGGAAGTCGGCGCGGCGATCGCGTTGGCGATCGAGCAGGCGCAGCAGGTGCGAGCGCGCATCCTGCAACTGGTGTTCGGCCTCGTCTTGAAGCGGTGCGCGCTGGGTGACGTCGGCCTCGTCGCTGTCCTGGTGGTTCAGGATGGCCACGCGGATGGCGGCCGCCGAGGGCAGGGCCGTGCCCTGGATGATCTCGTAGGCGATGCCGAGATCGGCCAGGATGCCTTGCTTGACATGCTGGGCACTGCTCATGGCCTGGTTGTTGCCCACCAGGTCGATGCAGCCGTGCACCTGGCCGTTGCGGTCGGCAATGGTGAAGGTGGCGTACAAGCCGTTGAGCACGTGGTAGTGCGTGCGGGCGACCTGCACGTCGGTGGGCGACGTGAAGCGCGAAAATGGCAGCTTGACGAGCACGCGGTGCTGCGGAAAGCTCGCGCGCAGCCAGCGCCAGATGATGGATTCGTTGTGGCTGACCACCGCGCGGGGTTGCAGCGGCCAGTGCTCGGGCAGGGATGGGGCGGACGGCGTGTCCGGGGTCTCGCGGGCTTGCCGCTTGCGGGCCAGCACATGGTTCAGCGCCGCGCCCGCCGCCAGACCGGCCACACCCAGCAGCATGGCCAACAGAAGGGATTCACCTGACATGGCTCGGACTCGTTGGCGACATGGCGTGCGCCCGTTTCCGGACGGGCTCTCAAACTGTGGTTTTGTGTATTTTCGCGAAAGTAGATGTAATTGTCCGTGCATTCATGCTCACTTCCTCGGGTCTTGGCCGGTGAGGGCCTTTGCTTGGAAAGGCGTCCCACATGAACCGTCCCGCCCAGATGTTGTCCGCCGAGGACATGCTGTATTCCCAGGGCTTTGGCACCCGGCGCGTCTGCGCGGGCCTCATCCAGCGCGGCAGCCTGCGGGTGCAAGGCCGGGTCGTGGCCGACGCCGGCCAGCCCTTGGCGCTGGATGGCCTGCAGTTCGAACTGGATGGTGAGGCGTGGCCGTACCAGGCCAAGGCCTACCTGATGCTGCACAAGCCTGAGGGCACCGAGTGCTCGCAAAAGCCGTCGGCCTGGCCCAGCGTCTACACCTTGTTGCCAGCACCGCTGCGCCAGCGCCCGGTCAAGGGCTCGGCGCCGGGCGTGCAGGCGGTGGGGCGCCTGGACCAGGACACCACCGGCCTGTTGCTGCTGTCCGACGATGGCACCTTCATCCACCGCATGAGTTCGCCCAAACGCAAGCAGCCCAAGGTGTACGAGGTCAGCCTCAAGCACGCCGCTACACCGGCCTTGTGCCAGGCGCTGCTGGCCGGGGTGCAGTTGGTGGATGAGCGCGAGACCCTGGCGGCCCATGCGGCCGAGCTCGTGGCGCCGCAGCACCTGCGGCTCACCCTGCTGCAAGGCAAGTACCACCAGGTCAAGCGCATGGTGGCGGCTGCCGGCAACCGGGTTGAAGGGCTGCACCGCTCGCAGATCGGTCAGCTGAAGCTGGACGAGGCCTTGGCACCGGGGCACTGGCGCTGGCTGAGGCCCGCTGATCTGGCGGCGCTCGATGGCCAGGGCTGAGGGCGTGCGCCGCAGCCGTTAGCATCGCGGGCATGTGTGGTGCAGAACTCCTTCCCCTTCCCGATGGCGTGCAGCGCGTGGCGCGTTGGCTCGCTGAGCGTGGCCATGCCGATCTACCGCAGATGCTGAACGGCGCGGCGCGCACGGCGCAGCAGGCTGCCGACGCCTTGGGTGTGCAGCTGGGCCAGATTGCGAAAAGCATCATCTTCAGGCGCCAGGCCGACGACGCGGCTGTGCTCGTCGTTACCTCGGGCGACTTGCGCGTGGACGAGGCCCAGGTGGCGGCACGGGTCGGTCCCATCGGCCGCGCCGACGCCGCGTTCGTGAAGGCCGCCACGGGCTTTTCGATCGGCGGCGTGGCGCCCGTGGCCCACCAGCCTGCTGCGGCCCCCGAAGGCGCTGCGCCACTGGTCGTGCTGGTCGACGAGCAATTGGCGCGCTTTGACACCATCTGGGCCGCGGCCGGGCATCCGCATGCGGTGTTCCGGCTCACCGTGGATGACCTCGTCCGCTGGACGGGGCAGCCCGCGGGCCCGGTGACGCAGGCCGCGGCTTGAGGTGGCCAGCAGGCCCGGCAGGCCAGTTGTGTCATGGGTCAATGATTTGAGCAGTATGCAGCCATTGCCGTTGAATTAATAACGGAGATGGATGCATACCCCTTTGCATCGATGTGACATGCCGGACCTGCATTACCTCGACTTCGACACCTGCGACGGCGCCGACGGCGTGACCACCTGGGACGCCATGGCCTGCGTGCGCGTCGAACACGTCACGCAGTGGCTGGCCGAGGTGCAAGCCCTGCTGCGCTGGGCGCACAGCCAGTTCGGACCGGCACTGCCGTTGGACGAAGGCGGCACGTGGGATGTCGACCTGCAGGCGCAGGACGATGCCGGTCAGCCCTTGGCCATCCGGGGCGACGCCCACAATGGCACCCTGGCCGTGGACGCCGCCAGCGACGGGCGGACCACGCTGGTGCTCACCCTCACCGGCAGCGAAGCCTTCGCACAGGCCTTGCGCGAGACCTGGGGCGTGGGCTGACGGCGCGCCGGTTGCGGGCTCGCCGGCTCGATCCAGGGGGCTGTTCCTGGGTGACAGGTTGTGGTGAGTTGGCTGGCCTCCAGCGCGTGGCGACGGCCAGCGCCGCGGCTGTTCGTGTGCTGCGCCTAAAAACGGGCAGCGCTGGATCGGATGGCCGAACTGGCCCGGGCAGGCGATTGCCCACAGGTCGCGACAGCGAATGCGCAAGGTTCGCGGTTCGCGGCGTACGGGCCAGTGCCTGCGGGCACCGGGCGAAGGGCCTGCGTGGCGCAGAAGCCGGGGCCAGGGGAGGGCGCCGCGCCCGGTCGCCGACAGGTACGCATCTCACCCATGATGAAGCGTTCCCTCGCAAAGCTGGGTGCCTCCGTGAAGCCCAGTTTGACGCGCAGCAGCTCTTCCGCCTTGACCATGTCGCCGTTGGCCTCGGTCAGGGCCTTCTTGCATTCGATCATGGGGGCGTCGGTCTTGGCGCGCAGTTCAGCGACCATCACGCGCCCGCAGCCAGCGTTGCCCGCGCTGCCCGCGCTGCCGCGACAATCAGCCTCTTTGCACGGGCACAGCCCACAAGGACCTCACGTGAAAGTCGGCATCCTCACTGGCGGCGGCGATTGCCCCGGCCTCAATGCGGTGATTCGCTCCGTCACCAAGTCGCTCATCAACCATGGCCAGTGCGAGGTCCTGGGCATTGCCGACGGGTTTGAAGGGCTGATGGCGCCTGAGCCGGCGATCAAGGCGCTCACCTGGGACCAAGTCTCGGGCATCCTGCACGAGGGCGGCACCATCCTCGGCACCAGCAACTCGGCCAACCCGCTGAAGGACGAGGCCACGTTGGCCCAGGTGAAACGCAACGTTCAGGCGCTGGGGCTGGACGTGGTGGTGGCCATCGGCGGCGACGGCACCATGTCGCTTGCCCATGGCCTGGCGCAGCGTGTGGGCCTGGCCTGCGTGGGCGTGCCCAAGACCATCGACAACGACATTGCCACCTGCGAGCGCAGTTTTGGCTTTGACACGGCGGTGGCCACCGTGACCGAAAGCCTGCGCCGCATCGAAAGCACGGCCATGAGCCACCACCGCGTGATGATCGTCGAGACCATGGGCCGGCATGCCGGCTGGCTGGCCCTGGAAGGCGGCGTGGCCGGCGCGGCCGATGTCATCCTGTTGCCCGAGATCGACTTTGAACTGGACACGGTCTTGGCCGTGTGCCGCGAACGCGAACAGCGTCAGCGTTACACCCTGATCTGCATCGGCGAGGGTGCCAAGGAGAGCGGTGCCAGCCAAACCGTGCGGGAGCTGGTCGGGGGCAGCCCAGACCCCGTGCGCCTGGGCGGTGTGGGCCATGTGCTGCGCGCGCGCCTGCAGCCGCACCTGCGCAGCGAAGTGCGCACCACCGTGCTGGGTCACCTGCAGCGCGGCGGCGACCCCACGCCCTTCGACCGCGTGCTGGCCACCCGCTTTGGTCACCACGCGGCGCAGTTGGTCATCGCCGGGCAGTCGGGCTGCATGGTCACCCTGCAGCATGGCCGCATTGGCCACGTGCCCATGGCCACCGTGGCGAACCAGCAGCGCACCGTGCCGGTCGACGACCCCTTGCTGAGCACAGCGCGCGACATCGGCATTTGCCTGGGGGATGTGGTGCCGCGTGTTGTGGCTTGAAGGTGGGTCCCCGCTTGATGCGGCCTGCGCTCATTGCGGGTAGGCGATGAGGCTTTGTGTTCGCCGGCTGGGCGCCAGTCGAAGGTTTGGCGTTTGAGCGCTGTGAATTAAACGGGCGGGCTGTCATCCTGTGGAGCGCCAGCCGGTGAGTCCTGGCGCTGCGTCGTCCCAACTGCGAGCGCACAGGATGCGGATCGAGCTCGAGCAAGTGGGTCACCTGTCTTGTGGCTTCAGGAATGTTCGGGTGAAGAGCTCACCGGATCGGGAGGATGACTGGGTGCTGCATGCCCGAAGAAGTTGACGCTCAGCTTGAAGAGCTGCGTGGCCATGAGCTGTGCAACGCACCGATGCGCTGCGCCCCGGGATATGGGCCCTCAATTTGACGAGATCCGCGCATCAAAAAGCAATGCGCGCCCTGCCCATGACTCAGGCCTTGGTATCGGGTTAAGTCAGACGCTCGGTGCCTGAGCGTCTCAAGCCTCACGCAGGCGAGCTCCGCGAACCGTGAAACACGTCACGCACGGCAGCGTGAAAAGTGGCGCCCACAACCGTTGACGCAGCGGCCGTGACCGCTGGGCTGCAGTGCTCTGTACGTGATGTTGCAATCATTACACTCGCCACAAAGGGGTCCAAGCATGTACCGGAACAGAGGTTTCACCGCCATCGAATTGATGGTCGTCATCGCCATCGTTGCCATCCTGGCGGCGCTGGCGCTGCCGAGTTTTGCGCAGCTGATCCGAAAGTGGCAAATGACTCAGGTCGAGAACGGTCTGATCGACGCGATTTATTTGGCACGTAGCGAGGCGGTGAAATGGGGAGGGAGCGTCCGATTGGCCAAGATTCCGAATACCGGAACCTGTTCGGGTACGGCACAGGATTGGAGCTGTGGATGGCAGGTAACCCTGGTTGCTACAGCAACGCGCCCTTTGCCGTCAGGCTTTGTCAATCCCATCAAACTGGTCAAGGCCAATGAAAAGATTGATGTCATGACCAAATCGCTTACTGTGCTCAATTTGAATCAATGGGGTAATCCTAATGCGGGCTTCGGAATCAATTTGCAGCACCGCGGTGACAACAGCATGCTCAGGTGCGTGAACCTGTCATCGGGTGGGCGCGTGGAAGTCATTGACGGAATTTGTCCATGAGATACACGACCATGCGCATTCATTCACATAGACGTCAGCGCGGTGCCACGCTCATCGAGTCGCTGGTTTCACTGGTCATCCTCGCCATTGCCGTCATTGGCATGTTGGGCGTGCAGGTGCGGACGTTGATGGAAACCAACACCGCTGCTGGCCGCACCCAGGCCATGTTGCTCATCAACGATCTGTCTGAGCGCATCAAGGCGAACCCAGGCGGATACCAGGCTCTGCCGGACTATGTCTTCAAGGACACCACGACACCCGCGAGCGGAAACTGCGACAGTGCCTGCGACGCCACTGCCTTGGCTTCTTACGACGTGGCCCAGTGGTTGGGAAATTTCAAGGCGACCTTGCCAGGTGCCAAGGTAGAGACCTTCATTTCCCAAGACAACGCTGCAGACACCACGGGTACGCGCCAGTTGGGCGTGCTGGTGGGTTGGTTGCTGCGCGAACGAGAAGGACAAGACAGCGGCGATACCACCAAACTTGCCCAAGCCTTTGACATCAGCACCGATGCTGCCAAAGCGGTGTCGGGCATGGTCAACTCCGACGTCAACAGCGGCAGTGGTTGCTGGGACGGCTACATCTGCCACCTCACCTACATCGAGCCATGAACGCCCTGCAGCAACGCGTGCGCATGCCCCGCCTCGAAGCGGGTATGACGCTGGTCGAGTTGATGATTTCCATCACCATCGGCCTGTTCATCATCGGCGCTGCCCTCATGGTGTTTCAAAGCACCAGTGGCATTGGGCGTCAGATCTCCGAAGTGGCGCAATTGCGGCAACAAGGTGCCACGGCATTCCGAGTCATTGCCAAGCAGGTGAGTGAAGCCGGTTCGGTTGAACCCGACTACAACGACGAGAACAACAACTTTCGCTTTGCAGATAAATTTACCTGGACGGGAAGCTCGGCGATTGCCAATTGGACCCCACCTACAGGAACGGATTTTCTCAGCATCTCTCAGCAAGTCCAGACGAGCTCTGACTATCAGGCATTGCTTCGAAATTGCCTGGGCCAAACTGTAAAAAAATCGGGATCTGACGACACGACGAGAAGCAGTTTCTACATCAAGCCTGTCAGCGGAAAAAGCTATGGCGAACTGATGTGTGAGACGGGGGCCAACGATGGTGGGCAGCCCATCATCAGCAATGTTGCGGCATTCAAGGTGCGTTATCGAGTGCGTCCCAGCGCCACCAACATCACCGCCAAACAATTTGTAGATAACCCTACAAGCTGGGGTTTGGTGGATGCGGTCGAGGTGTGTTTGGATCTTGTCGGCGACCGCAATACACCCACAGATGACAGCACTTATACCGATTGTGATGGGGATTCCACCGTCAGCCGGGGTAACCGCTTGCATGTGGTACAGCGCAGTCTGTTCACCGTGTATTCGGCGCAGAGGTAATCATGCGAAGTTGGAAAAAACAAACAGGCATCTCACTGTTCATCGTGATGGTGATTGTCTTGCTGACGGCAATCGTGGTTGCCATGGGGTTCAAAAGTTCACTGTTCAACGAAACGGTTACGGGCAATACGGCTGAATATCAGCGAACCTATGAAGCGGCGCAGGCCTTGGTCGGCGATGCTGAGCTGGACATCATGCGCCAGAGTGCCACAGGTAAAACCTGTGCAGGTACACATTGCCGCACCTTCCTGGGCCCCATCAACGATGCCGATGCACCCGATGGGACAATTTATTTTCCCATGGCCGATCAACTGTCTGAGGTGCAGGCGGCCTTGCATGGAACCGAGACGGGGTGCATTGCGGGGATATGCAAACCGTTGCTGAAATTGAAAGATGGACAATATCAACCCTACGCGTTTTGGGATGATGCCGCATTGCTGGCAAAGCTGAAAAAAAGAGCGGCTCACTACGGTCAGTACACGTATGGCGCAACCAGCCCGGCTGTATCCGCATCAGATGCCAAAGCCAATCCGAGATTGAGTTCAAACAATTCGTGGTATTGGGTGGAGGTGTTGCCATACGCCACCGCGACGGCTGTTTTTGGTGGAACTGCCCTGGCACCTACAGACATGGATGCAGTTTATCGGATTACTGCATTGGTTCAGGGGCAGCGCAACACGCAAACGGTCATTCAGAAGATTGTCGTGGGTAAGTCGTCCGCTCGCTGATTGAAGAAAAATTTTGATTTGAATGGAGAGGTGTGACATGAAGAAATTTCAAATTTGCAAGCTTTCTCTCGCATTGGGGGCTTGTGGTTTGCTGACAGTCATGCCTGCAAGTGCAGGAAAGTTAAGTTTTGCAGAAGCGCCAGCAGGCTCTATTGTGGTTACGCCGCCTCCGCCAAATTTAATCTTGACGCTGGATAATTCGACGAGTATGCGGGATAATAAGGATGGAGGGGTTTTGTCTCGCTTCGATAATTTAAAGGCTGCACTGGTTACAGCTTTTTCATCAACCAATGTTCCCGAGAATTCAATTCGACTTGGTTGGAATACATTAAATAATTTTACGCTAAACAGGAAGACGTATTCGTGTGCATCTTTTTCGGCATCTGCCAATAGTTGCGGGGCTGAAGGTAATATTGTTAGACCCCTGACTGAGGCACATCGAAATAATTTTATCAGTTGGGTCAATAATATTTTTACATCCAGCGGTAGTACGCCTACTCATAATGCCTATCAGACTGCTCTGGCAGAATATGATAAGCCATATAGTCAAATTAATAGTCCATGGGCGGAATCTCCTGGTACCCGGGTCGGGGATTATTTGACTTGCAGAAAGTCTTATGTCATGTTGTTGACAGATGGTGAATATAACATTTCTCAGAGCAATGGGGTTGAATTCAATTCGTCAACGGATCTGGATGGGGTGGGTAGGGTTTTAGGGGATGGCTCAACTAGCTATCCGCCAGCCTCGGTGAATTCTGCAAACATCTATAAACAAGCCCAAAATTCTTCTAATTCATACAAAAATACACTTGCAGACTTGGCCTTTCATTATTGGGCTAAAGATGCTGATGGAATCTCGGGTAACAACAACGTTAAAGCGCTTAGTCGTATAACGACTGTTCAGAATGGGATTGATCCTTTCTGGAATCCTCAGAACGACCCTGCCACCTGGCAGCATGTGAGTACCTACACTATCGGTTATGGTAAGACAGCTTCGGGTTGGAATTCCAGTCCCAAGCTGGCGACGGGTGAAACGTTGTTTGATAGTGCTGACTTGAAACGACTCATGTTGGGCACATTGAGCTGGCCTACGCATACATGGAGTGGCAATTCACTTTACATGGAAATGATGCATGCGGCTATCAATGGTCGCGGAAAATATTATCCCGCTACAACTCAGCAGGAATTGGTTGACGCCATCAAAGACCTGTTGACGGACGTGATTCCGGTGCCTCAACAGCAAGTGACCTCGGCCACGGGGAGCACACTGTCAGCTTATGCGGATTCTGATGCGTATTACACGTCTTATGACACAGAGCAATGGTCGGGCGATGTGACTGCGGTGACCCTGAAGTCTGTGGCCAACGGTGGCGGTGTTGCTGCCACGAGTCCCTGGACGGGCACGGCCGCTAGTCAGCTCACCTCAACGGGCGCCACCGCACGGAAAATTTTCACAGCGCAGGTTGATTTGACAGGTGCGACTCCCGTGTGGAGTGGCCATCCATTCAACTGGACGGACTTGAGCGCGGATCAACAAACCGCCTTGCGCGGTACCGCCACGGTTAATCCCACCACCACCACGCTGGGTACGAATCGGCTGGCCTATTTGCGCGGAGATCGGACGAAGGAGCAAAAGAACGGGGGCAGCTTTCGGAATCGTGCTTCCATGCTGGGTGACATCGTGAATTCCGACGTTTGGTTCATGAAGGGCGTGCCCAATGCAGGCTACACCACCGGGGACTACCTGGACTTTGTAGCCGACAAGAAAAATCGAACCAATGCCCTGTTCGTCGGTGCCAACGACGGCATGCTGCATGCCTTTGATGCGGACGATGGCAGTGAGCTGTTTGCCTATGTGCCCCTGGGGGCTTATGCCAATTTGGCCAGTCTTACGGACCCAGGTTATTCGCACAAGTACTTTGTTGATGGATCGCCGTTCACAGCTGATTACTGCAAGACTTATTCGGGTTCGAGGTGTTCCAGCTGGGGCACGATGCTTGTGGGCTTCATGGGGGCCGGCGGCAAAGGGTATTTCATGATCGATGTCACCGATCCGGCTGCTGTGGCTGCGACATCGGTGAAGATGGACACCACCAATGGGGTGCTGCCTGGCAACAGCGCTGCCGACCCGGACATCGGCTACATCTTTCAGAAACCAGTCAGAGAGAAAAGCAACGCCTTGTCGTCACGCCAGATCGTGCGCATGAACAATGACAAATGGGCCTTGGTGACTGGCAATGGTTACAACAGCACCGATGAGAAGGCAGTGCTGATCATTCAGTACCTTGATGGCTCTGCGCCTGAGAAGATTTATGCCGATGCGACCTTGAATGGCAGCAACGGTTTGTCTGCACCACGTTTGATCGATTTGAACGGCGACGGCCGGGTTGATGTGGCTTACGCGGGTGACCTGCGCGGCAAACTGTATAAATTTGACTTGGCCAGTACTACGGCAAGCGAATGGCGCGTGGCTGGAGGGGGCGCGATGTTCAAGGCCTTGAATGACGACGGCGCTGAGCAGCCCATCACCACAGCGCCGGTGTACATGGTTCATCCCAGCGGGGGCTTGGTGGTGACCTTTGGAACGGGGCGAAACGTGACCTTGGCAGATCGCGGAGATGAGTCGGTTCAGTCTTTCTACGGCCTGTATGACTATGGCTTTGAGCTGAAGACAACGGGCGGCTATTCGGCGGGCGGTGTCACGGTGTCGGCTGCAGCAGACATGACCAAAGCCAGCTGGAGTCCGTTGCCGGGCACGCGCGGCACCAGCATGGTTGAACAGACCTTCACCAGTGAATGGTCCACCAGCAGCAACACGACCAAAGACGAAAACGGAGACGGCCAAGTCGATGAGGATTTCGCCAACGTGATCGGCACCACCAAGCGGGGTTGGTACCTCGACCTGCCGGTTGAGCGTGAGCGTGTGTTGCGCAACCCCACGTGGTTCGACGGCGAACTGCTTTCGTTGTATTCGGACGTGCCCGCAGTCGCTGCTGTCAGCAACGATCCCTGTGAGGCTGTGGAAACATCCGCTGCCGTTGGCTATCGCACAGTGGTCAACGGCGTGACGGGCAATGCACCGCAGAACTCAAGTCTGTTTGCAGAGACGGGTGGCAATCGCGAAGAAACCAAACCCGGGGATGTGGATACGAAGACAGGTGATGAAGGCAAAACAAACTGTGTGGGGCAGGACTGCGAGACCACCGACCCACGCTATGTTGAGTTGGGGGGGCGTTTCTTCAAGGTGCCGAGCTGGCGCCAGATGCAGTGAGTGGGCGGAAACCATGAACAGCCGATTCTTCTCTCCCAAACCACAGCCTAAGCATGTGCGTCAGCACGGGTTCACTTTGATCGAGGTCATGATTGTGGTGGCCATTCTGGCGATCCTGGCGGCGATTGCATTGCCCGCATACAGCGAGTATGTGATGCGCAGCAAGCGCGCCGATGCCAAGGCGGGTTTGCAGGCCGCGGCCGTGTGGGTGGAACGCGTGTCCACCTCCACGGGCAAGTATCCCGCGGATGCGGATTTTCCGGCTGCCTTGCAGACGGTGAAATCGGACGCTTACACCATTTCGTATGCCCAAAGTGGCAGCGGTTACACCCTGACGGCCACTGCCAAAGGCGGTCAAGCCAATGACAAGTGCAAGGATTTCACGTTGACCAACACCGGTGTGCAGGACGTTGTTGGTGCGAGCTTGCCAGCCACCGAGTGTTGGGCACGCTGAAAAAGACACTGTTTGCAGTTTCGACTGGGTATGGTCGCACTGCTGCTCTTTCAAGGGCGGACGTGCGGCCATACTGCTTTCATGAGGTGCGTCAAGCTATGATGCCACTTTGCACCATCGCCGGATTCACCCCATGACCACGCTTGGAACCCCGCTCTCCTCCCATGCCACCAAAGTCATGCTGCTGGGCAGTGGCGAGCTGGGCAAGGAGGTGCTGATGTCCCTCCAGCGCTTGGGGGTCGAGACGATTGCGGTGGACCGTTACGACCACGCCCCCGGCCACCAGGTGGCGCATCACGCGCGGACCATCACCATGAGTGATCCGGCCCAGCTCAAGGCCTTGATCGAAGCCGAGAAGCCTGACTTGGTGGTGCCGGAGATCGAAGCCATTGCCACGCCCATGTTGGAGGAGCTGGAGGCCGCGGGAGGCGTCCGTGTGATTCCCACGGCGCGTGCGGCGCGCCTCACCATGGACCGCGAGGGCATTCGCCGGTTGGCAGCCGAGACGCTGGGGCTGCCGACCAGCCCCTATCGCTTCTGTGATTCACTGGCCGAGCTGCAAGCCGCCATCACCGGGGCCGACGGTCAACCTGCCATCGGCTATCCCTGCGTGGTCAAGCCGGTGATGAGCAGCTCGGGCAAAGGGCAGAGCAAGGTCGACGGCCCAGAAGACGTGGCCTGCGCCTGGGACTACGCGATGGAGGGCGGCCGCGTGGCCAAAGGTCGCGTGATCGTGGAAGGGTTCATCGATTTCGACTACGAGATCACGTTGCTCACGGTGCGCGCACGAAACGCGCAGGGCGAGATCGAAACGCAGTTTTGCGAGCCCATTGGCCACCTGCAACAAAGCGGCGACTACGTGGAGAGCTGGCAGCCACAGCCCATGCAGGCGGCCGCGTTGCAGTCGGCGCGGGCCATCGCCAAGGCAGTGACCGACAACCTGGGGCAGGGGCGGGATGGCCAGCCGTCTGGCCTGGGGTTGTATGGCGTCGAGCTGTTTGTCCAAGGCGACCAGGTGTGGTTCAGCGAGGTGTCACCGCGTCCGCACGACACTGGCTTGGTGACCTTGGCCACGCAGTGGCAAAGCGAGTTTGAGCTGCATGCACGAGCAATCCTGGGCTTGCCTGTGGACACCCGCTTGCGCAATGCCGGTGCCAGCGCCGTGATCTACGGGGGGGTGGACGGCCACGGCCTGGTGTTCGACGGCGTGGCGGAGGCGCTGTCGGTGCCCGACAGCGACCTGCGCTTGTTCGGCAAGCCCGAGGGGTTTGTGAAACGGCGCATGGGCGTGGCCTTGGCCCGTGCCGAGGCCGTGCCCGAGGCGCGCGAACGCGCCCGACTGGCCGCCAGCAGGGTCAAGCCGCGCTTGCCCTGAGTGGTCGGTGGCGCGCAGCCGGCTTCTGCCAGCCGATGGGCGGCCATGCGAGGTCTAGCTGCGACAGACGATCGTGGTCCACGGCTCAATTTCCGCTTTTGAAGCCGGCGCATGCCTTTGCCAACGCGCTGCCAATGGCATTTCTGCTGGTGCTCAAAATGTTGCTTCACTGGATCGCACAAATTGAGGCCAAGCGAAGGCGCGTTCACGCATCTAGATCCCAGATGCGAAGAGCAAGGTCTGACGATGTGCTGCTCGCTGATCCAAGCATCGGCATCCTCACGGGTCGGGAGTCGCGACCACGCGCGCCAACAAGCGGCTTCAAGCTCATCACTGGAGGACCGCGTGAGCATCCATCGCAGACAGCCGAGGTGCGCAACACCATGTCTCGACCAGGATTCCAAGCTTGCCGATTGCACGACGGCAAACATGCTGCAGGGCAGCAGTCGAGCACGGCTTCGCTGCGGGGGCGAGCCCTCGGGTTTGGACGCGAATCACCTCGAATGCATAATTTTGGAGAGGTATGCTCTTCTTCTCGTCTGTATTAAGATGCGAAGCAATGCATACTGCCTGCGTTCGATATGCAGGAAGAGCGTGCACCTGGGGGTTAATGCACCGTTTGCCTGTTCGGGCCATCGATAGCCTGAATCAGCTCGACGCTGCATTGCAGGCCAGTGAGGTTGGTTGACTGACGCCGTGGCGGGGCGTCAGTCGATCTGGGTCAGTTTGGGCTCGCCGCGCGTGATGACGTGCACGCATTCGAGGGCGGTCAGCAGCGAGTAGTGGCGCACGTCGCTGCCCACACAATGGAGCAGGGCCGTGTGTTCGCGCAGGTAGTCGAGCAGGCTCGAGGACTGGTGCAGGCCAATGGTGCCGCCAACGCGGGCACCCTCGTCCTTTTTCTGCATGCATTCGTCGAAGACCTGGTGGAAGACCACGTCACTGAACACCACCAGGTAACGGTCGTCCTTGAAGGCCGAGGCATTCGCTTGCGAATCGCTGCGGATGTCCAGGCTCAGCACGCCGTCGCTGTAGTTCAGGTGAGACAAATGCCAGCGATAGTAAGGACGATCGTCAAGCGCGGTTTTCATGGAATGCGGGGTTTCTGAGGGCAGCAAGCGGACGAATACAGGGCCTTCTACCTTCAGCAATTGACGGCCTTCAAGCTCGATCCGGCGTACCAGGCGATGCCAGTGTTGCGGGACCTTGGAGGACGGATTCAAGCTCGAATGTACGATTTGAAATACTTTACACCGAAAGTATGCGTGCTTGGGGCCACGCGACCGGCGGTGTCACGACGGTGTTGTGCGCGAGCATCGACGCCGTGAATTGCATTATCGTCACTTCACGCGCGGCCCGGTTTCGGGCCCTCGCGGTTCATGGTCTTTGCCGACGATGGCATTCCTCGAGGACATTCATGCACGTTCATCACCTGTATCGCCCTGCCAACATTGCGCCCGATCAAGCCGCCTGGTTGCTCGTGCTGCTGCACGGCGTGGGCAGCAACGAGGCCGACTTGTTCAGCCTGGCGCCTGCGGTGCCAGCCCCTTTTCATGTGGTGAGCCTGCGCGCGCCGTTTGCCATGGGGCCCGACAGCCATGCCTGGTTTGCGTTCGACGTGCTGCCCGATGGCGGGCGCCGCATCGATGCCGCTCAAGAGGCCACCAGCCGTGAACTGCTGGGCCAGGTGCTGGATCAGCTGCAGGCTGCCCTGGCCGTGCCGCCCGAGCGAACGGTGCTGGGAGGCTTCAGCCAAGGCGGCATCATGGCCATGAGCCTGTTGTTGACCGAGCCGCAGCGCATGGGGGCGGCCATGGCTTTGCACAGCCGGCTGCTGCCCGAGGTGTCGGAGCGGATGGCCGCACCCGAGGCGCTCGCCGGGCACGCGCTGTGGGTCAGCCATGGCCTGCAGGACGACGTGATCCCCATCGCCCAGGCGCGTGCCACACGCGACTTTGTCCGGGATTTGCCCTTGGCGCTGAGCTACCACGAGTTCAACGGTCAGCACGACATCCCCCTCGATGAACTGCAAGCCGCCATGGCGTGGCTGGATGGATTGACCGCGGATTCCGTGTGAGGCGGACCGAGCGTCGACCCCGTGCGTGTCTTGACGTCGAGCCAAGCGCCGGCGGTTCGCGCTCGAGGGAACGGACTGGATTGAGCCTGGATGCGGTCGAGTGCCCGCTGTGGCTGTCCGCAGCCTGGCCGGCTCGCCCAAGACCAGCTTCTCAGCCTCACGCGTTGGCGGCCCTTCTCCATCTCGGCGTGGTCGGCGCGTTGTGCCCTTGGGCCTCAGCCATCTGGGGATGCGTGAGCGCCGCCTGGATGACCAGGCCGGTGCGAGCTCGCGTGAGCACCAGCCAGAGCGGCAACAGCGGCAGCGGCACGCTACCCTGCGACTACAGCAGCGCTGTGGACGGCAAATCGGCGCAGTCTGCCCACCCCTTTCTCGCACGTCAGGGCGCCAGGCGCTGAGCGGCGGCCCAAGTCGCTCGCCGGCTGGCGTCGGCAAGCCGAATTCGCGCGTTCGGGTTGAGCTTGTGTGTTCTGCAGCCCGCGCGCGAGTTGGGTCTGAGCAACCGGGCGCATCGGCGCAGGGCCCATGATGAGGTGGCCGATTTGTCAGGGGGCGTCCCGTGAATGGGGGAGCTGGGCCGCGCGATGCGCCGGAGTCGCTCGATGTCGCGCCATCTGCCTGAATCATGGTTTTCCGTCGCAGGCACGCATGACCCATGAGGACCTCGACGAGGCGGTGTATTTCAGTGGAGCCATGGCCGTTGGACAGTCGCGATTGGCCCACGGCGTATTTCAATGAGCGCCACCCGCGCGGCTGGGCAGCGCGCATCGCTCTGCGCCAGCCCTGGCCCGCTGACGTGGGGCCACGAAGCGGCTCACGCCTTGGCGCTCGGGGTGGCGCCGCGCTCGGCGCTGGCGGCGTCCAGTTTGGCGATGGTGGCGGCATCCAGCTTCAGCTGCGCGGCCTGCGCCAGTTCGTTCAGCTGCTGCAAGGTGCTGGCGCTGGCGATGGGCGCGGTGATCGAGGGGCGGGCGATTTGCCAGGCCAGGGCCACTTGGCCCGGGGTGGCGTTCAGCTCGCGGGCGACCTCGTGCAGGGCATCGACGATGGCCAGGCCGCGCGGGTTCAGGTACAGCGACACGGTCTTGGCGCCTCGCGCGCTCTTGCCGGCATCGGCCGGGCGGCGGTACTTGCCGGTCAAAAAGCCGGCGGCCAGGGCATAGAAATTGATCACGCCCACCCCTCGGCTGGCGCACAGGGGTTCCAGTTCTGCTTCGTAGGCAGCGCGGTCGTACAGGTTGTACAGCGGCTGCAGGCTTTCATAGCGCGGCAAGCCATGGCGCTGTGACGTGGCCAGGGCCAGCTCCAGGCGGTTGGCGCTGTAGTTCGACGCGCCGATGGCGCGCACCTTGCCCTCGCGGATCAAATCGGCAAACGCCCCCAGGGTATCGGCAAGCGGCGTTGACACGTCATCGTCGTGGGACTGATACAGGTCGATGTAATCCGTGTTCAGACGTTTGAGCGAGGCCTCGACGGCCTGCTTGATGTACTTGGGGGACAAGCCCACCTGGCCCGGCCCCATGGGCTTGCCGACCTTGGTGGCCAACACGATGCGGTGGCGCTTGCCGCTGTGGCGCAGCCATTTGCCCAGGATGGTTTCCGATTCGCCGCCCGCGTGTCCGGGCACCCAGCGCGAATACACGTCGGCCGTGTCGATGAAGTTGAAGCCGGCGTCCAGCCAGGCGTCCAGCAGGCGGAAGCTCTCGGCCTCGTTCACGGTCCAGCCGAACACGTTGCCGCCAAAGCACAGCGGCGAGACTTGCAGGCCCGAGCGGCCCAGGGTGCGACGTTGCATGGGTTTTCTCCTGTGTGTGGGGCGTTGCCTGGCCGGGGCCGACAACGCGGATGCGCGACGTGGATGCTAGGCCAGCGGCGCAGGCCTTCGCCGGCGCCCGGGTACTGATTCGCTCTCCAGATCGATGGCTGGGTCGGCTTCGTTGTGGCCAGTGCCCACGCACGGACTGCGCCTGGCCTTCGCGTACCCGCTCGATCTGGAACGAAAGGGGTGCGCAGCGCCTGTGGCACATTGCGGCGCATGAAACACGCACAGATCCTCGACAAGCTGGCCGCGCATGTCATGCCCAAGGCCATCGGGGACGACATGGCGCGCCCGATGCGCAACGCGCTGATCACGGCCAAGCACGATCCGTGCGGGCGTCTCGGTTCGGGGCCGTGGTGTCCAGCGTGTTCGAGCTGACGGCCGCCGCCGACAACGGGGTGGGGACTGGCGACATGCTGGCCCCGCGCTATCAAAACACCTGAACAGTATGGTTGAACCTTCGTTGAAATGTGAACGGAGATGCCCACATACCCCGCGATGACACAACACACCGAATCCACGGGCGGCGCAGGTGCGCAGGCCCGGCCAGGAATGGCACAGACGCCTGCCGCGGAGGCCCCCGGCCCGGCCCACGCCCGTGCGCGTGGCAAGCCCACGTCGCTGACGGCGCTGTGGCCCTTTGTGCGGCCTTACCGGGTGCACCTGGTGCTGGCGATGCTGTTCCTGCTGGGCTCGTCGGCCGCCACCTTGGCGTTTCCGGTGGCGCTGCGCGGCCTCATCGACCAGGGCCTGATCGCGTCGGACCGTGGCGCGCAGCTGATGCAGCTGCGCACCCACATGGGCGTGCTGTTTGGCGTGGCGGTGGCGATGGGCCTGTTGTCGGCCGCACGCTACTACATGGTCAGCTGGCTGGGCGAGCGCGTCACGGCCGATTTGCGCAACGCCGTGTACCGCCGGGTGCTGGCCCAGCCGCCGGCCTTTTTCGAGCACACCCGCGTGGGCGAGGTGTTGTCGCGCTTGACCACCGACACCACGCTGGTGCAGTCGGTCGTGGGGTCGTCGCTGTCCATGGGTTTGCGCAACGCCGTGACGGGGCTGGGCGCCATCGTCATGCTGGTGTGGACCAACGCCTGGATGATGGCGCAGGTGCTGGTGGCGGTGGTGTGCGTGGTGTTGCCGGCGATGTGGTTCGGCCGGCGGGTGCGCAAGTTGTCGCGTGCCAGCCAGGACCGCGTGGCGGACGCCAGCGCCGTGGCGGGCGAGGTGCTGGGTGCCATGCCCGTGGTGCAGGCCTTCAACGCGCAGGGGCGCGAGGCCGCGCGGTTTGACCGCGCCACGGAGGCCGCCCTCAGCACCGCCATGCGGCGCACGCGCGCCCGGGCCGTGCTGCTGGCGTTCATCATCATCGCCAACGCGGCCGTCATGCTGTGGGGCTTGTATTTGGGCACGCAGGCCGTGCTCGATGGGCGCATGACGGCGGGCACGCTGGGGCAGACCGCCGTCTACGTGATGCTGCTGGCCAGCTCGGTGGCGGTGCTGGGCGAGGTGTACGGCGAGATCCTGCGCGCGGCCGGCGCGAGCGAGCGCCTGGTCGAGCTGGTGCAGGCGCCGGTCGCGATCACGTCGCCCGCCTTGCCAGGTGCAGGCGGTGGCGCAACCGCTGGCGCGGCGTCGGTGGCCCGCACGTCGGCGGGCGACCCAGGGCCTGTCGCGGGTGAACCGATGGCTGCGCCTGAGGGCAGGGAGCAAGGGCCAGGGCGTGACGCCCGTGCTGCGGAGTCGCAGGCTACCATTGGCAGTATGGTGCCATCTCCGATGAATTCAAATCGAGAGCATGGGGATACTCCGGTCATTGAATTGCGCGACCTCAGCTACCACTACCCCTCGCGGCCACTGGCGCCGTCGTTGGACGCGGTGAATCTGCGCATCCGCGCCGGCGAAACCGTGGCCTTGGTCGGCCCGAGCGGCGCTGGCAAAAGCACGCTGTTCCACCTGCTGCAACGCTTTGACGACCCGCAGCAGGGCGAGCTGCTGCTGTGGGGACAGGACGCCCGCGAGTGGTCGCTGGAGGCCTTGCGCGAGCAGATGGCCATCGTGCCGCAGGACGCCACCGTGTTCTCGGCCACGGCGGCCGACAACATCCGCTACGGCCGGCCTGCTGCCAGCGACGCCGAGGTGCGAGCCGCGGCGCGCGCCGCCTTTGCCGACGACTTCCTGCAGGCCTTGCCCCAGGGCTACGACACCCACCTGGGCGAGCATGGCGTGCGCCTGTCGGGCGGCCAGCGCCAGCGCATCGCGATTGCCCGGGCGCTGCTGAAAAACGCGCCCATCCTGCTGCTGGACGAGGCCACCAGCGCGCTCGATGCCGAGAGCGAGCGCATGGTGCAGGCCGCGCTGGACGCCACCGTGGCGCAACGGCAGTCGCCCCTGTCGGGGGCATCGGCGGAGCGGGGGGCGGGAGCGGCCCCCATCGAGCGCGATGCCGGCGCCGTCACGGGCGGCGCCGCGCAGCCGCCACGCACTACCTTGGTCATTGCGCACCGCCTGGCGACGGTGCAACGCGCCGACCGCATCCTGGTCTTTGAACACGGGCGTGTGGTGGAGCAGGGCACGCACGAGTCGCTGCTGGCGCACGGGCAGCTGTACGCGCGTCTGGCGGCCTTGCAGTTCACCGGGTTGTCGCCGGCTTGAGGCCTGCAGCTGGCGGTGCTGTGCGGCTCGCGCAGCGCGAGACCCTCGGTTGAATCGGGCCAGTATCTGGGGATTTTCGTCATCCATTCAGAGGCGTGGAGAGGATGCTGCTCACCGCCATGAAATGGTCTCCGCGGGGTGGTTGCTCATGTGGGCCATGGGCCGACATCATCCACGTGCTCGAAGTCGCAGCGGGCCGGTGCGTGGTCTTGGGATCGTTCCGTGCAGTGCCCCCACCGGCATAATTTCAGCCGCCGTGGCGCTCAGCCGTGGCGTCGCTTGCCACCCAACCCATGCCTTCCAACCCCTGCACCAGCTGCGGCGCCTGTTGCGCCTGTTTTCGCGTGGATTTCAGCGTCTACGAGCTGCTGAGCCAAGGCGGCAGCGTGCCCGATGGCTTGACGGTGCCGCTGACCGCCACCCTGGCCCGCATGCGGGGCACCGACCACAGCCCGCCGCGCTGCGCGGCGCTGACCGGCACCCTGGGGGTTCGGACGGCCTGCGGCATTTACGAATGGCGACCGGGACCCTGCCACGAGCTGGAAGCCGGCTCGGACGCCTGCAACCGCGCACGCCTGCGTCAAGGGCTGCCGGCGCTGGAGGACGGGGTGTGACGCCGCGTGTCCGCCCCGGGTGTGGCCGCGGACGGGCGGGTCTCCACGGCGTGCGGCCATGCGGCCGCGCCGTGCCGGGAAGCCCGACGGTGCGCAGCGCTGCGACCCCATCGTGCCGTCGCGCTGGGCCCGTGCGGCGCCTTGACGTTTGCTTGCTGTGACTGACTGACACCCATGCCCACCCTGGATACCGCGCTCACCTTTTTTTCCCTGGCCGTGCTGCTCGGCCTGTCGCCCGGGCCCGACAACCTGTTCGTGCTCATGCAGTCGGCCACGCAGGGCCGGCGCGCGGGGTGGTGGGTGGTCGTGGGACTGTGCACCGGCCTGGTGGGGCACACGCTGGCCGTGGCGCTGGGGCTGGCGGCGGTGTTCGCCGCGTCGCCGCTGGCGTTCACGGTGCTGAAGCTGGCGGGCGCCGCCTACCTGCTCTACCTGGCCTGGGGCGCGTGGCGCGCACCGGCGAGCCTGGCGGTGCCGGGCGAGGCGCAGGCTCGCACCGCCCCACCCACGCGCCTGGCGATGTGGCGGCGTGGCGTGGTCATGAACCTCACCAACCCCAAGGTGGGCCTGTTCTTCCTGGCGTTGCTGCCGCAGTTTGTGCAGGCGGGGCGGGGGCCGGTGGCCGGGCAGATCGTCTGCCTGGGCTTGCTGTTCATGCTGGCCACGCTGGGGGTGTTTGGGGCCGTGGTGCTGCTGGCGGGCGTGATCCGCGATCAGCTCGCCCGCTCGGCCCGGGCGCAGCGCTGGCTGAATCGGGCTGCGGCGGGCGTGTTCGTGGCGCTGGCCGCCCGTCTGGCCTTGCAGAGAACTTGATTTTGAGAGGTATGGTGCCATCGCCGATTAAAAATCATCGGCAGTGGCAGCATACTGTGACGATCATTGTCAACTGGAGAAATGCATGCCCCACCTGTTTGTCGAGTACACCGACAACCTCGACGGTTTTCCCGAAGTGCCCGTGTTGACGGCGCTGAACGCGACCGTCATCGCCAGCGGCGAGGTGCTGGACGAGTGCGACCTGAAAAGCCGCGTCACGCGCACCACGCGTTTTGCCGTCGGCAACGACGCGACGGCGTCGCGCGGCTTTGTGCACGCCGAACTGCGCTTGCTGACGGGCCGCACGCCCGAGGCCAAGCGCGACCTGTCCGAGCGCATTGCCGCCGTCTTGCGCGAACACACGCCCAAGCCGGAGGGCATGCTGGTGCAGCTCAGCGTGGACGTGGTGGACATGGACCGGGCGGCGTATTTCAAGGGCCGTTTGTGATGGCGGGCTGACGCGCGGCGCGGCTCGCGGGCGGCGGTGGCGCGCGGCCATGGCCGCCGGTGTGAGCGGATGAAGGGCGGCTGGTCGGCAGCGGGCGGGCGAACAGGCAAAATATGGGGTTTGCCGCAAGCTTTCAAGCCGCATTCACGGTTATGGACTTGCGCCACACCCTGACAGCGGTGACCACCCTCGTTTCACACGGAGATTTTTCCCATGTTTCACGCCCGTGATGCCCAGGCGTCCCCCCCGGTGATCCGCCGCGAGGACTATGCTCCGCCGGCCTATTGGATCGACACGGTGGACTTGAGCTTCGACCTCGATCCCACCAAGACGCGCGTGCTCAACCGCATGCGCGTGCGCCGCAATGCCGAACAACCCCCGCAGCCGCTGCGCCTGGATGGCGATGAGCTGAACCTGGCGCGTGTGCTGGTCAACGGCCAGGGCACCTCGTTCAAGATGGACGGCGACCAGCTGGTGCTGGATGGCCTGCCCGACGAGTTTGACCTGGAGATCTTCACCACCTGCAACCCCGAGAAGAACACCAAGCTCATGGGCCTGTACCTGAGCCAGGACACCTTCTTCACGCAGTGCGAAGCCGAGGGCTTTCGTCGCATCACCTATTTCCTGGACCGGCCCGACGTGATGGCCAGTTTCTCGGTCACCCTGCGCGCCGACCGCAAGCGCTTTCCGGTGCTGCTGTCCAACGGCAACCTGGTGGAGCAGGGTGTGTTGGAGGACGGCCGCCACTTCGCCAAGTGGGTCGATCCGCACCGCAAGCCCTGCTACCTGTTCGCCATCGTCGCAGGCTGCCTGGCGGCACGTGAGCAGCGCATCGTCACCGAATCGGGCAGCGAGCACCTGCTGCAGATTTACGTGCGCCCCGGCGACTTGGACAAGACCGAGCACGCCATGCAGTCGCTCATGCACTCGGTGGCCTGGGACGAGGCCCGCTTCGGCCTCAAGCTCGACCTGGAGCGCTTCATGGTCGTCGCCACCAGCGACTTCAACATGGGCGCCATGGAGAACAAGGGCCTCAACATCTTCAACACCAAGTACGTGCTGGCCAGCCCGGCCACGGCCACCGATGTCGATTTCGACGGCATCGAAAGCGTGATCGGCCACGAGTACTTCCACAACTGGACCGGCAACCGCGTCACCTGCCGTGACTGGTTCCAGCTGAGCCTGAAGGAAGGCCTGACCGTGTTCCGCGATCAGGAATTCAGCATGGACCTGGCGCGCACGGCATCGGCCCGTGCCGTCAAGCGCATCGAAGACGTGCGGGTGCTGCGCACCGTGCAGTTTCCCGAGGACGCGGGCCCCATGGCGCACCCGGTGCGGCCCGATCAGTACGCCGAGATCAACAACTTCTACACCGTGACGGTGTACGAGAAGGGCGCCGAAGTCGTCCGCATGTACCAGACCCTGCTGGGCCGCGAAGGCTTTGCCAAGGGGCTGGCGCTGTATTTCGAGCGTCACGACGGTCAGGCCGTGACCTGCGACGATTTCGCGCAGGCCATGAGCGACGCCAACCCCGGGTCCACGCTGGCGCTGCACCTGGATCAGTTCAAGCGCTGGTACAGCCAGGCGGGCACGCCGCGTGTCACCGCCGTGGGCCAGTACGACGCCGAAGGCCAACGCTACACCTTGACCCTGAGCCAGACCTGCCCGGCGACACCGGGCCAGGCCGAGAAGCAGCCCTTTGTCATCCCCGTCATCGCGGGGCTGGTGGCGCCTGGGCAGGGCGACCTGGCCGTCAGCCTGCACGGTGGCGAGCCGGCCACGGCACACACCCTGGTGTTGACCGAGCCCAGCCAGCAGTTCGTGTTCGAGCGCGTGACGGCTGAGCCGGTGCCGTCGCTGTTGCGCGGCTTCAGTGCGCCGGTGGTGCTCAACCAGGACCTGAGTGATGCCGAGTTGCTGGCCTTGCTGGCGCAGGACAGTGACCCCTTCAACGCCTGGGAGGCCGGACAGCGCCTGCTGATGCGCCAGCTGCTGGCGGCCGTGACCGGCGCCGGTGACTTGGCTGCGCCACTCCAGGCCGATGCCGTGGCGGCACTGCGCAGCACGCTGCGCCGCAGCGACCTGGACGCGGCGTTCAAGGCGCTGGTGCTGACCTTGCCCACCGAAAGCTACCTGGCCGAGCAACTGGCCGACGTCGATCCCCAGCGCGTGCACGCGGTGCGTGAAGCCGCGCGCCGCCAGCTGGCGCGCGACCTGGCGGCCGATTGGGCCTGGGCCTTTGACGAACACGAAGACAACGGCTCCTACCGTCCAGATCCAGTATCCAGTGGTCGCCGTTCATTGGCTGGACTTGCCCTGGGTATGCTGGTCGAGCTAGCGCGCGAAACCGGCGACAGCGTGTGGCCAGGCAAGGCCTACCAGCGCACCAAGGACGCGGGCAACATGACCGATCGCTACGCCGCCACGGCCGCGTTGGTGAACGCTGGCCATGCGCTGGCCCAGCCGGCACTGACCCGGTTCCATGACCTGTTTGCCGACGATGCCCTGGTCATCGACAAGTGGTTCGCCCTGCAGGCGGCAGCCCCGGACCGCGGCGGCGATGCCCTGGGCCGCGTCGAGGCGCTGCTGCGGCATCCCGACTTCAACGCCCGCAACCCGAACCGCGCCCGTTCGCTGATCTTCAGCTTCACGGGCAATCCGGCGGCTTTCCACCGCACCGACGGCGCGGGCTACACCTTCTGGCGTGAGCAATTGCTGGCCATCGACGCCTTCAACCCGCAGGTGGCCGCGCGCCTGGCGCGCGCGCTGGACCGCTGGAAGAAGCTGGCCGAGCCGTACCGCAGCGCGGCCCATGGCGAGCTGCAGAAGGTGGCTGCGCACCCGAGCCTGAGCAAAGACGTGCGCGAGATCGTCGAAAAGGCCTTGGCCGCCTGAGGCCTGCTGCATCCGAGCGACCGTCGGTTCAGGGGCGCTGTGCGGTGGTGACTTGTGAGCCTTCGGGCGTGCGGGGCTGTCATTGAGGCCCTTCGATGCCCAGGTCCGACCGAGGCGGGCGGGTTCGTCACACCAAGCCGCCTTGCGAAGGCCCCGGCCCCGGCGGGTCAGCAGGGACTGGCGGGTAGACCGGAGACATGGACGCGGGGCTGGCGCCTGCGACCCCTGAGCCCGCTGGGGGCGTCACCGACCGATTTTTTCTTTCTTCGAGAGCATTCACCATGAGCAAACAGATTTCCCTCTCCCGCTACCTGGTCGAGCAGCAGCGCGTGGACGGCCTCATCCCCGCCCAATTGCGCCTGTTGCTGGAGGTCGTCGCGCGGGCCTGCAAGCGCATCAGCTACAGCGTCAACAAGGGCGAGTTGGGTGACGTGATGGGCTCGGCCGGCAGTGAGAACGTGCAGGGCGAGGTCCAAAAGAAGCTCGACATCATCGCCAACGAGGTGCTCATCGACGCCAACGAGTGGGGCGGCCATTTGGCGGCCATGGCGTCTGAGGAGATGGAAGGCATCTACGTCGTGCCCAACCGCTATCCGCAGGGCGAGTACCTGCTGATGTTCGACCCGCTGGACGGCTCGTCCAACATCGACGTCAACGTCAGCATCGGCACCATCTTCAGCGTGTTCAAGAAGCCCGAAGGCCACCCCGGCGTGACCGAGCAGGACTTCCTGCAGCCCGGCAACCAGCAGGTCGCGGCCGGCTACTGCGTGTATGGCCCCCAGACCACGCTGGTGCTGACGGTGGGTGACGGTGTGGCCATGTTCACGCTGGACCGCGAGCTGGGGTCCTTCGTGCTGACGCGCGACAACGTCCGCATTCCCGAGGACACCAAGGAATTCGCCATCAACATGAGCAACATGCGGCACTGGGATGCCCCGGTCAAGCGCTACATCGACGAGTGTCTGGCGGGCACCCAAGGGCCGCGTGGCAAGGACTTCAACATGCGCTGGATCGCGTCCATGGTGGCGGACGTGCATCGCATCCTGTCGCGTGGCGGCATCTTCATGTACCCCTGGGATCAGCGTGAACCCAACAAGCCCGGCAAGCTGCGCCTGCTGTATGAAGCCAACCCCATGGGCTGGCTCGTCGAGCAAGCGGGTGGTGCCGCCACCAATGGCCGCCAGCGCATCCTCGACATCCAGCCCACCAAGCTGCATGAGCGCGTGGCTGTGGTGCTGGGCAGCAAGAACGAGGTCGAGCGCGTCACGGCGTACCACAACGAACAAAGCTGACGCTCGGTTCACGCGGATCGAGGCGGTGATAATTTTTGCCGGCTGTGGACGATGAGGCCAAAATCGCGCTAGAATGACAGTCTTTCGCCGGTGTAGCTCAGTTGGTAGAGCAGCTCATTCGTAATGAGAAGGTCGAGGGTTCGACTCCTTTCACCGGCACCAGATACAACAAGGAAACCCCGCTATCGATTGGATAGCGGGGTTTTCTTTTTGGCTTCATGTAGCCGCCATGTAGCGTCTCGCGCGGTTAACCTGGCGCTGCTGCCCCAGTGGATTGGCGTGACAGGCTATGCATAAGTTCTGGCGGCGTAGCGGTCGGTGAGCGCGCCCCAGCGATGCACCATACGAAGCTCATAATCAATTCCATATTTCCATGAATTTAGTAATATTGATGCATGCAAGAAGATCAAGCCGTTCAAGCGCTCGCTGCCTTGGCGCAAGCCGTGCGCCTGCGTCTGTTTCGCGCCCTGGTCGTCGCAGGTCCGGAGGGCATGACGCCCACGGTGATGGTCGAACAGTTGGGGGTAGCGGCCAGCACGCTGTCCTTCCACCTCAAGGAGCTGAGCCATGCAGGCCTGGTGACCCAGGAGCGCCAAGGCCGTCACCTGATTTACCGGGCTGCGTTCACCACGATGAATGAGCTCTTGGATTACCTCACCAAGAACTGTTGTGAGGGCTCGGTGTGCGTTCTCACCGATGCGGCAGCTGTCCGTCGCTGTTGAACGCTGCCTCCCGCGATCACCTGTCAAGCCCTGACCTTTCTTGCAGTCCGCGTGGGCAACGTCTGTCTTTCCCGTTCCCTTTCTCTTTCCCTTTGAAGACCTCCCCATGCTCCCGGCCATCCTCATCTTTGTGTTCACGCTCGTCCTGGTCATCTGGCAACCGCGTGGCCTGGGCATCGGCTGGAGCGCGTCGCTGGGCGCCGTGCTGGCCCTGGTCTTCGGCGTGGTGCACCTGGCCGACATCGCCGTGGTGTGGGGCATCGTGTGGAATGCGACCGCCACGTTCGTGGCGGTCATCCTCATCAGCCTGCTGCTGGACGAGGCTGGCTTCTTCGAATGGGCCGCGCTGCACGTGGCCCGCTGGGGCGGCGGCAACGGCCGCCGGCTGTTCGCCTTCATCGTGCTGCTGGGTGCGGCCGTGGCAGCGCTGTTCGCCAACGATGGCGCGGCGCTGATCCTCACGCCCATCGTCATGGCGATGCTGGTCGCGCTGGGCTTCTCGCCGGCCGCCACGCTGGCCTTCGTGATGGCCGCCGGCTTCATCGCCGACACAGCCAGCCTGCCGCTGATCGTGTCCAACCTGGTCAACATCGTATCGGCCGATTTCTTCCGTCTGGGCTTCACGCAATACGCGGCCGTGATGGTGCCGGTCAACATCGCGGCCGTGCTGGCCAGCCTGCTGGTCCTGCTGCTGTACTTCGGCCGGGACGTGCCGGCGCGCTACGACCTGGCCCAGCTCAAGACGCCGGGAGAGGCCATCCGCGACCCGGCCACCTTCCGCGCCGGCTGGGTGGTGCTGGTCCTGCTGCTGGTCGGCTTCTTCGGCCTGGAGCCCCTGGGCGTGCCGGTCAGCGCAGTCGCGGCCGTGGCCGCCGTGGTGCTGCTGGCCGTCGCGACCCGGGGCCACGTCATCAGCACGCGCAAGGTGCTGCACGGCGCGCCCTGGCAGATCGTGGTGTTCTCGCTGGGCATGTACCTGGTGGTCTACGGTTTGCGCAATGCCGGCCTGACCGACCGCATCGCCGCGCTACTGGACGTGTTCGCGCAGGGCGGCATCTGGGGTGCGGCCATCGGCACGGGCGTGCTCACGGCCTTGCTGTCCTCGGTCATGAACAACATGCCCACGGTGCTCATCGGCGCGCTGTCCATCGACGCATCGCAGGCCAGCGGCGTGGTGAAGGAGGCCATGGTCTACGCCAACGTCATCGGCTGCGACCTCGGCCCCAAGATCACGCCCATCGGCAGCCTGGCCACGCTGCTGTGGCTGCACGTGCTCCAGAAGAAGGGGACCACCATCGCCTGGGGTACCTACTTCCGCGTGGGCATCGTGCTCACGCTGCCCGTGCTGCTGGTCACGCTGGCGGCCCTGGCGCTGCGCTTGAGCCTGGCTTGACCGCGGCGACTGTTCACAAGGAACCACCATGAGCGACATCACGATCTACCACAACCCCGCCTGCGGCACCTCGCGCAACACGCTGGCGATGATCCGCAACAGCGGTGCGGAACCGCAGGTCATCGAGTACCTGAAGACGCCACCCGACCGGGCTACGCTGGTGCGGCTTATCGCCGCCATGGGCATCACGCCGCGCGAACTGCTGCGCAAGAAGGGAACGCCCTACGAAGCGCTGGGCCTTGACAGCACTACGTGGACCGACGCGCAGTTGATCGACTTCATGCTGCAAGAGCCCATCCTCATCAACCGGCCCATCGTCGTCACACCGCTGGGCACGCGGCTGTGCCGGCCTTCGGAAGCCGTGCTGGACCTGCTGCCGCAGCCGCAGCAAGGCGCCTTCACCAAGGAAGACGGCGAGGCCGTCATCGACGCCAAGGGAGCGCGCATTGCCAAGCCCTGAACTGCCGAACATCGACGCCGACCACTTCCGCCGGCCCGACCTGGCGCGGCTGCTGCCGGCCGAGCGCGCCACCCATCCGCCGCGCATCCTGCTGCTCTACGGCTCCGTGCGCGAGCGCTCCTACAGCCGGCTGCTGACCGAGGAAGCGGCCCGGCTGCTGCACGCCATGGGCGCCGAGCCGCGCATCTTCGATCCGCGCGGCCTGCCGCAGCCCGATGGCGCGCCGGAGGACCACCCCAAGGCGCAGGAGCTGCGCGACCTGGCGCAGTGGTCCGAGGGCATGGTGTGGTGCTCGCCCGAGCGGCACGGGGCCATGACCGGCATCATGAAGTCGCAGATCGACTGGATTCCGCTGTCGGTCGGATCGGTGCGGCCGACGCAGGGCAAGACGCTGGCTGTCATGGAGGTGTCGGGCGGCTCGCAGTCCTTCAACGCGGTGAACCAGCTCCGCGTGCTGGGTCGCTGGATGCGCATGCTGACCATCCCCAACCAGTCGTCGGTGGCCAAGGCCTTCGCCGAGTTCGATGAAGATGGCCGCATGAAGCCCTCGCCCTACTATGAGCGCGTGGTGGATGTGATGGAGGAACTGGTGAAGTTCACGCTGCTGACGCGCGACTGCGCGGGCTACCTGGTGGACCGCTACAGCGAACGGCGCGAGAGCGCTGAGGCGCTGTCCAAGCGGGTCAACCTGCGCAGCCTGTGAGGTGCGCAACATCCATGCGAGCTGCGCGACACGGCGCCTGTACGGCGCGCCACCGCCATCCTGCTGGCGGCGATCCCCACCGTCGACGCGCGTCCCGAGGGCGGGCTGAAGCCCAGCAGCCAGGGCATGCCATCACCGCTCAACGTGCCCTCGGGGTGCTGCTTCCTCAGGTCAGTGAACGTTGCCGCAGTGAGGTGCCGGAGTTGCGAGAGCTGCCGCAGGCGTCCCGGACGCGTGGTGGCTTGCCACCACCCCTTGCCGGCGTGACCTGGCTGGCCGCTGCATCCGCGTCAACGCCATCGCGCCCCGACCGTTGTGGACGCCGCTGAACCCCGTCGATTCGGCGCTCGAGAAGCTGGCCCAGTTCGGCAAGGGCACAGACTGGCGCACTGCGTTGCTGTGGCAGTTTCCTTGGGGACAGATCTTTAGGCTCGAGACGGGACAATGCCTGCGGACCGGCAGCCGTCCCGGCCACAGGATTTGATGTCAACCCAGCCCCCCGAGGACCCATGAACGCCACCGCACCCAGAACCGCCAGCCACCTGCATGCCGTCACGCCCGACGACGCCGTCCGCCAGGCGCGCGTGCACCTGGCCGCCGCCAACCGGCTGGCCGTGCACGACGGCCTGGAGGAAGGCATCGACAACCACTTCACCATGGTCGTGCCAGGCACGACGGACCGCTTTCTGGTCCTGCCCTTCGGCCTGCACTGGTCCGAGGCCCGGGCCAGCGACCTGATCGTGTTCAACGAGCAGGGCGAGATCCTGGAAGGGCGCGGCAGCCTGGAGCTCAGCGCGCTGAGCATCCATGCGCCGCTGCACCGCATCACGGGCGCCAAGGTGGTGCTGCACACCCACCAGACCTGGGCGCTGGCGCTCAACATGCTGGAGGACAACCGTCTGTTGCCGGGCAGCCAGACCGCGGCCTTCCTCGCCAAGAACATCGCTTACGACGACGGCTACACGGGCCTGGCGGCCGAGCTCAGCGAGGGCGAGCGCCTGGCCGGCATCATCGGCGACAAGCACGTGTTGTTCATGAAGAACCACGGCGTCGTGACCGTGGGCGACACCGTGGCCCAGGCCTACCGCCGGCTGTACCGGCTCGAGCGCGTCTGCAAGGCGCAGCTGCTGGCCATGGCCACGGGCAAGCCGCTGGCGCTGCTGTCCGACGAGATGGTGGCCAAGGTCGACAAGCCGAACCCGAACGACAGCCACCCGCGCGCCGAGCGCGAGGCGCTGTACTTCGCGGCCATGATGCGGGTGCTGGACCGCACCAACCCTGGCTACGCAGACTGAAGCGCCGAGCGCACCTTCGGGCGAGCGCTGGCATGTGCGACGGCGCTTGTCCAGCGTGACGGAGCAGTCCTCATCTGAGTCCGTGAGGCCGCAGCAGGCGCAGCGCACCCACGAGACAGCCAGTCCAAGAAGCGTTGAAGCCAAGCAGCGCTTGCAACGTCGGGCTGTCACGCCGCATCCCAAGGGCTCACCACCCCCACAGCAGGTTGTCAGACACCCAGCCCTTCACGCCTGTGTCGCGCTGAACCTTGACCCACCCTGGGCGCTTGTCCAGTGTTGTGACCACTTCGCCGTACACAAGCTTGCCGGCGACTTGGCTGCGCGTCGTGGGCTCTGATCGGAGGTTGGCCACATTTGCCTTGACGATGTGATGCGGCGAGCTCCCGGTCAGCGAGCGGAACACCCACCCTCGGTCGTTCTCAAAATCGCGTACCTGGAGCCAATTGCCTTTGCGGCTCACCACCTGCAGCGGAAAGCCCTTGACCAAAGACCAGCTGACCGCGTGGTGGGTGCCTGGCCCTGTGCGCATGTTGGCCTCTGTCTTGGAGATGCTCACCATCTGCTGGGCAAGGGCCGCGCTGGGCAAGGCGGTGACGACCAGGGAGGCCAGGAGGAACGAAGCGGCAGTGAAACGTTTGAACATGCCTTTCATGGAAGCCCATTTGCAGGGAAGTTCCCGCTGTCTCACATTGTTTCAATCGCATCCAGGGGTATGGACGTGCGTGGCGGACCTGAACTTGGCTGGGTCGCCGGCCTGATCACCAGGCCGCCCCTGCGCCCTCAGGTTGGCTCCCCATGTGCCGGAGGCAGGTGGTGCCGCGCACGCATCGGGCCTTCCTGGGGGGCGCAAGCCTGACCCGGTTTTGGCGCGACGCCTTCACTCGGGCAGCACTTCGAACACGAGGAATTGGTTGGCCTGGGTGTCGGCGGTGAAGTTGTTGTCGGCTGCCAGCACCAGGGTGCGGTGGCCGTTGGGCAAGGTCTTGCCCCAGGTGATGGCCTCGATGTTGTCCAGCTTCACCCCCGCGTGGATGATGGGCAGCTCCAGCAGCAGCTTGCGGGTCATCGGGGTGTACCGCGCTGTCTTCAGGCTGGCTTCGTGGGTGATGTCGGTGGTCGCGTTCGTGATCTCGGTTTCCACCAGCCGGATGGTGTTGCCGATGCCCGATGCGAACGCACGTTCCACGGCGATGAACTTGCGGTCGCCGATGGCCAGCATGTCCGACAAGCCGTTGTCGGGGCCGAAGGGCGCGCCAGCCGGAGCATCCACCGGGATCTTCGGCAGCTCATAGGCGTACTGAGCTGTGGCCGCGCCGGTCTTGGCGTCCAGGGCCGTCACCCGAACCACGCTGCCGGCCTGAACGGTGGTCAGCGAGCCGTCCTGAATGAGCGCGTCTTCGTTGGCGACGTACACCGTGCCGTCACCGGCCACCGTCAAGGCCTCGAAGAGCTTGTTGCTGCGCCCGCCTGTCGTGGTGTTGTCCACGTAGTTGTAGAGGCTGGGCGTCTTGAACTCGCGCACGAACTGGCCGTCGGGTGTCATCTCGCGCACAAAGGGCTGGAACAGCGTTTCCGGCGTCGTGCCCCAATTGCCCTCGGACGACCAGTACAGGTTGCCGTTGGGGGCCAGGCGTATGGCTTCGGGGTCCACGGTGCGGGCCGTGGCGGGAAACGGTGTGCCGTCCGCGCGCTGCATGAACAGCTGGCGATTGATGGTCACCGTTACCGGGCCGGTGGCGCCGTAGTCGATGCTGAGGTTGTAAAAGCGCGGCGTGCCACGCTCGCCACCGCGGTCATCGGAGATGGCCCAGTAGCTGCCGTCCCGGGCCCGGTCGAGGCCGGAGATGCCCCCGAACTCCACCCCGTCGAACGCCGTGCCGGTGGGCAGGCTGGTGGCGCCCAGGAGTTTGAGTGACGCGATGTGCGGTTCGCTGTCGTCGTCTCCGCTGCCGCAAGCCGCCAGCGTGGTGACGGCCAGCAACGCGGCGGTGGAAACGGCTCGACGCCAAAGCGGTGTGCAATCCATGCAGGTATCCATTCGGTTCAAAGAAACCCTGGAACCTAACGGGCGTGCGCGTCAGCGGCGTGACACGGCAGTGAGTGGCAGCGAAGGCCAGGCCTGCGGGTGGCTCAGTCCAGGCCGGTGGCGCGAACCTCGTCGAGCAGCGCCGTGACCTTGGCCAGGTCCACGCGATGGCCGAGGTAGGCGGCAGACACCGCGTGGGTCGCTGACGCTCAGCGGCCCAGTGCTGGAACCCGTGTCGCAGGCCTCTGGTTGTTGAGATGTGAAGGCAGTATGCAGATCTTGTCGTTTACAAAAAAACGACCATGCCCGCATACTGCGTGCTGATCGTTTACAGGGCTGGGCCAATGGCATGGCCCCGGCCCGGAGGGCGTGCCGTGCCAGGCCCGGCGTCCGCGCTGTATCCGGCGTGGGCGGCGAGGGCAGCGTGCGGCCAAGGCGCCCCGGCAGACACGCGGCGCGTGCATCGGCGCCAGGTTGGCTGTGTACACGGGCGGCTGTCCGGCCCTTCGGTTCTCCAGCCCAGCAGCTCGCTCGCGCACAGCGCGGGCCCGGCGGCATCATGCAGGCTTGAACCCGGCGAGTCCTCACGCCCGACCGCACACCCATGACCCCAGCCACGCCCGCCCGTCCCCCTGAGCCCGCCCGCGACCCCGACGTGGCCGGGATGCCCGCAGCCGGTATGCCCGCCACCGGTACATCCGCAGCCGGTGCGCCCGCCACCGGTACGTCCGCCACTGGTACGTTCGCCGAGGTGCTGGGGGCCTTCCTGAAGCTGGGGCTCACGTCGTTTGGCGGTCCGATCGCGCACCTGGCGTACTTCCGCACCGAGTTCGTCGAGCGCCGCCGCTGGCTGGACGACCGCCGCTACGCCGACCTCGTCGCGCTGTGCCAGTTCCTGCCGGGCCCGGCCAGCAGCCAGGTGGGCATGGCGCTGGGCCTGGGCCGCGCCGGCTGGCCGGGGCTGCTGGCGGCGTGGCTGGGCTTCACCCTGCCGTCGGCCGTGGTGCTGATCCTGTTTGCGCTGGGCATGGCCCATGTCCAGGGACCGGCGCTGACGGGCGCCGTGCAGGGGCTCAAGGTGGTGGCGGTGGCCGTCGTGGCCCAGGCGGTGTGGGGCATGGCCCGGACGCTGTGCACGGATCGCCCGCGCGCGGGCCTTGCCTTTCTGGCGGCGCTGCTGACCCTGGCGTTGCCCTCGGCACTGGGGCAGGTGGCGGCCCTCATCCTGGTGGGGCTGCTGGGCGGGTGGGGGCTCACCGTGGCCCCACCCGGTTCGGCTGGCCCGATGGGTCCGGTGGGGGCCTCGGGTCCGCTGCGCGTGCGCGGGGCCGTGTCGCGCCGGGTGGGCTGGGTGGCGCTGCTGCTGTTCGCGCTGCCGCTGGTGGGGCTGCCGCTGTGGGCGACCGCCACTGGCTCGTCCACGCTGGCGCTGCTGGACGGCGTGTACCGCGCTGGCGCGCTGGTGTTCGGCGGCGGGCATGTGGTGTTGCCGCTGCTGCAGGCCACGGTGGTGCCCAGCGGGCTGATGAGCAACGCCGAGTTCATGGCGGGCTATGGCGCGGCGCAGGCGGTGCCAGGGCCCTTGTTCAGCTTTGCCGCTTACCTGGGCGCGCAGGTTCACGGGCCGCTGAGCGGCTGGGTCGGTGGCCTGGCCTTGCTGGCGGTGATCTTCCTGCCGGCGCTGCTGGTGCTGGTTGCGGCCTTGCCGTTCTGGGAGGCGCTGCGGCACCGCGCCGGGGTTCAGCGCGTCATGGCGGGCATCAACGCGGCGGTCGTCGGCATCCTGGCCGCTGCCCTGTACGACCCGGTGTGGACCAGCGCCATCCACGGCCGGGCCGATCTGGCGCTGGCGCTGACGGCGTTCGGCCTGTTGGTGGTGGCCCGGGTGTCGCCGGTGTGGGTGGTGTTGCTCGCTGCGCTGACGGGCTGGGGCATGACGTTGGTGGCGGCCTGACCTCGCGTTCGATTCGCCTGGGGCCTGGCGTCAATGGGAACGGTGTGGTGATTTGGGCGGCCTGGCGCAGTCCGGAGATGTCAACAGAACGATGAATGGGGTATGGAGCCACTGCCGTCAGTTTCTGATCGACAAAGGGGTCATACTGCTTGGGTGGGCCGGCGTGGGCACCAGCTGAAACGACAGGGCGTGGAGGCCGATGTGGCCATGCCACCCCGCGCACGCCGCCGCCGACCCTGAGCAATCGTGCGGGTTGGCGGCCCTTCATGCGCTGCTTCGGGATGGGGACGCGGCGTGGGCCTGGCCGCGCTGTACGCCTCCCAGGCCAGGGCGCTGACGGGCTCAGCCCTTCAGCCCGGCCGATTCAAGGCGGCGGTCCCGGGACGGGTCGCGCCGCCAAGGCTCAGGCGGCCACGGGCTCGCGCGGCATGACGAAGGCCGTGCCGTAGGCCAGCACCTCGCAGCTGACGATCTGGCCGCGGCCGTTCTGGTTCAGCGTGCTGGTCTCGAACAGCACGCCCACCACCAAGTGGGCGCCGCGCGCATGGGCTTGCTCTTTCAGCCGCAGCAAGGCCTCGCGGCGGGCGCGGTCCAGCAGGGCTTCGTAGTTCTTCAGGTTGCCGCCGAACAGGCTGCGCAGGCCGGCGGCCATGTTCTTGAAGTAGTCGCTCGACACCACCACCGAGCCCTGCACGAGGTGGAACGGCTGTCCCGACACCGTGAGCGGCGGCTTTTTTTCGTTGAAGACCAGGATGTGCCGGTAGCGCGCTTCGCGTTCGCGGATGGAGCGGTAGTGCTTGCGCTCGCTCAGGCTGCCAAACACCAGGCCGATGAGGCCCAGCAGGAGGATGAACCCCAGGTTGATGAGGAATTCCATGGCGCGGGCCTCATGCGGCGCTGTCGATGACCACCGCCGTGCCGTAGGCCAGCAGCTCGGAGGCGCCGGCCGCGATGTTCGAGGTGGAGAAGCGGATGTTGATCACCGCATTGGCGCCGAGCTGCTTGGCCTGGGCCTGCATGCGGTCCAGCGCCTCCTGCCGCGATTCGTTGAGCAGCTCGGTGTAGCCCTTGAGCTCGCCACCGACGATGTTCTTCAGGCCGGCCATCAGGTCGCGCCCCGCGTGCTTGGAGCGCACGGTGCTGCCCTGCACCAGGCCCAGGTGGCGGCTCACGCGGTGGCCGGGAATGTATTCGGTGTTGCTCAGCAGCATGGGGATCCTCCTCCGGGTTGTGGATGCAGCGCATTGTGCGGCATGGTCAGCGCGAGTTCGAGCCGCGTTGCCGGCGGCACGCAACGCGGCGCGCTGGCGCTCAGGGCGTCCGCGCGCGCGCGGCCTGAACGGGCGTTGAAGGTTGTGGATGAATGAAGAGTATGGTGCCATTCCTGTTTGTCAAGAAACGGGAATGGGCAGATACTACAAGGCAGTCAGGTGGGTGTGCCCACCTTGTCCCAGTCGGCCTGCTCGAACGCGATGAGCCAGTTGAGGACCTGGTGGCGCTCCATGACCACGCCGCGGCGCAGCGCCTGCGGGGCGGTCTGGCCCTGCAGCTCGCTGTCGCGCAGCAGCCAGTGCAGGCGCATGTGCAGGTCCAGTTGGTCAAGGATGTCGCTGGCGGGGCGCAGGCTGGCGTCGTGCGCCAGGCGGTCCAGGTTCGCGTCCAGCAGCAGCGCCACGCACTGCGCGACGTTGCAGACGTCCTGGGGCCAGGGCAGATCGTCCAGCAGGCCAAGGGCCCACAGCAGCCCATGCAGGGCCTCGTAGCGCCAGCCCATGGCCACGACCTGGGCCTGCGTGGGGGCCGCGGTGTCGAGGAACTGGCGCTCGTTCGGGCTGAGGTGCGCGAGCGCGGCGGGCAGCCGCTGGCGCAAGCGGTCGGGTGTGAGGGCATCGCCACCGCCCGCCGCCAGCGACTCGGCCCGCGCGGCGACCAGCACCAGGGCCAGCGCGCGGCCGACGACGTCGGGCACCGTGCGCAGGCTGACTTCGCCAGCGCCGGCCACGGGCGGCAGGCTGGCCGACACGCGCCAGCCGCGGGCGCGCATGAGGGCTTCGCTGGCCCGCTTGCGCTGCCAGGCGTCGGCGGGGTGGGGCAGGCGGGCCAGCGCGTCGTCGCTGCCGCCCGGCGCGGCCAGCAGCACGTAGCCCTTGGGGTCGCGCACGCTGCCGTCGGGCAGGGCCACCACGCCATTGACGGCACCGGCCCACTGGCCCAGCGCCTCCAGCTGCGCGGGCATGAGCGTGAGCCGCCAGACGTGCTGCACGCGTTGCAGGTGGCGCCACAGCGCATGGCGGCGCGGGGTCATGTCGGCCGGGTTGCGGCCTTGCACGTAGCGCATCAGGCCGGTCAGGTGCTCGGCCATCTCGGGGTGGCGGGTGTCCAGGTGCTCCAGCGTCAGGCTGGCAAACGGCGGCGAAACCCCTTCGCGCAGGGTGGCGAACACGTGCACGAGGACGGGCTGGTCCTCGGGCGCGCGGGCCAGCGCAGGCGGCGCGGGGACCGGTGCGATGGCGGGCGCGGCCGGTGCGGTAAGCGGCGTGATGACGGGTGCAGCGGTGACCGCAGCAGGCGCTGAGGCGAAGGTGGGGGCAGGCGTGGGTGCCTGGCGGGCCGGGGCCGCAGCCTCGTCGGTCAGCACGGGTTCCCCGGTCGTGTCGAGGGCATCGAGGGGCAACTGCGAGGGCAGGTAAGGGTCCAGCCGCGATTCGGGCCAGGGCGTGACCTCGGCGTCGCCGTGGTGCAGGCCGGGCTCGCGTCGCTCGGCCGGGTGAGCGGGCAAACCGTGAGCGGGCACGTCGTCGGGCCAGGCCTCGGACCAGGCCGGCTCGCCGCGGTCGCTTGCGGTCGCGGCGACGGTCGGGGAGGTGGGTGTGGGCGGGGCGGCTGGTGCTGGGGCATCGACGGCAGGGGCGTCGGTGTCATGCGCCGGCTCGCGTCGCGGGTCGGGTGCCAGGTTGAGCACAGGCTCCAGCGTGGGCTCCACCTCACGCATGGGCTGGCGCGCCACGGCTGACGCACGGACAGGCTCCGCGATGGGGGCGCGGGTTGGCTCGGCGGCTGACGTCAGGGTGGGCTCGGCGACGGATGCATGGGCTGGCTCAGCGGCCAGGGGCGGGACGGCGTCGAGGGGCGGGTCCAAGGTCGGATCGAGGACCGGATCGAGGGCCAGCTTGTCCAGCGATGCGTCCGCCACGGGGAGCAGTCTGGGCGTCGCAGGCCGCGGCGGGGTGTCGGTGGCGCCGTCGGCCGGCGGGTTGAGCGGCGGGTCGAGCGCCAGATCGGCAGGCCCAGGCGCCAGGTCGAGCGGCACCTGCCGGGGCACGGGCAGGTCGGCCGGGTCGGCATCGGCCTGGTGGCTCAACACCGGCTCTGTGTCGGCACGGGCGGTCTGCGGGCCGCCGGGCAGGGCCGATGCGTAGGCATCGCCCAGCTCCAGCAGGTCCGGGTGGTGTGGCCCGGCTTCGGGGGCGGCTTGATCGGTGGCCGATGGGGCGTCCAGGCCCGGTTCGATGTGTGGGGCCGCGTCGTCCGGTGCCGGGGGAGAAGGGGAGAGCCAGAGCCGCAGTCGCTTCCACATGGTGTGCCGATTCGTGGGGCCAGAGGCCAATCCGCTGGCGAACCGCGCAAGCATAGCAATCGTCCTTGCCCTGGCTGCACACGGGCGGCCCGGGTCCACGGTCGTGCGCCAGGGGATGCAGCCTAAAATGCCGGGTTTGCCGCCATGCGCAGCCGGCCGGGAATGTGCCCGAGTGTCGGCAAGGTTCGGGGACCCCAGCGTCCAGGTGCCCCGGCGCAGGCGGCCCATCAGCCCACCGCTTTGCACCATGAGCCAAGCTCCCCATTCCGTCGCCGACATCCGCCAGAGTTTTCTGGACTTCTTTGCCCAGCGTGGCCACACCGTGGTGCCGTCCAGTTCGCTGGTGCCGGCCAACGACCCGACGCTGATGTTCACCAACTCGGGCATGGTGCAGTTCAAGGATGTGTTCCTGGGCACCGACAAGCGCCCTTACAACCGCGCGACCAGCGTGCAGGCCTGCCTGCGCGCGGGCGGCAAGCACAACGACCTGGAGAACGTGGGCTACACGGCGCGCCACCACACGTTCTTTGAAATGCTGGGCAACTGGTCGTTTGGCGACTACTTCAAGAAAGAGTCCATCCAGTGGGGTTGGGAGCTGCTGACCCAGGTCTACAAGCTGCCGCCCGAGAAGCTGCTGGCCACCGTCTACATCGACGACGACGAGGCCTACGACATCTGGCACACCGTCATCGGCCTGCCGGCCGAGCGCATCGTGCGCATCGGCGACAACAAGGGCGGCAAGTACAAGTCCGACAACTTCTGGATGATGGCCGACACCGGCCCCTGCGGCCCGTGCTCCGAGATCTTCTACGACCACGGCCCGCACATCCCCGGTGGCCCGCCGGGCAGCCCCGACGAAGACGGCGACCGCTTCATCGAAATCTGGAACCACGTGTTCATGCAGTTCGACATGCAGGAAGACGGCTCGGTCGTACCGCTGCCGGCGCCCTGCGTCGACACCGGCATGGGCCTGGAGCGCCTCGCGGCCATCCTGCAGCACGTGCACAGCAACTACGAGATCGACCTGTTCCAGGCCCTCATCCAGGCGGCCGCGCGTGAAACCGGCTGCACCGACCTCACCAACCCCTCGCTCAAGGTGATTGCCGACCACATTCGCGCCACCTCGTTCCTGGTGGCCGATGGCGTCATCCCCGACAACGCGGGCCGTGGCTATGTGCAGCGCCGCATCATCCGCCGCGCCATCCGCCACGGCTACAAGCTGGGCCAGGGCAAGCCCTTCTTCTACAAGCTGGTGCCCGACCTGGTGGCGCAGATGGGCGAGGCCTATCCCAAGCTGAAAGAGCAGCAGGCGCACATCACCGCCGTGCTCAAGGCCGAGGAAGAACGCTTCTACGAGACGCTGGCCAACGGCATGCACATCCTCGATGCCGCCTTGCCCGAGGGCGCCACCGTGCTGCCCGGCGACGTGGCCTTCAAGCTGCACGACACCTACGGCTTTCCGCTGGACCTGACCCAGGACGTGTGCCGCGAGCGCGGCGTCAGCGTGGACGAGGCCGGTTTCAATACCGCCATGCAGCACCAGAAGGACACGGCGCGCGCGGCCGGCAAGTTCAAGATGGACAAGGCCCTGGCCTACGACGGCGCCGACAACCAATTCACCGGCTACGACCTGCTGGAAGACACGGGCCAGATCGTGGCGCTGTACGTGGACGGCGAACCGCGCCAGCGCATCCAGGCCGGCGACCGCGCGGTGGTGGTGCTGGACATCACGCCGTTCTACGCCGAAAGCGGCGGGCAGGTGGGCGACCAGGGCGCGCTGCTGCTCGCCAATCGGCCCGGGGCGGGGGTCTTCTCGGTGAACGACACCCTCAAGGTCAAGGCCGGCGTGTACGGTCACCACGGCGAGCTGACCGAGGGCGAGCTGGTGGTGGGCGACGCGGTGATCGCCAAGGTCGACCAGGCCGCGCGCGCCGCCACCATGCGCAACCACTCTGTCACCCACCTCATGCACAAGGCCCTGCGCGAGGTGCTGGGCGAGCACGTGCAGCAAAAGGGCAGCCTGGTGACGCCTGAGCGCACGCGCTTCGACTTCGCCCACAACGCCGCCGTCACGCCCGAGCAGACGCGCGAGATCGAGCGCCGCGTGAACGCCGAGGTGCTGGCCAACACCGACACGCAGGCCCGCGTCATGGACATCGACAGCGCCAAAGCCACCGGCGCCATGATGCTGTTCGGCGAGAAGTACGGCGACAGCGTGCGCGTGCTCGACATCGGCACCAGCCGCGAGCTGTGCGGCGGCACCCACGTGCACCGCACGGGCGACATCGGCCTGTTCAAGATCGTGGCCGAAAGCGGCGTGGCCGCTGGCGTGCGCCGCGTCGAAGCGGTGACCGGCGAGAACGCGCTGGCCTACCTGCAACAGCTGGAAGACACGGTGAGCAGCGCCGCCGCCACGCTGCGCACGCCGCCGGCCGAGCTGGGCGAGCGCATCCATGCCAACCTCGACACCATCAAGGCGCTGGAAAAGGAAATCATCGCCCTCAAGGGCAAGCTGGCCTCGAGCCAGGGCGACGAACTGGCCAGTCAGGCGGTCCAGGTCAAGGGCATCAAGGTGCTGGCTGCCAAGCTGGACGGCGCCGACGCCAAGACCCTGCGCGAGACCCTGGACAAGCTCAAGGACAAGCTGGGCGCCGCTGCCGTGGTGCTGGCCGCCGTCGATGGCGACAAGGTGCAGCTGGCCGCGGGCGTGACCAAGGCCGAAACCGGCAAGGTCAAGGCCGGTGAGTTGGTCAACTTCGTCGCCAGCCAAGTGGGCGGCAAGGGCGGCGGCAAGCCCGACATGGCCATGGCCGGCGGCACCGATGCCAGCAAGCTGCCCCAGGCGCTCGCCGCCGTGCAAGCCTGGGTGGCTGAACGGTTGTGAGGGGTATGCACCGATTTCCGTTGAAAATAAAGCGGTAATCGGCATATACTGCAGAGCTTTGCCCTGATCGACGCAGCCTTGTGCGTCACCAGGATTCGGGCGAGTCCTTCCTCGTCGCCCAGCCGCCTGTCGCGTCGCCCGGGCACCGTCAGCTGATCCGCTGGGCGAATTGAGTGGCCCAGGTGTAACCGACGGCGGAGGGCTGCTGAAAAACCTGTACCAAATAATGTTTTTTGGTTCTAATTAGTCCCGGTTGTGCAGGAGCATCCCAGAACCTGTTGCTGGGATGCGGGTGTGGACAGCGCGGCTGAGGAGTGGGCACCATGAACATTCGATGGCGCAGTAGCGCCTGGCTTGTCGTCCTTGTTGTAGGCGGCTCAGTACATGCGGCCCAGCTGCAGGTGGGTGTCGGGTCGTCGGTGCATCTGGGAGACGCGGTGGTCAACCTGGGCTGCGCTGATCTGCAGGTCGATGGTGCGCTTCATGCGCAAACCGTCGAGCTGGCCGACGTCGACAATTTGGCGGTCGGTGCAGCGGGTGTGCTGGACGGCGGCAGCGCGCGCATCGCATTGGGGGGTGATGTCTCGCAGAGCGGGACCCTGATTCCAGGCAGCTCTACCGTTGCCATCACCGATACCTGTGGCAACACGGAGTCGCGCGTCAGTGGCAACGCCACCTTTCACGACTTGTCGGTGATCAGCACGGCGGGCAAGAAGCTGGTGCTCGAAGCCGGCCAGACCACTACTGTGTCGGGCATGCTGACGTTGCAAGGCGTGGATGGCCACCTGCTGCAAGTGCGAAGCTCGGTGCCCGGCACAACGGCGCGGATTGCAGCCAGCACCCAGCAGTCCATTCAGTTTGTGGATGTGGCCGACAACCGAGCCGTGGGGGCGCACATCGCACCGGGATACCCAAGCCAGTACAAATCCGTGGCCGGCAGCAATGTGTTCTCGTGGTTCGACTACGACGAGTCCGGGCAGAGCATTTCGGCCAAGCGCATTCCTACCTTGTCGGGGTGGGCGTTGGCCGCGGTGGCCTTGCTGCTGGCTGGGGTCGGTGTGGTGCGCACCCGTCGCGCCCGGTCCCATTGATTGCCGAAGGAGGACCTCCCATGCACCGATTCGTGTCCTTGAAACGGTTCTGTTCGAGTTGGGTCGTGATCGCATCGATCAGCTTGGCGCAAGGCGCTTTGGCGCAGGGCGCGGTGCCTTTGGCGTCGGATCAGCCGGCGCCGGTCAACCCGCAGGCGCGCGCGGCAGTCCACCCTAGGGACTTGCCCTTCATCCTGGCCTCCGAGGTGGACCTGCCACAGCCCGATCAGAACAAGGCGGCATCATCTGTCAGCCGCGCTCGCACAGCCACGCCCAGGCTGCCCCTGGTCTCTGAGCAACCGGCTTTTTCCGAAACCCCAGCGGCGCAACGATGAACGCCATGCATCACGAGGAGCACAACATGTTTGCACAGCCCGATACGGCCTGGAGGAAATTCGCGGTCTTGCCGCTGACCTTGGCTTGCGCTTGCTCTGTCCTGGCAGCCGATGTGGTGGTGCAGCCCGCTGCGGGCAGTGCCTTGGTGGTCAAGGATGCGGCAGGTGCCGCGGAGCGCCTGCGCGTGCAAGAAGACGGAAGGATTGCCATCCCCGGCTGGCAGAGCTTGCCCTCGCAGGGTACACAGATGTGCATCGACTTTGTGGCGGGTCAGATGGGCCCATGCGCAGCCACGGTCGGCTTTTCGTTGCCCTATGCACAAACGGTCAACGATGCGGCCACCCTGTTCAACGTCACGCAGTCAGGCAGCGGCGGGGCTCTGCGGGGCGCGATCAGCAGCAACGGCAACGTCAACCCAGTGCTCACGTTGGAGCATCAGGGGCAGGGCAACGGCTTGGAGGTCACCTTGCCCGCCACCAGTAGCGCGCGCGGCATCAATGTCCAGCACAACGGTGTGGGACCCGGGGTGTTCGTGAACTCCCAGGGAGGCAACTCGATCTGGGGGATAGTCAACTCGATCTCATCTGCGGCAATCATTGGCGATGGGGGCTCGGGTGAAATCATCGTGGCGCGGCACTCCGGTGTGGTGTGCGGTGCCAACATTGGCAAGTGCAATGGCATCGGGGCCATCGTGGGGCGCCATGATGGCCCCGGAGGTCCGGCAGTCCGTGGGTTCGTCACCGATCCCGAAGGGGGCGTCGGCGTCTTGGGGCAAGCGGGGATCAGCGGCGGGACGGGCCATGGCGGCCGGTTTGAAAATGTGAACGCCGCCAACACGGACGCTGCCCTGGTTGCAACGACCCGGAGTGCAAGCGGCAACATTGCCCTGTTCGAGGGCCAAGGCGGCAAAGCGCGCATCGACAGCGCGGGCAGAGGATTCTTCGATGGCGGTACGCAGACTGGTGGGGCCGATGTGGCGGAGCTCATCCCGACGAAAGGCCTGCTGCCGCGCCCTGGCGATGTGGTGGAAATCGACCCCGACAACGCGTTGCACTACCGCCTCTCCAGCGGCGCGGAAAGCGCCTTGGTGGCCGGCGTGATCACCACCAAGCCGGGCGTGCTGATGAATGCAGGCGTCGCTGATGCCCCTGGCATACCGGCGCTGGCGTTGGTGGGGCGCGTGCCCGTGAAGGTGACGCTGGAGGGCGGCACCATCAAGCCTGGCGACCTGCTGGTTTCTGCGGCCAAGGCAGGGCATGCCAAAAAGGCGCCAGCTCAGGTGACACCGGGAACCGTCATCGGCAAGGCCTTGCAGCCCCATGTGGACGGTGAAACCGGGTTGGTGGAAATGTTGGTGATGACGCGGTGAATGGCAGCGTGGTGTGAAGCAGCCGCCCGCTTGGCAAGCATGACGAATGCGCCATCGACCGACAGGGGGGCAGGCGGCTGCAGTACATTGCCGGCCACGTGCGGTGGTCCCGGAGGATGTGCCGGACGCGCGAAAGCCGACCCTGGGGCGATGCAGGTGTTGTCCGGGAAGTCGGTCCTATTCCCTTCCAATGAGGAGTTGCTTCATGATCCGGTTCCGTCTTCCCGTCTCGCTGGCCGCGCTGATGCTCGGCTTGTCTGCCTTGCCGGCTCAGGCGCAATACGGCGGCAGTGGCGCCGTCACGTGCGAAAGCCAGGATGGCCGCTACAACGAGTGCCGCACGCCGTTCCGCAATCCGGTGGTGGCCGAGACCCTGTCGAGTTCGTCGTGCATCGAGGGGCGAACCTGGGGTGAGCGGGGTTCGGGCACGGTGTGGGTGAACGATGGCTGCCGCGCGCGTTTTGTCGAGGGGCGTGGCGGTTGGTCGGGCTCGGGTGGTCAGGGTGGGGCCGTGCGCTGCGAAAGCGAGGATGGGCGCTACCGCGAATGCCCCACGCCTGGCGGCATGCGCATGGTGATCTCGCGCCAGCTGTCGGAGTCGTCGTGCATCGAAGGCCGCAGCTGGGGCAACCGGGGCAACAGCATCTGGGTGCGCGACGGCTGCCGCGCCGAGTTCGTGGCTGCCAATGCCTGGGGCGGCGGGGGCCACCACGGCTCCGATCAGGGTCGCACGGTGACGTGCAGCAGCGAAAACCGCCGCCAGACCACCTGCAACTGGAATTCGCGCTGGGGCCGGCCGCGCCTCATCGAGCAGCTGTCGTCGGACAGCTGCCGCGAGGGCAGCTCCTGGGGCTATGACGGCCGTGGTCGGCTGTGGGTGGACCGCGGTTGCCGCGCGCGCTTTGGCACGTATTGAGTCGGCCTGAGACAGTCTGGGCGGCGTCTTCAGACAGCCGCGTCGGGCTGATCCCGGCAGCGTTGGCACATGGGTGGCAACGCCAGCGTGGTGAGGGTGTCGGCTGACTGCGCCTGAACTCCGGTGTGAAGCATGAGACAGTATGGGGTGATCGCCGTTATCTCATCAACGGCAATCACCCCATACTGCTTTTGAGTGATGCAGGGTGTGTGGCGTGCCGGCCTGCGCCACGCAGGACCTGAGGTGGCACGCCGGCTGCGTGTGGGCAGGTGTTGTGGCACACCGCATCTGGCGGCCGAGTTGGCGCCGGCAGGCGTCACAGCCTGTGCGCCACGTCCAGGGCGGTGAGCTGAGTGGCCGTCGGCCACTCGTCGGCGACTTCGCCATGCCGCCGCACGGCCGCGCAGGCGGCCTCGAAGGCGGGCATGCCTTGGGCCATCAGCGCGCCGATGAAGCCGGCCAGTACGTCACCCGTGCCGGCCGTGGCCAGACGCGAGTTGCCGGTGACGTTGATGTGGCAGGGCATGCCGGGGCCGGCGATCAAGGTGCCCGAGCCCTTCAGCACGACCACGCACTCGAACACGTCGACCAGCTCACGCACTGCCTGCAGCCGGTTGGCCTGCACCTCGGCGGCGTCCTTGCGGCCCAACAGGCGGGCTGCCTCCAGCGGGTGGGGCGTCATCACGGTTTGCCAGCCCATCTGGGCGCGGTACTGAAGCAGGGTGCGCAGGGCGGCGTCGGTGGCCACCACGTTGAGTGCGTCGGCATCGAGCACGAGCTGCTTGCAGTCCGTGAACAGGTCGGGGATCAGGGTGCCCACGGCATCGCCGCCCCCGCAGCCGCACACGGCGGTGACCTTTTGCAGGTCCAGGTCCCGGATCGAGCGGTACATGAGCTCGGGCTGCAAGGGGTTGTTGCGCGGCGCCCGCGCGTCGAGCAGGTGCATGTAGACGCGGCCAGCACCGCCGTGCAATGCGGCCGCACCCGCCAGGGTGCAGGCGCCGGCCATGCTGTGGTCCTTCTGGGCGTCGCCTGCGCCCCCCACGATGACCACGTCGCCGCGGGCGCCCTTGTGGGCGTGGTGGTCGACCACGCGCTTGGGTTTGCTGCGGTTGACGGTCCATTCGGGCTGAACGGCCCGCACCCAGGTTTCGGCCCCCAGCGGGTCGAGCCAGATCTCACCGGCCAGGTCGATGCCTTCACCGGTCAGCAGGCCGGGCTTGCCGCTCAGGAAGGTGAGGGTGTAGCGCCGCTGTTGCGGGTGCTTCACGCTGCGGGTGATGTCGGGCAGGGCGCCGGGCAGCAGGATGCCGGCCATCATGGTGGTCTCGCCAAAGCCCATGTTGGGCAGCAGCACGCCCGATTCGGCATCCAGGCCCGAGGGCACGTCGACCGAGATCAGGTCGGACGGCGCGCTGCGCATGAGCTGCAGCCACTCGTTCATCTTGCCCTTGGGGGCGCGGTTGGCGCCGATGCCCAGCAGGGCGTCGATGCACAGGTCGCCCGGGCGCAGGCTATCGGGCGGCTGGATGGCAAAGGTCACACCGGCTTCCATGGCCGCCTCGAGGGCCTGCTTGGCTTCGCTCGGCAGCTGGCGCATGTCGCCAAACCACGTCACCACCACGTTGGGGTGCAGGCGCCGCAGGTGGATGGCGGCCTCCATGCCGTCGCCGCCGTTGTTGCCGGGGCCGCACGCGATCCAGATGGTGCGGGCGTGGGGCGCGACCGCGAGCGCAAAACGGGCGAGCGATTGCCCGGCGCGCTGCATCAGGGCCCGTGGGGGCAGGTCCGCCATGGCGGTGGCCTCGATCAGGCGGGTGGCCTCGATGCTGTGACAAACCGCTACAGGAGCGCTGAGGAATCGGTGCATGTCGAGACTGTGGAGAGCAAGGAGGATCAACAGTTTATTGATAAATTTGGCCTAATCCGGGCGCGTAACACGTTGTGTGATCGACTGGGTCCGCCGGTGCCAAAGGTGGGCGTTTAGCTGCTACAATGCCGCGGCCCTCAAATCGAGGGTGGCTCTTTTTTGGGAGCCTTTCAGCAGTGCACAAGCCGCGCCTGGATGACCCAGTGCCAGGCTTGCCCCCAGACGCTTTGCCGCCTGGGGTGGCGCTGCAATCACTTGAACGTCGAACACAGGTGTCCCCCACTGCTAGCAGGTCATGTGGGCGATCGCGGCGTTCAACAGTCCCAACCTCTGGAGAAAACCCCATGTCGATCACCATGCGTGAAATGCTGGAAGCCGGCGTCCACTTCGGTCACCAAACGCGCTTCTGGAACCCCAAGATGGCCCCGTTCATCTTCGGCCACCGCAACAAGATTCACATCATCAACCTCGAAAAGACGCTGCCGAAGTTCGAGGAAGCCGCTAAGTTCGTGCGCCAGCTGGCTGCCAATGGCGGCACCGTGCTGTTCGTGGGCACCAAGCGCCAGTCGCGTGAGCTGGTGGCTGAAGAAGCCCGCCGCGCCGGCATGCCCTTCGTCGAACAGCGTTGGCTGGGTGGCATGCTGACGAACTTCAAGACCGTGAAGACCTCGATCAAGCGCCTGAAGGACATGAAGGCTCAGCAAGAAGCTGGCCTGGACGCGATGAGCAAGAAGGAACAGCTGATGTTCACGCGCGAAATCGCCAAGCTCGAGCGTGACATCGGTGGCATTCAGGACATGAATGCGCTGCCTGACGCGATCTTCGTGATCGACGTGGGCTTCCACAAGATCTCTGTGTCCGAAGCCAAGAAGCTGGGCATTCCGCTGGTGGGCGTGGTCGATACCAACCACAACCCCGATGGCATCGACTACGTGATCCCCGGTAACGACGACTCGGCCAAGGCTGTGGCGCTGTACGCCCGTGGCATCGCCGATGCCGTGCTGGAAGGCAAGAACAACCGCGTGGAGGCCGTGGTGGCTGCCGTGCGTGAAGGCGACGACGAATTCGTCGAAGTCGACGAGTCGGCCAAGTAAGACGACGTCTGCAAGACATCCATACGCGCCTGGCACGTGGTGCGTGAGTGAATCAGGGGCGTGCGCGCCCCTTTTTTGCGCCACGTGCGGGCATTCGCAAACAGATTTCGGAGAAAGACAAGATGGCTATTACCGCAAGCATGGTCGCTGAACTGCGCGCCAAGACCGACGCCCCCATGATGGAATGCAAGAAGGCCCTGACCGAGGCCAACGGCGACATGGTCAAGGCGGAAGAACTGCTGCGCGTCAAGCTGGGCACCAAGGCTGGCAAGGCCGCCTCGCGCGTCACGGCTGAAGGCGTGATCGCCTCGTACAACGACGGCAAGGTGGCTTCGCTGCTGGAAGTGAACTGCGAAACCGACTTCGTGACCAAGAACGACAGCTTCTTGCAACTGGCAGAAGCCGCTGCCCGCCTGGTTGCTGAAAAGAACCCGGCTGACGTCGAGGCCCTGGGCGCGCTGCCTTATGAGCAAGACACCTACGGCCCCACGCTGGAAGACGTGCGCAAGGGCCTGATCGGCAAGATCGGCGAGAACATGAGCTTCCGCCGCTTCGTGCGCCTGGAAGGCAACGTGGCCGGCTACCTGCACGGCACGCGCATTGGCGTGCTGGTGCCGTTCGAAGGCGACGCAACCGCCGCCAAGGACGTGGCCATGCACATCGCTGCCATGAAGCCCGTGGCCCTGAAGGGCGACGACGTGTCGGCCGAGCTGATCGAGCGCGAGCGTTCGGTGGCCGCCGCCAAGGCGGCTGAGTCGGGCAAGCCGGCTGACATCGTCGCCAAGATGGTGGAAGGCTCGGTGCAGAAGTTCCTCAAGGAAGTGTCCCTGTTCAACCAGGCCTTCGTGAAGAACGACAAGCAGACCGTCGAGCAGATGCTCAAAGAGAAGAAGACCGATGTGAAGGGCTTCACGATGTTCGTCGTGGGCGAAGGCATCGAGAAGAAGCAGGACGACTTCGCGGCCGAAGTGGCCGCTCAGGTTGCGGCTGCCAAGGGCGCCTGATCCCCTGACCGGCTGCGGGTCTGGACGCTGGATGGCGTTCGGCCCGCAGTTTTTGCATCTGGCGACCGTTGCTGCGGCCAGTGACCGCCTGGCGCCGCTTCCCCGCTAAACTGCCGCTGTTTTGAACACCCCTGTTTGCCCATGACCGAACCTGCCACACCTATTTACAAACGCATCCTGCTCAAGCTGTCCGGCGAGGCCTTGATGGGTGACGATGCCTTCGGCATCAATCAAGCCACCATCGAGCGCATGGTGGGCGAGGTGGCCGATGTGGTGGCCAAGGGTGTGGAAGTGGCGGTGGTGATCGGTGGTGGCAACATCTTCCGCGGTGTGGCGGGCGGCTCGGCCGGCATGGACCGGGCGACGGCCGACTACATGGGCATGCTGGCCACGGTGATGAACGCCTTGGCCCTGGCAGATGCCATGAACAAGCAGGGGCTGACGGCCCGCGTGATGTCGGCCATCGGCATCGAGCAGGTGGTCGAGCCTTACGTGCGCCCCAAGGCCCTGCAGTACCTGGAAGAGGGCAAAGTGGTCGTGTTCGCGGCCGGTACGGGCAACCCGTTCTTCACCACCGACACGGCCGCTGCGTTGCGCGGCGCCGAGATCGGTGCCGAACTGGTCCTCAAGGCCACCAAGGTTGATGGGGTGTATACCGCCGATCCGATGAAGGATCCAACGGCAACGCGCTATACCCATCTGACATTTGACGAGGCCATGACGCAGAACCTGGGCATCATGGACGCCACGGCGTTTGCGCTGTGCCGCGATCAGAAGCTGCCGATCAAGGTGTTTTCCATCGTCAAACCCGGCGCGCTGGGGCGTGTGGTCTGCGGTGCCGACGAGGGCACCCTGGTTCACGCCTGAGGCGTCCCCGTTGCTGTTTTGCGCACACAGCGCATTGGAATTCCGGCCATGAGCATTCAAGACATTCACAAGACCATGCAGACCAAGATGGAACAATCCATCGCGGCCTTCAAGAACAACCTGACCAAGATCCGCACGGGCCGTGCCAACCCCGCGTTGCTCGACACCATCCACGTCGAGTACTACGGCTCGATGGTGCCGCTGTCGCAGGTGGCCAACGTGGCGCTCATCGATTCGCGCACCATCAGCGTGCAGCCCTGGGAAAAGAACATGGGCGCCAAGATCGAGAAGGCGATCCGCGAGAGCGAACTGGGCCTGAACCCGGCATCCATGGGTGACCTCATCCGCGTGCCCATGCCGCCCATGAGCGAAGAGCGTCGCCGCGAGATGACCAAGCTGGTCAAGACCGAGGGCGAGAACGCCAAGGTGGCCATCCGCAACCTGCGCCGCGACGCCAACGAATCGGTGAAGAAGCTGGTCAAGGACAAGGAAGCATCCGAAGACGATCAGAAGCGCGCCGAGGCCGAGGTGCAGAAGCTGACCGACAAGCGCATCGCCGAGATCGATCAGCTCGTCGCCAGCAAGGAACAGGACATCATGGCCGTTTGAGGCCGATCGTTTTGAAACCCGAGCAACCGAACGCCGAACCCCGGCCGCTGCACATCGCCATCGTCATGGATGGCAATGGGCGCTGGGCCAAGCGGCGCCTCTTGCCGCGTGTGGCCGGTCACAAGCAGGGCGTGGAGGCTTTGCGCCGCTGTGTGCGGCTGTGCATGGAACGCGGCGTGGGCGTGCTGACCGTGTTTGCCTTCTCGTCCGAGAACTGGCAGCGCCCCGCCGACGAGGTGTCGGGCCTGATGCGGCTCATGGCTGCGGCCCTGCTTCGCGAAGTGCAGCCCCTGCACGAAGCCGGTGTGGCGATTCGCTTCGTGGGGGATCGCTCCGGCATCAACGCCTCGCTGCTGGCCAGCATGGAAGGGGCCGAGGTGCAGACGGCCGGCAATGCCAAGCTGCTGCTCAACGTCTGTTTCAACTACGGCGGACGCTGGGACGTGGTGCAGGCTGCCCAGCGCGTGGTGGATGCGGGTCAGCCCCTGAGCGAGGGCACCCTGTCTGCGGCCATGGCCACGGCCCATGCACCCGATCCCGACCTGCTCATCCGCACGGGAGGCGAGCGCCGCATCAGCAACTTCCTGCTCTGGCAGTGCGCCTACAGCGAGCTGTACTTCAGCGACTGCCTGTGGCCGGACTTCGATGCGGCCGAACTCGATGCCGCACTGGCCGATTTCGCCGGGCGCGAGCGACGCTTCGGCAAGACCTCCGAACAGGTGGAGCGTGGCATGTCCGCGGCCTGATCCCTTCTTTTGCGGCTGAACAGAGGACCTCTCCCATGCTCAAGCAGCGCATCGTCACCGCGTTGATCCTGCTGGCCGTGCTGTTGCCGGCCTTGTTCGCCACCAACCCCGACTGGTTCCTGCTGGTGGGGGCGGTGGCCATGGTGGCCGCCAGCTGGGAGTGGGCGCGGCTCAACGGGGCCAGCGCGTGGGCCCCCGCTGCGGGCGCGCTGATGGCGTTGGTGTGCGTGGCGTGCTGGTATGCGGGCTTTTTTGCCGGCCCGCATCGCGTGCTCTGGATCGGCGTGGGCGCCTTCTGGGTGCTGTGCGGCTGCTGGTTGCTCAAGGTTGGCGTGGCCGGTTGGCCCCGGGTGCCCCAGCCTGTGCGCATGGCCGTCGGCCTGCTCGTCCTGCTGGCCGCCTGGCTGGCCCTGGGGCAGGCGCGCTACCTGGGCGTGGCCTTCCTGCTGTCGACCCTGGCCCTGGTGTGGGCGGCTGATGTGTTCGCCTATTTCTTTGGCAAGGCGCTGGGCGGCAAGCTGTTCGGCGGCCGCAAGCTGGCCCCGGCCATCAGTCCGGGCAAAAGCTGGGAAGGTGCTGTGGGCGGCCTCGTCGGCGTGGCGGTGCTGGCCGGCGTCTGGATGGCGCTGGAGCGCGGCGGCCATGTGGGCGGAACCAGCCTGTACACGCTGCTGCTCGAGACGCACGGCCCCGTGGTGCTGGTGCTCAGCCTGGTCTTCTTGACAGCGATGAGCGTGGTGGGCGACCTGAGCGAGTCGCTGGTCAAGCGCGCGGCCGGCGTCAAGGATTCCAGCCAGCTGCTGCCGGGTCATGGGGGCGTGCTGGACCGGGTCGATGCGCTCTTGCCCACCTTGCCGCTGGCGCTGATGCTGGTGCTGATGTGATGCAGTATGCTGCCACTGCCGTTTATTTTTGAACGGCAACGTGGGCATACTCCTGAATGATTGAATTGGGGGTTTCCATGCAACGCGTGCTCGTGTTGGGTTCCACGGGGTCGATCGGGGTCAACACGCTCGACGTCATCGCGCGTCACCCGGACCGCTTCGTGGTCCATGCCTTGACGGCGGCCAGTCGTGTCGATGCGTTGGTGGCGCAATGCATGCAGTTTCAACCCGCTGTGGCCGCCGTGGCCGATGCGGCGCGGCTGGACGAGCTGGCCAGCAAGCTGAAGGCGGCCGGCCTGCGCACCCAGCCCCAGGCGGGTGCGCAGGCCCTGACTGCGCTGGCTGCCGCGCCCGAGGTGGACACCGTGATGGCTGCCATCGTGGGGGCCGCCGGTTTGGCGCCCTGCATGGCGGCGGCGCGCGCCGGCAAGCGCCTGCTGCTCGCCAACAAGGAGGCTCTGGTGGTCGGCGGCGAGCTGTTCCTGCAGGCTGTGGCTCAGGGCGGCGCCAAGCTCTTGCCCATCGACAGCGAGCATTCGGCGGTGTTCCAGTCCCTGCCCGATGACCCCGCCACCTGGTCCACGCGTGTGGCCAAGATCATCCTCACCGCCTCGGGCGGGCCGTTTCGCGACTGGGCGCCCCATGCGCTGGACGCCGTGACGCCGGCGCAGGCCTGCGCCCACCCGAACTGGGTGATGGGGCGCAAGATCTCTGTCGATTCGGCCACCATGATGAACAAGGCGCTCGAGCTGATCGAGGCGCGCTACCTGTTCGGGCTGCCGCCCGACCAGCTCGACGTGGTGATCCACCCGCAGAGCGTGGTGCATTCCATGGTGCAGTACCACGACAGCTCGGTGGTGGCCCAGTTGGGCACGCCCGACATGCGCGTGCCCATCGCCTATGGCCTGTCGTGGCCCGAACGCATGGCTTCGGGGGCGCAGGCGCTGGATTTCTCGTCGCTGTCTGCGCTTACCTTCGAGGCGCTGGACAGCCATGGCCACGAGCAGCGCTTCCCGGGCATGCGCCTGGCCTGGGATGCCTTGCGCGCGCCCTTTGGCAGCTGTGCCGTGCTCAATGCCGCCAACGAGGTGGCGGTGCAGGCCTTCCTGGACGAGCGCATCCGGTTCACCGACATCCACCGCATCAACGTCGCCACACTCGATGCCCTGGATTTCTCGCGACCGCACAATCTCGAGGATTTGCTGGCCTTGGACCGCGAGGCGCGGTGCCTGGCCGAGCAACAGGTCCAGCATGGCCTGGCGCGCGCCTGATCCCAGGCGCCGCAGGCCTGCGGCCTGCATGAGCGCGGTACTGGGCCGCAGGGACAACGAGTGATGCTGTTGATCAAGGTGCTGGCTTTCATCGTCGCCATGGGCGTGCTGGTGGCCTTTCACGAGTGGGGGCACTACCGCATGGCGGTGGCGTGCCGCGTCAAGGTGCTGCGCTTTTCCATCGGCTTCGGCCGCGTGATCTGGCGCTACAAGCCCAAGCACCCGCGCCCAGGGCTGGAAGACTGCGAATACGTCATCAGCGCCGTGCCGCTGGGCGGTTACGTGCGCATGCTGAACGAGCAGGACGGCCCGGTGGCTGCGCACGAGCGGCACCTCGCCTTCAACGCGCAGTCCGTGGGCAAGCGTGCCCTCATCGTGGCCGCGGGGCCGGTGGCCAACCTCGTGCTGGCGGTTCTGCTGTACAGCGCGGTGAACTGGATCGGGGTCAACGAGCCGCGGGCCATCCTGGCGCCGCCGGCGGCGGGTTCGCTGGCCGAGCGGGTGGGCCTGCGGGCGGGCGATGTGGTGGAGCGCGCCGCGCTGGACGACGCGAGCCTGGGCGAGCTGCGGTCTTTCGATGACCTGCGCTGGCTGGTCACGCGCGGTGCACTCGAGGGCAAAGACCTGCAGCTCAGCGTGCGGCGCGATGGGGGCGCCCTGGCACCGGTGACGCTGCCCCTGGCGCAATTGCGCATCCAGGACCCCACGCCCGAGCTGTTTCAGCGGGCGGGCATCGACGCGCCCCAGATGCCACCGGTGCTGGGTCAGGTGATGGCTGGCGGCGCGGCCGCGAAAGCCGGCCTGAAGGAGGGCGACCGCGTGGTGGCCGTGAATGCGCAACCGGTGACCGACGCCGGTCAGCTGCGCGGCCTCATCAAAGCCGCCAACCAGCCACAGGCGCCGGCGCAGCAGTGGCAGGTTGAACGCGAAGGCCAGACCTTGCGCCTGGCAGTCTTGCCCGACGTGGTGCAGGACGCCGGGGCCCGCATCGGGCGGGTGGGGGCCTACATCGGCGCCGCACCCGACATGACGGTGGTGCGCTATGGCGTGTTCGCCGGATTGGCCCAGGGCGCGCAGAAAACCTGGGAGATGTCGGCGCTGACGCTGCGCATGATGGCGCGCATGGTGATCGGCGAGGCATCGCTCAAGAACATCAGCGGTCCCCTCACGATTGCCGACTATGCGGGCAAGTCGGCCAGCATCGGCCTGACGCCATTCCTGACCTTCATGGGCCTGCTCAGCGTGAGCCTGGGCGTGCTCAATCTGTTGCCAATCCCCGTCCTCGATGGGGGGCACCTGATGTATTATCTTTGGGAGGCGGTGAGAGGAAAACCGCTGACCGATGTCTGGCTGGAGCGCCTGCAAAAAGGTGGTCTGGCCATCTTGTTGCTCATGATGTCTCTGGCCATGTTCAACGATTTGTCGCGGTACCTGTTGCCGTGGTTCACCGCATGAGACACTTGGCAGCTGCATGTTGCACCCGATTCAGCTGCCCCGCAGGCGCGGACGCCCAGTCCCGCCGCCTGACGCCCTTCAATCCGTGAGCGATTACCGATGAAAGCTTTCCGAGTCCGAACGGCTGCCGCAGTCGTGGCCATGATTTTTTCGGCCCAGGCGGCCTGGGCGGTTGACCCGTTCACAGTGCGCGACATCCGCATCGAAGGCTTGCAACGCGTGGAACCCGGCACGGTGTTCGCCTCCCTGCCGCTGCAGGTGGGCGACGCTTACGACGACGAGAAGGGCGCCAGCGCCATCCGTTCGCTGTTTGCCTTGGGCCTGTTCTCCGACGTGCGCCTGGAGGTGCAGAACGACGTGCTGGTCGTGGTCGTCCAGGAGCGTCCCAGCGTGGCCTCGATTGAGTTCACGGGCAACAAGGAATTCACCAAAGAAGTGCTCAGCAAAGCACTGCGCGACATCGGCCTCTACGAAGGTCGTCCGTTCGACAAGGCCCTGGCCGACCGGGCTGAGCAGGAATTGCGCCGCCAGTACATCGAGCGCGGCAAGTACGCGGCCAACGTCGTGACCACGGTGACGCCGACCACGCGCAACCAGGTTCACGTGTCGTTTGCCTTCACCGAAGGCGAATCGGCCAAGATCAAGGACATCCACCTCGTCGGCAACCGCGCGTTCAGCGAAAGCCAGTTGAGGGACCTGTTCGACCTGGACACCGGTGGCTGGTTGAGCTGGTACACCAAGTCCGACCAGTACTCGCGCACCAAGCTCAACGCCGATCTGGAAGCGCTGCGCTCGTTCTACCTGGCCCGTGGCTACCTGGACTTCAAGATCGACTCGACGCAGGTGGCAATCTCGCCGGACAAGGAGTCCATCAGCGTCACGGTCAACCTGTCCGAGGGCGAGCGCTTCGTGGTCTCCAAGGTCGACATCGAAGGCAATTTCCTCAACAAGGACGACGAGTTCAAGTCGCTGATCGAGATCAAGCCGGGCGAGCCCTACAACGCTGATCAGGTGGCGAACACGGTCAAGGCCTTCACCGATGGCTTTGCGCGCTACGGTTATGCCTTTGCCAAGGTGGAGCCGCAGATGAACGTGGACCGTGTTGACAACACGGTCGCGATCACGCTGCAGGCCAACCCGTCTCGCCGGGCCTATGTGCGCAAGATCAACATCCAGGGCAACACGCGCACGCGGGACGAAGTGATCCGCCGTGAGTTCCGGCAGTTCGAGTCGTCGTGGTACGACGGCGAAAAGATGAAACTGTCGCGCGACCGTGTGGACCGCCTGGGTTATTTCACCGATGTGTCGCTCGAAACGGTGGAGGTGCCCGGCGCCCCCGACCAGGTCGACGTGAGCGTGGTGGTCAAGGAAAAGCCCACGGGCAGCGTGTCCATCGGGGCGGGCTTCTCGTCGTCCGAAAAACTGTCGTTCACCTTTGCCATCAAGCAGGAGAACGTGTTCGGCTCGGGCAACTACCTGTCGGCGGAGCTGAACACCGGCCGCTACAACCGTGCCCTGGTGCTGAGCACCACCAACCCGTACTTCACCACGGGCGGTGTGTCACGCACCTATGACCTGTTCTACAAGTCGGTACGCCCCTACAAGGACCAGGGCGGCAACTACGAGCTGATCACCACCGGCGGCGGGATCAAGTTCGGCGTGCCGTTCAGTGAGCTCGACACGGTGTACTTCGGCGTCACCGCAGAACGCACGCGCATCAAGCCCGGCACCAACATCCCCGGCGCCTACCTGGCGTATGCCGAGAACTATGGCTACACCAGCTGGGGCGTTCCATTGACCATCGGTTGGTCGCGTGACAGCCGGGACAGCGCGCTGGCGCCCACCAAGGGCCGTTACCAGCGCCTGAACACCGAGCTGAGTGCGCTGGCCGACGCGCGCTACGTCAAGGCCAACTACCAGTTCCAGCAGTACCTGCCGCTGTCCAAGTCCTACACCCTGGCGTTCAACACCGAGGTGGGCTGGGGCAAGGGCTTCGGGGGCCGCGCCTTCCCGGTGTTCAAGAATTTCTACGCGGGCGGTCTGGGTTCGGTGCGGGGCTTCGAGCAATCGACGCTGGGCCCGCGCGACGTGACTGGATCCTTCATCGGGGGCGCCAAGCGCTTCAACGCCAACCTCGAATTCATCACACCGTTCCCCGGTGTGGGCAACGACCGCACGCTGCGGGCATTCGTCTTCGTCGACGTGGGCAACGTGTACGGCGAGAACGAGAGCTTTGACCTGAGCCGCATGCGCGCCTCGACCGGCATCGGCATCAGTTGGATCTCGCCGCTGGGCCCGCTGCGCTTTGCGTTCGCTCAGCCTGTGCGCAAGTTTGCCGGCGATAGAATCGAGAAACTGCAATTCCAAATCGGGACGTCTTTCTGATCATGACAAAACTTCAACGCTACCTGTCTGCACTGGCCCTGGGCACGTCTGCCGTGCTGGTGTCGCTGCCTGCGGTGGCTCAGGACTTCAAGATCGGCTTCATCAACACCGACAAGCTGCTGCGCGAGTCGGGTCCGGCCAAGGCGGCGCAAAGCAAACTGGAATCGGAGTTTTCCAAGCGCGAAAAAGAACTCGTGGACTCGGGCAACGCCCTGAAGGCGTCGTCGGACAAGTTCGAGCGCGACGCGCCCACGCTGTCGGAGTCGGCCCGCGCCACGCGCCAGCGTCAGCTGGCCGATCAGGACAACGCCTACCAACGTCGCCGCCGTGAGTTCCAGGAAGACCTCGCTGCACGCAAGAACGAAGAGTTGGCCCAGGTGCTGGACCGTGCCAACCGCGTGGTCAAGCAAGTGGCCGAAACGGAAAAGTACGACGTGATCCTGCAGGAAGCCGTCTACATCAACCCCAAGCACGACATCACCGACAAAGTGATCAAGGCGCTCGACAGCGCCAAGTGAGGCCGGTGTGACGCCATCCATCCTGGCTGAGCCGATCTCGCTCGGCAGCATCGCCGATCGCCTGGGTGGCGTTTTGCACGGGGATCCCGCCCTGTCCATCACCGAGCTGGCCCCGTTGGCGCGCGCCGGCAGCCGGGCCATCTCCTTCCTGTCGGACCCACGCCGCGCGGCCCAGCTGGCGGACTGCCAGGCTGCGTGCGTCGTGGTGTCGGCCAAGGCCGAGGCTGCTGCGCAGGCGCGCGGCGGGGCGTACATCCTGGCGGGTGATCCCTACCTGTACTACGCGCGGCTCAGTCAGCTGTGGCGCAGCCTGACCTCGGTGGGCGGCGAGCGCTTTCCGCCCGGCATTCACCCCACGGCGGTGGTGCACCCGCAGGCCGAGGTCCACGCCAGCGCCCACATCGGGCCGCTGTGTGTGGTCGAGGCCGGGGCCCGGGTGGGCGCACACTCCGTGCTTCGATCAGGGGTATGGCTCGGACAAGATTGCTCACTGGGCGAGCGCTGCCTGATACAGCCGGGCGCCGTGATTGGTGGCGATGGCTTCGGGTTTGCGGCCGTGGACGGACGCTGGGAAAAGATCGAACAGCTGGGGCGCGTGGTGATCGGCAACGATGTGGAAGTGGGGGCGAACACCTGCATCGACCGCGGTGCGCTCGACGACACGGTGATTGCCGATGGCGTCAAGCTCGACAACCAGATCCAGATTGGCCACAACACCCGCATCGGCGAGCACACGGCCATGGCCGGTTGCACGGGCGTGGCCGGTTCGGCCGACATCGGCGCCCATTGCACCGTGGGCGGTGCCGGCATGATCCTGGGTCACCTGACGATTGCCGACCACGTGCACGTGTCGGCGGCCTCGGTGGTGACCCGGTCGATCGCCAAGCCAGGTCAGTACACGGGGTTTTTTCCGCTGTCCGACAACGCCAGCTGGGAAAAGAATGCGGCCAATGTGCGGCAACTTCATCAACTGCGTGCGCGCGTGCGTGCGCTGGAGCATTTGCAGACACCGCAGGCGTCCGATGCCTGAGCCACACAAGCCAGGGCGTGTCCATCCGACACGCCTTCGTTTTCAGAAGAGTTTCATCAGATCCTGACATGGATATTCAGCACATTCTCGCCAAGCTGCCCCACCGGTACCCGTTTTTGCTGGTCGACCGGATCCTGGAGATCGACAAACCTTCCCAGACCATCCGGGCGTTGAAGAACGTCACCGTCAACGAACCGTTTTTTCAGGGCCACTTCCCGGGCCGCCCGGTCATGCCGGGTGTGCTGATGCTCGAAGCGCTGGCGCAAAGCTCGGCGCTGCTGTCGTTTGACCTGTTCGACATGAGCCTGGCGCCCGACGCCGTGTTCTATTTCGTCGGCATCGACAACGCGCGCTTCAAGCGCCCCGTGGGCCCCGGCGATCAGCTGATCCTGCACGCCACGCTCGAGCGCGTGCGCGGGGGCATCTACCGCTTCAACTGCAAAGGCACGGTGGAAGACGAGCTGGCGGTCGAGGCCGCCGTGATGTGCACCATGCGCAAGGTGGCTTGATTCGCCTGAGCATGACGCACGCCAAGATTCATCCCACGGCCCTGGTCGACGCCCGGGCGGAGCTCGACTCGTCGGTCGAGGTCGGGCCTTATGCCGTCATCGGTCCGCACGTCCAGATGGGCGCGGGCTGCTCGGTCGGGCCGCATGCCTGCATCGAAGGGCACACCCGCATCGGGCAGAACAACCGCTTCTTCCAGTTCGTCTCCATCGGGGCCGCGCCGCAGGACAAGAAGTACGCTGGTGAGCCCACGCGCCTCGAGATCGGCAACGACAACACCTTCCGCGAGTTCGTCACCATCAACACCGGCACCACGCAGGATCAGGGCATCACCCGCTTGGGCGATGACAACTGGATCATGGCGTACGTGCACGTGGCCCACGATTGCCAGCTGGGCAGCCACATCATCCTGGCCAACGCCGTGCAGCTCGCCGGCCACGTGCACCTGGGGGATTGGGTGTTCCTGGGCGGTCAGACCGGCGTGCACCAGTTCGTGCGCGTGGGGGCGCATGCCATGGCGGCGTTTCAGACCCGGTTGCCGCAGGATGTGCCGCCTTTCATGACCGTGGGCGGCAACCCCGTGGCGGCCCATGGCGTGAATGCCGAGGGCTTGCGTCGGCGCGGCTTTTCGCCCGAGCGCATTGCCAACGTGAAGCACATGCAGCGCCTGCTTTACCGCCAGGGCCTGGCGCTGGAGGCGGTGCGCGGGCAGCTGGATGCCTTGCGGGATGAGGTGCACGATGCCGACATGCAGGCCGATGTGCACCTGATGCAGGCCTTTCTGCAGGAGGCGACGCGCGGCATCGTGCGCTGATGGTCATGGCTTGTTCCAGTCTGCATGGAGTATGCGGCTGTTGGCGTTTCAATGTGAACGGCAACAACCTCATACTCCTTGAGTTTTATGCGTGCCATGCCGTCGCTTGAGCGCGTGGGCATGGTCGCGGGCGAGGCCTCGGGCGACCTGCTGGCTGCGGCGCTGCTGGCCGCCATGCGCGCACGCTGGCCGCAGGTGCGCGCCCAGGGCGTGGGCGGTCACGCCATGCAGGCCCAGGGGTTCGAGGCCTGGTCCGACAGCGAGGCGCTGGCGGTGCGCGGCTACGTCGAGGTGCTGCCCAAGCTCATTCCGCTGCTGCGGCTGCGCAAGCGCCTGGGCGACCGCTGGCTGGCGCAACGGCCCGATGTGTTCGTGGGCGTCGACGCGCCCGACTTCAACTTCGATCTGGAACGGCGTCTGCGGCAGGCGGGCGTGCCCACGGTGCATTTCGTCAGCCCCTCGTTCTGGGCCTGGCGGCCTGAAAAAGTCCTCAAGCTGCGCGAGGCGGCTGACCACGTGCTGTGCCTGTTCCCGTTCGAGCCGGCCTTGCTGGCCGAGCACGGGGTGGCCGCCACCTACGTGGGCCACCCCCTCGCCAGCGTGATTCCGCAGCAGGTGGACCGGCCGGCGGCCAAGCAGGCGCTGGGCCTGCAGCCCGACGTGCCGGTGGTGGCGCTGCTGCCCGGCAGCCGCGCGGCCGAGATCGAGCACCTGGCCGATCGGTTTGTGCAGGCCGCCCGCCTGGTGCAGGCCGAACATGGGCGGCCCGTGCAGTTCGTGATGCCCGCCGTGCCCAGCCAGCACGCGCGCCTGGCCGCCTTGCTGGCGGCGCAGGGTGCGCAGGACCAGGTCCGGCTGCTGCACGGGCAGTCGCACGCGGCCTTGGCGGCCTGCGACGTGACCCTCATCGCCAGTGGCACGGCCACGCTGGAGGCCGCCTTGTTCGGTTGCCCCATGGTGATTGCCTATGCCATGCCGGCGCTCAGCCACTGGCTGATGCGCCGCAAACAGCTCATGCCCTGGGTGGGGCTGCCCAACATCCTGTGCCAGCAAGCCGTGGTGCCCGAATTGCTGCAGGATCAGGCCACGCCCCAGGCGCTGGCGCGGGCGGTGCTGCAGTGGCTGCACAGCCCGGCCGAGGTGGCTGCGCTGCGTCAGCGCCTGGCCCGCCTGCACACCGAGCTGGCCCAGGACACCCCCACCTTGGCCTGTGACGCCATTGCGAACGTGGTGGCTGCCCGGTCCGGGGCTTGATTTCTTAGAGACGACGATTGCGCGCTGAACAAATGACGCTCTTGTGGGATGCGCCAGGCCTGTTGGCCGGCGTGGATGAGGCCGGTCGCGGCCCTTTGGCGGGGCCCGTCGTGGCGGCCGCGGTGATCCTCAACCCGGATCGGCCCATCGATGGCCTGAACGACTCGAAAAAGCTGACCGCCAAGCGGCGCGATCAGCTGTTCGACGAGATTCAGGACAAGGCCTTGTGCCTGTGCATCGCCGAGGCTTCGGTGCAGGAGATCGACTCGCTGAACATCCTGCGGGCCACCTTGCTGGCCATGCAGCGGGCGGTGGCGGGCCTGCGCCTGCAGCCTGTCAAGGTGCTGGTCGATGGCAACCAGCTGCCCGTGCTGCCCATGCTGTGCGAGCCCATCGTGGGCGGCGATGCGCTGGTGCCGTCGATCTCGGCGGCCTCCATCCTGGCCAAGGTGCACCGCGACCGCTGGTGCGCTCAGGTCGACACCACCTGGCCGCAGTATGGCTTTGGCAAGCACAAGGGCTATGGCACCGCCGCCCACATGCTGGCCTTGCGTCAACATGGCCCGTGCGAGTTGCACCGCAGCAGCTTTGCACCTGTGGCCAAATGCCGCGAGGCCCTGCAGGCGCAAGCCGCGTGCCCCCCCTGAAGGCTGCAGGTCGTGGCCAGCTGATCCGGCCCTGCGGCCCCTGGCACGGGTGCCGCCGACCCTTTTTGAACGCGCGAGCGTTCCCCCGTTTTGCAAAGACAGCCCATGCCGGCCCTGGTCATCACCTCGCGCGACAACCCGCGCTACAAAACCCTGCGCAAGCTGGTGCAGGACGCCAACAGCTACCGCAGCCTGCAGCGCGTGTGGGTCGAGGGTGACCACCTGTGCGACGCCGCGCTGAGCCGCGGCTGGCAACCGCAGGAGCTGATCCTGGCCGAGTCCAATGCCGAGGGGTTGACCCGGTACGCGGCCCATGCGCAGCGTGCGGTGCTGTTGCCCGACCGGCTGTTCGCCGAGCTGTCGGCCCTGCCGTCCTCGCGCGGCGTGGGCATGGTGTTCGCGCTGCCGGCCGCGCAGGGCGTGGACCCCGATGCGCCCACCGTGGTGCTCGACCGCCTGCAGGACGCCGGCAACGTGGGGTCCATCCTGCGCAGCGCCAGCGCCTTCGGTTTCCGCCAGGTGCTGGCCATCAAGGGCACGGCGGCTTTGTGGGCGCCCAAGGTGGTGCGCGCGGGCATGGGCGCCCATTTCGCGCTGGCCTTGCACGAGCTGGCCGACGAGGGGCTGGTGCAGCAGCTGCGGGTGCCGCTGCTGGCCACCAGTTCGCACCAGGGCGATTTCGTGCACGCCCGCGCCTGGCCCTGGCCCTGCGCCTGGCTCATGGGCCACGAAGGGCAGGGCGTGAGCCCGGCCTTGATGGCTCAGGCCCAGGCCTTTGCGCGCATTGCGCAGCCGGGCGGCGAAGAATCGCTCAACGTGGCGGCTGCGGCCGCCATCTGCCTGCACGCCAGTGCCGTGGCCCGAACCGGCGACTGAAAGTCAATTTGTTGGAGTATGGCCTGGTTCCCGATCTATTTTCATCGGAAGTGGTGCCATACTCATGACCAAGGGTGTGCAGGGCGATGCACCACTCCCGCCAGGCCACTGCACCACACGCCGCGCGAGTCGCGGGCGAGGCAGCCGGTCACAGGCTACAATGATGGGCTTTTTCGCACACCGGTTGCCCCCTGATTTCTCACCGCGCAAGGCCTGATCGATCGATCAGGCCGTTTTGGCGCACGCCAAGCACGTCCGCACCCCACGCGGCGGCGCATCGACAAACGAGGGCGACCCGCAACAATCGGAGAACCCAGTGCTTTTGTCCTTGAAGGGCGCATACCCCCCCGCCGTGTTGGCGCTTGCAGATGGCACGGTGTTCGAGGGCTACGCCATCGGCGCCGCTGGCGCCACGGTGGGTGAAGTGGTCTTTAACACGGCCATGACGGGCTATCAGGAAATCCTGACCGACCCCAGCTACTGCCAACAACTGGTCACGCTGACCTATCCCCACATCGGAAACTACGGCACCAACCCCGAAGACGTGGAGGCCGACGGCATCCAGGCCGCCGGCCTCATCGTCAAGGAAGTGCCGCTGCTGGCCAGCAACTTTCGCGCCACCGAAACCCTCACGCAATACCTCACGCGTCAGAATGCCGTCGCCATTGGCGGCATCGACACGCGCAAGCTCACGCGTCTGCTGCGTGACAAGGGCGCGCAAAACGGGTGCATCGTGGCCCTGGCTGCCGGTCAGACCTTGACCGACGCCGTGCGCCAGGAGGCCCTGGCCAAGGCCCAGGCGGCACCGTCGATGGCCGGTCTCGACCTGGCCAAGGTCGTGTCCACCCCCCAGGCTTACGAGTGGACCGAGACCGAGTGGCAGCTGGCCCGCGAGGACGGCACGCCCGGCTATGGCCAGCAGACCCAGCCCGCGTTCCACGTCGTCGCCTACGACTTCGGCGTGAAGAAGAACATCCTGCGCATGCTGGCCGAGCGTGGCTGCCGCGTGACGGTGGTGCCGGCGCAGACGCCGGCCCGTGACGTGCTGGCCATGAACCCCGATGGCGTGTTCCTCTCGAACGGCCCCGGCGATCCTGAGCCCTGTGACTATGCCGTCTCGGCCGCGCGCGAGCTCATGGAGTCGGGCAAGCCGGTGTTCGGCATTTGCCTGGGGCACCAGATCATGGCGCTGGCCAGCGGGGCCACGACCTTCAAGATGAAGAACAGCCACCATGGCGCCAACCACCCGGTCAAGGACCTGGACAGTGGCGAGGTGAGCATCACCAGCCAGAACCACGGCTTTGCCGTGGCGCTGGACAGCCTGCCGGCCAACCTGCGCGCCACGCACATCAGCCTGTTCGATGGCACGCTGCAAGGCCTGGAACGCACCGACCGCCCGGCGTTCTGCTTCCAGGGTCACCCGGAAGCCTCGCCCGGCCCGCACGACATCGGCTACCTGTTCGACCGCTTCATCAAGCTGATGCAGTGATCGCGTCGCCCGTCGTTCCACCCGCAACCACCGATCCACGCCATGAAGCTCTACAGTTTTCCGATCTCGGCGCTTGAGAAGGCCATCAACAAGCGCTTGCTCACGCTGGTCTCGCCGCATCGCGAGTGGTTTGGTGACCGCTGGCAGCAAAAGCCCTACAAGAAGTCCTTCATCGAGCACAAGGCCATGCCGCTCATCACGGTGTTGGCCAAGGGCAAGACCTGGGACGACGAGACCTTCGCGACCGAACTCGCCGACTGGAACGTCAAGTTCTACGACGCCGAAGTCGAGGTGTTGCGCCCCATGGTGGACGGCGACGGCCTGATCCAGCTGATGCAGAAGAACATGCCCGACGCGCGCAAGCAGGCGATCCTCGCCAAGTTCGAGGACCGCCATGCCTGAGGCCAAGCCCGGGTCGTTCGCTGGCCTGGCCGGCGCTGCTGGTTGTGCCGCGCGCACGGCCTGTGCAGGGTCGGCGCGTCTGTGGCCGTTTGGCCGCCGGGGGCCGGCTTTCTGGCTCGCGGCGCTTGGCGTGGCGGCCCTCGCGGGCTGTGCCACGGCGCCCTCGGTGCCGGCGGGCCAGGTCGAGCGCCTGCAGGATCAGTTCCTGGCCATCATGCCGCTGGGCGAGATGCTGGGCCACATCGCCGCGCACGACCCGAACTGGCCGCTGCAAAACGAGATGGACCGCCACACGCCGCAGGACGTGGCCTGCATGCGTCGCGAGCTGGCGCCTGAAAAGGGCAACGCCGTGATGCGTCAGCGGGCTGCCGACTACGCGCGCAAGCACCCGGACCGCGTGTCCGGCGATGTGGCCATGCTCGATGACGGCGCGGTGCGCTTCGTGGGCGGCGCCATGCGCGCGGGCATGTTCGGCGGCGCGCAGCCGGATCCGCAGGACCTCAAGGGGACGATCGAGTTCCTGACGGCGTCGCGGTATGCCGACCTGCGCGAGGCGCTGTACCTCGACGGTGCGACGGACGCGATGCTGAAACCCGGTGGCGGCTACCGCATGGGCCAGCAGATCGGCATGCGCTTCATGGTGCCGTTGACGGTGGATGCGGCACGGGCCTGCGGGCTGGACCTGATGTCCGCACGCAAGCCTTTGAAATCCTCTTGACCTGATTTTTTGAAAAGGAGTATGGCCAGATTGCCGTTTGTTTGATGACGGGAATCGGTTGATACTCCATAGATGAACTGAACCGTTTATGCCAAAGAGAACAGACCTGAAGTCGATCCTCATCATCGGCGCCGGCCCCATCGTGATCGGCCAGGCGTGTGAATTCGACTACTCCGGCGTGCAGGCCTGCAAGGCGCTGCGCGAAGAGGGCTACAAGGTCATCCTGATCAACAGCAACCCTGCGACGATCATGACCGACCCGGCCACGGCCGACGTCACCTACATCGAGCCCATCACCTGGCAGACGGTCGAGAAGATCATCGCCAAGGAACGCCCCAGCGCCATCCTGCCCACCATGGGCGGCCAGACGGCGCTGAACTGCGCGCTGGACCTGTGGCGCAATGGCGTGCTGCACAAGTACAAGGTCGAGCTGATCGGCGCCACGCCCGAGGCCATCGACAAGGCCGAAGACCGCCTGAAGTTCAAGGATGCGATGACGCGCATCGGCCTGGGCAGCGCCCGCTCGGGCATCGCCCACAGCATGGAGGAAGCCTGGGACGTGCAAAAGCGCGTGGGTTTCCCCACCGTGATCCGCCCCAGCTTCACGCTGGGCGGCACGGGCGGCGGCATCGCCTACAACCCCGAAGAGTTCGAGATCATCTGCAAGCGCGGCCTCGAGGCCTCGCCCACCAACGAGCTGCTGATCGAGGAGTCGCTGCTGGGCTGGAAAGAGTACGAGATGGAGGTGGTCCGCGACAAGAAGGACAACTGCATCATCGTCTGCTCGATCGAGAACCTGGACCCCATGGGTGTGCACACGGGTGACTCCATCACCGTGGCCCCGGCGCAGACGCTGACCGACAAGGAATACCAGATCATGCGCAACGCCAGTCTGGCGGTGCTGCGCGAGATCGGGGTGGACACGGGCGGCTCGAACGTGCAGTTCTCGGTCAACCCGGCCGACGGCCGCATGATCGTCATCGAGATGAACCCGCGCGTGTCGCGTTCCTCTGCGCTGGCGTCCAAGGCCACGGGTTTCCCGATCGCCAAGATCGCCGCCAAGCTGGCCGTGGGCTACACGCTGGACGAGCTGAAGAACGACATCACGGGTGGCGCCACGCCGGCCTCGTTCGAGCCGACCATCGACTACGTGGTCACCAAGATCCCGCGTTTCGCGTTCGAGAAATTCCCCACCGCCGACAACCGCCTGACCACGCAGATGAAGTCGGTGGGCGAGGTCATGGCCATCGGCCGCACCTTCCAGGAGTCGTTTCAGAAAGCCCTGCGCGGCCTGGAAGTCGGCGTGGACGGCATGAACGAAAAGACCCAGGACCGCGAGATCCTGGAAAAGGAGCTGGGCGAACCCGGTCCCGACCGGATCTGGTATGTGGGCGACGCGTTCGCGGCCGGCTGGTCGCTGGACGAGGTGCACGCCATCACCAAAATCGACAAGTGGTTCCTGGTGCAGATCGAAGAGATCGTGAAGATCGAGCTCGAGCTGGACCAGCTGGCCGAGCAACACGGCGAGCAGGCCCTGGCGCAGATCAGCAAGGACGAGCTGCAGACCTTGAAGCGCAAGGGTTTCTCGGACCGCCGCCTGGCCAAGCTGCTGCACACCACCGACAAAGCCGTGCGCGATGCGCGTCGCGCCTTGGGCGTGCGCCCGGTCTACAAGCGCGTGGACACCTGTGCCGCCGAGTTCGCCTCGAACACGGCCTACATGTACTCGACCTACGACGAGGAGTGCGAGGCCGCGCCCACCGACAAGAAGAAGATCATGGTGCTGGGCGGTGGCCCCAACCGCATCGGCCAGGGCATCGAGTTCGACTACTGCTGCGTGCACGCCGCCATGGCCATGCGCGAAGACGGTTACGAAACCATCATGGTCAACTGCAACCCCGAGACCGTGTCGACCGACTACGACACCTCGGACCGCCTGTACTTCGAGCCGCTGACGCTGGAAGACGTGCTGGAGATCGTGGCGGTCGAGCAGCCCGCTGGCGTGATCGTGCAGTACGGTGGCCAAACGCCACTGAAGCTGGCGCTGGGCCTCGAAAAGGAAGGCGTGCCCATCATCGGCACCACGCCCGACATGATCGACGCGGCCGAAGACCGCGAGCGCTTCCAGCAGATGCTGCAACAGTTCAAGCTGCTGCAGCCGCCCAACGCCACGGCGCGCACCCACGAAGAGGCGCTGGCCCATGCGCGCGAGCTGGGTTACCCGCTGGTGGTGCGCCCCAGCTACGTGCTGGGTGGCCGCGCCATGGAAATCGTGCACGAAGAGCGCGACCTCGAGCGCTACATGCGCGAAGCCGTCAAGGTGAGCAACGACTCGCCTGTGCTGCTGGACCACTTCCTGTCGAACGCCATCGAGTGCGACGTGGACTGCGTGCGCGACAGCACCGGCCAGGTCTTCATCGGCGGCGTGATGGAGCACATCGAGCAGGCCGGCGTGCACTCGGGCGACTCGGCCTGTTCGCTGCCGCCGTACTACCTCAAGCAGGCCACGGTCGATGAGGTCAAGCGCCAGACCGCCGCCATGGCCCAGGGCCTGAACGTGGTTGGCCTGATGAACGTGCAGTTCGCGATCCAGGAGCGCGACGGCGCCGACATCATCTACGTGCTCGAAGTGAACCCGCGTGCCTCGCGCACGGTGCCCTTCGTCTCCAAGGCCACGGGCATCCAGCTGGCCAAGGTGGCGGCGCGCTGCATGGTCGGCGAGAGCCTGGCCAAGCAGGGCATCACCCAGGAGGTGACGCCGCCGTACTTCAGCGTCAAGGAAGCCGTGTTCCCGTTCGTGAAGTTCCCGGGCGTGGACACCATCCTGGGCCCGGAGATGAAGTCCACGGGCGAAGTCATGGGCGTGGGCAAGACCTTTGGCGAAGCCTATGTGAAGGCGCAAATGGGCGCCGGCGAGCGCCTGCCGCGCGCGACCAAGGCCGACGGCACGCCGTCGGGCAAGGTCTTCATGACGGTGAAGAACGCCGACAAGCCGCAGGCGGTGCTGATCGCCAAGGAGCTGGCCGCCATGGGCTTCCCGCTGTGCGCCACGCGCGGCACGGCGCAGGCGCTGGCCGACGCCGGCCTGCAGGTGCAGGTCGTCAACAAGGTGACCGAAGGCCGTCCGCACATCGTGGACATGATCAAGAACGACGAGATCGCCCTGGTCATCAACACGGTGGAAGAGCGCCGCAACGCCATCGCTGATTCGCGCGCCATCCGCACCAGCGCCCTGCTGGGCCGCGTCACGACCTTCACCACCATCGCCGGCGCCGAGGCGGCCGTCGAGGGCATGAAGTACATGGACAAGCTGGGTGTGATCTCGGTGCAGGAGATGCACGCGCACCTGCACGACGCCGCGTGACGGCTTTGGCGCCCGCGGCGCTCGTTCGAGCCGTGGGCGTCCCGCCGAACGCGTGTGGGCGTGACGCCATGACGGGAGACGCGCAACCCGTGTGTGCGGCGCCTGCGATGCGCGGGGCGGGCGGGCTTTCCCCGCCATCGTCCCTCCCTTAAAATGCAGGCAACAGGGGCCGGTCCACGGCCCCGACAGATTCATCCGGCCAAGGCATGCACGCACGCTGGTGGGTTGCATAATCGAGGCATTGCTCACACACCGCCGAGGCTCAACGCTCGGCGGTTTGCTTTTTACAGGTAGACAAACACATGGCCACCATTCCCATCACCAAGAACGGTGCGGAAAAACTCAAGAAAGAACTGCAGCAACTCAAGTCCGTCGAGCGTCCTGCGGTCATTCAGGCCATTGCCGAAGCCCGTGCCCAGGGTGACCTGAGCGAAAACGCCGAGTACGACGCGGCCAAGGACCGCCAGGGCTTCATCGAAGGCCGCATCAAAGAGGTGGAGGGCAAGCTGGCCGCGGCGCAGATCATCGACCCGGCCGCCATCGACGCGGGCGGCAAGGTGGTGTTTGGCGCCACGGTCGAACTCGAAGACCAGGACAGCGGCGCCACCGTCACCTACCAGATCGTGGGTGAGGACGAGGCCGACCTGAAGCTGGGCCTGATCAACATCTCCAGCCCCATCGCCCGCGCCCTGATCGGCAAGGAAGAGGGCGATGCGGCCGAGGTGCAGGCGCCCGGCGGTGTGCGCCATTACGACATCGTCAGCGTCGTCTATCGCTGACCGTTAATTCAGTAGAGAGTATGCCCGCATTGCCGTTTCAAACAAAACGGCAATGCGGGCATACTGCCATTTGAATGCCTTGAAACCCGGTGCGCGGAGTTGCCATGTTGAATCGCTTGTCCTTGTTCGTGATCGCGGCCTGGTGGGCCAGCATCAGCGCGCTGGGGTTCTGGATCGTGCCCATGCTGTTTGCCAAGCTGCCCACACCGGCCATGGCGGGCACCCTGGCGGCGCAGCTGTTCGCGCAACAAAGCCTGGTGGCGCTCGCTTGCGGCGTGGTGCTGTTGCTGGTGAACCGGCGCGCGGCCGCCACGCGCCACGGCGTGCCGGCCGACCCGCACGCGCGCACCACGCTGGTCATCGTGCTGGTGGCGCTGTTCGTGGTGATCGCCAACCAGTACGGTGTGTCGCCGCGCATCGTGGCGCGCGACAACCTCAAGCTCTGGCACAGCGTGGGCAGCGCCTTGTACCTCGTGCAATGGCTGTGCGTGACGGCCTTGCTGTGGCGCCATGCCGGGCGGCCCCGGTGGGCCTGAAACGCGGTCGGCGTTAGCAAACGGCGCCTGGCTGGGGCCCAGGCCGTGGCCCGCGCCTGGCGCCCGGGCACGCCGTTGCCGACGGCGCTGCCCTGAACCGGGATTTCCCCTGTCGGGGGCGCGGTCCCTGATCCAGGTCAGGAGGTGAAGGACCAGGCGCGCTACCATGGCCGCCTTGTTTCACTGAGAGGTGCTGGCGGGTTCTGTTCTGTGGGACCTGGATGCCGCACCGCCTGACCTGCCATGGACATGCGCACGTCCTCCATCGTTCACGTGCCCCGCACCGAATGGCTTGGCCCGGAGGCCGATCCCGCCTGGATCGACGCCTTGGAAGCGGGTCAAGTGCTCTACTTTCCTAGTTTGCCCTTCGTGCTCTCGCCCGACGAACAGGCCCTGTTGACGCCGGCCGTGCGCGACCCCAAGGCGCGCAACATCAGCCTGGGCGTGGAGGGGCAGCTCAAGGGCGGGCAGGGCGATGCGGCGACGCTGGCGGCGCTGACCGCCATGGTGGCCCGGTTTCGCAGCCAGGCCCAGGCGCTGGTGCATGGCCTGTTCCCGCACTATGTGCCTCGCTTGCGCCTGGCGCCGACCAGCTACCGGCCCATGGCCGTGGCAACGCGTGCGCAGTCCTGGCGGGCCGATGACAAGCGCCTGCATGTGGATGCGTTTCCGTCGCGGCCCACGTATGGCGAGCGCATCCTGCGCGTGTTCACCAACGTGAACCCCCATGGCGAGCCGCGTGTGTGGCGCGTGGGCGAGTCGTTCGACGAGGTGGTGCAGCAGTTCCTGCCCAGGGCCAAGTCGTATGTGCCCTGGCAGGCCCAGGCGCTGAAGCTGCTGCACGCCACCAAGTCCTACCGCAGCGAGTTCGACCACCTGATGCTGCAGCTGCACGACGGCATGAAGGGCGACCTGGACTACCAGGCCAACTGCCGGCAGGAGACTGTGCCATTTCCGCCCGGGTCGACCTGGGTGTGCTTCTCGGACCAGGCCACGCATGCGGTGATGTCGGGCCAGTTCATGCTCGAGCAGACGCTGCATTTTCCGGCTGGGGCTGAGTACAACCCGGCCTCCAGCCCCTTGGGTCGCCTGGAGCAGGCGCTGGGCCGTCCTTTGCGCGGCCTGGATCGGCGCTGAACGAATCGGTCACGCACCACGGACGCCCGCGGCACAGCGCGCCGCCGCGCGTTCAGGGTGCGTGGGGATGCTTCACCGCAAGGGCGATCGACCCGCTGTTCCTGCAGGTGGCTGCGCGCGTCAGTCTTGCGGGTAGGCCGTGCCCAGCGGGCGCTCGAGCAGGCGCGCGCCCGCGCCCTGGCGGCCGAGCGCGTCGCCGGGGTTGCGCAGCGGGCAATGCGCCAGGGACAGGCAGCCGCAGCCGATGCAGCCGTCGAGCTCGTCGCGCAGCCGGGTCAGCAGTTCGATGCGGGCGTTGAGCTGATCGCGCCACGCGGCGGACATCCGCGCCCACTCGCTGGACGAGAGCTTGCGGCCAGACTGGTAGGGCTGCAGCCAGGCCTTGATGTCCTCCAGGGCGATGCCGGTCCGCTGGGCTGCTTTGATGATGGCGATGTAGCGCAGCGTGACGGGCAGGAAACGGCGCTGGTTGCCGCTGGTGCGCGTGCTCTCGATCAGGCCCTTGGCTTCGTAGAAGTGGAGCGCTGAAACGGCGACGCCACTGCGCGTGGCCAGCTCGCCGATGCTGAGCCAGCGTGTGACTTCGGCCGATGACGGCAGTGGGGTTTCGGGCGGCGGCGGGGCGGGCGATCGCATGGGGGCTTGACCTCAGGTTAAGTTGAGGTCGTATGGTGTCACGAACCTGCCGGGCTTCTGCAACCGCCGGGTTGCGGGCTCGCATGGGGCGCGCCCGCCAGTCGTGCAGACATGGGGGTTGAGCGCATGCAAGGTGTGGGATTTTGGTTGGGGGCGTGGCCGTGGCGTGTGGCGCGGTGCCTGCTGGTCGTGGTGTTCGTGGCTTCGGGCCTGGCGAAGACGCTGGACTTTTCAGGCGGTGTGGCCGAAATGCAGGCGGCCGGTCTGGCACCGCCGGTGCTGTTCAACGTGGTGGTGGCGGTCACCTTGCTGCTGGGGTCGGCCTTGATCCTGCTGGACCGTGCCCTGTGGCTGGGTGCCGGCCTGTTGGCGGGCTTTCTGCTGCTCAGCATCCTCATCGTGCATCGCTTTTGGGCCTTGCCGGCCGAACAGGCGCAGCTGTCGCTGTACTTTGCGCTCGAGCACCTGTCCCTCGTCGGGGGATTGCTCGCGGCGGCCATCGCCAGCCAGGCGCGGCGTGCGGCCTTGGCGGTTCCGCAGCGGGCGGTGCTATAGACCGGTCGGGAAATGCACGCCGGCGCGCTGGGCCGCCTGCACGATGTGGCGCGCCATGGCCGCCTGGGCGGCCGCGGGGTCGCGTGCCACCAGGGCGTCGAGGATGGCGGCGTGCTCCTCGCCGGTCGCCCGCCGGGCGGCGCGCTGGTAGAAGGGCAGGCGCTGACTTTCCTGCATGAGTTCGGCGCTGTTGCTCAGCACATCGGCAATCGCACGGTTGCCCGAAATGCCGATGATCTGGGTGTGAAATGCGTAGTCGAGCTGGGCAGCGGTGGCGAGGTCGCCGGCCTCGATGGCGGCCACCAGGGCCTGCAGGTTGCTGCGCAGCTCATGCAGGTCCGAGTCCTCGATCACCATGGCCGCAAGCCGGGCGGCAAAGTTCTCGAGCGCGAAACGCAGCTGGTAGATGTCGGTCAGCGAGTGCGTGGCCGCAAAGCGCCAGGGTGGCGCACCGGCTGGCGTGGCAACCGCCTCGGCCACGTACATGCCTTTGCCGGGTCGCGAAATGATCAGGCCCAGGCCCTGCAGCGACGACAGGGCTTCGCGCAGCGAGGCGCGGCTCACGGCCAGTTGTTCGGCCAGGTCGCGTTGCGAAGGCAGCAGGGCGCCCGCCGGGTACAGGCCTTGGGCAATCCATTGCTGGATGGTATGAGCGGCTTGCGCAGCGACGGCGGAAGAGGACACCAGGGCGAGGGGCAGAGTGAGGGACGCAGCGATCTTATCGGGTTGATCGCCTGGCGGACGGGGCACACCGCCGGTGGCAGCCCGTGCAGCGTGGCGGTGGGGACGGCGGCCCACCCGGCGGGCGCAGAGCGCTTCGGCTCAGGCCTGCGCCCCGCCGCATTGCGCAGCAGGGCGGTGAAGGCTTACTTGTTGACCAGCTTGGCCGGCACGGTGTAGGTGAGCACGGCGCCCAGCAGCAGGACACCGGCCAGCACATACAGGCCCATGCTGGCGCTTTGGGTCTGGTCCTTGATGAGGCCGATCATGTAGGGGCTGATGAAGCCGGCGAGGTTGGCGAACGAGTTGATCATGGCGATGCCGGCGGCGGCGCCCACGCTCGACAGGATGGCGGTCGGCAGGCTCCAGAACAGCGGCGAGGTGGCCAGGCTGCCGCCTGCGGCCAGGCACAGGCCGATCAGCGACAGCGTCACGTTGTGGCTGAACACGCCGGCGATGACCAGGCCGGTGGCGCCCACGCAGAAGGGCACGATCAGGTGCCAGCGGCGTTCGCGCAGGCGGTCCGAGCTGCGGCTGACGAGGAACATGGAGCAGGCGGCCACTGAGAACGGGATGGCGGTCAGCAGGCCGACATTCAGCGTGCCCACCACCCCCGATTGCTTGATCAGCGACGGCAGCCAGAACGTCAGCCCGTACTGGCCCATGACGGTGCAGAAGCAGATCAGGGCCATCTTGACGATGCGTCGGTCGGCGAACAGGTCGCGCAGACGCGTGTGGCTGTCCTGCTTGCCCTGGTTTTCGTTGGCGATGTTGCGCTCGAGCAGGTCCTTCTCGGCCGTGCTCAGCCACTTGGCCGAACGGATGTTGTTGTCCAGGTAGCTCAGCACCAGCAGGCCGACGATGAAGGACGGGATGGCTTCGATCAGGAACATCCACTGCCAGCCGCGCAGGCCGGATATGCCGTGCATGGCTTCCATGATCCAGCCCGACAGCGGCCCGCCGATGACGCCCGACACCGGAATGGCGCACATGAACAAGGCCACCATCTTGGCCCGGCGGTGCGAGGGAAACCAGTAGGTGAGGTAGAGGATCATGCCGGGGTAGAAGCCGGCCTCGGCCGCGCCCAGCAGGAAGCGCAGGGTGTAGAACTGCCACGGCACCTGCACGAACATCATGAGCGCCGAGATGATGCTCCACAGGATCATGATGCGGGCCAGCGTGGCCTTGGCACCAATGCGGTGCATCAGCAGGTTGCTGGGCACCTCGAAGAAAAAGTAGCCGATGAAGAACAGGCCGGCGCCCAGGCCATACATGGCTTCGCTGAAGTGCAGGTCCTGCAGCATCTGCAGCTTGGCAAACCCCACGTTCACGCGATCCAGGTAGGCCACGACGTAGCACAGCATCAGGAAGGGCAGCAGGCGCCAGGCCACGCGGCGGTAGAGCGCGTCTTCGTGCATCGCGGCGGACGCGGGCGCCGCATCGGCATGTGCGGCGGGGGCAGAGAGGCTGGTCATGATCGGTTGTTGGGGGAATGAAGAGGGTTCAACTGGTCTGACCAGTTGGCGTGGGCGGCATCCTATCGCGACTTTTGCCTGATTAATCAAGGGATAACCCTCTAATATTTGCCCCAATATGGCGGATGTCGTGGGATAAACTGGTCTGACCAGTTAAGCATCAGACCCACCATGGACGTTTCCGCCCCCGTTGTCGCCCACGCCCTCGTGGCCCAGCCCTTGACGCGCGCCGCGTTCGCCGAGTTCGGCGACGTCATCGAGGCAGAGGGCCTGGATGCCCTGGCCATCAATGGCGGCAAGACCGCACGCTTCGATGACCTGGCCCGCATCGAAACCCTGGGCGAAGGCGCGCGGCCCGTGCTCAGCCTGTTTCACACCCAGCCTTATGCGCTGCCGTTGCTGGCGCATGAACTCGAGCGCCATCCCTGCGGCAGCCAGGCGTTCGTCCCGCTGGACGGCCAGGCCTTTCTGGTGGTGGTGGCGCCGCCGGGCGACCAGCCCCGGGCTGATGCGGTGCGTGCGTTCTGGACGGATGGCCGCCAGGGCGTGAACTACCGAGCTGGCGTCTGGCACCACTCGCTGCTGGTGCTCGATCGTCCCTCGCGCTTCGTGGTGGTGGACCGTGCGGGGCCGGGGCCCAACTGCGACGTGGCGGCGCTGGATCGCCCGGTGTCGATCACGCTGCCGCGCTGAGCGTGCCCCGGAAGGCTGCACCCTGCGTGGCGCCGCCTGTCCCCACCTTGCTGGTCGCCAGGCCGGGGCACTCCTAGCATGGCCAGGCGCCGCGGCTCCTGTTCACCCTCGCGTGCGCTGGAGACCAGACCATGCCCGAGTTTTCCACCCTGCGCATCGACGCCCTGACCGATCGCCCGCGCGTTGCGCGGCTGTTGCTCAACCGGCCTGAACGGCTCAACGCCATCAACGGCGACATGCCGCGCGAGATCCGGGCCGCGGTGGAATGGGCCCAGGCCAACGACGACATCCACGTCATCGTGGTCGAGGGCGCCGGCAAGGGTTTTTGCGGCGGCTACGACCTGCAGGGTTCAGCCGAGCAGTTGCACGAGCACCCCTGTCAACAGGAAAGTCAGCCCTGGGACCCCATGCGCGACTACGCCTACATGAAGCGCAACACCGAGGACTTCATGAGCCTGTGGCGCTGCAGCAAGCCCACCATCGCCAAGGTTCACGGCCACGCCGTGGCGGGCGGCAGCGACATCGCGCTGTGCTGCGACCTGCTGGTCATGGCCGAGGACGCCCGCATTGGCTACATGCCTACGCGCGTCTGGGGCTGTCCGACCACGGCCATGTGGACCTACCGCCTGGGCGCCATGCGCGCCAAACAGCTGATGTTCACGGGCGACCTCATCAACGGGCGGCAGGCTGCCGACTGGGGGCTGGCAACCTCGGCCGTGCCGGCCGCGCAGCTGGACGCCGAAGTCGACCGGCTGGCCGACCGCATCGCCGGCGTGCCCAATGGCCACCTGGCCATGCACAAAATGGTGGTCAACCAGGTGATGCTGACCATGGGCCTGGAGCAAACCCAGATGATGGCCACGGTGTTCGATGGCATCACCCGCCACAACCCCGAAGGCCTGTGGTTTCGCCGCCACGCACAGACCGAGGGTTTCAAGTCGGCCGTGGCCTGGCGCGACTCGGGGCGGCCCATCCCCGAAGGCGACGAGGCCCGTGTCTTGATCCGCGAGATGGATGAGAAGCTGAAAAAATCATGAGTATGGGTGAATTTCCGTTATGAAAAAAACGGCAGTAGGCCCATACTGCGATGAACTGGCGGGTGGTAGCCACACCGCGTGCAAACCGCAAGCGGGTCTCTCGGTTGAAGGTGCGGCGCATGGGCAGCCCACGCAACCTGCGCCTGGCCCGTTGCCGGTCCAAGGCCTCGTCCGGATCGGTGCTGCGTGGACCGTCGACAGGCTCGCGCAGTGACCGGGTAAGGCGGCCGGATGAGGCGGGGTGGGCAGCCCAGGGCGCCGGCCCGCAGTCGCGCGGGGCTGCGCAGTCTGCCGCCGTGGCCTGTGCCGCTGCCCTGTCATGAAATGGCCTGATTATTGCTTGCAGCCTGTTCGCGTTCCAGCTCATCGCACCCCACCATGTCCATCCACGCCGCCCTCCACCACGTCACCCACTACCGCTACGACCGGCCCGTGCAGCTGGGCCCGCAGCTCATCCGGCTGCGTCCTGCGCCCCATTGCCGCAGCCATGTGGTGTCGTACGCGCTGAAGGTCGAGCCGGCCGACCATTTCATCAACTGGCAGCAGGACCCCTTCGCCAATTACCTGGCCCGCATCGTCTACCCCGCGCCGGTGACCGAGTTCAAGGTCACGGTCGACCTGGTGGTGGAGATGGCGGTCTACAACCCCTTCGACTTCTTCCTCGAGCCGCAGGCGGAAACCTTCCCGTTCAGCTACAGCGCCGAGCAGGCCGACGAGTTGGCGCCCTACCGCGTGACCGAGCCGGCCACACCACGCCTGCAGGCCTACCTCGACTGCATCGACCGCAGCCCGCAGCGCACCATCGACTTCCTGGTGCAGCTCAACCAGCGGGTGCAGCAGGACGTGCGCTACCTGATCCGCATGGAGCCCGGCGTGCAGACACCGGAGGACACGCTGGCCAAGGCCAGCGGCTCGTGCCGCGATTCGGCCTGGCTGCTGGTGCAGGTGTTGCGGCACCTGGGCCTGGCGGCGCGCTTCGTGTCCGGCTACCTCATCCAGCTGGCGCCCGACGTGAAGGCGCTGGACGGTCCCAGCGGCACCGAGGTCGATTTCACCGACCTGCACGCCTGGTGCGAGGTCTACCTGCCCGGTGCGGGCTGGATCGGGCTGGACGCCACCTCGGGCCTGCTCGCGGGTGAGGGGCACATTCCGCTGGCGTGCACGCCGCAGCCCTCGAGCGCCGCGCCCATCGAGGGGCTGATGGACGAGGCCGAGGTGAGCTTCGGCCACGAGATGCAGGTCACGCGGGTGTACGAATCGCCGCGCGTCACCAAGCCTTATGCCGAACACCAGTGGGCCGACATCCTGGCGTTGGGTGACACCGTGGACCGCAGCCTGGACGCGGGCGACGTGCGCCTGACCATGGGCGGCGAGCCCACCTTCGTGGCCACCAGCGACCGCGACGCGCCCGAGTGGAACACCGATGCCCTGGGGCCCACCAAGCGGGGCTATGCCAGCGAGCTGGCCGACCGCCTGCGCCACGCGTACGGCCAAGGCGGCTTTCTGCACGCAGGCCAGGGCAAGTGGTACCCGGGCGAACAGCTGCCGCGCTGGGCCTTGTCCATCTACTGGCGGGCCGACGGCGAGCCGATCTGGCGCAACCCGGCGCGCCTGGCCGACGAGCGCGAACCCATGCACTACACCAGCGACGATGCCGCGCGCTTCACCCGCAAGTTGGCTGAAACCGTGGGGGTATCGCCTGATTTCGTTCAAGCAGCTTACGAAGACGTCTATTACTACCTGTGGCGAGAGCGCCGACTGCCGGTCAACGTCGACCCCTTCGATGCCCGGCTGGACGACGAGCTGGAGCGCGCGCGCCTGCGCCGCGTGTTCACGCAGCAGCTGGGCTCGGCCATCGGCTACGTGTTGCCGCTGGAGCCCGCGAAGCCGAACCCGGCGCTCGATGGGCCGCACTGGCGGTCGGGCAGCTGGTTCCTGCGCGACGACCGCCTGTATCTCGTGCCGGGCGACTCGCCCATGGGGTATCGGCTGCCACTCGATTCGCAGCCCTGGGTCAGCGAGGCGGACTACCCCTTCCTGGAAGAGCGCGACCCCTTGGCGCCTGTGGGCCGCCTGCCTGCCGCGGCGGCCTTGCATGCGCGCTATGCGTCGGCACGACCCCGTGAACAGGCCGAGCTGCCGCAGGCCGGCGTACCGGCCCAGGCGGCCAGGCTGCGCCTGCAGCGGCCGGGTGACGTGGTTCAGTCGGTTCAACCCGCCCAGCCAGCCCTGCACCAGTCGGCGGCGGGGATCACGCGCACGGCCTTGTGCGTGGAGGCGCGCGACCCGCGCCGCGCCAATGGCCCTGCGGCCGAGCGGGTGGGGCAGGCCTCGTCGGCCCTCTACGTGTTCATGCCGCCGCTGGCCTTGCTCGAGGACTACCTGGACCTGCTCGCCGCCGTCGAAGCCACGGCCGAGGCGCTGGATGTGCGCGTGGTGCTCGAGGGCTACCCGCCACCGCGCGACGCGCGCCTGCAGGTCTTGCAGGTCACGCCCGATCCCGGCGTCATCGAGGTCAACATCCACCCCGCCCGCAACTGGCGCGAGGTGGTGGCGCACACCGAGTTCCTCTACGAGGCCGCCCACCAGACCCGGCTGTGTGCCGAGAAGTTCATGACCGACGGCCGCCACACCGGCACCGGCGGCGGCAACCACTTCGTCATGGGCGGGGCCACACCCGCGGACAGCCCCTTCCTGCGCCGGCCCGATGTGCTGGGCAGCCTGCTGCTGTACTGGCACAACCACCCCTCGCTCTCGTACCTCTTCAGCGGCCTGTTCATTGGCCCCACCAGCCAGGCCCCGCGGGTGGACGAAGCCCGCAACGACCAGGTCTACGAGCTGGAGATCGCGCTGCAGGAGCTGGACCGGCACCTGCGCCACCATGGCTCGGCCATGCCGCCGTCGCTGGTGGACCGCACCTTCCGCAACATCCTGGTGGACGTGACGGGCAACACGCACCGCAGCGAGTTCTCCATCGACAAGCTGGCCTCGCCCGATGGCCCGGCGGGGCGCCTGGGCCTGCTGGAGCTGCGGGCGTTCGAGATGCCGCCGCATGCGCGCATGAGCGTGGTGCAGCAACTGCTGCTGCGGGCCCTGATCGCGCGTTTCTGGCAGACGCCGTACCGGGCGCCGGCCACGCGCTGGGGCACGGCCCTGCACGACCGCTGGCTGCTGCCGAGCTTTGTGCAGCAGGACATCGCCGATGTGCTGGCCGAGCTGCGCCAGGTCGGGTTTGCCTTTCAGGACGAGTGGTTCGCGCCCCACCTGGAGTTCCGCTTCCCGTCGGTCGGCCGCATCGACGCCATGGGCATGAGCCTGGCGCTGCGCCACGCGCTCGAGCCCTGGCACGTCATGGGCGAAGAGGGGTCGGTGGGCGGCACCGTGCGCTACGTGGACTCGTCGCTGGAGCGCCTGGAGGTGCGCGTGACCGGCCTGAACGACAGCCGCTACACCGTGACCGTGAATGGCCGGCCGTTGCCCCTGCAGCCCACGGGGGTGACGGGGGAGTTCGTGGCCGGGGTGCGCTACAAGGCGTGGAACCCGACGTCGTCGCTGCACCCCTCGATCGACCCGCATGCGCCGCTGACCTTCGACTTGGTGGACACCTGGATGCGCCGCTCGGTGGCCGGATGCCAGTATCACGTGGCCCATCCCGGTGGCCGCAACTACACGACCTTCCCCGTCAACGCCTACGAGGCCGAGAGCCGCCGCCTGGCGCGCTTCTTCGCCATGGGCCACACCGGCGGCACCATGCCCACGCCACCCGCCAACCTGGCGCTGGTGGGCAGCCGCGAGTTTCCGTTCACGATGGATCTGCGCCGGCAGTGACTTTTCACCGGATGGCGCCCGCGGGCCCCTTGGGGCCGGGGAAGGGCAGCCGGCGCCGGCGCAGGCCCCCGATAAAATCGGTCGCTTTCATGACCTTCCCCGCGCACGTGGCGGCGCCTGGCCCAGGCTGGGTCGGGCTGCAGCCGGTCCGCGTGTCCGACGGGGAGTTTCGGCCCCTCCGTGCCTGCTTCCCTTCCATCCTTGCTGGGTGACCTGGTGCTCGGTTCTGCCGCAGACCTGGCGCCCGCCTTGCTGGCGCCCGCCACGCCCGGCCACTTCGACGAAGTGCGCCGGTGCCTTCGTGCGCCGGGTGACGACGGCCCATCCCGTCCCGTATCGCCTGCCTGGCAGACGTTTTTCGACGAACTGGGCCTGGAAGGCCTGGAGTCCCTGCCACTGCGCTTTGCCGAGCTGGATCGTCAGGTGCGCGACGATGGCGCCACCTACAACGTCCATGCCGAGGCCAGTCGTCTGCTGCGGCCCTGGTCGCTGGACCTGTTTCCCCTGCTGATCCAGGCCGACGAGTGGCAGGCCATCGAAGCGGGTGTGCTGCAGCGCGCCAAGCTGCTCAACCACATCCTGGCCGACGCCTACGGCCCGCGCGAGCTGCTGCGCCGGGGGCTGCTGCCGGCCGAGCTGGTGCGCGGTCACCCGGGTTTTCTGCATGCCCTGCAAGACACCCAAGTGGCCGACGGCACGTGGCTGCGCGTGCTGGCGTTCGACCTGGTGCGCGCGCCCGATGGCCAGTGGCGGCTGGTGACGCAGCGCACCCAGGCGCCCTCCGGCCTGGGCTACCTGCTCGAGAACCGCCTGGCCATTGCGCGCCAGTTTCCGCAGGCGTTTCAGGCCCTGCAGGTGCGGCGGCTGGCGGCCACCTACACGGCGTTCATGGCCGGCCTCGAGGCGCGGTGCCCGCCGGATGGCGCACCCCACGTCGCGCTGCTGACGCCCGGGCCCTACAGCGAAACCTATTTCGAGCATGCGTTTCTGGCGCGCTACCTGGGCGTGACCCTGGTGCAGGGCAGCGACCTGACGGTGCGGCAGAGCCGCCTGTACCTCAAGACCCTCGAGGGCCTGCGGCCCGTCCATGCCCTCATCAAGCGCCTGGACGACGGGTTTCTCGACCCCCTGGAGCTGCAGGCCAACTCCACGCTGGGGGTGCCCGGCCTGCTCCAGGCCATCCGTGCCGGCCACGTCGTCATGGCCAACATGCCGGGCGCCGGTTTCCTCGAATCGCCGGCGCTGCTGGGCTTCCTGCCCCGGCTGGCCGAGCAGGTGCTGGGCGAGCCGCTGCACCTGCCGGCCCTGCCGACCTGGTGGTGTGGCGAGCAGCCCGCCCTGGACCAGGCCCTGCCGCTGCTGGACCAGTCCGTGATCAAGCCCACCGTGCGCGGCTCGCGCCTGCACGCCGATTTCGAGCCCGTGTTCGGCGACCGGCTGAGCGCCCCCCAGCGCGAGGCCTGGGCGGCGCGCATCCGTCAGGCGCCCTCGGCCCACACGCTGCAGCAATGGGTGCCCAGCTCGCAAATGCCCAGCTGGACCGTCGACGCCCATGGCACCGGTCAGGTGACCCTGAAATCGATGGTCTTGCGCGTGTACGCGCTGAGCACCGGTCCCCAGACCTGGCGGGTGTTGCCCGGCGGCATGGCGCGGCTCTCCGCTCCCCATGAACGCTCGGCCGCCATGCGGCTGGGTGCCAGCAGTGCCGACGTCTGGGTCAGCGCGCAGGCGCGCGAAGCGCACACCTCGCGCCTGCCGCAGACCACCGTGCTGGCCACGCGCTCGCGGCCACCGGTAACCAGCCGCGCGGCGGAAAACCTCTTCTGGCTCGGCCGTTACACCGAGCGCGCGGAAAACAGCGTCAGGCTGGCGCGCCAGCTGCTGGCGCTGGTGGATGGCGAGGACCTGCCGTCGCCCGCCGTGAGCCGCTGGGCCATGCGCATGGCCTGCCGCAACGGGTTGGTGCCCGACGAAGGCACGCCGCAGGCCACGGCGCCGCACCTGGAACAGGCCTTGCGCGTGTTCGAGCGAACCGTGATCGCCGACCTGGGCAAGGTGCGCGACGGCTACAGCGTGGCCTTCAACCTGAGCTGCATGCAGCAAACCGCGCAATCCGTGCGCGAGCGCCTGAGCCTGGAGCAGTGGCAGCTCATCCAGCAGGCCAGCACCGAGCTGGACCACGCCAGCCGGGCCGCCTGCGCGCTGCAGGATGCGGGCCGGCATGCCGCGCCGGCGGCGCTGCGCCTGCTGACCGACGTGAGCGCCAGGCTGTCGGCCATCACCGGTTGCCAGACCGATCGCATGACGCGCGACAGCGGCTGGCGCCTGCTGTTCATCGGCCGCCTCATCGAGCGCCTGGCCTTTTTGGCCGACACCCTGGCCCTGGCGCTGGACCACCAGTCGCTGACCGATGTGGCGGGCTTCGAGGCCGTGGTGGCGCTGTTCGACAGCACCATCACCTTTCACGCCCGTCACCAGCAGCGGCGCAACCTGCTCACGCTGTGCGACGTGCTGGTGACCGACGACGAGAACCCGCGCGCGCTGGCCTGGGTGAGCCAGACGGTGCGCAGCCACCTCGACAAGCTGCAGGCGCAGGTGAAGGACGCCGGCCAGCCCCTGAGTGCGCTGCTGCCCAACCCCGACGGCTGGCAGGCCGAGGCCCTGTGCCTGGCGAACCTGCCGACCCCGCTGCTGGCCACCTTGCTCGACGAGCTCGGTGGCGGCGCCACGTCGCTGTCCGACGCGTTGGGCACGCGGTTTTTCACGCTGTCGGATGCGTCCACCTCGGTGATGAGTTGACGCCATGCTGCTCGACGTTCTGCACGACACCCACTACCGCTACCAGGCGCCGGTTCAGGTCGCCCAGCACCAGCTGCACCTCTCGCCGCGCGCCACCGACCAGCAGGCGGTGGAATCGCATCACCTGCAGGTGTGGCCGGTGCCCGGCGACTGGCACCTCGACATCGACCCTTTTGGCAACGAGCGGCGCTTCTTCACGCTGACCGAGCCGCACGATGCGCTGACGCTGAGCGCCCGTTCGCGCGTGCGCACCCGGCCTTTCGAGGCCCGGGCCGATCTGGACCTGCAGCTGCCGTGGGAACAGGTGCGCGAGCGCTTCGTCTACCGCGGTGGCCGCGCCGACGACCCGGCGTCCGTCTACCTCTTTCCCAGTCCGCTGGTGCCGCGTGGCGCCGATTTCGAGGACTATGCGCGCCAGAGTTTCGGCGCCGGCCGGCCCCTGATCGAGGCCGCGCAGGCGCTGAACCTGCGCCTGCACGAAGACTTCGTCTACGACGGCAGCAGCACGGGCGTCGAGACCACCGCCGCCCAGGCCCTGGCCAAACGCCGCGGCGTGTGCCAGGACTTTGCCCACGTCATGGTGGCCTGCCTGCGCAGCCTGGGGCTGCCGGCGCGCTACGTCAGCGGCTACCTGCTCACCCACCCGCCACCGGGGCAGCCGCGCCTGATCGGGGCCGATGCCTCGCATGCCTGGGTGGAGGTCTACCTGCCGTCGCCCGACCCCGCGCAGGCGACGGGCCAGTGGTTTGGCCATTGCCCCACCAACGCGCGCACGCCCGGCGAGGACTACGTCTACATGGCCTGCGGGCGCGACTTCACCGACGTCTCGCCCGTGCGCGGCGTGATCCAGGGCGGGCAGCACCACGAGCTGGACGTGGCCGTCACGGTGATGCCGCTGGACGAAGCCGGTTTCGGCCTCTGACGGCGAGGGGCTTGCTGAGTGGTTTGCCAAAATGGCTTGCCCAACGGCTTGTCGTAGGCTCGCCGAGGGTTTGTCGGCCCAGCCCGTTGAAGAGGCCTGTCGATCCGCTGGCCACGTCGCGGCGCCAACAGCTTCGCGGACCGGCCCGCCCACGTGGCCCACAGAACGGTTTGCGGATGTGGCCTGCCGAACGATGCGCCAAAGTGGCTTGCGGAGGGGCTTGTCGGTGGGCTTTCCGAAGGGAACGCCAAAAGGCTCGCCGAATGGTTTGCCCCATGCGGGGCCGTTACCGGGGACGTAGGGGCACAGCGGCCGCGTTCAGGATGGCGGCCCGATTCGATCGCCATGCTGTTTGTTGCCAATAAGGCAGTATCACCTGTTTGCCGTTTTGAATTGATCGGCAACAGCTGGATACTGTGTCAAGTTGATGGCGACGACTGCGCCGTGATCAGCGCATGGATGAACTGCAGCTTGGGCACGGCCGCATGCGGCAGCACAAAGGGGTAGAAGTCCGGCTGGCCCATGCTGCGCGAGAGCTCGTTGAGCGCATTGGTCAGCCGCACCCAGGTGTTCAGAAACTCGAGAAACGCCGCCGCTTCGGGCGCGTCGGGTCGCCACAGGTCCTGCGGCGTGAACAGGTCGGTGCTCAGCTCGACCCGGCCGGCGTCGAGGCCGAAGCTGACGGCGGTGTCCACGGTGTCGGCCATGTGCAGGTAATGGGCCCAGGTTTCGGCCCAGTCCTCCCACGGGTGGGTGCTGGCATAGCTGGTCACGAAACGCGACGGCCAGTCGCCCGGGGGGCCGTTGTCGTAGTGCTGGCGCAGCGCGGCCGCGTAGTCCTGGGTCTCGTCGCCGAACAGCTGGCGAAAATCGCCCAACACCGGTGCATCGCGCACCAGCACGTCCCAGAAGTAGTGCCCCAGTTCGTGGCGGAAATGCCCCACCAGCGTGCGGTAGGGCTCGTGCATGTCGGTGCGGATGCGCTCGCGCACGGCGTCGTCGGCTTCTTCGGCGTTCAGCGTGATCACGCCGTCCTGGTGCCCGGTCAGCACGCGGTCGGCCCCCACCGTGTCGGTCAGGATGTCGAAGGCCAGGCCGCTGTCGGGCGCGGCGTGCCGCGTGGTCAGCGGCAGACCTTTCCCGGCCGGACCCAGCACCAGCAACTGCGACAGCACGCGGCGCTTGGCCGTTTCCAGCTTGCGCCAGTGCGTCAGGTTGCCGGCCACCGCGAGGTCGGGAATGGTGCGCGTGCAACTGCACGAAAGGCACAAGCCGGGGGCCAGGTTGGCGTCGGCCTGGGCATGGGCCTCGCCATCGACCGGCACCATCCAGTTGCAGCCGATCGGCTCGAAATTGGCGCAGCGCTGGTACTGCGCCCCGCCGTCTTCGCCCACCACGGTGAATCGGGCGGCATCGGCCTGGGGCACATCGGCCTGGGGCACGCCGGCCCGGGGCGCCAAGGGCAACACGCTGCGACGGGCCACCACATAGCCCAGGGGCGTGCCGCACGCCAGGCACTGGCTGTTGCGCAGGTACACCGGCCGGCCGCATTGGCAGGTGTAGGCCCGGCTCGCCGAAGGGGTCGTCGAAGGCGTGGCCGAAGGGTTGGTTGAAAGGCTTGTGGCGGGGTAGGCCGCCGTTGGCGCAAGCGGCTGCGGCGCCGCGTCGCTGGGGTTGTGCATGCAGGGCGTCCTGGGTCAGAAGAGAAGAGGGGACGTTAACAGGGCTGGATGGACCGGGGCATGCCTCAATGCCAATACAATGAAAAGGGTTAATTCACAAACGCGCGGGGGATTCATGAAAAAGCATTTGATCTGGCTGGCCTGTGTCGTCGGCTTTCAGGCACACGCCGACAACGTGTTGATCGTGCATGGGCTGAGCACGACGTCGGAGACAGGCACCACGCAGGCCAACATGGACAACTGGCCGGTGGTCTGCAATGCGCAGAGCCAGCACACGATCACCTATGCCGACACCCCACCGGCCAATCTGTCGACCTACCAGCAGATCTGGGACATTCGGTTCGATAACTCGAGCCCGCTGACACCTGCAGACATGACGGCCTACACGGGGGCGCTGTCGGCCGGCGCGTCGCTGTTCCTGATGGGAGAAAACAGCAGTTTCATGACGCGAAACGATTCTTTGTTTCAGTTCGTCAACCAGCTTGGAGGAGGCCAGCTCACGTTCGCCAACGGCGGCGGCTACAGTGAAACGGTGGTGGCGCCGTTGAATGCCAATGGGCTGATCACTGTGAACTTTCTTGCGGCGGGTTCTGCCACAGCCACGGGCTTGACGGGTGTCATGGCCGCACAGGATGACATGGTCGCAGGCGCTGGCTCCGCCTTTGTGTGGCCAGTGGGTTCCTTGGGCGGGCCGGCTGCAGCCGGCAAGCTGACCATGGTCCTGGATGTGAATTTCATGATGGCCGGCAACGCGGCCAATGGAAACGGCCAACTGTTCGCCAACCTGTGCGAGTTCATGGCAGAGCCCCCTGTGGTGGTGGCGCCCAAGGCGGTGCCTGCGCTGGGTGGGTGGAGCGTCGCAGCCCTGCTGGGCTTGCTCGGGGCGACGGCTGTGCGCCGTCGCCGGTCTCGGGCCTGACCGCCTGATCGCCCGCCAACCGCCCACGGCCAGCAGCACCAGCGCGGGCGCACCGCGGCTCGCGGGCTGGCCCATGCGCCCGCTGACGGCACAGGCACGCGTCGAGTAGGCTGTCGGCCTGTCGGCGCCTTGCCCCTTTGCCCATGATCACCACCCTTGCCATCGCCAACTACCGCTCGCTGCGTGAGCTGGTGCTGCCGCTCGAACAGCTCACCGTCATCACCGGCCCGAACGGCAGCGGCAAAAGCAGCGTGTACAAAGCGCTGCGCCTGCTGGCCGACATCGCCAGCGGAGGCGTGGTGTCGTCGCTGGTGCGCGAAGGCGGGCTGGATTCGGCCTTGTGGGCCGGGCCTGGCGTGGTCAGCGCCCGCATGAAGCGCGGCGAGGTGCCGGTGCAGGGCACCGTGGGGGGCAAGCCCACGCGCATGAAGCTGGGCTTCGCCGCGGACGACGACGGTTTTGGCTATGCGATTGCGCTGGGCTCGGCCGCCCCCAGCAGCGTGCCCAAGGTGTTCGAGCGCGACCCCGAGATCAAGCACGAGGCCGTGTGGGCGGGCCCGCAGCCGCGAGCGGCCAGCCTGCTGGTGCAGCGCGAGGGCCCCAACCTGCGCGTGCGCGACGAGGCCGGCCGGGGCTGGGCCCGCGTCGACCGGCCCGTGCCGGGCTGGGCCAGCATGATGACCGAGCACGCAGACCCCCGGTCGGCGCCCGAGATGCTGACGGTGCGCGAGCACCTGCGGCGCTGGCGCTTTTACGATCACTTTCGCTCGGACGCCGACGCACCCGCGCGCCAGCCGCGCCTGGGCAGCTTCACGCCCGTGCTGGCGGCCGATGGCGCCGACCTGGCGGCGGCCTGGGCCAGCATCCACGCCATTGGCGACCACGACGCCCTGGCCGAGGCCGTGGACGATGCGTTTGCGGGCGCCACGGTGACGGCCGAGCTGCAGGGCGAGCGCTTTGCGCTGCAGATGCGCCAGCCCGGCCTGCTGCGGCCGCTGCAGATGGCGGAGCTGTCGGACGGCACGCTGCGCTACCTGCTCTGGGTGGCGGCGCTGCTCACGCCCCGGCCGCCTCCGCTGCTGGTGCTGAACGAGCCCGAGACCAGCTTGCACCCCGACCTGTTGCCCGCGCTGGGCCGGCTCATCGCACGTGCGGCCGCGCAAACGCAGGTGGTCGTGGTCAGCCATGCCAACCGGCTGCTGGCCGCGCTGGAAGCCGCCGCGCCCGAGTCCGGTTACCTGCCGCTGCACCTCGACAAGCAGCTGGGCGAGACCGTGGTGGCGAACCTGCGCGCCGACGAACTGCCGCGCTGGTCCTGGCTGGATTGACGGGCGACGCCTGCGTCACGACCTGTCGGCCTACACCAGCCTGGTGCTCGCGGTGGGACAGGGTGGGGGGCCCAACCGCATGCGCCATGGTTGAAGCCCAGCGCGGCGAGGTGCAGGGCCTGCATCACATCCGCGTGAAGCGCAGCGGGCCTGATGAGAAGCGCCGCGTGGCGCAAAGCGCCTGACCCCGCGCGCAGGGTACCCACCGCATGCACGGCCGCGCCAGCGTCTGGGCGAGCGCAGGCTCAGGCCGCGCAGCCCGGCAGCGTCGCCAGGTGGCGGCGCAGCCTCGTCCCCGGTGCGCAGCCGGGCTGAGGGATGGCGCGGCGGAGCCCTGCCGGCCCCAGGTGATGCAGGCCAGCATTCGCTGGCACCTTGCCGCGACGGGGGAATCCATACATGCAGTATGCCGTTCTTCTCGTTTCTGCATCATCGAGAATGACGGGATACTGCCCCATCAAGGCTTGGGCGTCTTGGGCGAAAAGTCGCAATCCGCCGCCACCGCGCACTCCCAGCAGCGGGGCTTGCGCGCCTGGCAGATGTAGCGGCCATGCAGGATCAGCCAGTGGTGGGCGTGCGTCATGTAGGCCTTGGGCACGCGCTGCAGCAGCTTCAGCTCCACCGCCAGCGGGGTCTTGCCGGGTGCCAGGCCGGTGCGGTTGCTCACGCGGAAGATGTGGGTGTCGACCGCCATGGTGGGCTCGCCAAAGGCCACGTTCAGCACCACGTTGGCCGTTTTGCGGCCCACGCCGGGCAGGGCTTCCAGCGCCTCGCGCGTGCGCGGCACCTGGCCGCCGTGCTGCTCGATCAGGATGCGGCAGGTGGCCAGCAGGTGCTTGGCCTTGCTGCGGAACAGGCCGATGGTCTGGATGTGCGCCTCCAGCCCCGCCTGCCCCAGCGCGAGCACTTTCGCGGGGGTGTTTGCCACCGGAAAGAGCTTGCGCGTGGCCTTGTTCACGCCCACGTCGGTGGCCTGGGCCGACAGCAGCACGGCCGCCAGCAGCTCGAACACGCTGGTGTATTCCAGCTCGCTCGCGGGTTCGGGGTTGGCTGCCTGCAGGGTGGCGAAGAAGTGCTCGATCTGGGCCTTGTTCATGGCGCGATTGTCGTGCAAGCGCTACCAGCTTCAGCGTGGCAGCACCCGCTCGGACAGGACCCGGAACGGCACCTGTTCGACGACGAAGCAAAACGGCCCGACGGCCTGCGCAAACGCGGCCAGCAGCGCGCACTGCACCGGCGCGACGGGCAGGGCCGGCACCACCTGCGGCAGCGCAATGGGCAGGTCGATGGCGGCCCAGGCCAGCGGGGCTGGCGTGGTGCCCGCGGTGGGCACAGCGGTGATGGCCGCGTCCTGGCAGGCCAACATGCGCACGGCCTGGTCCCAGCTGCCGAACACCTGGGCAAACAGGGCAGCCTCTGGCGCGAACTGCCGGGTCGCCGTCAGCTCAACCGCCGCGTTCAGTGCCGGCGCGCTGCCCCGACCCGGCGCGATGGTCGTGGCGATGCGATGGCCCACGCGCTGGTGCGTGAAGGACTGCGGCAAATGGGTGGGCAGGGCGTCGCTGAACAGGCGCGTGGCCAGCGTGAAGGGCAGGCTGTCCATGACGTTTTTCAGGAACAGCACGGTGTGCGTCACGGGTGCCGTTGGCTCCGCACCGCCAGGCCCGGCGGCGGCCAGGCCCGCGGGGTCGCGTCCAGCGGCATCAGCGTCGGCGCGGCCAGGCTTGGCGAGAGGGCTTCCAGCCCGACGGGCTTCCGTCCGGTGAGGCCCGGCCGGGTCAGTCGTTGTCACGTCCGCCCCGACAGGTGCCGCAACCATCGGGTCCAGTGCCAGATGAGGTTCGGCGGAGTGGGGCCGGGCTGAGTCGGATTCCAAATCCGCCAGGTACAGGCGCCAGTTGCTTTGCCGCGGCGAGGGACACAGCCGCCGCAGCGGGCCCAGCGCGGCAGGGCCGAAGTGCCGGTGGCGGTAGCTCAGCACGGTGAAGGGCGTCCAGCCGCCTTGCTGCCACAGCGTCAGGCCCGGGGGGGCCAGCGACTGCGCCGCTGCCACGGGCACCAGCCAGTTCAGGTAGACCACGTCGTGCACGTCGCTGGCCAGGGTCATGAAGGGCAGGCGAGCCATGACCGCCCGCCGTGCGCGGGCCCAGCCGCCGTGGTTCATGGCGGCCGCCAGCGCTTGGCCCCAGCGCCCTGTCGTGGGGTGGCGATAGCGGTTGTCGGCTTCGGGCGACGTCATCGACGCATGCTGGACTTGAGTAGGCGCCCGTCAGCCCAGTGCCGCCAGGCCGTGCATGGCAGGCGCATGGGCCTGCAGCCGCCATTGGCCGGGCGCCAGCTCCTGCGCGATGTAGATGGCGCCGTTGGGCATGGGCAGGCCCTGCGTGAACCGGCGAAAGCGCGCCATGCCGCCGTCGGCCAGCGGCTCGAAGCCCAGCAGCAGCCAGGCCAGCATGCCCATCCACTGGCCGTGGCCGAAGGCCACCGACTGGTCGGGCAGGCCGGGCAGCGTGGTGAGCATGAAGGTGTGCACGCGGCCCGCGAACTCGGCGAAGGTTTCCGCGGCCTGGCCCATGCGCTCGTGGGCGTTGCCCCGGGCCCAGAAGGCGTCGGCCACCGGGCGGCGCTGGCTGCCGTCCATGCCGGCCAGCAGGGCGGGGTCGATGGCGTCGAACTCGTGCAGCAGCGTGTGCGGCGTGGGCGCCATGCGCACCCGCGTGGCATAGGGCTGGGCCGTTTGCCGGGCCCGGTGAAACGGCGAACACAGCAGCTGCCCCGGGGTGGCCGGCAGCCAGTCGACCAGGGCCTGCGCGTGGCGCAGGCCGCGTTCGGTCAGCGGGATGTCGGCGTGGGCCAGGGTCATGCCGCCGGCATTGGCCGTGCTTTCGCCGTGGCGCACGAACCAGACGCTGCGCAGCGCGCGGGCGGGTGTCGCCTCAGGTGCAGCGACCGTGGGGGCGGACGGCGGCAGGGTGGTCATGGTGAGGGGTGATTGGGGTATGTGGAGATTTCCGATGATTAATTATCGGAAATCGGCTGATACTGCCTGAAAGTGAGCGACCGGGCATCCGACCTGCCAGGCGCTCCGTCAGTGGCGCAGCGGTACGCAGTGGCCAGACGCTTGCTCACCCCGTGCACCCAGCAAGGGACCAGGTGCTGCGCGGGGCGCTCGAACACCTGGCGAGGCTCGGTGTCCACCGGCCGGTTGTCCGGCGAGGGGTGGCACCGCAGCGGCATGCACCCAAAGCGCGGCCCACCCATCCAGGCGTCAGGACGCGCGAGGCGCTCTGCCTGGATGCCGACGCGCATGACACGCTGGGACGCCGCACACGGGCCAGTCCGTGCGGGCCGGCCGCGCGCCGCTTCAGCGCAGCAGCGTCACACCCGTCTTGGCCTGGGCGTCGTCCAGGCTGACCTCGGGCGCCAGCTCGACCACCTTCAGGCCGGCGTCGGTGACGTCGAACACGCCCAGGTCGGTGATGATGCGGTCGACCACGCCCACGCCGGTCAGCGGCAGCGTGCAGCTGGGCAGGATCTTGAGGTCGAAGCCGCCGTCCTTCTTCTTGGCCACGTGTTCCATCAGCACGATGACGCGCTTGACGCCGGCCACCAGGTCCATGGCGCCGCCCATGCCTTTGACCATCTTGCCGGGGATCATCCAGTTGGCCAGGTCGCCCTTTTCGGACACCTGCATGGCGCCCAGGATGGAGAGGTTGATCTTGCCGCCGCGGATCATGGCGAAGGACTGGTCCGAGCTGAAGATGGACGAGCCGGGGATGGTCGTCACGGTCTGCTTGCCGGCGTTGATGAGGTCGGCATTGACCTCGCCCTCGGTGGGGAAGGGGCCGATGCCCAGCATGCCGTTTTCCGACTGCAGCCAGACTTCCTTGTCGCCCGTGTGGTTGGCCACCAGCGTGGGAATGCCGATGCCGAGGTTGACGTAGAAGCCGTCTTCCAGCTCTTGCGCCGCGCGCGCGGCCATTTGATCTTGCGTCCAGGGCATGTGTGCCTCCAGTTCAATGGTGTTTGGCAGTATGCGGGTGTTGCCGTTTTTTGTTCAACAGTGACACGGCCATACTCTTCTGTCGATGGAATCAGGCTTCGCGCACGGTGCGCTTTTCGATGCGCTTTTCCGGCGTGGCGTTCAGCACGATGCGGTGCACGTAGATGCCGGGCAGGTGGATCTCGTCGGGCGCGAGCTCGCCGGTCTCGACGATCTCCTCGACCTCGACCACGCACACCTGGCCGGCCATGGCCACGGCGGGGTTGAAGTTGCGGGCCGTCAGGTTGAACTGCAGGTTGCCGCTCTTGTCGGCGCGTTGGGCCTTGACCAGCGACAGCGCCGGCACCAGCGAGCGCTCCATCACGTAGGTTTCGCCGTCGAACTCGCGCAGCTCCTTGCCCTCGGCTACCAGCGTGCCCACGCCGGTCTTGGTGAAGAAGGCGGGGATGCCGGCGCCGCCCGCGCGCAGCTTTTCGGCCAGCGTGCCCTGGGGCGTGAACTCCAGCTCCAGCTCGCCGGCCAGGTACTGGCGCTCGAATTCCTTGTTCTCGCCCACGTAGCTGGCGATCATCTTCTTGATCTGGCGCGTCTCCAGCAGCTTGCCCAGGCCAAAGCCGTCGACCCCGGCGTTGTTCGAGATGGCGGTGAGGTTTTTCACCCCCGAATCCTTGAGCGCCTCGATCAAGGCTTCGGGAATGCCGCACAGGCCAAAGCCGCCCACGGCGATGAGCTGGCCATCGGCGGCCACGCCTTCAAGCGCCTTGGCCGCACTGGGGTAAATCTTGTTCACACGGGTCTCCTGGCTGATGGGGATGGCGCACGATACTACGTAAGCGCATAGGTAGTTTTTCGTAAGATCGTCGCATGCCCCGCCCGCCATCGCTCCCCCGTCAGCCTCGGTCTGTGGCCCGGCCCGAGGGCAGGACGCTCCCGGTCCAGGGCGGGCCGCCGGGTCTGCCTGCCGAGCCCGATGGCGACGCGGTGTCCAGCTCACCGAGCCTGGCGCTGCCCCAGCGGCGCGCGCGCGATGGCAGCCCCTCGGATCAGCGCACCGCCACCCACGACAGCGCCCGCGCGCTTGGCCGACAGCGTTCGGCGTCGTCCGTGTCCGGCACGCCCGATGTGCACGCCGAGCTCAGCGCCGAGCGCCCGCCTGCGTTGTCGCTGGGCTCGCCCACCGACTTTCGCCTGGCGTTTGCGCTGGCGCCCGTGGGCCTGGTGATCTCGCGCCAGCGCATCATGGTCGACTGCAACGAGGCGGCCTGCGAAATCTTTGGGTATTCGCACGAACTGATGATCGGTCAATCGTTCATGCTGTTGTACCCCAGCCACGACGAGTACGTGCGCCAGGGCGAGCGCATGCTGCCCGTGCTGGGTGCGCGCGGCCGCTGGTCCGACCAGCGCGTGATGCGCCGCGCCACGGGCGAGAGCTTCTGGTGCCACGTGACGGGGCGCGCGCTGGATCGGGCCGATCCACATGCGGCCGGCATCTGGAGCTTCGAGGACCTGGGCGCGCGCCAGCCCGTGAAGGCCGAGTTGACCAGCCGCGAGCGCGAGGTGGCGGCGCGCCTGCTCGACGGCCTCACGTCCAAGGAAATCGGCCGCGCGCTGGGCATCAGCCACCGCACGGTCGAAATCCACCGTGCCCGCCTGATGCGCAAGTACGGCGCCGCCACCACGGCCGAGCTGGTGCAGAAGATCTTGCGCGGCTCGGGCTAGGCAGGGCATGCAGGCCGGTGGTGCTGCAGGCCGGTGCCGTCCCGCTGGCGAAGCGGCGCTGTGTCAGGCCGTTTGCCATTGGCCAAGAATCGGCCAGATCGATGAGCATGGGTATAGGTGACTTCTCGTTTTTAAAATGTGGCTTGTGAAGCCATACCCATGAATCTCGGTTCAATGCAGCTTCAGGCGCCCCGACACGCGCGTTTGCAGCAGCCGCGCGAGCGCCAGCACCACGGTCTTGGTGGTGCCCAGGATGGCGCGGTGGTGGTTCAGGTGCAGCGACATGTACATCCACTTGGCGAGCAGGCCCTGCACGAAGAAGTTGCGGCCGCTGAGGCCACCCATGAGGTTGCCAACGCCGGCGTTGTCGCCCAGCGACACGAGCGAGCCGAAGTCGCGGTAGACGAACGGGGCGCTGTGCTCGCCTTGCTGCAGGAAGGCGTGCAGCACCTTGGCGAGGTAGCTGGCTTGCTGGTGGGCGGCCTGGGCGCGTGCGGGCACCGTTTTGCCGTCTTCCCAGGGGCAGGCGGCGCAGTCGCCCAGGGCCAGCACGTGGCTGGCCGAGGTGCGCAGGTGGTCGTCGACCACGAACTGGTTGAGCCGGTTCACCGTCAGGCCCAGCCGGGCGTTGGTGTCGGCGGCCTTGATGCCGGCCGCCCAGACGATGAGGTCGGCCGGGATGTCGCCGGCCGTGGTCTCGAGCCGGCCGGGGTGCAGGGCCAGCACGCGGGTGCTGGTCAGCACCTGCACCTGCCGGCGCTGCAGGGCCAGTGTGGCTTGCTCCGAAATGCGCGGCGGCAGCCCGCCCAGGATGCGGTCGCCGCCTTCGAGCAGCTGGATGTCGAGCCGGAAGCGCTGGTTGGTGCTCATGCTGTCCTGCAGCTCGGCGTGGGCTTCGAGCAGCTCGGCCGAGAGTTCGACGCCGGTGGCGCCGGCGCCGACGATGGCGACCGACAGCGCGTGGCTGTCGGCAAAGGCCGCGTGGGCGCAGGCATGGAGCCAGTCGGCGTGAAAGCGCTGCGCATCGCGCACGTTTTCGAGCAGGTAGGCGTGTTCGATGCCGGGCGTGCCGAAGGCGTTGGAGCCGCTGCCGAGCGCCAGCACCAGCCGCTGGTAGCTGACCGTGCGCTCGGGCACGATTTCTTCGCCGCGGTCGTTGCACAGTGGCGCGAGGGTGAGGCTTTGACGCTCGGTGTCCAGCGCCGTCAGCTCACCCAGGGTGAAGCTGAAGTGGTTGCGCCGGGCCAGCACGGTGTAAGAAAGGCCTTCCTGGTGGGCGTCCAGCGTGCCCGCTGCCACCTCGTGCAGCGTGGGCTTCCAGATGTGGAAGGAAAACTTGTCGATCAGCAGCACGCGTTCACGGCCTTGCCGCTTGCCCAGCTGTCGGCCCAGCCGGGCGGCCAGTTCCAGCCCGCCGGCGCCGCCGCCCACGATCACGATGTCGAAATGCATGCCAATCCTTGTGTGTGGTCGAGCCCGCATGCGCGCGCTCGGGGAAGTCCGCTTTATACATTCAAGAATGTATGTATTGATGCCGCTGGCCAATCTCTCAAATAGATATAACCAATGGTCATGAGCTGATCGATTGGATACAGTAAAAGACTGTTCCCACGACGACAGGAGAGACCCATGAGCAAGAAACTCACCACCGCCGCTGGCGCCCCGGTGCCGAACAACCAGGATTCGATGACGGCGGGCCCGCGCGGGCCCATGCTGCTGCAGGACCTGTGGCACCTGGAAAAGCTCGCCCACTTCGCCCGCGAGGTGATTCCCGAGCGCCGCATGCACGCCAAGGGCTCGGGCGCCTTCGGCACCTTCACGGTGACGGGCGACATCACGGCCTACACGCGCGCCAAGGTGTTCGCCGAGGTCGGCAAGCAGACGCCGCTGTTTGCGCGCTTTTCGACCGTGGCCGGCGAGCGGGGTGCGGCCGATGCCGAGCGGGACATCCGCGGCTTTGCCGTCAAGCTGTACACCGAAGAGGGCAACTGGGACCTGGTGGGCAACAACACGCCGGTGTTCTTCTTCCGCGATCCGCTCAAGTTCCCCGACCTGAACAAGGCTGTGAAGCGTGACCCCTACACCAACCTGCGCAGCGCCGAGAACAACTGGGACTTCTGGACCGGCCTGCCCGAAGCCCTGCACCAGATCACCATCGTGATGAGCGACCGCGGCATCCCGCGGGGCTACCGGCACATGCACGGCTTTGGCTCCCACACCTACTCGCTGATCAACCGCGAGGGGGTGCGCCACTACGTCAAGTTCCACTGGGTGTGCCAGCAGGGCATCGAGAACCTGAGCGACGCCGAAGCCGCAGCGGTGGTCGCGGGGGATCGCGAAAGCAGCCAGCGCGACCTGCTGGAAGCCATCGACCGGGGGGAGTTCCCGCGGTGGACGCTGTGCGTGCAGATCATGACCGAGGCGCAGGCGCAGACCTACCGCTTCCACCCCTTCGACCTCACCAAGGTCTGGAGCAAGAAGGACTTTCCACTGATTGAAGTGGGCGTCATGGAGTTGAACCGCAACCCGGACAACTACTTTGCCGATGTCGAGCAGGCCTCGTTTGCGCCGAGCAATTTTGTGCCCGGCATCGGCCCGTCGCCGGACCGCATGCTGCAGTCGCGCCTGTTCTCGTACGCCGATGCCGCGCGCTATCGCCTGGGGGTGAACCACCACCAGATCCCGGTGAACGCGCCCCAGTGCCCCTACCACGCCTACCACCGCGACGGTGCCATGCGGGTCGATGGCAACTACGGCCGCACGCTGGCGCACGAGCCCAACCGCGAAGGCGAGTGGGCCGAGCAGCCCGAGTTCGCCGAGCCGGTCGAGAAGCTGTATGGGGACGCGGACCGTTGGAACTACCGCGAGGACGACGCCGATTACTTCACCCAGCCGGGCGACCTGTTCCGGCTGCTGACGCCCGAAAAGCAGCAGCTGCTGTTCGAGAACACGGCGCGTGCGATCGCCGGCGTGTCGGACGCCATCGTGCACAAACACATCGCGCATTGCACCCAGGCCGATCCGGCCTATGGTCAAGGCGTGGCCGCGGCCATCGCCCGCCAGAAAGCCGGCCAGTTGTGACGAGGAGGGCGTCCCGCCTCAGGCGGACGCCTTGGGGACGCGCCACGCCGCCCCAGTGAGCTGGCTTCGACGTGAAGCCAGCGCGCCGGCGCCCTGTGAGCCCGCACACGCAGGCGCCAAGCCGGGCTTGTTGCGCGCCAGCCGCGTGACGGCGCGGCTCGCTCGCGCGCGTCAGTTGCGGTCGGCGCGCGGGGCACGGGGCGGCGGCATGACGGGTGGGGGCGGCGGCGGGGGCGGGGGGGGCGCCATGACCGGCGCCGGAGCCGGCATGGGGGCTGGCGGCGGCGGAGCCATGACGGGGGGCAGAGGAGGAGGCATGGGTCCCGGCACCGGGTTGAATTCGCCCGCGTCAGGCTTCTGGGGCGAATTGGGCATGACGTCGTCGGAGTTCTGGGCGTCCATGGCCAGGGCGGCGCCCGAGAAGGCCAAGCTGATCAAAGCGGCGGTGACGGAAAGGCTTGTTGTCATGGTGGCTCCTTGTGGTCTCGATCAGGTGCGACCCCTCACTGCACAGTCGCCCGCTCAGTGTGAAGCGTGGCCTGCCCGTGACGTGGGGCGAAGGAAACCCGTCGCCCTGTAGGAGCCCGGCGCTTGGCGCTGTCAGCACGGGAGCGGCGCAGGCGGCCCCAGGGCGGCGCTTGTTGTGACGCAGCAACAGGCCAGCCGTGGCCATCGCGGATGCTTGTTATGATTGATAACGATTCTCATTCATTTGTTGCGCTTGCCGCCCCGCAGGCCGCACCAGGGCCCGGTCAGCCGGGCCTTTTCTTTGCGTCACCTCCTCACCATGTCCTTGTCCCGACTTGCTTCGTCCGTTCGTCCCCTGTCCGTGCTGTGTTCTGCCCTGGCGCTGGCCTATCCGCTTGCCCACGCTCAGTCGGTGGAGGGGCAGGCCAGCCCCGGCGCCGAGGCGGGCCAGACCCTGCCGTCCGTCACCGTGCGCGCCACCAGCGACCCTGCCACCGAGAAGTCGGGCTCGCTGACCACGTCCAACGTGTCGGTGTTCAAGGGCGTGAAGTCCATCCGCAGCATCCCCCAGCCCGTGACGGTGGTGACGCGCGAGTACCTCGATGAGCGCGTGCTGCCCGATTTGCACGACGTGCTGCAGAACACGCCGGGCGTGAGCGTGGACTACACCGACAGCGAGCGCGTGACGTATTTTTCGCGTGGCCACGCCATCGACAGCCTGCAGGTCGACGGCTTGAGCTTCAGCTTCTCGGGTTCGGCATTCGCCCAGCCCGACACGGCCGTGCTCGACCGCATCGAGGTGCTGCGCGGCGCTTCGGGCATGCTGCGCGGCTCGGGCAACCCGTCGGCCACCGTGAACATGGTTCGCAAGCGCCCCACGTCCAAGACCTTCGAAGGTTCTGTGGGCCTGTCGCTCGGCTCCTGGGACCGCAAGCGCACCGAACTCGACCTGTCCGGCCCGCTCAATGCCGCGGGCACGCTGCGTGGCCGCATGGTGGCCGTGACCGACAAGAAGGACTTCTTCCAGGATGTGAAGCAGGAAGACCGCAAGGTGTTCTACGGCGTGCTGCAGGCCGACCTGACGCCGCGCACCACCGCCACGGTGAGCTTCCAGCACACCGACCTGGACGCCAGCGGTTCGTGGGGCAACATCCCGCGCAACTTCGACGGCAGTTCGCTGAACCTGCCGCGCAACCTGTACCTGGGCGCCGCTTGGAATGCCTGGAACCGCACCAACCAGCAGGCGTTCGGCGAGGTCGAACACCGCTTCGACAACGACTGGACGCTGAAGGTCTCCGGCGCCTACACCACCTACCGGCTCGACGACTTCCGCCAGTCGTACTTCACCCGCACCAGCACCACCAACCCGTACCAGATGACGGTCACGCAGTCGGTGTACGAGGGCGCCAAGAACGACCAGTACGCCCTGGGTGCCGTGGCCGAAGGGCCGTTCTCGCTGTTTGGCCGCCGCCACCGCCTGGTGGTGGGCGTGGACGCGCTGCGCAATAAGGCCTACGACAGCCATGGCCAGGGCAACATGAACCCGGTCGTGGTCGACGACATCCGCAACTGGGACCCCCACAGCTACCCCGCGCCGACCTACGTGTCGAACGGCTCGTCCAAGCCCGTGGACACGCGCCAGCAGGGCATCTTCACGACGGCGCGTTTTTCGGTGACCGACCCGCTGACGCTGATGGTGGGGGGGCGCCTGAGCTGGTATTCGGTGAACTCCAGCGTGAACCCCGCCAACAGCTACAAGCCCGGTCGCCAGTTCACGCCCTATGTGGGCGCCATCTATGACCTGAACGAGCAGCTCAGCGTCTACGCCAGCTACACTGAGATCTTTGCGCCGCAGAACAGCAAGGGCGTGGACGGTGGCGTCCTGCAGCCCGTGACGGGCAAGGACTTCGAAGCGGGCATCAAGGGGGAGTTCTTCGATGGCAAGCTCAACGGCTCGCTGGCGCTGTTCCGCGTGAACAACGTCGGCAAGGCCGTCGAGGCCGCGGTCTCGCCCAGCGGCTGCTGGGACCCGACAGCCTCCTGCTACGTGGCAGACGGCAAGACGCGCAGCCAGGGCTTCGAGGTCGACCTGTCGGGCGAAATCCTGCCGGGCTGGCAGGTGATGGGCGGCTACACCAACACCCGCACCAAATACCTGCGCGACAGCAACGCGGGCAACGTCGACCAGCCCCTGCGCTCCATCGACCCGCGCCATGCCCTGCGCCTGTTCACCAGCTACCGCTTCAGCGGCGCCCTGCAAGGTTTGACGATCGGCGGCGGCGTGAATGCCTACAGCGACGGCTACGCGCGCTCGGGCGCCGTGACGGCGCGCCAGGGCGGCTACGCCGTCTACAACGCCATGGTCGGCTACAAGGTGAACGACACCTACTCGGTGCAGCTGAACATCAACAACCTGTTCGACAAGGTCTACTTCAAGAAGTACGCCGCCACCGGCATCAGCAACTACTACGGCGATCCGCGCAACGTGATGCTGACGCTGCGCGTGAAGTTCTGATGGGTGATGAAGCAGGGCGCCTTTCTTGATGGGGTATGGCCTCACTTCCGTTCATTGAACAATGGGAACGAGGCCATACTCCTTTGGCTGATGCCTTGAAATTCAGACGCCGCCGTACCCGTTGCCGGGTACGCGATGCCATCGGGTTGAAGGCCATCTCTGCCCTGCGGCCGCGCCCATGTCAAGGGGGGCCGTTGCTCACGCCACCAAACCGGTCAACTGGACGCGTTGTGATGCAGCCGGGAACGGCTCGGGGCTGCCCGGTCGCTCATGCGCCCTGGTGCTTGGGGCGTTGAGCAGGCCGGCCGTCACGCGCTGAGCCTGGTGGCTCGATGTCGTCCCTCTCGGTGTCAGAGGCTGTCGCGCAAAAAGGGGTAGAGCGCCTCGCGCGTCTGCGACTCGGGCAGCACGTAGACCACGCCGGTCTGTTTGCCGAAGTGCGGCATCAGCACCTGTTCGTAAAACGCCACGGGGATGTTCACGCAGCCGAAGGAGATGCGGTTGTCGCTCACCGTGGGCGTGGCCAGGCGCTGGGTGCGGTTCTCGCGTGGCACATTGCGCACGCGGTGCATGGAGACGGCCGAGTCGTAGTCGATCCAGATCACGTCTTCGCCTTTGGTGTTGCGGCCGGGTTCGGTCACGAAGCGGCCCGCGGGCGTGATTTTCTCGTGCGGCTTCACCTGGGACAGGGGGCGGGTGCCGATGTCGTCCGGGGCCACGTCACCGGCCGCAGCGCCCACCAGCACCGCGCTGTCCCGCATGAGTTGGCCGCGTTCGTCGAAGACCCACAGGCGGGCGCGCGGCTTGTCGATGACGGCGAAGGGTTTGGCGAACACGTCGCGCGCGTTCGCCGCCGCGAGGGCGAAGCGCTGGATGTCTTCGGGCACTTGGGCCACGGCGGCGCTGGCCAGCACGGCTGACAGCCAAGCAACGCAGGTGCGGAAACGGATCGGCATGGAACCTCGGGCAAAACGGCGGTGGGCCCGAGGGTAGCGCAGCAAGGCGTTCTCCTCCAGCGTGGCGGTCATCAGGCCGTCAGGGTTTCGCGTAGGCGAGTCGGCGCAGCGTGGGTGCTGATCTGCATGGCGTGCGCCAGGTCGTGCAGGTGCGCGGGCATGTCCTGCATCGCAATCGCCCAGCTTGTCCATCTGCGTCAGGCCTGCAACGATTGCAAGGTGCGTCCGCCCATCACCACTGCGCTCGGCTAGCCCTGACTGCCTTGGCGCTGGCGAAGGGGTGGTTGTCCATGTCGATGGAGGCGGACACCGTGGCCGGTGTTGGCAGTATCCGTGATTTTCCGATGGTTTGAAAACGGGAAGGCGGTCATACCCCACATTGCCCATTGGTTGAGCGCCGCATGGCCGTGACGCGAGACCCGGCATCGACCGGGCCGGTGCTTGGGCTGCGCTGGCACAGGCCAGCTGACGGACCGGGCTGAGCCGCGCAGAGGGGTGTTCGGCTGCCGCTCAGTTGCGGTCTGCGCGCCGTGTGCGCGGGGCCGGTGCGGGCGACATGGGTTCGGTCACCCACATCACGGGCTGGCGTTCGCGGTGGACGCGCGGGGGCTCGGGAAAGGGGATGGGCGGCGGAATCACCACGCGCTTGGGGCGCACCTTGATGGGCGTGCCCACGGGGTTGAATTCGCCCGCATCGGGTTTTTGGGGGGAATTGGGGAACACGAGGTCGGAATTCTGGGCGTCTTCGGCCAGCGCGGCGCCGGACAGCACCAGGCCCATCAAGGCGGCAACGGTTGCAATTCTTTTCATCTTCTCTCCTCTTGGGGGATTGACTCCGGCCGGCCAATCGAGCTGCTTCGGGCGGCAATCGGGCCATTGTGCCGTGCATGGGGCGACCCGCGACACGCTTCACGCACTTTGGGGCTTCGCGCTGGCGCCTGGGCGCAACAATTTGTGTGTGGCGGGTGGCGCACAACCCCGGTTCGCGCAGGCCACAATGCGCGCAAGCGGCGGCTCGGTCGCCGCCCGCATCGCGCCCACGCAGGCGAGGAGGAGTCTTTTGGTGAACAAGCGTCCCCATTACAACTGGCCCATGTCGCCCGAGATCGAGCGGCGCCTGGGCAGCAGCTACGGTGCGCAGCGGGCGATTGCCGCCGATGGCCAGGTGCTGCTCATCCTGCACGCGCCGCCGCGGCCCGGGCAGCCGCGCGACCACGAGGTGTTCCTGCGCCTGCCCGCCGAGGGCAACGCGGCGCGGTGGATGTACGAGGGGCAGGATGGCGGCCAGCGCGAGCTCATGCGTTTGCTGGACGATTACGTCAAGATCCTGGAGCAGCTGGAGGCCCGCCATGAGCGGGCGCAGACGGCGTCGGAGCTGTTCACCATCATCGGGCCCTGCATCCCGCTGGCGCGTGCGGCGTCCAACATGCAGGCGGCACTGCAGGCCGCGCGCGATGCCGCGCCCGACGACCAGGGCCTGATCGACCAGCGCGACCGGGCGGTGGAGATTTCACGCGGGTTCGAGCTGCTGCTGGCCGACACGCGCATGGAGCTGGATTACCGGCTGGCGCTGGCGGCCGAGGAACAGACGCGCGCCACGCAGGAGGTGACGCTGGCGCAGCGCAAGCTCAACGTCATCGCCGCGCTGACCTTTCCCCTCATGGCGATCGGGGCCGCGCTGGGCATGAACCTGCACAGCGGCATCGAAGACGTGCAGGGCTGGGTGTTCTGGGCCGTGATCGCGGCCGGGGGCATGCTGGGCCTGATGATCAAGCGCTGGGTGGGCGGGCCCAGCGTGCGCGAAGCCCTGATCAGCCCACCGGTGGCCGCGTCCAAAGGCATCAGCGGCAAGCCCAGGCGCTGAGTTGCTCGGCCAGAGGGCAGGCCTGGCGAAGGTGCGGGGTCGACCATGACCCCGGGCTTGAAACGAGCGCCGGTGCGCAGCTGCCGCTGCCGTGCCCAGGTAGGTTCATGCGGTTCATGGGCACGACCGGCAAGGCACACCGTTCGTAAGTTGGCGAAGCACCGCGGCGTCGCGGTTGTCCGGATCTGCACCCTGCTGCTGTTTCACGCTGGATACGACTCATGCGGCGTTGCGCGGGCCCGGATCCAAGCGGGGCGTGCAAACCAGAGTGTTCAACTAGCGACACGAACTTCGTGCAACACGAAGTTCGTGTACCATGCGCACCATGAAGAACCTCACCATCACCGTGGACGACGCCGTGCTCGACTGGGCACGCGTGGAGGCGGCGCGGCGCGGCACCAGCGTGTCGCGCATGGTGGGCGAGGTGCTGGCCGATTTGCAGCGACGGGAGGACGCCTACGCGCGCGCCCACCAGTCCTGGCGCAACGAGGCGCGCGACTGGCAGGCCGGTGAGTCGACTGCAGCCATCTTGAAGGGCAGTATGCGGCAATCTCCGTTCATCGATGAACGGGAACTGGGCAATACTGCTGGTCAATGACATGATGGCCGTGACTGCCCCTGTGTTTGTGGACGCCAGTGTGCTGGTGGCGGCCGAGAACGCGCACGAACCGGCCCTGCAGGCCGCCTGCGTGGCGTGGCTGGACGCGCTGTGGGCTGCGCGCGCAGGCCGCGTGAGCCAGGACGAGCTGGTGCGCTTTTACGACGCCTGCACGCAGCAGGCGTCCCGACCCCTGCCGCAGGGCGATGCGCGAGCCGCCATTCGCCGCTACCAGACCTGGACGGCCTGGGCCCTGGACGCCGCCACGCTGGAAAGCGCCTGGGCGGTGCAGGCCCGGCTGGGTCTGCCGTTTTCGGCGTGTTTGACGGTGGCCGCGGCCCAGCACAGCGGGTGTGCCTGGCTGCTGTCGGTGTCGCTGGGTGCGCTGATGCAGGGCACGGGTGACCGCCGCGGGGCTGGCACAGACGCTGTGGCCGGCAGCTCGCCGACCGCATGGGTGGGCGTGTCGCCCGATGCGCCGGAGGGCGCCGGTGCCACCTTGGTCGACGCCACGCTGGCCGGCGTGCACGTGCTGAACCCGGCCCGTGTGTCACCGGCTCAGTGGCTGGACCGCCTGCGATGACGTCTCCCGCCGTTGGCACGGTCGCGGCCTTGCCCCCCACTGAACCGGTGCTCGCCACCGAGGCGGCGCTGGCGCGCATCCGCCCCGATGTGCGAGCCACGCAGGCCTATGCGGTGCAGGACGCGGCCAGCCTGCTCAAGCTGGATGCGATGGAGAACCCATACCCCTTGCCGCCCCTCTTGCGGGACGAGCTGGGCCGGCGCCTGGGGCGCGTGGCCCTGAACCGCTATCCCGGGGCCGATGCGCAGGCGCTGCGCGACCGCCTGGGCCAATGGACGGGGCTGCCGGCGGGGTGGGGCGTGGTGCTGGGCAATGGGTCGGACGAGCTGATCTCGCTCCTGGCCGTGGCCTGCGCCCGGCCGGACGCCCAGGTGTTGGCGCCAGAGCCCGGTTTCGTCATGTACGGGGTGAGCGCCCGGCTGGCCGGCCTGGGTTTTCAGGGCGTGCCGCTGAACGCCGATTTCTCGCTCGATGTGCCGGCCATGCGGGCCGCCATCGCGACGCACCGCCCGGCGCTGGTCTACCTCGCCTACCCCAACAACCCCACGGCCAACCTGTGGGCGGCCGAGGCGGTGCGGGCCGTGATCGCCGCGCAGGCCGGGCAGGGCCTGGTGGTGGTGGACGAGGCCTACCAGCCGTTCGCCGCGCACAGCTGGCTCGACGAGGCCCGCGCCAACCCCGCGGCCAACGCCCACGTGCTGGTGCTGCGCACGCTGAGCAAGTTCGGCCTGGCCGGGGCGCGCCTGGGCTATGCCCTGGGACCCGCCGCGCTGATCGCCGAGCTTGACAAGGTGCGCCCGCCTTACAACGTGAGCAGCCTGAACGCCGAGTGCGCGCAGTTCGCGCTGGACCATGCCGACACCTTCGCGCGTCAGGCGCAAGCCATCCGCGCCTCGCGCGACGAGCTGCTGCAGACCCTTGCGACCCTCCCCGACGTGACCGTGTTTCCCAGCGAGGGCAACATGGTGCTGATCCGGGTGCCCGATGCGCAAAAAACCTTCGATGGCTTGCGCGCCCAGGGCATCCTGATCAAGAACGTTTCTACAATGCACCCTCTGCTGGCGCAGTGCCTGCGCCTGACGGTGGGCACACCGGACGACAACCGGCGCATGCTGGCCGCCTTGCAAACGAGTTTATGAACGCCCCGCGCACCGCAACGATTTCCCGCAACACGGCGGAGACCCGCATCACCGTCAGCCTGAACCTGGACGGCACCGGCCAGGCCAGGCTCGCCACCGGCATCGGCTTTTTCGACCACATGCTCGACCAGATCGCGCGCCATGGCCTGATCGACCTGGACGTGCAGTGCGAGGGCGACCTGCACATCGATGGCCACCACACGGTGGAGGACGTGGGCATCAGCATCGGGCAGGCGCTGGCTCAGGCAGTGGGCGACAAAAAGGGCCTGCGACGCTATGGCCATGCTTACGTGCCTCTGGATGAAGCCCTGTCGCGGGTGGTGATCGACCTCTCGGGTCGGCCCGGCCTGCACATGGATGTGCAGTTCACGGCCGGCATGGTCGGCGCCTTCGACACCCAACTGGCCTTCGAGTTTTTCCAGGGTTTTGTGAACCATGCCGGCGCCACCGTGCACATCGACAACCTCAAGGGCATGAACGCGCACCACCAGTGCGAAACCATCTTCAAGGCCTTTGCCCGCGCGCTGCGCGTGGCGCTCGAGATCGACCCGCGTGCCGCCGGCGTCATCCCCTCCACCAAGGGTGTGCTTTAAACCAACCGCTTCCTGCCCTTGCCTCGCTTGGTGCAAGCGAATCCAGCTATGAATTCCAGTGTGAACAAGACCGTGGCCGTGGTCGACTACGGCATGGGCAACCTGCGCTCGGTGGCGCAGGCGGTTCTGCATGCGGCCCAGGACACGGGGGTGTCCGTGGTCATCACCGACCAGGCCCAGGCCGTGCGCGACGCCCACCGCGTGGTGCTGCCCGGGCAGGGGGCCATGCCCGATTGCATGGCCGAGCTGCGCCGCTCCGGCCTGCTCGAGTCGGTGCTGGACGCCGCCGCCAACAAGCCGCTGTTCGGTGTCTGTGTCGGCATGCAGATGCTGCTCGACCATTCGGAAGAGGGCGACACGCCGGGGTTGGGCCTGATCCGCGGTCAGGTCAAGCGTTTCGACCTGGCCGGCCGCACCCAGCCCGACGGCAGCCGCTACAAGGTGCCGCAGATGGGCTGGAACCGCGTGCGCCAGTCGCGCCCGCATGCCGTGTGGGGCCAGGTGCCCGACCACAGCTGGTTCTACTTCGTGCACAGCTATTTCGCCCAGCCCCTTGACGCCGCGCAAAGCGTGGGCGAGGCGGATTACGGCGGCTGGTTCACGGCTGCGGTTGCGCGTGATAATGTTTTCGCCACCCAGTTCCACCCCGAGAAAAGCGCGGCACAAGGCCTGGCCCTGTACCGCAACTTCCTGCACTGGAATCCGTAGGCGCCTGGCCGCCCTCTGCGGCGCACGGCGTCTGACTTGCCACCCCTTCCTTCGGGCCTTTTTGCTGCCTTGGCCCCTGCCACATCATGCTGTTGATTCCCGCCATTGACCTCAAAGACGGCCATTGTGTTCGCCTCAAACAAGGCGACATGGACCAAGCGACCACCTTCAGCGAGGCCCCTGCTGACATGGCCGCACACTGGCTGGACAAGGGCGCGCGTCGCCTGCACCTGGTGGACCTGAACGGGGCCTTTGCCGGCAAGCCGCAGAATCTGCCCGCCATCAAGGCCATCTTGAAGGAAGTCGGCAGCGAGATCCCGGTGCAGCTCGGCGGCGGCATCCGCGACCTGGACACCATCGAGCAGTACATCGACGCCGGCATCGAGTACGTCATCATTGGCACCGCGGCCGTGAAGAACCCCGGTTTCCTCAAGGACGCCTGCACCGCGTTCGCTGGCCACATCATCGTGGGTCTGGACGCCAAGGACGGCAAGGTGGCCACCGATGGCTGGAGCAAGCTGACCGGCCACGAGGTGGTGGAGCTGGCCCAGCGCTTTGCCGACTGGGGCGTCGAGTCCATCATCTACACCGACATCGGCCGCGATGGCATGCTGTCGGGCATCAACATGGAGGCCACGATCCGCCTGGCCCAGGCCTTGCCCATCCCCGTGATCGCCTCGGGCGGTCTGTCGAACATGGCCGACATCGAGGCGCTGTGCGCAGCCGAGTCGGAAGGCATCGAAGGCGTGATCTGCGGCCGCGCGATCTACTCGGGTGACCTCGACTTCGCCGCCGCCCAGGCCCGTGCCGACCTGCTGAGCAAGGCGTGACAGACGCCGGCTGTTGGCCTGCGTGAAGGGCAGTATGCCCCGGTTGCCGTTTAATCATGAACGGAAACCGGGGCATACTGCTTTTGATGGAGCCTCAGGGCAAGCTGCCACAATGAGGGGTTCAGAAGGAGTCACGTCATGCTTGAGCTGGTCATCGGCAACAAGAACTACTCGTCCTGGTCCATGCGCCCCTGGGTGGTGCTGACGCAGGCCGCCATCCCGTTCACCGAGCGCAAGCTGCGCTTCGATGGGTTCGAGCCCGACTCGGCCTTCAAGCGCGCCATCACGGCCATTCATCCCGCCGGCTGTGTGCCGGTGCTCATCGACGGCCCGCTGGTCATCGCCGACACGCTGGCCATCTGCGAATACCTGGCCGAGCAGTTTCCCGACCGGCAGCTGTGGCCGGCCGAGTCCGCCGCACGCGCCCAGGCGCGCAGCGCCGTGGCCCAAATGCACAGCGGTTTTGGCGGCCTGCGCAGCGCCTTGCCCATGAACATCGAAGCGCAGTTGCCCGAGGTGGGCGCGCGCCTGCTGGCCAGCGACGAACGCCTGCGCGCCGACCTGGCGCGCTTGTTCGGCTTGTGGCGCAGTCTGCTCGAGCGCTCCGGCGGCCCCTTGCTGTTCGGCGCCTTCAGCGTGGCCGACGCGTTCTACGCGCCGGTGGTGATGCGCCTGCTGAGCTACGGCGTTCCCGTGCCGGACGACCTGCGGGGCTATGTGCAGGCCGTGCAGCAGCAGCCCGGCGTGCAGGCCTGGGTGCGCGACGCGCTGAGCGAACACGATTTCATCGCCTTTGAAGAGCCGTATCGGCAGGCGCCCGCCAAGGCGTGAGCGCGGGGCCTCTCGCGATCTGGCGATGGCGTGTGCGAAAAAAGTTGAGTGATTTGCGCACAACCCAAAAACGGTGCTATACTCTCAGCTTCTTTGATCGATGCAGCAATTGATCTGCACCGCAAAGGGCTCTTAGCTCAGTTGGTAGAGCAGCGGACTCTTAATCCGTAGGTCGAGTGTTCGAGTCACTCAGGGCCCACCAGTTTTAAGCCTTCGGGCACTTAGCGCCATTGCTACTCTTGATGTAGCAATGGCGTTTTTGTTTGCGCACCCGCTCCCAGCGCCTGCGCGCCGCCCCTGCGGCGTCGGCCATGGCTGCGTACGACGGGGCGTCGGCGCAAGACCTGTCGCTGATGGACTGGAACTCGGTCGCCGGCAGTGCCGACGCCGATCTGCTGCCCGACCTGCGCAGCCTCACTGCCCGCTCGCGCGATCTGGACCGCAACAACGGCATCATGGCCGGCGGCATGCAGACGCTGCGCGACAACATCGTCGGCAACACACTGCGCCTGTCCACCGCGCCCGACTATCGCTTGCTGGGCAAGACCATCGACTGGGCGCTGGAGTGGGGCCACGTCACCGAGGCCAAATTCCGCTCGTGGGCCGACAGCACAGAGGTGGCCGCACGCTGAACTTGCTGAGCATGTCGCGGCAGGTGCTGGGCGGGGCCATGCGCATCGGCCATGAAGTCGCAGCGCCAGCCCTGGTTGCGTTGGCCAGCGGCCTGCAGTGACTGTTTGATGCGCGCGGGCAGCCGGTTCGGTTGAGCGCCATGTAACAGCCCGATAGCGCAGGGCGGAGCGGGCGATGCCGCTGGCCTGGCAAGCACGTCGCTCGCTCATGCCATGCTCACCCACGAGGGTTTGAACGACCATCTCGCGACGCTCCGGGGTCAGAGCTTTCGATCAACGACATCTTTGAGCGCGTGGTGCATCAGCGCCAGGTCAGCGTACATGCGCTTGAGCTTGGCGTTCTCGTCCTGCAGTTGGCGAAGCTGCGCCAGGTGAGACACCGTCATGCCCGCGAACTGGCTTTTCCACTTGTCGTACGTCGGTTCGCTGATGCCGTGCTTTCTGCACGCCTCACTGACCTTGGCACCCATCTCAACTTCTTTGAGGATGCCCACTATCTGGGCTTCGCTGAATCTGGATTTCTTCACGTAGAGACTCCTGCTGGGGGAATTCTCTACTTCCGGGCGGTCCAGGTTTTCGAGGGACTTCAAGGGGCAATTCACCTGCACTGCTGTGTGAAGCACCGGTCTGGAGACCGATTGCTGGGCAATGGCGAATGCGTTTTTGGTCAGCTCCCTTGGGTTATATTTTTTCATTCATTGACAATTGGGTGAGGCTTTTCATGCGTGATTCATTCGTCTGCCTACAGTGGCTCGCCGTGGGTTGCCTTGCCACAGCCTGGAGCGCTGGGGCAGCTGCCCAGCAGGCGCCTGTGCTGGACCTCAACTCGGCCGATGTGGTCTATCCGCTGATCGAGAATGGCGACTTCACCAACACCAGCACATGGTCGGCAACGGGCAAATGGACCTATGGTGGCGCAGCCACCACCACGCCCACCTATGTCCTGCCAACACCCGACAACCCAGGGCCGCACGGGCTGAATGCCCCTCATGTCGATGGTTGGCAATCGGGCCCCAGTGTGCTGGGCGGCGTGCGTGTGCAGGTAGACATCCTGTGGACCGATGGTGCAGGTCCCAGCAGCTTTCAGAATGTATTGCGCATCAATGTGGGGGGTACAACGTACGCCACCATCGCCTCGTCCAATGGCGTGGGGACCACAGCCACCGTCACCTACGCTCCTGGCATCGTGGGGAACCTCACCACGCTGACCGCAGGGACCACATCGACGTTGGTGCTCGAGCTGCCCTCCACGATTTCCAGCAACGCCAACCTGGAGTTCAGCTACACCGCGCCCGAATCAGCCTCATCCGACATCTTCCGACTGGACAACGTGTCGGCACAAGCGTTTCGCGACACCTCGCCGGGGCGTGACCTGACTGAACGGTACGACCAAGGCAGTGTGCCCATCGGCCTGCTGGGCCCTGAGGCCAGCGTTCGCGATCCGGATGGCACCACTTTGCAGAGCGCCACCGTGGTCTTCACCAATCCGCAGGCCGGTGATGTGCTGCTGCTGAATGGCACACCCATGATGACGGGCAGCTCGGGCATGGCCAACGGCATTGCCTACAGCGTGTCTGCCGGGCCGACCGTCAGTTTTACCGGGGCCGGCAGCCACGCCGCATACATTGGTGCATTGAAGGGGTTCACATTTCAGGCGACGGCAGCCAGTCCCAGCCCGGTCCCGCGCATCATCAGTTTTGTGGTGAATGACGGGGTGAACCCATCCAACGTGGCGCGGTCCGTGATCACGGTCAACGCCAGTCCTGTGGCCACAGACAACGTCAAGGCCATCCTCAGCGACCACAGCAGCCTCGTCACCGGCAACCTCCTGACCGATGACGACGGCTTTGGCGTCGACAGCGATCCCAATGGCGATGCGTTCACGTTCACCACCGTGAATGGCACGGCGGTCTTGCCCGGCACGGCACTGACCGGCAGTTACGGCGCCTGGGTGTTCAACCCCGATGGCAGCTACACCTACCAACTGGACACCGCCAACCCAGCCGTGATGGGCTTGGCGCAGGGCCAAGTGCTGGAAGACACGGTCACCTACCGCATTTCTGAGCGCGGTGCCTCGGTCAAAAACGTGTCGTTTGAGACCGACTTCACCCCATCGCCCACTGATGGCTGGGTAGCGATCGGTGCAAGGTTCGGGGACGAGAACACCACGGACTTCAACCAACGGTTCATCGCATCGCCCGACGGGGGGCGCTTTGTGATGATCCAAGGCAATGGCTATGACCCACTTGGCTCGAGCGGCGTCATTCAGCAAAACGTGTCTGGTTTGATCATCGGCGCCACGTATCAGCTTCGCTTTTACCAAACCATCGCCAACCAAGGCGAATACCCCAACCGGTCGGGGTTCGTGCGGACGACTTTCGGCCACGACGTCGTGGACAGCCCAACACTGACGCCGCCCGCTGCAGGCACCGCTGCGCCCTGGCAGTTGGTGACGCACACCTTCACCGCCACGTCCACGACCCAGTTGCTGGAGCTGCGGGGCGTTCCAGTGGGCACGCAGGGCTGGTCGCAGTTGGTGGTGGATGGCGTGACGCTTGATCTCATCAACGGCACCCCTTTGTTTGGTGAGGCCACGGCCAAGATCACCATCAGCCCCGTTCCCCTTGTCAATGCCCCGCCCGTGTCGCAAAACGGCGCCGCCAGCACCCCCAACAACCAGCCACTGACGAGCACCTTGCCTGCGGCCACAGACCCCGATGGGGACCCCATCACCTACGCCCAGGGCGCCACCCAGCCTGCCCACGGGGCAGTCGTGGTCAATGCAGACGGCAGCTACACCTACACGCCCACGTCGGGCTACGAGGGCCCCGACAGCTTCAGCTTCATCGTGAGCGACGGTCGAGGGGGCACCAGCGAATACACCGTGAGCATCACCGTGCTGCCGGCTGTGCTTCCTGTGATCGCGCCCGTACCTACACTCAGCACCTGGATGCTGCTGTGTCTTTCCAGCCTGCTCGGGCTGTGGGGCATGCGCCGTACCCGCCAAGGCTGACATGAGAAGGCTCCCTGAATCTCTGGCCCCGAACTATCGCCATCTTTGAGGGTAGGGCCTTCTTGCGAATGGGACGGGGCTGGGAACACGGGGTCAACATCACCCGGAACGATTCAGCCAGGTTCCGAGTTCGGACAGGTCCATCCTGAAGCAGTTCTTGGAGACGGCCTGGCGGGCACCGAGGAGACTGGGAGGCTACCGCTTATGCGGTACAGGGCTTTGTCCACGACGCCGAAATCGTCACCCGGGCCTTCCGTGCCTGCTCAGCCCTGGTGCAACGCCTCGCGGATGTGGCGTTTGGCCAGTCTCAGGGCGACGGCGTCGGCTTCGTCCTGGCTGGCGCAGGCTTGAGGGTGGCTGATCGGAGGCCAGTTCTCACCGCGGCCCATGTGACGCAGGGTGGCGTGCGGCCACCATTGGCCGGGTGTGTCGGCGCGCTGTTTGGAGTCCGGCGTGATGCTCACGCCCATGTACGGGATGCTCATGGGTGACGAAGGGAAGGGTCGCGTTGCCGCCATTGTCCCTGGCGTGGCCTGGCTGGCGGGTCAGCTCGCGTGAGCGGCATCGTCAGGCAGCCCGTTGCGCTGGTGGGGCATGCAGACTGGCGCGGCGGCTTGGCCTCATGGCCGACGCCCGGGTGGCCCAACGCCCCACATCCCCCGACTGTCCGATGCGCCGCGTCCGGTTCTGAGCCGTTCAATCCGTGAAGTCGGTGGCCTCGCTGACGCCGCGCCATTGCTCGATCTCGGCCAGCGACCGCTCCAGGCGCTGTTTCACCAGGCTGACCGAGGTGCCGCCGAGCAGCAGGTGGTGCGGGGGCTGGGCGCTTTGCACGGCCTGGACGATGGCTTCCACGGCCTTCTCGGGGTCGCCATCTTGGTGGCCGGCACGCTGTGCCGTGAGGGCCATGCGCGCGGCGGCGGTGTCGCGGTAGTCGGCGATGGCCGAGGGGGTGACGGCGAGCGAGCGCCCCGCCCAGTCGGTGCGAAACGGGCCCGGCGCGACGCAGGTGACGTGGATGCCCAGCGGCCTCACCTCGGCGGCCAGGGCGTCCGACCAGCCTTCGACGGCGTGCTTGCTGGCGGCGTAGTACCCCATGCCGGGCGAGCCGATGAAGCCGGCCACCGAGGTGACGTTGACGATGTGGCCCGCGCGCTGCGCGCGCAGATGGGGCAGCACGGCGCGGGTGAGGGCGAACAGCCCGAAGCAGTTGACCTCGAACTGCTGGCGGATGGCGTCGTCGTCGCCTTCCTCGACGCTGGACTGGTAGCCATAGCCGGCGTTGTTGACCAGCACGTCGATGCGGCCGAAGTGCGCCAGGGCCGCACCCACCGCGGCCTGGATCTGGGCCGGCTCGCTCACATCCAGGTCGAGCAGGAGCAGGCGGTCGCCGGGCGTCAGCCCCACGTCGCGGGTGGTGAGGTGGCGGCCGGTGGCCACCACGCGCAGGCCGTGGCGCAGCGCGCAGTGCACCAGCGCGAGGCCAAAGCCCGCCGTGCTGCCGGAGATGAACCAGACAGGCGCTTGGGTCGTCATGGGATGCTCCTGTAAGAATGGACGCGACCAGTATGGGTCGAATGCGGTTTTCTTTAAAACGAGAAATGGACCATACTGGCTCTAAGGTGATTCAAGGCACCTGGTGCGGGGCCCAGACGCCAGGCCTGTCGGCGCTTGGCCCATCGCAACGGGCCGGCGATGCGTCAAGCCCCGAACGGGCACGGCCGTTCACGAGACCTTGGCGGTCTTGTTGCTGAAGGCGGCGATGCGCTCTTGCATGTCAGGGCCGCGGCCCTTGCTGCGGTGGATTTCGTAGGACAGGCCGGCCGCCAGGGGCAGGCCGTCGGTTTCCTTCAGCAGGGCCTTGTTGGCGCGGTGGCTGAACCACGAGTTGGCCAGGATCTGCTGGCCGAGCTTGTCGATCTCGGCGTCGAAGTCGGCCAGGGGCACGCAGAAGTTGGCCAGGTTCATGGCCACGGCCTCTTGCGCCGTGTAGGTTCTGGCGGTGAACATCATCTCGCTGGCCTTGGCCAGGCCCACGCGGCGCGGCAGGCGCTGGCTCATGCCCCACACCGGCGTCAGCGACCATTTGGCGTGCGTGTCGGCAAACTTGGCGTTGTCGGCCGCCAGGATCAGGTCACCGGCCAGCGCCAGCTCCAGCGCGCCCGTGTAGCAGTGGCCATGCACGGCGCTGATGACGGGCTGGGGCAGGTTGGCCAGGGCTTCGATGGTGTCGGCCTGGAAGCTGGGCTTGGGTGGTTTTTCGCCCACAGCGATGTCGGCCAGGTCGTGTCCGGCCGAGAAGCATTTGCCCGCGCCGCGCAGCACCACCACGCCCACGCGCTCGGTCTGTTCGGCGATCTGCAGCACGTGGTCGCGCAGCTCGGTGAACAGGGCCACGTTCAGCGCATTGAGTTTGTCGGGGCGGTTCAGGGTCAGGATGGTCAGGCCGTTGCGGTCTTCACGGGTCACGAGGGGCATGCGGAGTCTCCTTGGGTTGCAGGGGCCGGTCCAGGCCGGCATGGTGCAAGCCTGCCCGAATTGCGGGGATCCCGCGATCACCTGTGTGCGCACGCGGGCGCGCCTGCATGGCGACTTCACACAGGCTTCGCAGGGCCCAGGCATGCTGAGGGGCTCGGTTACAGTGCCCGGAGGAGAGGACCACATGAACGCAAGCCACGGGCCAGCGCCCGACGACCTGGCCGCCTGGGGCGCGGCGGTGCTGACGGCGGTGGACAACCGCGAATGGCACACGGCCTGGAATGGCGTGCTGGATGCGGCCACGCCGCTGGCGGCGCCGGCGCAGCGGGCGGTGCTGCAGCGGCTGGACGAATGGGACGCGCTGGAGGCGGGCGACGAGGGCCGCCGGCAGGCGGTGCTGCGCCAGGCCTGGCAAGGCCTGCAGGGCGAACTGACCGCCAATGTGATGGGCGCCAGTGCGCTGGATGCGCAGGACTGGGACAGGGACTGGGACCGAGACGGTCCGGCGGCCGACCGCGACGGATCGGTGGCCCGCTATGTGCAGGCCCGTGGCTTGACCAAGGCCTACGCGCGCGGCGGCTTCAAGCTGGGGCCGGTGGACGTGCGCGTGAACCCCGGCGAGATCCTGGGTCTGGTGGGCGAGAACGGCAACGGCAAGACCACGCTGCTGCGCATGCTGGCGGCCGACCTGCAGGCCGACGCCGGCAGCCTGGACTGGGGCTGCGACGCCCGTGACGTGCACCGCCTGCGCAGCCAGCTGATCTACATCCCGCAGCGGCCGCCCAAATGGGGCGGGCGCCTGCTCGATCACCTGGCCTTTGCGGCGCGCAGCCATGGCGTGACGGGCGAGCGCCTGCACACGCTGGTGCAGCTGGTCATCGCGCGCCTGGGCTTGCGGGCCTTCCGCGGCCACGCGTGGCGGCAGCTGTCCTCGGGCTACAAGATGCGGTTTGAACTGGCGCGTGCGCTGTTGTGCGCGCCGCGCGTGCTGCTGCTGGATGAGCCGCTGGCCAACCTGGACATCAACGCCCAGCAGACCCTGCTGACCGACCTGCGCGACATGGCGCGGTCGCCGTGGCAGCCGCTGGCGCTGCTGCTCAGCTCGCAGCAGCTGTACGAGGTCGAAAAGATCGCCGACCAGGTGCTGTTCCTCGAGCAGGGCCAGCCGCGCCACGTGGCCGAGCGCTTTGCGCAGATGGCCGGCAGCGCGATCGAGTTCGAGTCGCCCTTGAGTGGCGCGGCGCTGGCGGCCAAGCTGGCCGGGTTGCCCGCGCACGAGCTCGCGCACAGCGGCGAGACCCGCATCATCAGCTTCCACGTTGCCTTCGACGCCAGCGCCTTCCTGCGCCACGCGGTCGAGGTGGGGCTGCCGCTGAGCTACTTCCGCGACATCACGCGTTCCACCCGCCGCCTGTTCGTGCGTTGAGCCGCATGAGGTGAGCGGGTATGCCGATGTTGCCGATGTGGATGCATTGAAAAGCAATGCATACCCCCTGAATTATGGAGAGGATGGCCATGAAACACCTGCTGCTTGCCTGGGATGACGCGGTGCTGCAGCGCAGCCCCGTGCTGTGGCAGCTGCGCCTGCACCGCTGTGTGCCGCTGGCCCTGGGGGTGCTGCTGGCGTGGGCGCTGACCATGGGGCTGCTGGCCGACCCGGCGCGCTGGCTGGGTGCCGATGGGGGCACCGACATCGAGCGCCACAACACGCCGGAAAGCCAGGCGCTGCAGGTGATGTTCGTCACCTGGCTGGTGCTGGGCCTGCTGCAGGCGCTGGGGTGGCTGGTCAGCGCCCGCGTGCACAACCGCTGGCGAGACCACCTGCCCGCAGGCCGGTTTGCGCTGTGGCGCGAATGGCTGCTGGGCGCCATGCTGTGCGCGCTGCTGCTGGCGCCCCTGGTGCTGCAGGACCGCGTTTACCGCGGGCTGACCGCAGCGCGCTGGCTGCAGGCGACGCACGGCGTGCCGGTGGACCCGCAGCGGCAGGAGAGCCTGCGCGAGCGGGTGGCGCTGCTCGAAGCCCTGGTGGCGCCTGCCAACGCGCCGTTCGTGCCCCACTGGGACGCGGTGGCCGATCTGCCGGGCACCACGGCCAGGATGACCAACTCCGATGGCCTGTCCCCCACGCTGCTTGCCCTGCGCCTGCTCAAGCACGGCCAGGTCGACACCATCGCGCAGCAGATTGCCGAGCACGCCCAGCTGCTGCAGGCCGTGGGCTATGTGGCGGCCGAAGGGGGCAGCGCACGCACGCAGGCACAGGCCCTGGTGCAGGCCTATCGCAACCACCTGAACGCCTACCAGGCCCTGTGGCAAGCGGAAGAGGCGCGCCAGGCCAAGGCCATGGCGGAGGCTGTGGCGTCGACCAGTGCCCCCTCGAATGCCGGTGCGCACAGCGGTTCGTCGCGGGCCTCGTCCGATGTGGCAGCTGCAACGGCTGAGGCAGCCGAGCTGGCGGCCGGTGGCGAGGGGCAGCTGACCCGCAGCCAGTCCGAGGCTCGCGATGTGCTGGACCGTTGCGACACGCGCTACGCGGCCCATCGCCGCGATGTCGGCGTGGACACGCCCGCCCCCGAGGCCTGCCTGCACGCCCTGGCGGCCTTGCCCGACGCCATGCGCCTGGGCTGGCTCAACCAGCAAACCGACCGCATGGACCTGGCACGCCACGCCCGGTGGGTGCACCCGCGCCACGGCCAGGCCGTGTACCCCTACGAAACCCAGCACCTGCAGAAACTGCCCCGCGCCGACGATACGCCGCGCAGCCCCCTGCTGGCGCTGGCCCACAGCCTGGCTGAGTTGGCGGTGTGGGCCTTGTGTTGCGCCTTGGCCTTGCTCGCCATCCGCTTGCTGACCTGGGGCCAGCTGGCCTTGCTGAGTGCCTCGCTGGTGCTGCTGCTGACGCTGGGCGTCTGGCTCAGTGCCGTGGGCCTGCGCGGAAGCTTGGCGCCCGCGCTGCTCGGTCTGCCCCTGCTGGGCCTGGGGCTGTGGCGCGTGTGGCGCGGCCGGCCCTGGGGCACCCACCTCTGCCTGGGCGGCGGACTGGCCGTGATGCTGCTGGTGCTGAGCCAGGCGCTGGACAGCCTGGGCAGCAGCCTGACCGGGCGCCACACCAGCGAGGTCGTTCGGTGGCTGTGGGGCGCGCCCGCTTACGCGCTGTGCCTGGTGGCGCTGATGGCCGCGCTGGCGCCCGCGTGGCGGCGATGGCGCAGCCTGGCCGAGCGCTGAGCCGCCTGTCGGTCACCACAGCCGCAGTCAGCCTTGGCGCGTCGCGGGCAGGGTGGTGGGGGGGCCATGATCCGGCTCAGCGGTTGTGCCCGTGTCAGCGATCCGGCCCAGGGTTCAGTCCCGCAAGCCTGGATCCGGTGGATCGCATGGCACAGGGCGCCAAGCCGGGCAGGGGGATGGTGCTGCCAGTACACGACAGCCGCCGCCGCGGGCTACACGTTAGACTGATCCGTCTTCATTCAACGCCCGCCACGCACCATGCCTGACCTGCACGCCGACGACCTGTCCTTCGACGAACGCTCGGGCACGAGCCGCCGCACGGCCTTGAAGCTGGCCCTGGGCGCGGGCTACGCCGCCGCGGCCGGCCCGCTCATGGCCCAGAGCGCCATCACCACCGCCAGCGACGGCCTGGAAGCCGGCACCATCACCTACCTGGCTGCGGGCGTGCGCGTGCCGGCCTACATGGCCAAGCCCCGCGGCAAAAGCAACCTGCCCGTGGTGCTGGTGGTGCAAGAAATTTTTGGCGTGCACGCCTACATCGCCGACACCTGCCGCCGCTTGGCCCGCCTGGGCTACCTGGCCATCGCGCCCGACCTGTACCTGCGCCAGGGCAATGCGCGCGAGTACAGCGACATCCCCAAGCTGTTGGCCGAGGTCGTCGCCAAAGTGCCCGATGCGCAGGTCATGGCCGATCTCGACGCTGCGCTGGACTGGGCCGGCGCCAACGGCGGCGATGCCAGCCGGGCTGCGGTCACCGGGTTTTGCTGGGGCGGCCGCATCACCTGGCTGTATGCAACCAGCGGCAAGGTCAAGGCCGGCGTGGCCTGGTACGGCCGCATGACCGGCACCAAGACCGAGCTGACGCCGCGCCACCCGGTCGAGGTGGCCGGCGAGCTGAAAGCGCCGGTGCTGGGCCTGTACGGCGCCAAGGATGCCGGCATTCCGCTCGAGTCGGTCGAGGCCATGCGCCAGGCGCTGACCGTGGCCGGCGACGCGGGCAACGCCGCGGCCAAGGCCAGCAAGATCGAGCTGTTTGCCGAGGCCGACCACGGTTTCCACGCCGACTACCGGCCCACCTACCACAAGGCCGCCGCAGAGGCCGGTTGGCAGCAGCTGCAGGAGTGGTTCAAGGCCAACGGCGTGGCGCCGTCGGCATCATGATGCAGGCAGTATGGGGTTGTTACCGTTTAATTTGAAACGGGAATGGCCCCATACTGGCAGGAGGGTGTGCCTGCTTCAGGCGCACATCGACACAGGGAGATCGGCATGAAACAGACCAAACTCCCGCGCTGGCGGGCGGCAACGTTGGCGGCTGCTGGCGCGGTGACGCTGGCCTGCGCGGGCGCCGCCCAGGCGCAGCTCTTCGGCCCCGGCACGGGCACCACGGCCACGCAGCTGCGCTGGACCAGCGACGAGCCGGGCCACCAGCTCATCACGCCGTATTTCAGCACCCAGGGTGACAACAACACGCTGCTCAGCTGGGTCAACACCGACCGCACCAACGGCAAGCTGCTGAAGGTGCGTTTTCGCGGTGCGGCCAATGGCGACACGCTGCTCGATTTCACGGTGCTCCTCGGTCCTGGCGACGTGTGGACGGCCAGCCTGTCGCAAGGCGAAGATGGCATCACGCGCCTCACCTCGCCCGACGGCAGTTGCACGCTGCCGGCCAGCTTGAAGGACGTGGCGTTCCGCACCGATCGGCTGCAGCCCGGCTTGACGGCGACCGCCCAGGCCATGCACACCCGTGAAGGCTTGGTCGAGACCGTGCAGATGGCCGATGTGGCGCCGGGGTCGCTGTACGACGAAGTGCGACGGAAGCGGTGCGCCGCCGATGTGCTCGCTCCCCTCACGCAGCCCGGCGCACTCGCCACCGAGGCCCAGGCCCAGGCGCTGGGTCTGGCGCAGCCCACGGGCGGGCTCATGGGCATGTGGCAAATCATCCGCCTGTCGAATTACGCCAGCTACGCGGGCCGCCAGCACGCCATCGCTGCGGTCGATGCGCTGGGCCAGCGCGCTGCCGCCAACTGGGCATGGGCACCCCAATCCGCGGAACCGGCCGATGACGTGGCCAAGGCGCAAACGACCGACCCGGTGCTCACCCTCCATGGCTTGACCTGGGGCGACCTGCCGGACCTGTCGACCCCCGTGGTGGGAACGTCTGCCCAGGGGCAGGTGCAGGCGTTGGCCGCAGGCATCACCGCGACGGCCGTTGCCAATGAGTTCGTGTCGACCGCAGAGGGTGCCAGCGTGCCCGGGTCGACAGACTGGGTGCTGACGCAACCGTTGAAGCGTTATGTGATGGCGTTTGACGGCCAGACCGGGCAGGTGGTGCCCGCTGACCGGGCAGCCTCTTGGCAGGTGGTGACCAAGCCCTGGGGCAAGCAGGTGTGCACCTCGTTCACGCCCTTGATGGTGGATCGAGACGGCGTGAGTCACAGCACGTCGTTTTCTGTGGTGAGTCAAGTCAGCCTGTGCGGTGTGGTGGATGTTCCTTCCATGCCTGCCGACGACGGCTCTGAGACCGTGTTGCAGACCGCCTTCACGCCCCGTGGTGTGTGGAACATCATCCCCCAGGCCCTTCAAGCGGGTTGGGTGAGGGCGTCCTTTGCCGAGCCGGAGGGATTGCCGGTGCTGGGCTATGCCGCAACCTCGCTGCGCAACGTTTCACAGAATGGCAATTACGGCAGCGTAACGCCCCACGTTCGTCTGCTGTCGCCCGCCAAGGAGAATCCATGACATGCCCTGCACGCATGACCTGGCTGGCCGCTGCCGCAATGGCATGGGTCTGCTCGGCTGGCCCCAGCCAGGCGCAGCTCTTCGGCCCCGGCACGGGCACCACGGCCACGCAGCTGCGTTGGACCAGCGACGAGCCGGGCCACCAGCTCATCACGCCATATTTCAGCACCCAGGGTGACAACAACACGCTGCTCAGCTGGGTCAACACCGACCCGGTCAACGGCAAGCTGCTGAAGGTGCGCTTTCGCGGCGCGGCCAATGGCGACACGCTGCTCGACTTCATGGTGCTTCTCGGTCCGAGCGATGTGTGGACGGCCAGCCTGTCGCAGGGGGAAGATGGCCTGACTCGCCTGGTTACGCCCGACAACAGCTGTACGCTGCCGGCCAGTTTGAGCGGCGTGGCTTTTCGCACGGACCGCCTGCAGCCCGAACTGCCGGCAGACGCCAAGGCTCTGCACACGCGCGAGGGGCTGGTCGAGGCCATCGTCATGGCAGATGTCGCGCCCGGAGATTCGGGTGTCCTGTTCAATGTCATCCGTCCCCAAAAAGGCTTACCCGCGTCGTGCGATGCCGCTGCGTTGGCCGTCCTGACGCAGCCGGCTGCCATCACCCGCGAAGATCAAGCGCGTGCCGTGGGTCTGGCGCCGCCCACGGGCGGGCTCATGGGCATGTGGCAAATCATCCGCTTGTCGAATTACGCCAGTTACAGCGGGCGCCAGCACGCGGTGGCGGCGGTGGATGCACAGGGCCGGCCGGCTGTGGCGAACTGGGCGTTCGCACCTCAGACCGATGTGGCCGCTGGATCTGCGGGCCTGGCTCAAACGACGGATCCTGTGCTCACGCTGAACGGCCTGAGCTGGAGCGACCTGCCCGACCTGTCCACGCCGCTGGCCGGCACGTCGGCCCAGGCACAGGTAGAGGCGCAACACAGCCGTGGCGAAGGTCGGCCCGGCCTGGCCAATGAATTCGTGCACACGGTGGAGGCGACCAGCGTGCCCGGTGCCACGGATTGGGTGATCAGCCAACCCCTGCGCCGCTATGTGGTGGCGGTGGATCCCCGCAGTGGTCAATTGTTGAGGCTGCCCGGGGTTAGTGGCGTGGTCCTCCCGCCAAACGGGGAGATGGGCAGCATGGTGTGCAGCCCCGCGGGCCTGGAGGTCTGGAACCGCGAAATGAATGCCTTATCAGATGCGGGCTTTGCCTTGCCGCAGCCCTGGCGTGCGTGTGGGGTGGTGACGGTGGTGACGTTTGGGTCCGTCCAGGTCTTGCAGGCCGGCCTGACGCCGCTGGGTCGCGAATTAGGAAGGCCAGGTGTCTATGAAGCCGGGTGGGCCATCTTCAGATCGCGCGCGCTGAGCCAAGATGGCCTGCGCCACGGCCCCATGCTGGGCTATTCCGCCACCTCGCTGCGCAACACGGCGCAAAACGGGAACTACGGCTCGGTGGTCCCCCATGTGCGCGTGTTGAATTGATGAATCGAGTATCGCCCGGCTCTCGTTGTCTGTTGAGCGAGAAGCCGGGTGTACTGCCTTTTGAATTGCTCGGATGCAGAGGGCAGCCAACCGGTGCTGACCGTTCAAACCATGGGGTGACTCAGCCCTGGCGCCGCAGCTGGCCCTGTGTCGCCAGGGCGTGAGGCCTGGCACGCGCCAGCATGACGTGGCACCTGCTGACGGGTCAGCCCCCGTTTTCCAGCGCTCGGCCATCCTGGCACTGATCGGCAGCGCCAAGCCTCATCGTCTGGTCATCGTGCTTGGCTCCCCCGTCCCCGAAGTGGGCCGTGACCACGACGACTGGGCACGGTTCGGCCGGCGCATGGCCTCGCAGCGCGTGGGCTGACCGTTCGCCGGCTCGGGCGAGCGGGCCGGGGTCTCTAAAATCGCGCGATGTTTGTTCACCTGCGCAGTCATTCAGAGTTTTCGGTCGTCGATGGCACGAGCACCATCGGCGATCTGGTCAAGGCCGCGGCCAAGGATGGGCAGCCTGCGCTGGCCGTCACCGACCTGAGCAACCTGTTCGGCGCCGTCAAGCTCTACAAGGGCGCGCGCGGCAAGGGCGTCAAGCCGGTGCTGGGGGCCGAGGTGGTGATCAGCGGGCTGCCCGGTATGGCGCCGGGCGACACCTCGCGCATCGTGTTGCTGGTGCAGAGCACGCAAGGCTATTTCAACCTGTGCGAAATCCTGGCCCGGGCCTGGACGCGGGGCGTGGAGCGCGACCAGGCGGTGGCTCAGTTCGCCTGGATCGAGGAACTGGCCGAGGGCTTGATGGCCTTGTCGGGCGCGGCGGCCGGCCCGGTGGGCCAGGCCTTGCTGGCGGGCGCCGAGGCGCGTGCCAGCGAGTCGGCCCTGGCCCTGGCCGCGGTGTTTCCGCACCGCTTTTACCTGGAACTGCAGCGCGCCGGCCGTGCCGATGACGAGGCCCAGGTGGTGGCCGCCGTGCAGCTGGCCGCGCGGCTGAACCTGCCAGTGGTGGCCACGCACCCCATCCAGTTCCTGACGCCGGACGATTACGAGGCGCACGAGGCACGGGTGTGCATTGCCGAGGGCGAGGTGCTGGGCAATGCCAAGCGGGTGCGCCGCTTCACGCGCGAGCAGTGCTTCAAGACGCACGAGCAGATGGAGGCCTTGTTTGCCGACGTGCCGTCGGCCGTGGCGAACACGGTGGAAATCGCGCGTCGCTGCAACGTGGAGCTGGTGCTGGGCAAGCCGCAATTGCCTAACTTTCCCACGCCGCTGCTGGACGATGGCACGCCCATGTCGGTGGAGCAGTACTTCCGCCAGCTGTCGAACGAGGGGTTGGAAGAGCGGCTGGTGCTGCTGTTTCCGGACCCGGCCAAGCGCGACGAAGCCCGGCCGCGCTACCAGGAACGGCTGGAGTTCGAGCTCGGCACCATCTTGAACATGGGCTTTCCGGGCTACTTCCTCATCGTGGCCGACTTCATCCACTGGGCCAAGAACAACGGCTGCCCTGTGGGCCCGGGCCGGGGCTCGGGCGCGGGCTCGCTGGTGGCTTATGCGCTCAAGATCACCGACCTGGATCCACTTCAGTACAACCTGCTGTTCGAACGCTTCCTGAACCCGGAGCGGGTGTCCATGCCCGACTTCGACATCGACTTCTGCCAGAGCAACCGCGACCGCGTGATCGACTACGTGAAGCAGAAGTACGGCAAGGAGGCCGTGAGCCAGATCGCCACCTTCGGCACCATGGCGGCCAAGGCCGCCATCCGCGACGTGGGCCGGGTGATGGACATGAGCTACACCTTCTGCGACGGCATCTCCAAGCTGGTGCCGGCCAAGCCGGGCATGTCGTACACGCTGGCCTACCCGCCCGAGCCCAAGAAGGAGGGCGACAAGAACAACTACGCGCTCGAATTGGAGCCCCTGCTGTACGAACGCGTGCGCAAGGAGGAGGACGTCAAGAACCTCATCGAGATGGCGCAAAAGCTCGAAGGGCTGACGCGCAACATCGGCATGCACGCGGGTGGCGTGGTGATCGCGCCGGGCAAGCTGACGGATTTCTGCCCGCTGTACCAGCAGCCGGGCAGCGACTCGGCGGTGAGCCAGTTCGACAAGAACGACGTCGAGGACATCGGGCTGGTGAAGTTCGACTTCCTGGGGCTGGCCACGCTGACCATCATGGAACTCGCGCGCGAGTTCATCGTGCGCCGCCACAAGGGGCAGGAGAACTTCGCGTTCGAGACCATTCCGCTGGACGACCGCGCGACCTACACGCTGTTCTCGGAGGGCCGCACCGAAGCCGTGTTCCAGTTTGAAAGCCGCGGCATGCAGGCCATGCTCAAGGACGCCAAGCCCAGCCGGCTGGAAGACCTGATCGCGCTGAACGCCTTGTACCGCCCGGGGCCCATGGACCTGATCCCCACCTTCATCGCGCGCAAGCACGGCCGCGAAGAGGTGGAGTACCCGCACCCACTGGTCGAAGGGGTGCTGGCCGAGACCTACGGCATCATGGTGTACCAGGAGCAGGTGATGCAGACCGCCCAGGTGCTGGGGGGGTACTCGCTGGGTGGCGCCGACTTGCTGCGCCGTGCCATGGGCAAAAAGAAGGTGGAGGAGATGGTCAAGCACCGAGCCACCTTCCGCGAGGGGGCGGCCAAGAACGGCATCAACGAAGCCAAGGCCGACGAGATCTTCGACCTGATGGAGAAGTTCGCGGGCTACGGCTTCAACAAGTCGCACGCGGCCGCTTACTCGCTGCTGGCCTACCACACGGGCTGGCTCAAGGTGCACTACAAGGCCGAGTTCTTCTGCGCCAACATGACCGTGGAAATGGACAACACGGACAAGCTCAAGGTGCTCTACGAAGACGCCTTGCGCGAGGGCCTGAGCTTCGAGATGCCCGACGTGAACCGCGGCACCTACCGCTTCGAGCCGGTGTCCAACACCGTGATCCGCTATGGCCTGGGCGCGGTCAAAGGCACGGGCGAGCAAGCCATCGAGGCCATCATCGCCGCGCGTGAAGGGCGGGGCACCGGGCCCAAGGGCGACATCGCGGGGCCGTTCAAGAGCCTGTTCGATTTCTGCGTGCGCGTGGACCGCGCCCGCCTCAACAAGCGCACGCTGGAGGCGCTCATCAAGGCCGGTGCGTTCGACGCCATCCTGCGCGACCGCGCCAGCCTCATCGCCTCCATCGACCTGGCCTTCGACTTTGCCAGCGCCACGCACGAGAACGCCAACCAGGGCGGCTTGTTCGATGCGTTTGACGATGGCCCCGGCGCCAGCACCGAAGAACCCCCGCTGGTGGCCGCCGTGCCCTTCGGCGTGCGCGAGCAGCTCACGCTCGAGAAGACGGCGGTGGGCTTTTACCTCTCGGGCCATTTGTTCGACGAGGTCGAGGCCGAGGTGCGCCGCTTTGCGCGCCGCCGCATCGCCGACCTGGGCGAGACGCGCGACCAGTTGACGCTGGCCGGCATCATCGGTGACTTGCGCGTCATCAATGGCCAGCGCGGCAAGCTGGCGCTGTTCAAGCTGGACGACAAGTCGGCCAGCATCGAGGCCACGGCCGACGAGCGGGTGATCACCGCCGCCAAAGGCCTGCTCAAGGACGACGAGACCGTGATCGTCACCGCGCTGATGCAGCCCGATCGCTTTTCGGGTGGGTTCCGGCTCAAGGTCACTCAGGTCTGGAGCCTGGCGCAGGCGCGTTGTCGCTTCGGCCGCTTCCTGCGCGTGGTCGTGGGCGAGGCGGCCCCCGATGTGCGCGCCCTGATCGCCGAGCACCCGGCCCAGGTCGAGGTCACGGAGGAGGGCGACCTGCGCCACGGCCTGCCGGTGCGCATTGCGCTGGAGCGGCGGCCCGCCGAGGGCGGCGTCGGGGTGACGGCCGAGCTGGAGCTGGGCAACCGGGCCTGGATCTTCCCGAGCGACGAAGCGCTCAAGGGCTGGATGGCGCAGGCCGACGAAGGCCGTGCGGCGGTCGTCTACGAGTGACGGGCCCGGCCGGGCCGCCAGCTCCGTGATGAGCCGCTGTGTGACCTGAAGGCACCCCCTGTGGCCTTGAGGGCTGGGCCGGCGTGGCCGTGACGTAGCCAACGGTTTGCCCCCGAGCCGTCGCCCAGGTGATCGTCATGCCGGCCTGCACCGACGATCAGCAGCATGCCGGCGATGAAGACCCAGACCGACTGCTGGCCCCACCACAGCGGCAGCCAGCTGAGCCGCAGCAAGGCCACGCCGGTGGCCGTGGTCGCGGTGGCATGGCCGCGGTCGCCGAACAGGCCCAGGCCAGCTTCAAGCGTGACTTCCCCATCGTGCGTCGCTTGACGCAGGAAACCGGTGTGCAAGCCCAATGACGATGAATGGGGTAGTACAACCCCATTCTCGTTGAAGGGTAAACGAAGATGCACGGATACTGTGTGCATCTTGGGTTCGACGCCCTAACTTTACACAATAACGGGGCCCGATGGGCTTGAAAGCCACCTTTTAAAGATATATCTTAGATATGTCTTCAACAAGGAGCTTCGATGCCTCATCACCACCATCACCACCACGCCTTTCACCACAGCCTGCACAGCCCGCGCGGCCCCTTGAACGATGGTTTGTCGGGCTTCGGCCGGCATGGCCACCGCGACCCCATGGGCCACGGCCCCCACCATGACCCCGAGCACCGGGCCCGCAAGCGCGAGCGCATGTTCGAGTCGGGCGGCCTGCGCCTCATTGCCCTGCACCTCATCGCGCAGCAACCCAGCCACGGCTACGACATCATCCGCGCCGTGGGCGAGCTGGTGGGCGGCGACTACCAGCCCAGCCCGGGCACCATCTACCCCACCTTGAGCTACCTGGTCGACATGGGCCACGTCACCGCCACGGAAACCCAGGGCGGCCGCAAGCAGTACACCCTCACGCCCGAAGGCCAGCAGGCCCTGGACGAGCAGGCACCCGCCGTGCAACGCCTGCTGGCGCGCCTGGCCGAGGGCAAAGGCCGCGGCGAGCGCCGACGTCCCCCGCAGCTGGTGCGCGCGCTCGAGAACTTCAAGACCGCGTTGCGCCTCAAGCTCGATGGCCAGCCCGGCGCCGCGGGCGCCGCCTTGAGCGAGGCGCAGGTCCAGGCCCTGGCCGCCATCCTCGACGAGGCCGCGCTGAAGATCGAGCGCGCCTGAGCCACGGGCCGATGACCGAAGGACGGGCAGGGCGCCTGGGTCTTCAGGCCCGGGTTCAGCGTCCGGGCAGGCCGCATGGCAACCGCAAGGCGTCATCGCCTGCCGGCCTCGCCGTCACCACGGCGCCTTGGTGCAGCGTGCAGACCGCGCTGCGCGACCAACACCTGGAAGCGCGCGACGCGGTGGTCGACCAGCGCGAGCACTGCCGCACCGGCCAAGCTTGAAGACCCGAAGATGAAACCCCAGGCGAGCTGGGGCGGAGAGACCGTCACGACGTCGGCGGTGCGTCCGCCCAGGGCCGATCTGGCTTGGAAGCAGGCAGGCGGGTTTTGCAGGACTGACTGCAGTATGGTGCCACTGGCATTTCAAAATCAACGAGAGTCTGCATATACCGCATGCAGATTCGGTGGATGACCCTGCGCAGCAGTCGCGCCCGGCTCAGGCCCTACGCGCGTGCGCGCGATACTGCGCCCCAATCCCTCATTTTTCAGGAGCGACCCCATGGCCGATGTGACCGTTGAACTGCTGGACGGCGTGCAAACCATCACGCTGACGCGACCCGACAAAAAGAATGCGCTGACGAACGACATGTACGGCGCGCTGGCCGATGCCCTCGAAGCGGCCGAGGCCCAGCCCGAGATCCGGGCCACCGTCTTCCAGGGCGATGGCGACATGTTCACCGCAGGCAACGACCTCGGCGATTTCGCCAAGCAGTCCAGCGGGGCTGGTCCGGCCGTGCGCCACGTGGCGCGCTTTTTGAAGAACCTTGCCAACGCCACCACGCCGCTGGTGGCGGCCGTGCAAGGCAAGGCCGTGGGTGTGGGCACCACGCTGTTGCTGCACTGCGACCTGGTGGTGCTGGCCGACGATGCCGAGCTGGTCACGCCGTTCGTGAACCTGGCCCTGGTGCCCGAGGCCGCGTCGACCTGGCTGATTCCGCAGCGCATCGGCTACGCCCGCGCCTACGAAATGTTCGCGCTGGGCGAGCCCGTGTCGGCCCAGCGCGCGCTGGACCTGGGCCTGGCCAACCGCGTGGTGCCCCTGCCTGACCTGCGCGCGCAGGCCAACCGCCTGGCCCGCCAGCTGGCCAGCAAGCCCGCGGGCTCGCTCACGGCCATGAAGCGGCTCATGCGCGATGCGGCCTTCATCAGCGCCCAGATGGACCGGGAAGGCGAGGTCTTCCAGCAGCGCCTGAAGAGCGCCGAGGCCCGCGAGGCCTTTGCCGCCTTCGCCGAAAAGCGCAAGCCCGATTTCAGCAAGCTCTCGGCCTGATGCGACCGCGGGGCCAGCGCGCCTCGTGTGTGTTTTGTTGCGGCCAGTATGAGCCCATTGTCGTTCATTGGTGAACGGTCGGTGGGGTGTACTGGTTGTTTGCTTCGTGGCAGGTCGCGGTACATGCTGCGCGCTTGCCGCCTTTCACCCTGTTGAGGAGGCCTTCATGCAATACCGTTCCCTGGGCAAGAGCCCGCTGCAGGTGTCCACGCTGTGCCTGGGCACCATGATGTTCGGCGACCAGACCGACGAGGCGGAGTCGGCGCGCATCGTGGCCAGCGCGCGCGAGGCCGGCGTCAACTTCATCGACACAGCCGACGTGTACAGCAAGGGCGCCTCGGAGACCCTGCTGGGCAAGCTGCTGGCGGGCCAGCGTCACGACTGGGTGCTGGCCACCAAGCTGGGCAATGCCATGAGCAACCGGCCGAACGAGTCGCGTTACTCGCGGCTGTGGATGGTGCGCGAGGTCGAGGCCAGCCTCAAGCGCCTGGGCACGGACCACATCGACATCCTCTACCTGCACCGCGACTACGCGGGGCTGGACCTGGAGGAGCCGCTGCGGGCACTCGACGACCTGGTGCGCGCGGGCAAGCTGCGCTACTGGGGGCTGTCGAACTTCCGCGGCTGGCGCATTGCCGAAGCCGTGCACCAGGCGCGTCAGATCGGCATGCCGCAGCCCGTGGTCTGCCAGCCCTACTACAACCTGCTCAACCGGGGACCGGAGACCGACATCCTGCCGGCCTGCAAGTTCCATGGCCTGGGTGTGGTGCCGTTCAGCCCCATCGCGCGCGGCGTGTTGACGGGCAAGTACGCGCCCGGCGAGGTGCCGCCGGCCGACACGCGCGCCGGCCGTGCCGACCGCCGCATGATGCAGACCGAGTTCCGGCCCGAATCGCTGACCATCGCGCAGCAGGTGGCCCGCCATGCCGAGTCGCGCGGCATCACGCCGGCGCAGTTTGCCACCGCCTGGGTGCTGGCACACGAGGCCGTCAGCTCGGTCATCGCCGGGCCGCGCACGCTGGCGCAATGGCAGGCCTACCTGCCGGCGGCCGACTGGGCGCTGACCCCCGAGGACGAGGCCGTGATCGATGCACTCGTCACGCCGGGTCACCCGTCCACACCGGGCTTCAACGACCCGGCCTACCTGTGGACCAACCAGCGCCCGCGCGCGGCGGGATGATGAGGGCCGTGGCGGCGGCTGCGCACCGCCGTGCCGGCGGTGATCGGGGCGGGTGAGCCGGCATACGGCCCCACCGCCATCAGGGCGGTGCGCGTCCGCAACAATCGGGGCATGGTTTCCCCTTCTTCACAGGCGCCCGCGGGGGCGCCCAACACATCGCCCACGTTTTCACCCACTTCCGCACCCGGCACGGCGTCCACGCAGACCGGGCACGCCGCATCCAGCCCGCACACGGATGCACCGACTGACGCCGTTGCCCTGCGCATGGTGCTCATCCTGGGCCTGCTCTCGGCCATCGGGCCGTTTGCCATCGACATGTACCTGCCGGCGCTGCCGCAGATCGGCGCCAGCCTGAACGCGCCGGTGGCGGCGGTGCAAGCCAGCCTCACGGCCTTCTTCCTGGCGCTGGGCGTGGGCCAGCCGGTGTTCGGCACGCTGTCTGACCTGTGGGGCCGCAAAAAGCCGCTGTACCTGGGCCTGGGCCTGTTCGTGCTGGCCAGCATCGGCTGCGCGCTGGCGCAGGACATCCACACCCTGGTGGCGCTGCGTTTCGTGCAGGGCCTGGGCGCATCGGCCGGCATGGCGATTCCGCGTGCCGTGGTGCGCGACCTGCACACCGGCCACCAGGCGGCTCGCATGATGTCGCTGCTGATGCTGGTGTTCAGCGTCTCGCCCATCCTGGCGCCGCTGGCCGGCAGTGCGGTGATCGCACTGGGCGGCTGGCGCTGGGTGTTCTGGTCGGTCACGCTGTCGGCCGTGCTGGGCCTGGCCGCCATGGTGCGCGGCCTGCCCGAAACGCGCGATGCCGCCGCACGTGCGGGCAGCACCTGGCGCGACGCACTGTCGGCCTACGCCTGGCTGCTGCGCGACTGGCATTACCTGGGGCTGGTCTTCATCGGCGGCTGCGCCATGTCGGGCTTTTTCGTCTACCTGGCGGGCTCGCCCTTTGTGCTGATCAACCACTATGGCCTGTCCACCACGCAATACAGCATGGCGTTTGCGCTGAACGCCATCGCCTTCATCGGTGTGGCGCAGTTCACCGGGCCGCTGGGCCAGCGCTTCGGCCTGGTGCCCGTGGTCAAGTGGGCGGCCAGCCTGTGTGGCGTGGTCATGTGCAGCCTGCTGGCCTATTACCTGCTGGGCGGCGATCAGCTGGCGGTGCTGATCGGCCTGTATTTCATCGCCAGCGCGCTGATGGGCCTGGTGATTCCGACCACCTCGGTGCTGGCGCTGGAGGCGCATGGCGAGATCGCCGGCACGGCGGCGGCCTTGCTCGGCACGCTGCAGATGCTGAGTGGCGCCATCGCCATGCAGGTCGTGGGGCTGTTTTCCACCGGCAAACCGCTGCCCATGGTGATCGGCATGGCGGCCGGCGCGCTGTGCGGTGTGGCGCTCACCTGGTTGACCCTGGGTGGCGCTGGCGCCGATCGCGCCGCGCTGCACAACTGAACACTGCCCAGTGCCGACATGGGTGCGCAAGCACCCGGTGCGATGCAGCGTTGCGGCTCGGCGATGCCGCCTGCGCGACAGAAAAACACATGGGCCCCCATGCCGCAGCGGGTTGGCCGCGATGCAATCTGTCCAGGATGAGTTGCGTCTAGGTATCATTCATCAATTCATATATAGCAATCGGAAATGACCTGATACTGGTTTGATGGTTGCCGCATCGACGGTGCACCAGCAGGCTGCGCAGGCGCTGTGCTGACGCCCGCGCGACCCGAGCCGCCACGGCCCTGTAGCCGGGGTTACAGCGCTTTGGGCGGGCCTGTCCAATCATCGCCCCCATCTTCATTTTTTGGGAGCTGACGCCGTGACCGCCAGCCTGAGCCACACCGACATCGCCGAGCGCCTGCGAGCGCCGCTGGTGCGAGACCTGGGCACCTCCGGTGCCATCGAATCCCTGCGTCGCCTGAGTGGCGGCGCCAACATGGAAAGCTGGTCGTTCGACTGCGACGGCCAGGGCTTTGTGTTGCGCCGCGCGCCGTCCGAGGCCTTCATGCAGGGGCGCAGTTACAGCCACGACGTGGAGGCCCGCCTGATCCGTGCGGCCCGCGCCGCCGGCGTGCGGGCGCCCGAGGTGGTGGCCGAGCTGCAGCCCGAGGACGGCCTGGGCACCGGCTTCGTCATGCGCCGGGTCGAGGCCGAGGTGAACCCCGCCACCATCCTGGCGGCGCCCGCGCCCAGCCTGCTGGCCGACCTGGCCCGCGAGCTGGCGGGCATCCACCGCGTGCCGCTCGACGCCGTCGATGGCGTGCCGCGCAGCGACGCTGCCACCATGCTGGCGCAGCTGCAGCTGCAGTTCGAGGAGTTCGGCGCCGATCGCCCCATCCTGGCGCTGGCGCTGCACTGGCTGCATGCCCACCTGCCCGAGCCGTGCGAGCCCACGCTGGTGCACGGCGATTTCCGCATGGGCAACGTGATGGCCGATGGCGAGGGCCTGGCCGCCGTGCTCGATTGGGAGCTGTCGCACATCGGCGACCCGCACGAGGACTTGGCTTTTGGCTGCATGACGGTCTGGCGCTTTGGCCACATCGACAAGCCCGCGTATGGCCTGGGCCAGTTCGAGGAGTACTTCGCCGCCTACGAGGCCGCCAGCGGCCGCTCCGTCGACCGGCAGCGCTTTCACTATTGGCTGGTGCTGCGCACCCTGTGGTGGGCGCTGGGCTGCATCCGCATGGGCACGCGCTGGCGCAGCGGCGCCGACCGCAGCCTGGAGCGCGTGGTCATCGGCCGGCGCACGGCCGAGAACGAGCTGGACCTGCTGACGCTGCTCGAGGACGAGGCCCCCGAGGTCGAGCGCGAGCTGCAGCTGCCACCGGCCGCACCCGACAAGGCCTCGCCGCAGGGCGAGCCCTCGGCGGCCGAGATCGTCACGGCCGTGGCCGAATGGCTGGAGGCCGAGATCAAGCCGCGCATGAGCGGGCACGACAAGTTCCAGACCGTGGTGGCGCTGAATGCCCTGGGCATGGTGCGCCGCGAGCTGGCAAGGCCGGCCGTGGTCGAAGACCATGCGCTGGCGCAGGACCTGCTGTCGGGCAAGGCCACGCTGGCCACGCCCGGCCTGCTGGCCCACCTGCGCCGCACCGTGCTCGACAAGCTCAGCAACGATGTGCCCAAGTACGCCGCCCTCAAGCGCGCCCAGGCCCGCTGGCCCGGCGCCATGTGCCCCACCCAGGCCCTGCTGGGCCAGATGGGCAAAGCCTTGCATTGATCGATGCAGTATCACCCAGTTGCCGTTGTCAAATTGACGGCAACGTGGGGATACTCAATCACCGATGAGGCGAGGGGTATGCCCCCCGTCCGCAACCCGACGGTCTGGCACCGACCTGGCCGACCACCGCAACAGGAGACACCATGGACTTTGCCCTGCCCGAGGACCTGAAGGCCTATCTGGCCGAATTGGACGATTTCATCGCGCGCGAGATCAAGCCGCTGGAGAACGAGAACGACAACATCCGTTTCTTCGACCACCGCCGCGAGTACGCCCGCACCAATTTCGAAGACCAGGGGCTGCCGCGCGAGGAGTGGGAAGCCCTGCTGTGGGAAGCCAAGATGCGGGCCGACAAGGCCGGCCACTGGCGTTTTTCCGCGCCCAAGAAGTACGGCGGCAAGGACGGCTCCAACCTCTGGATGGCGGTGATCCGCGACCATTTCGCCCAGCAGGGCCTGGGCCTGCACAACGACCTGCAGAACGAGCATTCCATCGTCGGCAATTTCCCCTTCGTGGCCATGTTCGAGCACTTCGGCACCGAGGCGCAGCAGCAGGAGTTCATCCTGGGCGGCTTTGCCGGCAAGCGCCGCGCCGCCTTTGGTCTGACCGAGCCGGACCATGGCTCGGACGCCACCTTCATGGAAACGCGCGCCGTGCGCGAGACCCGCGATGGCGTGGACGGCTGGCTGATCAACGGCCGCAAGATGTGGATCACCGGCATGCACACGGCCACGCACTGCACGGTGTTCGCGCGCACCAGCGGCCAGGATGGCGACGCCAAGGGCATCACCGCTTTCCTGGTGCCCACGGGCACGCCCGGCATGACGGTGGACGAGTACATGTGGACCTTCAACATGCCCACCGACCACCCGCGCATGACCATCAAGGACGTGTGGGTGCCGGACTCGGTGCGCCTGGGCGCCGAGGGCGGGGGCCTGTCCATCGCGCAAAGTTTTGTGCACCAGAACCGCATCCGCCAGGCCGCCAGCTCGCTGGGTGCGGCGACGTACTGCCTGGAGGAGTCGGTCAAGTACGCGCGCGAGCGCAAACCCTTTGGCCAGGAGCTGGCGCGCAACCAGGGCATCCAGTTCCCGCTGGTCGAGATCGCCACGCAGTGCCACATGCTGCGCACGCTGATCTACAAGACGGCCTGGGAGATGGACCAGATCGAGCACAAGCGCATCGAGCACGAGCTGTCGGACAAGATCAGCATGTGCAACTACTGGGCCAACCGCCTGGTGTGCCAGGCGGCCGACCAGGCCATGCAGACGCACGGCGGCATCGGCTACTCGCGCCACAAGCCGTTCGAGCACATCTACCGCCACCACCGCCGTTACCGCATCACCGAGGGCGCGGAAGAGATTCAAATGCGCAAGGTGGCGGCCTACCTGTTCGGCTACCTGGGCCCGCGCAAGGCCATGTTCAGCTGAGGCACAGGCGCCGCATGGCGGCGCCTTGGCCGGGCCTGGGCGATTGTCTGCCCGGCCTGTGAGCCGCCAGAAGCAGTATGGGGCTGTTGCCGATCAAGCTTGATCGGCAACAGCCCCATACTGCTTTTGGTTGGTGCCTGGTCAGGGATTGAGCACGTGGATGCGGCTGGTGTCGAAGCCCAGCACGCGGGCCTCATCGAGCATCTGGTTGTAGATGCGCGAGGGCAGCTTGGTGTCGGGGCGCACCAGCATCCACAGCTGATCCACCGTTTCGCCGACCAGCAGCGCCCAGCGGTAATGCGGGTCCAGCATCACGATGCCGAATTGCTTGCCCTTGTGGTCGGACTCGAAGGCGGCGATGTCGGGCGTGCGCACCGGGTGCAGCGTGTGCGCCTCGGTGTGCCAGCGCATGTGCAGCGGGCAATAGCGGCGGCGCGCCAGCTGCAGGCTGCCGTCCTCTTGCGCCGACACGAACACCGCGGCTTCGGTCGCCGGCTCGTGGCCGCGCTGGGTGATGTGGGCGTACTCCTGCCAGCTGCCGCCGAAGCGCTCGGCGTCGAAGTCGTACACCGGCACCACGTCATGCAGGCGCTTGGCCACGCGCTTGCGCCAGCCCCAGGTCAGCGCGGCCGTGAGGGCCGTGGCCAGGATGGTGGCGCCGGCGACCACCAGCAGGGTTTCGGTCTGCGGCTCGGGGCGGCGCAGGGCCGGCAGGCGATCGCGCAGCTCGGGCAGGCGCTCGCGCCATTCGGGCAGCCGGGTGCGCAGGTCGGGCAGACGCTGGCGCAGCTCGGGCCAGCGGGCGCGCAGGTCGTCGCGCCAGGCCGCCAGATCAGGATGCGGCAGGTCGTGCAGTCGGTCTTTCCAGCGTGGCAAATCGTTCAGGTCCATGGCAAACGTTCCAACAGGTGTTCCATCTCCCGCGGCGACCCGGCGGGACGCAAGCAGACGGGGGCCGATGGGGCAAGCTTAACGCCAGTTGGCGGGCCCCTTGGACACGTGGGGATGATGCGGCCGGGTGCAAGCGCGCGGATGTTGCAGAGTGCACGCGCGGTGGGAAGGGCCCGTGTGCGCCGCCTTGGAGCTGTTCCCTCATGTGGAGGCGCAGGCCCCTGAGCTTGTCTGCTGCATCGTTGGGCAAGCGCCCACATGGAGGCGCCAGCGCCTGCGCTGGGCATGCTTGGCTTTGCCCCAGCTTCCGCCCGCCGGGATGCCCATGGGGCACGGGTATCCCGCCGAGCAGGGCGACCAGGTGGCCGCCATCGACGTGTCGGGCAGCTCGGTGGTGGATGAAGCCGCACAGCGGCAGTGCACAGCGTGGCACGCCTGTTGCTTCTCCGGCGTGACGTGGGCGCGCGTTGGCTTCGTCCACCCTTGGCCCGGCGATGGGGCAACCGCGCACATACCCGCATGCGGATTTCCCCATTGCCCGCCTGGGTGCATGCCGTAAGGTGCCCAGGCACGGATTTTTCGCCTTGACCTCAGGAGCGCACATCATGAAGAGAACCCCCCGCATGGCCCCGAAACTCGCTGTCCTGGGCCTGCTGTGCAGCGCGGCGCTGGCGGTGCCCGCCGCTGCGCAGGCCGCCAGCACGCTGCAGAAGATCAACGACTCCGGGAAGATCGTGCTGTCGTACCGCGAGTCGTCGGTCCCCTTGAGCTACCTGGAGGCCGCCGGCAAACCCGTGGGCATGGCGGTCGACATCTCCAAGGCCGTGGCCGAAGCCGTGAAGCGCAAGCTCAACAAGCCCAACCTGAAGGTGGAGTGGGTGTCCGTCACCTCGGCCAACCGCATCCCGCTCTTGTCCAATGGCACGACCGACCTGGAGTGCGGCTCGACCACCAACAACAGCGCGCGCGGCAAAGAGGTCGATTTCGCCATCAACCACTTCTACACCGGCACGCGCCTGCTCGTGAAGAAGAGCTCGGGCATCAAGAACTACGCCGACCTGAAGGGCAAGACCATCGCCATCACCACGGGCACGACCAACCAGCAGGTGGTGCGCAAGTACTCGGCCGACCAGGGGCTGGACATCCAGATCGACTCGGCCAAGGACCATGCCGATGCCTTCCTGCTGGTGCAGGCCGATCGCGTGGCCGCCTTCGCCATGGACGACGTGCTGCTGTTTGGCCTGATCGCCAACGCCAAGAGCCCGGCCGATTTCGAGGTGGTGGGCGACGCGCTGCAGGTCGAGCCCTATGCCTGCATGCTGCGCAAGAACGACCCCGAGTTCAAGCAGCTGGTCGATGCCACCATCGGCGACATGATGAAGTCGGGCGCCTTCGAGCAGGCCTACAACCGCTGGTTCATGGGCCCGATCCCGCCGCGCAACACGGCGCTGAACCTGCCCATGGCGGCTGAGCTGAAAAAGAACCTGAGCGAGCTCAGCGACAAGCCGGCGCAGTGACTGCTGGCCTCCGTCGTCGAGGCGAAGCGATGGATGGTTCCTGGAATGGCAGCCTGAACAGGATTGCAGCGAACGGGCCACAGGGCCACGTCGTTCGGTGGCCGAAAAGGGCAGCGCCGGTGACGTTCAAGGTGCACGGAGCTGGACTTGGCGCAGCGTCACCTCGAGGTTGAACAGGTGCGGGCTGCGGCTGCATTGGCACGGCCTTCAAGTCCCAGGTCGGGCGGCCTCGCAGAGGAAGCGCTTCGGGGCCATCGTCCTCGCTGCCGGGCATCCTCAAGTGACGTGAAGCCCAAAGCCCGTGAAGGCCACCCGACACGGGCTGCCTGGATCTCGCAGCCCAGCGTGCGTCATGGCGGGGGATGGCCAGGCCCGGAGGCCGGCGCAGCGCACCCTTGCGCGCCCTGCGTGGACCAGAACGCACAAACGCCGCGATGCGGCGTTTTTTGCTGAGGGACGGCAGTATCAATGCATCGCCGTTCAATTTGAAACGAGCATGGCGTGATACTGCCTCAAGCCATGCGTCTTATGCAGGCTCGCCGCCCGCGGGCACGTCACCCTCGTCAGCAGGGGCGCTGGCTTGGGCGTTCACGCGGCTGTGCTTTTGCAGGATCTGCACCAGTTGGCCGTAGATGCGCGGGTTGGCGGCCACGCATTCGCCGCGGTGCAGGAAATCGGCCTCGCCCGAGTAGTTGCCGATCAGGCCGCCGGCCTCGGTCACCAGCAGGCTGCCGGCGGCGGTGTCCCATGGTTGCAGGCCGGTTTCAAAGAAGCCGTCGGTGAAGCCAGCCGCCACGTAGGCCAGGTCCAGCGCGGCTGCGCCGGGGCGGCGAACGCCGGCGGCTTGCTGCATCACCTCGCCGATGATGCGCAGCGTGCGGTTGAAGTGGTCGGTCTTGCGGTAGGGGAAGCCCGTGGACAGCAGCGTTTCGGACAGGCGCGTGCGCTTGGACACGCGGATGCGGCGCTCGTTCATGTAGGCGCCGCGGCCCTTGGTGGCCGTGAACAAGTCGTTGCGCGAGGGGTCGTAGATGACGGCTTGTTCGATGCGGCCCTGCACCTGCAAGGCGATGGACACGCAGTAAACCGGGAAACCGTGGATGAAGTTCGTCGTGCCATCCAGAGGATCGATGATCCACACATGATCTGCATTCGGGTTGCCATGCTGCGTGCCCGATTCCTCGGCCAGGATGCCGTGGTTCGGGTAGGCGGTGAGCAGCTGCTCGATGATGGTGGCCTCGCTGGCGTGATCGACTTCGGTCACGAAGTCGTTCATGTTCTTTTGCGACACGCGAACGGCCTCGATGTCGAGCGCCGCGCGGTTGATGATCGAGCCAGCAGCACGCGCGGCGCGAATCGCCACGTTGAGCATGGGATGCAGATTGGATGACATTGGATTGTGAGCAAGGAGCCGGACAAAGGCCCGTGCGATGACGGGCCTGGAAAGTGGCGCGATTGTCGCACGCGGTGCGAATCCCTGCATGGCGGTGTCGGCTGGGCCCATGCAGATGTTGCTTTGCAGCATTCATGCCTTCAGCATGGATCACCTGGACGGCGTCAGCGCAGACCTGCAGGGGCGCAGGCGGCCGATCCAGATCCCATGGTGCTTTGGGGGAGTGCAATGAGTCCGCGCCGATCGACGGCACGGCTGGGTGCGGCTGACGGTGCCCGAGGTGCCGCCCGCAAGTGCGCGACCGATCCCCTCGTTGGGCTGTGCGGGCTTGGGTTTGCCGGCTTTGCTGACGGCCAGCGTGGCGGCGGCGCAGGGCTAAGGCGCGTCGTGGCGTCGCCCCTTCAGCAAGCCAATCAAATCCTGCGCATAGGCCGGTAGGGCCTCGCCTTCGCGCACCAGCACGCAGCGTTCGCGGGTGCGCCAGTCGTCGCTCAGCTCGACCTGTTTGAGGGGGTACAGCGGCAGGTTGCGCCGCGCAGCCGATTCGGGCACGACGCCGATGCCGACGCCGGCGGCCACCATGCGGCACAGGGTGTCGAAGCTGGACACCTGGATGCGCAGGCGCAGGCTGCGGCCCAGGCGCTCGGTCACCATCTGCAGGTGGGCCAGCAGGGTGCTGCCCTCGTGCATGCCCACGTGGTCTTCGCCCAGGGTTTGCACGAAGGCGACCTCGTCATGGCTGGCCAGGGCGTGCCGTGCCGGCACCAGCAGCACCAGGCGATCGGTGCTGAAGTGGATGGCCGTGAGGCCGCGCAGGTCCACCTCGCCCGACACCACGCCGAGGTCGGCGCGCCCCTCAAGCACGCCCTTGGCGATGTCTGCGTTCGGTTTCTCCTGAAGGTCCACGTTGATGTGCGGGTGCTGGGACAGCAGCTCGGGCAGCACCTCGGGCAGGATGTCGGTGGTGGCCGTGGTGTTGGCCCAGATGCGCAGCTGGCCGCGCAAGCCCGCTTGAAACTCACCCAGGTCGCGGCGCAATTGCTCGACTTGCAGCAGCACGGCTCGCGCATGGTGCAGAAAGCTTTGTCCCGCAGGCGTCATGCGAACGCCACGTGCTTCGCGGTACAGCAGGGGCAATCCAGCGTGCGCCTCCAGGGCGCGCATGCGCGCGCTGGCCGCGGCGAGCGACAGGTGTTGTTTGGCGCTGGCGCGGCTCAGCTGGCCTTCTTCGGCCACGCGCACGAACAGGCGCAAGTCGGTCAGATCGAATTGCATGGCGTGTGATCCTAGGGCAAACCCGAATGAAAATCGACTGAGGTTTAGGAAATTTCGAAACCTGCGTTCCAAATTCCGCCATTGTGCAAGCGTGAAAAAGTCGTCACCATGCACGCCCATGAACACCACCGCCGACGTTCGCAACCTCGATGCCGACACCCTTGCGCATTTGCAGCAATGGGTGGGCAAGTCTCAAACCCAGCACGACACCGCTGCGGCTCCGGCCGTGTCCGGCCTGTCGGCCACGCTGGATCGCGATGACCCGGCGCCCACCACGGGCACCGAAGTCGCGCCACTGGGCCACTGGCTGTACTTTCTGCCGCAGGCGCTGCAGCGTGAAATCGGGCCCGATGGCCACCCGAACCGGGGCGGCTTCATGCCGCCCGTGCCGCTGCCGCGCCGCATGTGGGCCGGCGGCCGCCTGAGCTGGGAAGAGGGCAACCGCCTGAAAGTAGGCGATGCGATCACGCGCACCTCCACCATCGAATCGGTCACGCACAAGGCCGGCCGCACGGGCGATCTGCTGTTTGTCGTGGTCAAGCACGTGGTGTCCAACGCGCAAGGCGTGTGTGTGACCGAGGAGCAGGACATCGTCTACCGTGCTGCGGCTCAGCCGGGTGACAAGGCGCCCGCGCCCACCATGGCCGAGACCGGCGCACCGTGGCGCCGCGAGATCGTGCCCGACCCGGTCATGCTGTTCCGCTACTCGGCCTTGACCTTCAATGGCCACCGCATCCACTACGACCGTCCCTACACCACGCAGGAAGAAGGCTATGCCGGCCTGGTCGTGCACGGTCCGCTGATTGCCACGCTGCTGACCGACCTGGTGCGCCGCCATGCGCCCGATGCCTTCATCAAGCGCTTCGCGTTCAAGGCCGTTCGCCCGACGCTGGACATCAACCGCTTCTGGGTCAACGGTCAACCCGATGGCAAGGCCGTCAAGGTCTGGGGCAATGACCACGAAGGCGCGTTGACCATGCAGGCCACCATCGAGCTGGCCTGACAAGCTGACCTTATTCCAGGGCAGTATCGGGCGTTGATCGTCTGATTGACGGCGGAATGCCGTGCATACTGCCTTGCACTTACTTTTGATACAAGACTTCCGGATTCACCATGTGCGCTGCTGTTGCCGACAAATACCAAGACATTCGCGATGCCGTGCGCGGCCTGTGCGCCGAGTTCCCTGACGAGTACTTCCGCAAGGTGGACGAAGCCCGTGCCTACCCCGAGCAGTTCGTCGACGCCCTGACCAAGGCCGGCTGGATGGCCGCGCTGATTCCGCAGGAGTACGGCGGCTCGGGTCTGGGCCTGACCGAAGCCTCGGTCATCATGGAAGAAATCAACCGTGCGGGCGGCAACTCGGGCGCCTGCCACGGCCAGATGTACAACATGAACACGCTGCTGCGCCATGGCTCCAAGGCGCAAAAAGAGTTCTACCTGCCCAAGATCGCCACCGGCGAATGGCGGCTGCAGTCCATGGGCGTGACCGAACCGACCACGGGCACGGACACCACCAAGATCAAGACCACGGCCGTGAAGAAGGGCGACAAGTACGTCATCAACGGCCAGAAGGTGTGGATCAGCCGCATCCAGCACAGCGACTTCATGATCCTGCTGGCCCGCACCACGCCGCTGGCCGAGGTCAAGAAGAAGAGCGACGGCCTGTCGATCTTCATGGTGGACCTGCGCGAAGCCGAGAAGAAGGGCATGACCGTGCGCCCCATCCTCAACATGGTGAACCACGAGACCAACGAGCTGTTCTTCGAGAACCTCGAGATTCCCGAAGAGAACCTGATCGGTGAAGAAGGCAAGGGCTTCAAGTACATCCTCGACGGCCTGAACGCCGAACGCACGCTGATCGCCGCCGAGTGCATCGGCGACGGCTACTGGTTCATCGACCGCGTGAGCAAGTACGTGAAGGACCGCATCGTGTTCGGCCGCCCCATTGGCCAGAACCAGGGCGTGCAGTTCCCCATCGCCGAAAGCTACATCGAGGTGGAAGCCGCCAGCCTGATGCGCTGGAAGGCCTGTGAGCTGTTCGACGCGCACCAGCCCATGGGCGCCGAGGCCAACATGGCCAAGTACCTGGCCGCCAAGGCCAGCTGGGAGGCGGCCAACGCCTGCATCCAGTTCCACGGCGGCTTCGGTTTCGCCTGCGAATACGACGTGGAGCGCAAGTTCCGTGAAACGCGCCTGTACCAGGTGGCCCCGATTTCGACCAACCTGATCCTGAGCTTCGTGGCCGAGCACGTGCTGGGCCTGCCGCGCTCGTTCTGAGCCGGCGTGCGCGCCCCCGGCCTGATCCGCGCGCGGCAGGCGTGGGCGGCGCGCAGCAAGGTGGGCCGCTGTGCGGCCGCCGCCTGCGGGCGACCAGGCCGTGACCTTGGGGCCCATCAAGCAGTCAGCCTGTTGGCCCAAAGGGGTATGCACGGGTTGCCGATGATATTTTGTGTTTGACAGACGGATACTGGCATCATGACCAAACCTCGTCCCCTTGACGGCATCACCGTCGTTTCCCTGGAACACGCGATCGCCGCGCCGTTCTGTACGCGTCAGCTGGCCGACCTCGGCGCGCGCGTCATCAAGGTGGAACGTCCGGGCGTGGGCGACTTCGCCCGCGCCTACGACACGCGCGTGAACGGCGAGGCCTCGCACTTCGTGTGGACCAACCGCAGCAAGGAAAGCCTGACGCTGGACCTGAAGAACCCCGACGCCATGGCCGTGCTGAACGAGCTGCTGGCCGGCGCCGACGTGCTGGTGCAGAACCTGGCACCCGGCGCCGCGGCCCGCATGGGCCTGTCGTTCGATGCGCTGCACGCCAAGAACCCGCAGCTCATCGTCTGCGACATCTCGGGCTATGGCGAAGACGGTCCGTACCGCGACAAAAAGGCCTATGACCTGCTGATCCAGTCGGAAGCGGGCTTCCTGTCCATCACCGGCACGCCCGACACGCCGAGCAAGGCCGGCAACTCCATCGCCGACATCGCCGCTGGCATGTACGCCTTCACCAGCATCCAGTCGGCGCTGCTGCTGCGCGCCAAGACGGGCGAGGGCAGCCACATCGACGTCTCCATGCTCGAGTCGCTCGGTGAGTGGATGCAGTACCCCATGTACTACGCCTTCGAGGGCCAGACGCCGCCGCCGCGCACCGGCGCCTCGCACGCGTCCATCTATCCCTACGGCCCGTTCCCGGCCGGCGACGGCGGTTTCGTGATGCTGGGCCTGCAGAACGAGCGCGAATGGAAGGCGTTCTGCGACGTGACGCTGCAGGACCCGGCGCTGGCCACCGACCCGCGCTTCGACGCCAACGCCAAGCGCAACGCCAACCGCGCCGAGCTCAAGGCCCTCATCGACGAGCGCTTTGCCAAGCTGACAACGGCCCAGGTCGAGGCGCGGCTGGACGAGGCCAAGATTGCCAACGCCCGCATGAACGACATGGCCGGCCTGTGGGCGCACCCGCAGCTGCAGGCGCGCGGCCGCTGGACCGAGGTGGGCTCGCCCGCCGGCACCATCCCCGCGCTGCTGCCGCCGGGCCGCAACAAGGCCTTCGACTACCGCATGGACGCCGTGCCGGCCGTGGGCGAGCACAGCGCCGCCATCCTGCGCGAGCTGGGCCGCAGTGATGCGCAGATCGAGGCGCTGAAGGCCAGCCAGGCCATCTGACGCCGCACCCGCCGGACCATGGAGCACCGCATGCGTTCTGACGCCGTGCTGACGCTGCTGCACACGCAGCAGGTCGCGCGGGTCGATCCATTGCATGCCGTGCACCCGGACCCGGCCGAGCGCGAGCTGACGATGAAGCGCCAGCTGGATCACGCCGTGGCCTGCTTGCGCCTGTGCGAACAGCACCAGATCCACCCCGACGCCCGCGTGCACGTGCTGCCTTGGCCGGGCACGCACTTCGGCGGTGTTGTGCTGACCGAGGTGGACGAAGCCGATCAGCCGCTTGACACGCCCGTGGCCGCGACGGACGGCACCGAGCTGCATTTGAATGCAGGCGACCTGGTCCTCCAGCAAGACCCTGTGTTCGCGTTGCCTGCGCTCGCCCGCGCAGAAGGAGACCCGCGATGACCACCTCGGCCAAGCCGACCTTTGTGCTGCTGCACGGCGCCTACCACGGGGGCTGGTGCTGGCGCGACGTGGCCGCACGCCTGCGCGCCGCCGGCCATGCGGTGTTCACGCCCACGCAGACTGGCGTGGGCGAGCGCGCGCACCTGCTGAGCCGCGACATCGCCATCGACACCTTCGTCGACGACCTGGCCAACGTGCTGCACTTTGAAGACCTGCACGACGTGGTGCTGGTGGGGCACAGCTTTGGCGGCAACGCCATTACCGGCGTGGCCGACCGCATGCCTGAGCGCCTGCGCCACGTGGTCTACCTGGACGCGATGATTCCGGTGGCCGGCCAATCGGTGCTGAGCACCATGCCCGCGCACGTGGCCGCCAAGGTGCGCGATGCCGCGCAGGCCAGCTCGGGCGGCGTGTCCATGGCCGTGCCGGCCGTCAAGTTCTTCGGCATCAGCGACGAGGCCCAGGCCGCCTGGGTCAGCGCCCGCTGCACGCCGCACCCCTTGTCGACCTACGACACGCCGATCACGCTGAACCACCCGGTGGGCCATGGCGTGCCCTGCACCTACATCGCCGTCACGCCGCATTTCGCGCCCACCAGCGTGTCGCGCGACCAGGCCCGGGCCTGGGCCGAGCAACACGCGCAGGCCGCGCCGGCCGCGGGGCAGTCGCGCTGGCACTATGTCGAGATGGCGGCCGGGCACGATGCCATGGTCACGCACCCGGCCGAGTTGAGCGCGCTGCTGCTGAACGTGGCTCAGGGCACCTGAGCGCGACAGCCTGCCGGATTGAAAGTTAACCCAGTATGACCCTGTTCCCGTTGATTGAAAAACGAGAATGCCACCATACTGCCTTTGATGTTTGTTGATGGATTGAACACCATGACCGCAACCCAAGACCTGGCGCGCTTTGCCGCCGAACTGAAATTCGAGGCCATTCCGGCCGACGTGGTGGCCAAGATCGAAGACCTGCTGGTCGACTGGTTTGGCTCGGCGCTGGCGGGCCATGGCTCGCGCCCGGTGGCCAGCATCACGAAGTTTGCGCTGAGCCAGGGCCCGGCCGACGGTCCGTCCGAGGTGATGACCACCCGCGGCAGCACCAGCCCCTACGTGGCCGCCATGTGCAACGGCGCCGCCTCGCACGTGGCCGAGCAGGACGACGTGCACAACGGCTCGGTGTTCCACCCGGCCACCGTGGTGTTCTCGCCTGCCGTGGCCGTGGCGCAGGCCATCGGGGCCAGCGGCAAGCAGTTGCTGGCCGCCAGCGTGGCCGGCTACGAGGTCGGCATCCGCGTGGGCGAATTCCTGGGCCGCTCGCACTACCGCATCTTCCACACCACGGGCACGGCCGGCACGCTGGCGTCGGCCGCGGCGGTCGGCAACCTGCTGGGCCTGTCGCCCGAGCAGATGAACCACGCCCTGGGCTCGGCCGGCACCACGGCCGCCGGCCTGTGGGAATTCCTGCGCACCGCCGCCGACAGCAAGCAGCTGCACACGGCGCACGCCAGCGGCGCGGGCCTGATGGCGGCCTACCTGGCCAAAGACGGCTTCACCGGCGCGGCCGACATCCTGGACGGCCTGCAGGGCATGGCCAAGGGCATGTCGACCGACTCCGACGTGAGCAAGCTGAACGACCGCCTGGGCACGCGCTGGGCCACGGTGGAAACCTCGTTCAAGTACCACGCCAGCTGCCGCCACACCCACCCCGCGGCCGACGCGCTGCTCAAGGTGATGAAGGACAACGCCCTCAAGATCGACGACATCGTCAAGGTCACCACGCGCGTGCACCAGGGTGCCATCGACGTGCTGGGCCCGGTGGTCAACCCCAGCACCGTGCACCAGTCCAAGTTCAGCATGGGCACCGTGCTGGCGCTGGTGGCGCAGTACGAGCACGCCGGCCTGGCCGAGTTCGACGACCATTTCCAGGCCGCGCCCACGGTGGCCTTGCGCGACAAGGTCGAGATGGTGCTGGACCCCGAAGTCGATGGCGCTTACCCCGCGCGCTGGATCGGCAAGGTCACGGTGCAGACGGCGGACGGCCGCACGCTGGACGGCCGCGTCGACGAGCCCAAGGGCGACCCCGGCAACACGCTGAGCCGCGACGAGATCACGCAGAAGGCGATTCGTCTGGCGACCTACAGCCAGGGCGCCACCGAAGCCGAAGCGACCGCCGCCGTGGCCGCGCTGTGGAACATCGCCAGCTGGCCCCGCGTCGGCAAGCTGATCGGCGGGGGTGCGTGATGAGCGCGGTCACCCCCATCCAGCGCGCCGCCGGTCACCCGCTGGCGGCCATCGCCTCGCTGCTGTTCGTGCCGGGCAACCGGCCCGAGCGCTTTGCCAAGGCCCTGGGCGCGGGCGCGGGCGCCGTCATCGTCGACTGGGAAGACGCGGTCGCGCCTGACGACAAGGTCCTGGTGCGCGGTCACTTCGTCCAGGCCGTCGAGGCCTTGCCGCCCGCCGATCGCGCCCGCCTGATGGTGCGCATCAACGCGCCCGGCACGCCCTGGCACGACGACGACGTGGCGGTGCTGCCCGACCTCGTGAAGCTGGGGATCACCTCGGTGGTGCTGCCCAAGGCCGAAGACCCCGCCGACATCGACCGCGTGGCCAAGGCCATGGGGCCGGCCGGCGCCATCTGGCCCATCATCGAGTCGGCTGCGGGCCTGGACAACGCCAAGGCTGTGGCCGAGTCGCCGCAGGTGCTGCGCCTGCTGTTCGGCGACCTGGATTTCCAGGCCGATCTGGGCCTGTCCTGCGGCCCTGACGGCCCCGAGCTGTATGCGCCGCGCATGGCCGTGGTGCTGGCCGCGCGCCTGGCCGGCCTGCCGGCGCCGTTCGACGGCGTGTCGTCCGAAACCAAGGACATGGCGGTGGTGCAGGCCCAGGCAGAGCGCGCGCTGCGCGGCGGCTTTGGCGGCAAGCTGTGCATCCACCCCGCGCAGGTCGCTGCCGTGCACACGGCGTTTGCACCCACGCCCGAGAAGCTGGCCTGGGCGCACGCCGTGCTGGACGGCTTCGCCAAGCACAAGGGCGGCGTGTTCAACCTGAACGGCAAGATGGTGGACGCACCCGTCGCCAAGCTGGCCGAACAGATCGTGCAGCGCGCACGCGGACTGGGCCTGTGATGGCCGGGGCGCAGCGCCTCTGAACGCGGGTTTGTCCCGCGTTTCAATCCCTCCTGGGCTGGGCACAATGACCCGGCCGACTGGCCAGTGACCCTGGCCTTTTTTGTGTCTGCGGGCTTCGTGAGAACCTTGCGCGGCCCCGTTTTCAGGAGACGTGATGAAGCGCAAGACGTTCCAACTTCAAGGCGCGGTGCTGGCCGGTGTGTGGGGCCTGATGGCCTTGAACCCGGCGTGGGCCGACACCTTCCCCTCGCGGGCGGTGACGGTGTCGGTGCCGTTCTCGGCCGGTGGTCCGACCGATGTGGTGGCCCGGCTGCTGGCCGTGCCCATGAGCCGCGAACTGGGCCAGACCGTGCTGGTCGACAACGCGGTGGGCGCCGGCGGCACCATCGCCTCGGCCAAGGTGGCCCGCGCCCAGCCCGACGGCTACACCGTGCTGCTGCACCACATGGGCATGGCCACGGCGCCGGCGCTCTACCGCAAGCTCAGCTTCGACCCCCTGAAAGACTTCGAGTACATCGGCCAGGTGCTGGATGTGCCCATGACGGTGCTGGGCCGCAAAGACTTCGGGCCCAACACGCTGGCCGAGCTGCAGGCCCATGCCAAAGCCCAGGGCAAGGCGATCACGCTGGCCAACGCCGGCCTGGGCGCCGTGTCGCACCTGTGCGGCCTGATGTTCATGAGCGCCCTGGGCACCGAGCTGACCACCGTGCCGTACAAGGGCACGGGCCCGGCGCTGAACGACTTGCTGGGCGGCCAGGTCGATCTGCTGTGCGACCAGACCACGCAGACCGTGCCCTACATCCAGGACAAGCGCTTCAAGGCCTACGGCGTCACCACGCTCAAGCGCCTGCCGGCCATCCCCAGTGTGCCCACGCTGGACGAGCAGGGCATGAAGGGCTTCGAAGTCAAGGTCTGGCACGGGCTGTACGCGCCCAAGGGCACGCCCAAGGCGGTGGTCGACCGGTTGAACCAGGCGCTCAAGGTGGCGCTGGCCGACCCCATGGTCCAGAAAAAGCTGGGTGAGCTGAATGCCGAGATTCCGTCGCCCGACAAGGTGACGCCCGAAGGCCTGCGCAGCCATCTGCAGGCTGAAATCAGCAAGTGGGGCCCCATCATCAAGAAGGCCGGCATCTACGCCGATTGAGGCCAGGCGGGTCAGCCGGGCGCCCAGGTGCGGTGTGGCGGGGCCTGGCCATGGCCCATGACGAAGGGCGGGGCGTGCCGTGAATCCGCAATCGCCTTGCTCAAACAGAACAGCATGGGTCTTTTGTCTCGGTTCCCTCGCGTTTGAAACGGATGAACGCCTGCTCAGACTGTTACCCGGTGCTGCCTGAAATCCTGAAGCGAATGAATTTTCAGCAACGAGTGTAAGTGCCAATGCGGGAGAGGATTGATTGCTGCATAAATATGAGAGTCATTTTTGAAAATGAAATACTTATCTGGTGAGAAAATACAAGTGGGTGATGTTGTCAGCCTTGGCGGGGAGGCGGTTGGAGTTGTGGTTTTTGATTATGAAAATGGAGAATTTCTCCCTGGGTTTGAAGACTGGTCTGGTTTGGGGGGTGGCGTTTTGGTTGAGTCAAGGCAACTTGGCGTAATTCATTATCCGGAGCCTGATATAGACCTGAATTTGATTTCCAGAGCCAATTGACGATCTAAGTGAACAGCTGAGTTTGTTCATGCGACTTTCTCGTCGTTCAGGTGATCGGCATTGCCCTGCATGACCGACCAGGCGCATGGGGCGGCGATCTCCCTTGCTCCGCCGCGCTGACGCCTGCGCGTCACCTGCGGCGCAGCGCGCACCGGCCCGCGCCTGCACAGTGCCCCGTTTCAACGCCAACAGGAGACTTGCATGACCCAGCCTTTGTACGCCCTGAGCGCCCAGGATCTGTTGACGCAGTACGCGCAGGGCGCGCTGTCGCCCGTCGAGGTGACGCGCGCCGTGCTCGACCGCATCGCGCAGTGGGAGCCGCACGTGCAGGCCACCTATGCGCTCGACGCCGATGCCGCGCTGGCGCAGGCGCGGGCCTCGGAGGCGCGCTGGCGGGCGAAGGCGCCGCAGGGCCGGCTCGATGGCGTGCCCGTCACGCTCAAGGAAAACATCCGCACCCGTGGCGTGCCCACGCCCATGGGCAGCGCGGCCACGGTGCTGTCGCCGTCTCCCGACGACGCGCCCGCCGCGGCCCGCCTGCGCGAGGCAGGCGCCGTCATTGTCAGCAAAACCACCATGCCAGACTTCGGCTTCCTGCCGGCGGCGGCGTCCAGCTTCCACCCCCTCACGCGCAACCCGTGGGACCTCTCGCGCAACACCGGGGGCTCCAGCTCGGGCGCGGGCGCGGCCGTCGCGGCCGGCTATGGGCCGCTGCACCTGGGGACGGACATCGGCGGCTCGGTGCGCATCCCGGCGGCGTTCTGCGGAGCGGTGGGGCTCAAGCCCAGCCAGGGCCGCGTGCCCGTGGACCCGCCGGCCAACGCCCGCTGCATCGGCCCACTGACGCGCACCGTGCGCGACGCCGCGCTGCTGATGCGCGAAATTGCCCAGCCCGACGCCCGCGATTACCTGAGCCTGCCGTCCGCCGACTTGCCCTGGCTGAACCTGGACCTGTCGGTGAAGGGCCTGCGCATCGGGCTGTGGACCGACCCCGGCGCGGCCTGGTCCGTGGACGAGCCCGTGCTGCAGGCGGTGCTGGCGGCCGCACGCGTGTTCGAGCAGGCCGGTGCCATCGTCGAGCCCTTGGCCGAATGGGTGGCGCCCGAGGTGCGCCAGGGCATGACGGGCTTTTTCTGCATGCGCGCGCGCGTCGAGCTGGCGGCCATGCCGCCCGAGCGGGCCGCCAAGGCCGCACGCTACTACCAGCAGGCCGCCGAGTACGCGGCCCGCATGACGCCCGAAGACAGCTTCCGCGCCTTCACGCTGTGCCAGGCCATGGCCGAAAGCACGGTCAAGGCCACGCAGCCCTACGACTTCGTGCTGTCGCCGGTGTCCGCCGGCCTGCCGTTTGCCGCCGATGCCATCCGCAGCGACAAGGCACACCCGGGCCGCGACCCGCACTTCACCAGCGTGTTCAACCAGTCGGGCCAGCCCGCCGTGTCCATCAACTGCGGCTACTCGCCCGAAGGCCTGCCCATCGGCCTGCAGATTGCCGGGCGTCGGTTCGACGACGTGGGTGTGCTGCGCATGGCGCGCTTCTGGGAGCAGGCCTCGCCGGTGCCCACGCGCTGGCCCGAGCCGCCTGCGGCCTGATGCCAGCCCCGTGCAGCGGGCTGCGCCGCGTTGCGCGGCTGGGCCTGGGTGTCGGCGGCTTGGGCGTCTGGTGATGGGCTTCAACGTTGATCGAATGGCAGTATGGTGAGGTTGCCGTTCATGTTGAAACGAGCGCGGCTGCATACTGTCCTGACGCCTGACGCCTGACGCCTGACGCATCGAGTCGGATTCGGGGGCGCCGTCGTCCCATCTCACTGTGATTCGAACGCCCCTCTGTCCTGTGACGTGCGTCCGTCCACCGGGAAGATCCTGGTCTGCAACAGCGGCCACCCATGAACTGCAGTTCGCACGGCGAGCGCCACGCGCGGCGGGTGAGGGTGCTCATGCGCTGCCGCTCGTGTGACACCGCCTGCGTGTTCGGCGCGGCTCGCAGCCTGGCTCCAGCCTGGGGCTCGGTGCAGCGGCCCAGGCCCGCGTTCAGCCGGCTGCGGCTTGGCAGGTCGAGCAGGCCACGTGCCACCGGCCGAGTTCCAGAGGGTGACGAGCATCCGCCCCGGAATCGACCGCCTCGAATTCAAGCGCAAGAAACCGATGTTGCCGGTGCCCGCTCCGGCCTAAGCTGTGGCCACGTTCATGCTTTGCCTGGTCCTGACCATGACCCCACGTTCACCTCAGCCCTTGTCGCCGCCGGCCCTGGCGGTGCGCCCGCAACAACCCGATGACACCGACCGTGCCGCCGACGCCCACCAGCGTGCGCCTTACGCCAGCGAGGCCGCGCGCTGGCAGGCCGTCTGCGAACGCGACGCCGGGGCCGACGCGCACTTCGTCTATGGCGTGCGCACCACGCGTGTCTATGCGCGGCCCAGTGCCTTGGCGCGCCGGCCCCGGCGCGAGAACGTGGTCTTCTTCGACTCGGCACAGGCGGCCGAGGCCGCGGGCTACCGCGCCAGCCGGCGCCACCAGGCCGACCAGAGCGCGCGTGCCGCCGATCGCGCCGCGTGGGTGGCGCAAGCCTGCCGCCTCATCGAGCAGACGGGGCCGACCGACACACTGCCGTCGTTGGCCGAGCTGGCTGCACAGGCCGGCTTGAGCGCGCACCACTTCCACCGCGTGTTCCGGGCCGAGACCGGGCTCACGCCCAAAGCCTATGCGGCTGCCCACCGCGCGCGCCGCCTGCGGCAGGCCTTGCTCGACGACGCGCGCGTCACCGATGCGATCTACGACGCCGGGTTCCAGTCGAACAGCCGGTTCTACGACACCGTGGGCCAGCGCCTGGGCATGGGGGCACGGGCCTTCCAGGCCGGTGGCACGGGCGTGCAGATCCACTTTGCGCTAGGGCAGTGCGCCCTGGGGGCCATCCTGGTGGCGCAGAGTGCGCAGGGCATTTGCGCGATTGCACTGGGCGATGACCCCGAGCTGCTGCTGCGCGAGCTGCAGGACCAGTTCCCGCGTGCCCAGCTGGTGGGCGGCGACGCCCACTACGAGCGCCTGGTGGCCCAGGTCGTGGGCTTTGTGGAGGCGCCGCAGCTGGGCCTGAACCTGCCGCTGGATGTGCGCGGCACGGCGTTTCAGGAGCGCGTGTGGCAGGCCTTGCGCGAGGTGCCGCCGGGCAGCACGGTGAGCTATGCCGAGATCGCGGCGCGCATCGGCTCACCGCAGGCCGTGCGCGCCGTGGCCCAGGCCTGCGCGGCCAACCGCCTGGCCGTGGCCATCCCGTGTCACCGCGTGGTGCGGCGCGACGGCGCCCTGTCCGGCTACCGCTGGGGGGTGGCGCGCAAGCGCCTGCTGTTGCAGCGCGAGGGCGCGCTGGCCTGACGTGACCAGGCGCCGGCGGGCGCCGGCAACATTCAGCCGCCCGCGCGCCCGGGCACCTGAGCACAGGCTGCCTGCAGTACCGGTGCACAGCGATTGAATGACCAACGCACAGGGCGAATACCACCTGTTCATCACATTGCAGCGCCAATGTGACGAATCTTTTCACCGTCACATGGTGTGTCTCGATTGCCTCAATGATCTGCCCGCGCGATGCCGTGGGCGCATCGCAGGCCACAACAGGAGACAAGCATGCAAGACGAGGTCATCGTCCAACGGATTCAGGCGAATCCCAAGTACCAGGAGCTGCGGCGAAAACGGGGGCGGCTGGGCTGGTCGCTGACCGTCGTGATGCTGGTCGTCTACTACGGCTACATCGCGTTGATCGCGTTCGACAAGGCCTTTCTGGCCAAGCCGCTGGGCGACGGCGTGAGCACGCTGGGCATCCCCATGGGCCTGGGCCTGATCCTGTTCACCATCGTCATCACCGCGCTGTACATCCGCAAGGCCAACGGCGAGTACGACCGCCTGACGCGCGAGATCCTCGAGGAGGCGCAACGATGAACACGAACCGCACGTCTTCGACCTGGCTGGTCTCGGCGCTGGCGCTGGCGGCATGGGCACCGACGGCCTGGGCCGCCGGTGGCGATGTCGGCCAGGTGGCCAAGCAACCCACCAACTGGATCGCCATCGGCATGTTCGTCGCCTTCGTGGCGGCCACGCTCTACATCACCAAGTGGGCGGCCGGCCGCACCAAGTCGGCGGCCGATTTCTACACCGCCGGCGGCGGCATCACGGGCTTTCAGAATGGCCTGGCCATTGCCGGTGACTACATGTCGGCCGCGTCCTTCCTGGGCATTTCGGCCGCGGTGATGATGACGGGCTATGACGGCCTGATCTACTCCATCGGCTTCCTGGTGGGCTGGCCCATCCTCACCTTCCTGCTGGCCGAGCGCCTGCGCAACCTGGGCAAGTTCACCTTTGCCGACGTGGCCGGCTACCGCTTCGAGCAAGGTCCGATCCGCGCGTTCGCGGCCGCGGGCACGCTGGTGGTGGTGGCGTTCTACCTGATCGCGCAGATGGTGGGCGCGGGGCAGCTCATCAAGCTGCTGTTTGGCCTGGACTACTGGGTGGCCGTGGTGCTCGTGGGCGTGCTGATGATGATCTACGTGCTGTTCGGCGGCATGACGGCCACCACCTGGGTGCAGATCATCAAGGCCGTGCTGCTGCTGGCCGGCGTGAGCTTCATGGCCTTCATGGTCATGCAGAAGTTCGGCTTCTCATTTGAGGCGCTGTTCGCCAAGTCGGTCGAGGTGCGCACGCAGATCGCCAGCAACACCGGCAAGTCGCCGGAAGAGGCCGCCGCGGCCGGCCTGGCCATCATGGGCCCGGGCGGTTTCGTGAAAGACCCGATCTCGGCCATTTCCTTCGGCATGGCGCTGATGTTCGGCACCGCCGGTCTGCCGCACATCCTGATGCGCTTCTTCACGGTGCCCGATGCCAAGGAAGCCCGCAAGTCGGTCGGCTGGGCCACGGTCTGGATCGGCTACTTCTACCTGCTGATCTTCATCATCGGCTTTGGCGCCATCACGCTGGTGCTGACCAACCCCGAGTTCTCGGACACCGTCAAAGGCGTGATCAACGGCGGCGCGGGGGCCTCGAACATGGCCGCGGTGCTGGTGGCCAAGGCCGTGGGCGGCAACGTCTTTTACGGCTTCATCTCGGCCGTGGCCTTCGCCACCATCCTGGCCGTGGTCGCCGGGCTGACGCTGTCGGGTGCCTCGGCCGTGTCGCACGACATCTACGCCACCATCCTGAAGAAGGGCAAGGCCGACACCCATGCCGAGCTGCGCGTGTCGCGCATCACCACGATCTGCCTGGGTGTGGTGGCCGTGCTGCTGGGCATCGCGTTCGAGAAGCAGAACATCGCCTTCATGGTGTCGCTGGCCTTCGCCGTGGCGGCCTCGGCCAACTTCCCGGTGCTGTTCCTGTCCATCCTCTGGAAGGGGTGCACCACGCGCGGCGCCGTCATCGGGGGCTTCCTGGGTCTGATCTCGTCGGTGGTGCTCACCGTGCTGTCGCCCTCGGTGTGGGAGACCACGCTGGGCAACGCGGCCGGCTCGGCGCCGTTCCCCTACGCCTCGCCCGCGCTGTTCTCCATGACCATCGGCTTCCTGGGCATCTGGCTGTTCTCTGCCACCGATTCCAGCGCCCGCGCCAAGCGCGAGCAGCAGGCGTTCGAGGCGCAACAGGTGCGGTCGGAAACCGGCCTCGGCGCCTCCAGCGCATCGGCGCACTGAGGGTGAGGTGCCGGGCTGGCCTTGCGCTGCCCGGCCCGAACCGCAGATGCAGCAACCGGCCGCCAGGCTTGCCTGGCGGCCGGTTGTTCGTGGGGCATCCGCATCGCCCGGCTTGGGGGCATGCGGCACGCGGCACGCCGCGTCGGGTCATGCGCCTGGGGGCAAGTCCTCGGACTCAGACCGAGGGCAGCGTGGCTGTGCCGTGGTTCAGGGCGCAGCGGAGGGGTGAACGAGGCCTGCCCATCGGAGTGCCCCGTCTGGCGGATGCAGGAATGCAGTATGCAGACATTGTCGTTTGTTTTGAAACGGCTTTGCCTGCATACTGCATGGTGCCAGTCACTCGCCGTGCTTGGCCGACCTGGCCTTGGCCACCTGCTGCGGGGTGACCGCGCTGGCTTGGTTGCCCCAAGCCGAGCGCACAAAGCTCGCCAGCGCGGCGACTTCCTCGTCGTTCAGGCGATCGGCATAGCCTTGCATGACGAGGCGCATGGGGCGGCGGTCCGTCGATGGCACGGCCGTGCCGTTGAGGATCACCGACACCAGCGGCCCGGGGTCTTTGCCCAGTGCCATGGTGTTGCCCTGCAGCTCCGGGAAGATCTCGGCCGCGCCCTTGCCGGTGACGAAGTGGCAGGCGGCGCAGTTGTCGAGGTACAGGCGCGCGCCCAGGGGCATGTCGGGCGAGGCCGCGGTCAGCAGCTTGGCGGTGGCCTGCCCGGCTTGGTCGGCATCGGCTGCGGGCGTGGCGCGCGGGCCGGGCATGGCGACCTGCGTGGGCACGTCCTGCACGGCCTGGCCATCCAGGCCTTTGAGGAAGGTGGCCATGGCGCTCAGGTCGTGGTCGCTCAGGTACTGCAGCGAGTGCTCGATGGCCAGCGCCATTTCGCCGTTGGCGATGGCGTGGGCATTGCGTCCCGTGGCCAGGTAGGCCGCCAGCTCGGCCGTGGACCATTTCTGGATCGGCGCATTGGCGCCACGCAGTGCAGGCACGTCCCAGCCGTCGAGCACGCCGCCGGTCAGGAAGTTGGCGTCGCCCACGCGGGTGCCGTCCTGCGCCATGAAGGCCGTGCGCGGGCTGTGGCAGGCGGCGCAGTGGCCGGCGCCTTCGACCAGGTACTGGCCGCGGCTTTGCAGCGCATCGCTGCTGGCGGCCTTGAACGCCGAATCGCCCGACAGGGCCAGCCAGTTCCAGGCGCGGATGCCGAAGCGCAGGTTGAACGGGAAGCTCAGCTGCGTGGCCTGCACCTCGTTCTTGACCGGCTTGACCTCGGTCATCAGGTAGCCGTACAGGGCGCGGATGTCGCTCTCGCTCATGAAGCGGTAGTTTTCGTACGGCATGGCCGGGTACAGGTGGGCGCCGCTGGCGCTCACGCCGTCGACCATGGCGGCGCGGAACTGGTCCAGGGTCCAGTTGCCGATGCCGGTGTCCTTGTCCGGCGTGATGTTGGACGACCAGATGGTGCCCATGGGGCTGGCGATGCCGCGGCCGCCGGCCATGGGCGAGCCGCCGTCGGCGGTGTGGCAGGCCATGCAGTCGCCGGCGCGCATCACGTATTCGCCGCGGCCGGGCTCGGCTTTCCAGTCGGCCGCCAGCGCTTCGTTGGGGGGCGTGAGCCTGACGGGCACGTAGCGCAGGGCGAGCGTCGCCAGGATGGCCAGCAGCACCAGCACACCCAGGATTCGGAGGGCTTTGTTCATGGCGTGCTCCTCAGACCAGGGGGCGCGGGTTGCGCAGGTATTGCGTGCGGATCGCATGCACCATCCAGTACGCCAGGCCACCGATCATGCCGGTGGGGTTGTACTGGGTGTTCTGCACGAAGTTGCCCGCGCCCATGACGAACACGTTGTGCTTGTCCCAGGCCTGGCAGTAGCGGTTCACCACGCCTTCGCGCGGGTTGGTGGACATGATGTGCCCGCCCGTGGTGTGCGTGGTCTGATAGGGCCGCACGTCGAACATGGCGCCCTTGTCCTTGAAGCCCAGCTGGATCAGGTCGGGCTTCATGGCGTTGCCCACCTCGCCGGCCTTGAGCTTCATGTACTGGTTCATCTTGAGGTCGTTGTCCTGCCAGTTGAAGGTCATGCGCATCAAGGGCCGGCCGTGTGGATCCTTGTAGGTCGGGTCCAGGTCCAGGTGGTTGGCGCGGTAGGCCATGTGCGAGCCGTGCGTGCCGATGGACATGGAGTGGCCATACCACGTCTTGATGGCCTTCTTCCAGCCGGAGCCCCAGCTGGGCGTGCCGGCCGGCAGCGTCATGGAGCGGATCGGTTGCCCGTTGAAGGTGCCGGCGCGCCAGTAGGCCCCGCCGATGAAGCCCAGTGCGCCAAAGTCGTTTTGGTTGACGCTGAAGTCATCGATGCAGATGCCGTTCGAGCCGTGGCCGATGAAGGGGTTGAAGTTGGCGTCCTTGAAGAACATGGTCACGCCGCCGTTCATCTGGTAGGCGTAGTTCTTGCCGGTCACGCCCTCGTTGGTGGCGGGGTTGTAGGGCTCGCCAATGCCAGACAGCAGCAGCAGGTGGACGTTGTTCAGCTGAAAGGCCGAGAGGATCACCAGGTCGGCGGGCTGGAACACCTCTTCTTGCTTGATGGCGTCGAAGTAGGTGACGCCCGTGGCCGTTTTGCCGTCGGGCGAGCTTTCGATGCGCAGCACCTCGGCGTGCGTGCGGTAGCTGAAGTTGGGCTTGCGCTTGAGCGCGTCGAGGATGGCCGTCTGCGGCGATGACTTGGAGTACTGATAGCAGCCGAAGCGTTCGCAGAAGCCGCAGAAGTTGCACGGCGCCATCTGCATGCCGTAGGGGTTGACGTAGGCGGTGGACGCGATGCCGGCCGGCGCCGGGAAGGGGTGGTAGCCCAGGGCCTTGCAGGCGTCGCCGAACTTGGTGGCGTCGTAGGTGGCCGGCAGCGGCGGCATGGGGTATTCGGTCGAGCGCCAGCCTTCGAAGGGGTTGCCGCCGGGCTGGATCGCGCCCTTGATGTTGCCAGCCTTGCCCGAAATGCCCGCGACCTGGTCGAAGCGCGTGAAGTGCGGCTCCAGCTCGTCATAGCTGACCGGGTAGTCCATGAGGTTCATGCCAGCCGGGATGATGGACTCGCCCCATTTCTCCTTCACGTAGCTGCGCAGCTGGATTTCTTCGGGCTGCGGCCGCCACAGCAGGCCGTTCCAGTGCGTGCCCGCACCGCCCACGCCGTTGGCCGGCAGGAAGGAGCCCATGGAGCGGTAGGGCAAAGCGGTTTCCGCCTCGGTGCGGCGGATGGTCACCGTCTGCTGGCTGGGGTGCTGCATGTTCTTCAGGCGCACGCCGTAGGTCAGCTCGTCGATCTGGTTGGGGTATTTGAATTCGGGCACGGTGTTCTGGTCGCGCCCGCGTTCCAGCGCCACGATGTCCAGCCCTTCGGCCGCCAGTTCAATGCCGGCGATGGCGCCCGTCCAGCCCAGGCCGACGATCACCACGTCTTTTTTGTGTTCGGTGCGTGCCATGGCTCAAGCCCTCTCGCCTTTGATGGACACCGGACCCAGCGGGTACTTGACGTTGTGCTGGTCCACCCATTCCTTGAAGCTGGCCCGCGCACCGGGAAAGCCGATGTAGGTCCAGGCCTGCATGCCGTGGTTGCCGCCATGCATGGGGTCGGCGAAGTAGCCTTCCTTGGTGTTGGCCAGCAGGGTGGTGAAGAAGAGGCTGAGTTCGGGCTCCAGCTGGACCTCGCCTTTCTGCAGCGCGACCAGGGCTTCATCCTGCTGCTCAGGCGTCAGGTCCTGGAAGCCCTTGCGCCAGCGCGACTGGCACCAGGCGTTGAAGACCGGAATGGCCTTGCGGTAGAGCTGGGCCGGGTTCAGCGGCGTTTGCCAGCCGCGCTCGGGCGGGGCTGTGGGGTCGTGCGGCCCCGTCATGTACCAGTCCACGGCGCTGCCGTACTCGCCCTTCAGTTGGCGGTCGATGAAGACCGGCACGTGGGTTTCCAGCGCACCGGGGCCTTCGCCATCCGACGGAATCAGGCGCGCGGTGGCCGCGAGCACGAACGCCCACTCTTCGGGCGTGAAGTACTCGGGCTTGTACTGGTCGAGTGAGATGGACTCTTTGGAGTTGGCATGGAAGGTCATGGCCATGCCGGTGAGTGCCACACCGGCACTGGATGCCAGCAGGAAATGTCGGCGGCTGGGGGGATGCGAGTCAGGCATCAGGGGCTCCTTCGTGGGGGAAATGCGAGCCGATCCTGCGGCGCGGATCGGCGTGGTGGTGTGGGTGCAGGGGGCCGGATGTCTCGACAGACTGAACGCCCCGGCAGGGGGATCGCTGTAGGACAAATCCACATGTCGCGCATGCGTCAGGTCGTTTCGCGACCCATGGCTGCCGCAGCCCGCGGCGTGGTGCACGCGGCGGAAACAGGTCGGCAGGGGTGTGCGAAAGCCAGAGGCCGGGCAGGGGCCGGGCGCGCTCAGCCAGAAGGCGGCCAGAAGACCGCTGGATGAGGGGCGTGTGGGTCGCTTGACAATGCAGTATGCATGTGTTTCCGTTGCAAATTGAACGGAAAGCCGATCATACTCCAATCTGAAAATGGCTGCGGCGCGCATGAGCCTGGGCGCAGCAGGGCGGTCCTGAGCTCCGTCACCGGCGGGCCCACGGCCTGGGCTGAACGTGCCCAAAGATTGGGCACCCCCGACGAAAGCCAGGCCTGGCAAGGCTTGCCGAGGATATTCCTAGGGTTTTCCACAGGTCAGCCCACAGGCTGTGGGCATAAGTCATGCCGATGACATGCAGGCCTGCTGGCGTGGCTCAAGCGCTGGAACCGGTGGTTGGTGGCCACGTCTGCAGCCGTGTGGCAGCCCTTTGCGCCGCGGGGCGGCACCTGGGTGGGTGGGGATCAGTCCTTCACGTCCTGGTCGGCGTCCAGCGCGTCGCCAATGGCGTAGAAGCGCCCGCCGGCCACGTAATGCAGGGTGCGCAGGGCAGCGTCGGCGGTTTCGAAGCGCCAGCGCCCGTCGCGGAAGACCCGCGTGTCCGACCAGGCGGCGACGACCTCGCCGATGAACAGGTCGTAGGCCTGCTGGTTGTGGGGCTCGGGGATGAGCCGGCACGCCAGCCAGGCCGCGCACCCCGCGACCAGCGGCAGGTCACGCCCGTCGAGGTCGAACAGCTCGACCCCGCCGCGCGCCAGCTTGTCGGGTTGCTGGTGCAGGCTGCGTTGCCCCACCTGGTAGGTCAGGTCCAGCTGCGCCACCGTGGGCACCTGGATCACGAAGTGGCCGCTGTGCTGCACCAGCTCGCGCGTGCGGGTCATCTTGTCGAGCACCACGGTGAGTTTGGGCGGGCTGAAGTCCAGCGCGCAGGCCCAGGCCGCGGCCATGACGTCGTCCACACCCTGGTGGCGGGCCGACACCAGGACGGTGGGCCCGTGGTTCAGCAGCTGGTAGGCCTTGTCCAGCGGCACGGGGGCAATCGGTTGGGTCATGGTGGGGGGTGTCTGGGGTGGAGGGGCTCAAGCGGGTTCAGGCCTGCGCGGGCGCGGCCACGGCTTCGGCCGGCTTGCCCAGGCTGCGCAACACGTCGCGCACCATCTGCGCGCGGTCCTTGGCCTCGGGCAGGGCGCGTTCGATGCGCAGCTTGTCGTTGCCGGCGAGCTTGATGTGCTTGTTCTTCTGGATGAGGTGGATGATGGCCAGCGGCTCGACCGAGGCGCCCTGCTTGAAGGTGATGTGGATCACGCCGGGTGCGGCGTCCACCTTTTGCACGCCATAGGGCTGCGACAGCACGCGCAGCCGGTGCACGTCGATCAGCGCCTGCGCCTGCGGCGGCAGCTTGCCAAAGCGGTCGACCAGCTCTTCGACGATGCGGTCGACCTGGTCGTTGGTCTTGGCCGTGGCCAGGCGCTTGTAGAGGGACAGGCGCAGCTGCACGTCGCCGCAGTAATCGGTGGGCAGCAGGGCGGGCACGTGCAGGTTGATCTCGGTGGTGGCCTGCATGGGGCTGAGCAGGTCGGGCTCCTTGCCGGCCTTCAGCGCCTTCACGGCGTCGGCCAGCATCTCGTTGTAGAGCTGGAAGCCCACCTCCATCATGTTGCCGCTCTGGTTCTCGCCCAGCACCTCGCCGGCGCCGCGGATCTCCAGGTCGTGCATGGCCAGGTAGAAGCCCGAGCCCAGCTCTTCCATCTGCTGGATGGCGTCCAGGCGCTGCTCGGCCTGCTTGGTCAGGCTGTCGATGTCCGGCACCATCAGGTAGGCATAGGCTTGGTGGTGCGAGCGCCCGACGCGGCCGCGCAGCTGGTGCAGCTGCGCCAGGCCGAACTTGTCGGCGCGGCTGATGACGATGGTGTTGGCCGTGGGCACGTCGATGCCGGTCTCGATGATGGTCGAGCACAGCAAGATGTTGTGGCGCTGGGCGACGAAGTCGCGCATCACCTTTTCCAGCTCGCGCTCGGGCATCTGGCCATGGGCGACGGCGATGCGTGCCTCGGGCAGCAGCTCCTCCAGGGCCTGGCGGCGGTTCTCGATGGTCTCGACCTCGTTGTGCAGGAAGTAGACCTGGCCGCCGCGCTTGAGCTCGCGCAGCACGGCCTCGCGGATCACGCCATTGCTTTCGCTGCGCACAAAGGTCTTGATGGCCAGGCGGCGCTGCGGCGCGGTGGCGATGACCGAGAGGTCGCGCAGGCCTTCCAGCGCCATGCCCATGGTGCGCGGGATGGGCGTGGCCGTCAGCGTCAGCACGTCGACCTCGGCGCGCAGGGCTTTCATGGCCTCCTTGTGGCGCACGCCAAAGCGGTGCTCCTCGTCGATGATCAGCAGGCCCAGGTTCTTGAACTGCACGCTTTCCGACAGCAGCTTGTGCGTGCCGACCACGATGTCGACCGTGCCTTCGGCGATGCCCGTGGCGGCCGCCTTGATCTCCTTGGCCGAGCGAAAGCGGCTCATCTCGGCGATCTTGATCGGCCAGCGCGAAAAGCGGTCGACCAGCGTTTGGTAATGCTGCTCGGCCAGCAAGGTGGTGGGTGCCAAAAACGCGACCTGTTTGCCGCCCGTCACGGCCACGAAGGCCGCGCGCAGCGCCACCTCGGTCTTGCCGAAGCCCACGTCGCCGCAGACCAGCCGGTCCATGGGCTGGGGCGAGATCATGTCGTTGATGACCGCCGTGATGGCGGCGTGCTGATCGGCCGTCTCCTCGAAGCCGAAGTCCTGCGCGAACTGCGCGTAGTCGTTCTCGGCAAAGCGGAAGGCATGGCCCTCGCGCGCGGCGCGACGCGCGTAGATGTTGAGCAGCTCGGCTGCCGCGTCGCGCACCTGCTCGGCGGCCTTGCGCTTGGCCTTCTCCCACTGGCTGCCGCCCAGCTTGTGCAGCGGCGCCTGCTCGGGCGCCACGCCCGAATAGCGGCCGATCAGGTGCAGCTGGCTCACGGGCACGTAGAGCGTGGCGTTGCCCGCGTACTCCAGGTGCAGGAATTCCTGCAGCGCGGGGCTGCCGTCGGGGTTCAGCTGGCCCACGTCCATGTTGACCAGGCCGTGGTAGCGGCCGATGCCGTGGGCACTGTGGACGACGGGGTCCCCCACCTTCAGCTCGGACAGGTCCTTGATCAGCGTGTCCAGGTCGCTCTGCTGCTCCTGCCGGCGCCGTCGGCGCACGCCCGTGCCGCCCGCGAACAGCTCGGTCTCGGTGACCAAGGCCACGCCGCCCTCGGGCCAGCCGAATCCGGCGGCCAGCGCAGCGGTGGCGATGCCGAGGGGCTCGTCGCTGGCGCGGAACTCGGCCAGGTGGTCGAAGGCGGGCGGGTTCAGGTGCGAGGCGCGCAGGAAGTCCAGCAGGCTTTCGCGCCGGCCCTCGCTCTCGGCCAGCACCAGCACGCGAAGACCCTGCCGGGGCGCGGCCTGCACAAAGGCCTGCAGGCGCTGCAGCGGGTCGTCGGCGCCGCGCACGACCGAGAGGTCGGGCAGGGGGGCGAACTCGGCATAGGCCGTGGCCTGCTGCTCGTCGCTGACCTGGTCGGCCCGGCGCAGTGCGAGTTGTGCATGCGGCTTGGCGGCCACATAGAACTGCTCGGCGTTCAGGAACAGCGCCGCGGGGGGCAGCACCGGGTGGTCGGGGTCGCCCTGCACCAGGCGGTGGCGCTCCTGCGTGTCCTGCCAGAACTGCTGGAAGGCGGCTTCCAGGTCGCCGTGCAGCACCAGCACCAGCGAGGACGGCTCGGCGGACGCTGCCTCCCTCGGGGTCGACCCGGCGGTGGCACCGCTCAGGTAGTCGAACACCGTGGCCGTGTCGTCAAAGAACAGCGGCAGGTAGTACTCGATGCCGGCGGTGGCGACGCCGTTGCCCATGTCCTTGTAGATGCGGCTGCGTGTGGGGTCGCCCTCGAGCAGCTCGCGCCAGCGGCTGCGAAAGCGCGCGCGCGCCGCGTCGTCCATGGGGAACTCGCGGCCCGGCAGCAGGCGCACTTCGGGCACCGGGTACAGGCTGCGCTGCGTGTCGGGGTCGAACGCCCGGATGGTGTCGATCTCGTCGTCGAACAGGTCCACGCGGTAGGGCAGCGGGCTGCCCATGGGGAACAGGTCGATCAGGCTGCCGCGCACGGCGTACTCGCCCGGACTCACCACCTGGTTGACGTGGGTGTAGCCGGCCAGCGTCAGCTGGCTTTTGAGCGCGGCTTCGTCCAGCGTCTGCCCGGCCTTGAAGTGGAAGGTGTAGCCAGCCAGGAAGGCGGGCGGCGCCAGGCGGTACAGCGCCGTGGTGGCCGGCAGCAGCACCACATCAGCCTGGCCCTGCCGAATGGCCCAGAGCGTGGCCAACCGTTCGCTGATCAGGTCCTGGTGCGGCGAGAAGCTGTCGTAAGGCAGGGTCTCCCAGTCGGGGAACAGCGTCAGCCGCAGCTCGGGCGCGAAGAACTTCAGCTCATCCTGCAGGCGATGGGCATCGCCGGCATCGGCGCAGACGATGGCCACCAGCCGCCCCGCGGCCTTCTCGCGCTGGGCCAGCTCGGCCAGCAGCAAGGCATCGGCCGAGGTGGAGGGGCGCGGCAGCGCCAGCCGCTTGCCAGGTTGAAGTTTGGGGAGTTCCATCGTCTACGCCAGGGTGGATCAACGGCTGTACCGTGATGCTGTTGTTGAAATGGGTGCGCGGGTCGGCCTGATGCGCAAGCCGCGCCAACGACAACACCCCGCTGCGGGTGGCGCGGGGTGTGAGGCAACGATTTTACGGCGCGGGTGCCGGCCCCGCTGCCGGCGATGGCTTCACCGGGCGGTCAGCCGCAGGCCACTGGCGCGAGCAACAACGCCACGCCCACCAGGTGGTAGGGCGGGTACCACCACGAGAGGGCCAAGGCCACGCCATGCAGGCCTGCGAGCAGCAACAGCGCGCGACGGATCAGCCGCCAGGCAAGGGGGTGGCGTGGCAGCAAGGCACCCGTGACCCCCGGCAGCCAGATGGGCTGCGAATGCACGAAGGCGAACACCAGCAGGTCGGCTTCGAGGGCGTCAGCGCCCGCGGCCACGTTCCGGCTCATGACCCAGCCCAGGGCAGCGTTGGCAAACCAGGGCGCAGACGATGCCGAGGGCGTCAGCGAGGCGGAGCGGCACAGGGGCACAGGCATGCCCGTGAATCTAGACGGCGCGTGTGCTCGGCGCGTGAACTCCGGGTGGAGCCGGCATGACGTCATGACGTCACAATGCCCGCCTTGGGCGCCTGCCATGCGGCGGGTGCCGCCGTCGTTGTCTGGTGCCGTATGCCTACCGATTCCCCCATCCACGTCCTCATCCCCGCCGCCGGCGTGGGCCAGCGCGCTGGCACGCCGTGCCCCAAGCAGTACCAGCCTGTGGCTGGGGCGCCGGTGCTGGCGCACACGTTGCGCGTGTTTGCGCCGCTGCGGGCGCAGGGCCAACTGGCGCAGGTGTGGCTGGTGGTGGCGCCGCAGGATGGCTGGCTGGATGGCGCCTTGCCCGATGTCGACGCGCACGCGCGGGTGCTGCGCTGCGGGGGCGCCAGCCGCGCGGCCTCGGTCGCCAACGGGCTGGCTGCCATGCGGCAGGCTGGCGTGGCCGATCACGCCTGGGTGCTGGTGCACGATGCCGCGCGCTGCCTGCTGCAGCCCGCCCAGGTGACGGCGCTGATCGCGGCGGGGCGCGCTGCCGCCGCGCGCGGCGATGCCTGGCCCGGCGCCTTGCTGGCGCTGCCGCTGCCCGACACGCTCAAACAGGCCGATGCCCAGGACCGGGTGGCCGCCACCGTGGCGCGGGTCGACAAATGGCTGGCGCAGACGCCGCAGATGTTCCGCCTGGCCGAGCTGCAGGCGGCATTGGCACGGGCCTTCGATGGCGACGACTACCCCGGCGTGACCGACGAGGCCAGCGCCATGGAGGCCCTGGGTGCGCGGCCGCAGCTGGTCGTCGGCAGCGCGCAGAACCTGAAGCTGACCTACCCCGACGATTTCGCGCTGGCCGAGGCGCTGCTGCAGGCGCGTGCGTTGGCTGCGGGTGGTTGAGCCAGTATCCATTCAGCTTCGTTGTTGAAAAACGGTGAGGTGGGTATACCTGGTGGTGTTGGTGTGGCGTGCCGTGCCGTTGCGGGCGCGGTGATGGCGTTGACCGTGCTGGCCACCGACGGCACGCAGCAGGCGGCAGGTGCGGATCAGCGGCAGGCCGATCAGGGCCGTGGGGTTTTCGTGCACTGCAGGCGCGCATCGCCGACCCGCGCCACAAGATGGCCAAGACCTACGGGGTGCAGGTGGAGGGCGTGCCCAGCGAGACCGCGCTGCAGGCGCTGCGCGACGGCGTGCCGCGGAACACGGCGAGCTTGGGTGCGGTGATCGCAGCGGTGCGGGGCCGTGGGCTGACGCCCAGCTCATCCAACTTGACCTCATCGCCCACGGCGCCGGTCAGCCCAGCAAAGCGTTGCCGTTCATGCGTGTTGCAAGAATGAATGGGCAGTATTCAGCAGAGTTCGATGGATTGAAATCGCAATCACGGCCATACCCCTTGTGCAGACGAAGCCGTGAGCACGCGTCGAAAGGCACCCGAAGCGATGCCCAACGCCCAACAGTGCGGCCACCAGCCTGCCGCTGACCGCGCGCAACGCCGCAATCGCTCACCGGTTCATGCGCGGGCGCACCATCCCGCCAGCCTCAGTGGAAGTCGCGGCTGCTGCCGGTGGCGAACGGGGCCAGCAGGGCCGACAGGTCGGCCAGGCGGTGGGCAATCAGGTTGCAGACCAGGCCCTCGCGCTGCCAGCGGCCTTGCACGGCCATGAGCCGCGCGCCTTGCAGGATGGGGCGTTGGGCATCGCGCACATGGCGCCAGACGATGACCTGCAGGCTGCCGAACTCGTCTTCAAGCGACACGAAGGTGGTGCCCTTGGCCGTGGGCGGCTGCTGGCGCACGGTGACGATGCCGGCCGTGCGCACCCAGTCACCATCGACGGCGGTGTGCAGGTCTTGCGAGCTGCGCAGGCGCCAGCGCGCCAGGCGTGGACGCAGCAGGGCCATGGGGTGGGTGCGCAGGCTCAGGTGGGTGGCCGCCAGGTCCCAGGCCACGGCCTCGGTTTCGGGGGCTTGGGGCAGGACCAGGGGCGGTTCGTGGGTGGGGGCCTCGTGCAGCAGCGCCGGCTCGGCGTGCCAGCCGGCGGCGGCCCACATCTGCTGGCGGCGGTGGCCGGCCAGACCGCGCAAGGCATCGGCCGCGGCCAGCAGCTGCACCTCGCGGCGGTCGAGCCCGGCGCTGCGGGCCAGGGCTTCGACATCGGGCCAGGGCGATGGGGTCGGCAGGTCGTCGGCTTGGCTGGCTTGATGGGTGATGTCGGTGGTGGTGGCGTCAGATGCGTGGAGGCGGCCGGCCTGATGTGGTGGAGGACCGCCGGGTTCAGGTGGATCGGCGGGTGGGTGACCGACAAACACCTGCTGTGGCTGGGCCAAACAGACTTCAGCGGACTGACCGGCGGGTGAGGCAAGCGGTTCAGGCGCCTGGCCATCACGCCAAGCCTCCGCGTCGCTCGAGCTGGAGGTGGCCTGGGTCGCGAGGCCGTGGACACCGGCGTCGAGAGGGGCTGTGGCGGACGCACTGCCGGGGCCATGGCCTGCGTGACCGGTTGGCGCGGTGGGGCCCGCGGCCAGCCGCGCCTGAACGATGCGCTGGCCGCTGGCCTGCGACAGGCCGCTGACCTGGCACAGGCCCAGGCGGACGGCGGGGCCGTCGGGGTGGCGCAGGTCTTCCAGGCTGCAGTCCCAGTCGCTGTGCAGGACGTCGACGGGACGCACGCGCACGCCATGGCGGCGGGCGTCCTGCACCAGTTGGCTGGGCGTGTAAAAGCCCATGGGCTGGCTGTTGAGCAGCGCGGCGAGGAAGGCCGCGGGCTCGTGGCATTTGAGCCAGCTGGAGGCATAGACCAGCTGCGCGAAGCTGGCGGCGTGGCTTTCCGGGAAGCCGTATTCGGAGAAGCCCTGGATCTGCCGGAAGATGGATTCGGCGAACTCGGGGGTATAGCCGTTTGCCGTCATGCCATCAATGATTTTTTGTTGGTACTTGCTCAAGGTCCCGGTGCGGCGCCAGGCGGCCATGGCGCGCCGCAGCGCATCGGCCTCGCCGGGTGAAAAGCCTGCGGCCAGGATGGCGATCTGCATGACCTGCTCCTGGAAGATGGGCACGCCCAGCGTGCGGGCCAGCGCTTGCTGGAGCACGGGCTTTTCGTAGGTCACCTTTTCCAGCCCCTGGCGCCGCCGCAGGTAGGGGTGAACCATGCCGCCCTGGATGGGGCCGGGCCGCACGATGGCGACCTCGATCACCAGGTCGTAGAAGTTGCGCGGCTGCAGGCGCGGCAGCATGCTCATCTGCGCGCGGCTTTCGATCTGGAACACGCCCACGGTGTCGGCGCGGCAGATCATGTCGTAGGTGGCCGGGTCGTCCGGAGGCAGGGTGGCCAGCGTGGGGCGCACGCCGCGTCGCTGGGCCACGAAATCGAAGGTGCGCCGCAGGGCCGTGAGCATGCCCAGGGCCAGCACGTCCACCTTGAGCAGGCCGGCGGCGTCGAGGTCGTCCTTGTCCCACTGGATGACGGTGCGATCGCGCATGGCGGCGTTTTCGATCGGCACCAGGCGCGACAGCGGGCCCTGGGTGAGCACGAAGCCGCCCGTGTGCTGCGACAGGTGGCGCGGGAAGCCCAGGATCTGCGCCACCAGCTGCATGAGCTGCTGCACCGCCAGGGCGTCCACGTCCAGGCCCAGCTCGCGCAGCAGCTCGGCCTGCACGCCCTGGCCTTCCAGGCGGCGGTGCTGGCGCGCGATGGCGTCCAGCGTGGCCTCGTCGAAGCCCAGCGCCTTGCCCACGTCGCGAATGGCCGAGCGCTCGTGGTACGAGATGACGGTGGCCGTCAGGGCGCAGCGGTCGCGGCCGTACTTGGTGTAGAGGTACTGGATGACCTCTTCGCGCCGCTCGTGCTCGAAGTCGACGTCGATGTCGGGCGGCTCGTTGCGCTCCTTGCTGATGAAGCGCTCGAACAGCAACTCCGACTGCGCCGGGTTGACCGCGGTGATGCCCAGGCAGTAGCAGACCGCGCTGTTGGCGGCCGACCCCCGGCCCTGGCACAGGATGTGCACGCTGCGCGCGTGCGCCACGATGTCGTGGACGGTCAGGAAATAGTGCTCGTAGCCCAGCTCGCCGATCAGGCCTAACTCGCGCGTCAGCTGGGCCTGCACCTGGGCGGGCACGCCGTCCGGCCAGCGTTCAGCGGCGCCTTTCTGGGTGAGCGCCTCGAGGTATGCCAGGGCTGTCGTTCCGGTAGGAACGACTTCGGCCGGATACTGGTAGCGGATTTCATCAAGGCTGAAATGGCAGCGCGAGGCCACGACCAGGGTTTCGGCCAGCAGCTCGGGCGGGAAGGTCTGGGCCAGGCGCAGGCGGCTGCGCAGGTGCAGCTCGGCGCTGCGCTGCAGGGCGTGGCCGCAGTGGGTGAGCGGCTGGCCGATGCGGATGGCGGTGAGCACGTCGTGCAAGGGCTTGCGCGAACGCACGTGCAGGTGCACATCGCCCACGGCGACCAGCGGCAAGGCGGTGCGCATGCCCATCTCGCGCAGGCGGTGCAGCCACAGCGCGTCGTCCATGCGGCGCGGCAGGTCCACGCCGATCCAGCAGCGGCCCATGAACTGGCTGAGCGCCCAGTGGCCCAGTTCGGCCAGCGCATCGGCCGCCTGCACAGCCTGGCGGCCCAGGGGGGAGGCTGGGGCAGCTGCGTCTGGCGGCGCGGTTGCCGGACTGGGGCCCATGGGGTCGATGGACTCGATGGCCTGGGCGGTGTCTGCCGGTGAGGTCGGTTCCGCCGCCGGACCGGGCGACCTGGCCCAGGCCTGGGCAGCGCCGGAGCTATGGCGGTTGGCGTGGCCTGGTGTGTCGGGCGCGGCAGGCGGTTGGCGGTCGGGGCACAGCAGGGCCAGGCAGTCGCGCAGCGCGTGGCCCTGCACCTGGTCGCGCGTGAGCTGGTAGTGCCCCTTGGGCGCGGCCCGACGCAGCTGGGTGATGAAGGCGCACAGGTTGCCGTAGCCGAACAGGGTCTGGGCCAGCAGCACCAGGGTGAACGGGGTTTCGCCGGGCGCGCGGGCCTGCACGCGAAACTGCGCGCCCACGATCAGCGGCAGGCCCGCCGCCTTGGCCGCGACGTGCGCGCGCACCACGCCGGCGAGCGAGCCGTCGTCGGTCAGCGCCAAGGCGCGGTAGCCCAGGGCCTGGGCGCGCTGAACCAGCTCGTCCGGGTGGCTGGCGCCCCGCAGAAAGCTGAAGTTGGAGAGGCAGCGCAGCTCGGCATAAGCGGGCAGCGGATCGGGGGCAGGGGTGGTCACGGGGGTTGTGGGCGTGAGGTGGTTGAGGGGAGGGTCGATTGGCTTTCACTGGGTGGATGTCTGTGGGCTCTGGAACCTGACCTTCCCGAACGGGCTTTCTGGACCGCGTTCGTGGCCAGGCCCCTGGCTGTGCCTGTCCTGGCCGGGCCTGTCCTGTCCTGTCCTGTCCTGGCCGGACGCTCAGGCGTAGTGCCCATGCAGGAACCAGCCGATTTCGTCGCCGGCCAGCCGCTGTTGAAACACCGACAACAGCCCCGCGCGCGGGCTGAGCGCGAGCCAGTAGTCGCGCTGCACGTTCAGGCTGTGGCCATCCCCTGGCGGGCAGGCCACGGTCGAGTCGGCCAGGTGGTGCGACGCGGGCACGCGATGCCACCAGCCGCCTTCCACGCGGTCGGGGCCCAGCAGCAGCTGCAACGGCCCCTGGTGGTGAGGCCGGTGGTGGCGCACAACCAGGCGCAGCGGCTGGGGCAGCAGCCAGCTGGGCACGGGCAGGCTGAAGCCCGCCAGGTTGGCCAGGTCAGCGGGACCCGGGGCCGGTGATGCCCCGGCAGGCGCCGAGCCCACTGATGTGGCCGCGCGGCGCCAGACAGCGGGAGACGAGGCCGCTGGCGAGGCGAGAGGGGGCTGCCAGCGCTGCATCCATTCCAGGCGGTGGTCGGCCAGCACCGTGGCGTGGCGCACGCTGTCTGGCCCCAAGCGGGCCTGGATGCGCTCCAGCGCCTCGGCCACCGAGCGGCTGCGTTGCCCGCCATCGGGCACCAGCGTGTGGCTGTCGTGAACCACGGGGGCCACCTCGGGCGCCGTCAGCGTCAACTGGTCGACCGGGGCCTGCAGCTGCACCTGGGCCAGGTGCTCGCCCAGCAGGCGTGTCAGGTGCGCCAGGTGCTGGGTGGGCTGACCACTGCGCACGCAAAGGCGGCCGCGGGTGTCGGCATCGTGGCTGCGCCAGCCTTCGTGCACCCACTGCAGCTCGATCGCCAGCGCCCCCAGGTGCCGCGCCTGCAGCCAGGCGACCAGCTGGCGCAGCAGCCGTGTGGCGCCAAACAGCAGGGCGGGCGCGCTGTCCACGGTGTGCAGCAGCGACAGCTGGGCCTCGAAGGCCTCGGGCAGCCGCAGCCAGGCGTAGACCTCGGGCGCCAGGCCATGGGCCTGGTCCAGCGCGAGCAGCAGCTCGGCGCCCACGCGGCGGGCCAGGCCGGCGCGGGGCAAGCGGCGTACATCGCCCAGCGTGCGGCACCCCAGGCGGGCGAGCGTGGGGTGCTGCAGGGCAACGGCGGGCAAGGCGTGCAGGGGCAGGGCATCGAGCACCTGCGCCAGTGGGGCCGCGAACCCGTCGCGCACACCGCAGCGGGCCAGCGCCAGCGCGGCGGTGCCGGTGGGCGCCCAGGCGACGTGGGCGCCCAGCGCCTGGGCGCCGCCTTCCACCAACTGCTGCAAGGGCTGCAGCCCGCCGAACAGGCGCGCGCTGGCGGCGACGTCCACCAGCACGGCGTCGTCGAGCACGGCCACGCGCGGGCTGAACCGCAAGCCCCAGTAGCCCAGCGTGGCGATGTCGGCGGGTGCGTGTGCGTGCGGGTCATGGAGGGCGACCTCGCCGGCGTGGGCACCCGCGCTGGGGAAGGGAGGAGCGGGCGAGTGGGACGCGGGCGAGACCTGGGGGGCTGTCCGAGGGGATGGTTGGCGCGATCGCCCGCGAGCGGGTGACGAGGGGCGAGCCGCCTTGCGCACGCGGCGGTCCGCCGGCTCGGCGGCCAGGGCCGCGGGGATGGCGTGCGAGGCCTCAGCGTCAGGCTGCGGCAGCAGGGCGGCCCAATGCGGTGACATGGCTCATCCCCCGACGCGGCCGTGGGCACGCCCAGGCCCGGGTGTGCCGAGCAGGCGGGCATTCGGCCGCCTTGGGCCCGGTGCCAGGGCCGACTCGTCGGCGCAGATGCGGGTGGCGCCAGGGGCGGGCTGCTGCATGCAGCGAGTGAACGCGCCTGCGGATGTCATGGGAGGGCCTCCTGGGTCAGTGCGGCACGGCCGAAGGACTGCGCCGGAGCGCGCCAGGCGGCGGGTGGTGGCCGCCTGGCCGGCACCCGGCTGGGTCAAAGGCCGATGCACCGGCCCGTTGGCGGACACATTGGCTGGCTCGCTGCCACGGCCCATCTCCTGGGCCATGGACCCGTTGGCCGGCCGGGGAGCCGGCACGGCGGAGCCGTCAAAAGCCGCTTCGCCCAGCGACCAGAGGCGGGGCGGCACCACGGCCCGCCAGGGACGGGGCATGGCCGACAGCTGCAAGACCTCGTCGCAGGGGGTGCCACGGCGCTTGGCCACGCGCAGCCGCACCTGCCAGCCGGGGCCGGGCGCCAGCGTCACGCGCAATGGCGCGGCCGAGGCCTCGCGCAAGGCGGCCTCAGGGCGGAACACGAACACCGGCGCATCGCACCCTTGGGTGTGCACCTGCAGGCGCCGGAGGTGGGCCGGCTGGGCCTGCGGCAGCCACAACAGGATGGCACCCGCCGGGTTGGCCAGGATGAGCTGCTCGGCCACCCACAGGCGCGCCGGGGTGGCCCGGCCCGTGCCCGATGACCGGTTGGCCCGAGGCGCGCGCGCGGACGTCGGCGTGCCGGCCGCCGAGGCGCCGGATGCCCTGGCGCGGGGCGTCGGTGTGCCGAGCGCCGATGGGCCGGGTGTTGATGCACCAGGAGCCGGGGCCGGGGGGGCCGCATCGGCCGGCAGCCACACCAGGCGCTCGGCTGCCAAGCCCAACTGGGCCAGTCCCACCGCGTGCGGCGGCCAGGGCGGGGCCACCAGGTACAGGCGCGCGTCGGGGTCTTGGAGCACGCGGGACAGGGCGGGCGCCAGCAGCCGCCATTCGCACACGCCGGCTTGCGGCTGCAGCACCTCGGTCAGGGCCTGGGTGGGCCAGCCAGCGCCCGGCAAGGCCGCGTCCAGCGCGGCGAAGCCCGTGGGCACGGTGCGGGCGGTGGAGGGCCCCAGCGCGTCGCCGCTCCAGACCAGGCCGCCGAGGCCGCGCAGGTCGGGCGCGGGGCGGTTCCGGCACGGGGAAACAGGGGCGATGCGAGGGGCGGTGGTCATGATGAATACTGTATGAATAAACAGTATATAACCATTGCCTGGCTTTGCAAACCCGGACACGGCGCTGGAGGTGTCCGCTCGATGGAACGATGCAAAAAGGCAGTATGGCCTGGCTCCCGTTCAGCTCAGAACGAGAATCAGGCCATACTGCCTTGAAGTGCTTGGTGACCCGTCTCCGGGCGCTCTGGGGTCAGCCTGGGTTCAGGCCAGCGTGGGATCAGGCGGCCGGTTCGTCGTCCGCCAGGGTCATGCTGGCCTTGACGGGCTCGGGGCGCGGCGCCGGCGCGGGCTGCTGGCGCAGCATGGCGATGCCGTTGGCGATGGTCTGGGGCAGCTCGCGGCGGTCGCAGATGAAGTCGAGCGCGCCTTTTTCCTGCAGGAACTCGGCGCGCTGGAAGCCCTCGGGCAGCTTCACGCGCACGGTGGACTCGATGACGCGCGGGCCGGCAAAACCGATCAGGGCCTTGGGTTCGGCAATCACCAGGTCGCCCAGGAAGGCAAAGCCGGCGCTGACGCCCCCCATGGTGGGGTCGGTCAGCACGCTGACGTAGGGCAGGCGCTGCCGCGCCATGCGCGTGAGGGCCGAGTTGGTCTTGGCCATCTGCATCAGCGACAGCAGGCCTTCCTGCATGCGCGCGCCGCCCGTGGCGGTGAAGCAGATGAAGGCGGCCTGGCGGTCGATGGCGGCCTGCACGCCGCGCACAAAGCGTTCGCCGACGACCGAGCCCATGGAGCCGCCCATGAAGTCGAAGTCGAAGCAGGCGACCACCACGGGCTGGCCCAGCAAGGTGCCGCCGATGACGATCAGCGCATCGGCTTCGCCCGTTTGCGCCTGGGCTTCGGCCAGGCGCTTGGGGTAGGGGCGGCTGTCGATGAACTGCAGGGCGTCGGTGGGCCTGACCTCCTGCCCGATTTCATACCGGCCCTCGGGGTCGAGGAAGGCGTCCAGCCGCGCGCGCGAGCCGATGCGGTGGTGGTGGCTGCAATGGGGGCACACCATCAGGTTGCCCTCGAGCTCGGTCTTGTAGAGCACGGCTTCGCAGCCGGCGCACTTGATCCACAGGCCTTCGGGGATGCTGCGGCGCTCGGCAGCGTCGCTGTGCTGGATCTTGGGCGGGAGGATTTTTTCGAGCCAACTCATGGCGGTTCCTGTTCGGTCGGGCGCGCGGGTGAGCGCGCTGGCGGATGTCTGGCGCAGGCGCCGGTCAGGCGGTGCAGGGGTTCACCCCTGCCGGCGCGCGAAACGCGTATTCTCGCAAATGTGACGTCGGGCCTGATGGGGTGGGGTATGGCTGGATTGTCGTTGGAAAGATGACGGAGGTGAATCCATACTGCTGTTCATCGGCAATCCAGGGGCAATCAGGTCAGGCGGCCTGAATCGCGTCCAGCGCGGCGCGGATCTCGCGCAGGAAGGCCGCCGCGGTGGGCGCGACCTGATCGCGCGGCTGGCCGTCGATGAGCTGGATGATCTTGCTGCCGATGACCACGGCATCGGCAACCTGGCCCACGGCCTGGGCCGAGGCCGCGTCGCGGATGCCAAAGCCCACGCCCACGGGCACGGTGACGTGCGCGCGGATGCGGGGCACGGCCTGCTGCACGGCGGCCACATCGAGCGCGCCCGAGCCGGTCACGCCCTTGAGCGACACGTAGTACACGTAGCCTGTGGCCAGGCGGCCCACCTCGTCCATGCGGCTGGGCGTGCTGGTGGGCGCGAGCAGGAAGATCAGGTCCATGCTCGCGGCGCGCAGGGCGGCGGCAAAGTCCTGGCACTCTTCGGGCGGGTAGTCGACGATGAGCACGCCGTCCACCCCGGCCGCCGCGGCATCGCGCACAAAGGCGCTGCCCGTGCTGCCGGTGCCGTGGCGCAGGTCGTAGCACTCGACCGGGTTGGCGTAGCCCATCAGCACCACGGGTGTGTGGGCGTCCCGCTGGCGGAATTCGCGCACCATGGCCAGCACCTGCACCAGGCCAATGCCGGCAGCCAGGGCCCGGTCGCCCGCGGCCTGAATCACGGGGCCATCGGCCGAGGGGTCGGAGAACGGCACGCCGAGTTCGATCACGTCTGCCCCGGCGGCGACCATGGCGTGCATGAGCGCGGGCGTGATGTCGGGGTAGGGGAAGCCGGCCGTCACGTAGGGGATGAGCGCTTTGCGGCCCTTGGCCTTCAGCGCGTCGAGTGTGGTCTGGATGCGGCTCATGCGGCACCTCCTTGCGAGGCGTCGGATGCGGTGGGCTTGGCGCCTTTGAGCACCAGGCCGCGCATGGACGGGCGTTCGTAGAAATCCGCGCCCGACAGGTCGGCCACGGTGCCGATGTCCTTGTCGCCCCGGCCGGACAGGTTGACCAGGATGGACTGGTCGGGCCGCATGGTCTTGGCCAGCTTCATGGCGTGGGCCATGGCGTGGCTGGATTCGAGCGCGGGGATGATGCCCTCGTGCCGGCACAGGTGGTGGAAGGCGGCCAGCGCCTCGTCGTCGGTGATGCCCACGTACTCGGCCCGGCCGATGTCGGCGAGGTAAGCGTGTTCCGGGCCCACGCCGGGGTAGTCGAGACCGGCGCTCACGCTGTGTGTCTCGGTGATCTGGCCGTTTTCATCCTGCAGCACGTAGGTGCGGTTGCCGTGCAGCACGCCGGGTTCACCGCGCTGGATGGACGCGGCGTGCTTGCCGCTGTCCAGGCCCTGGCCGGCGGCTTCCACGCCGATCAGGCGCGTTTTTTCATGCGGGATGTAGGGGTGGAAGATGCCCATGGCGTTGCTGCCGCCGCCCACGCAGGCGACCACGGCATCGGGCTGACCGCCCTGCAAGAACTCGGGCATCTGCACCAGGCATTCCTGGCCGATCACGCTCTGGAAGTCGCGCACCATCATGGGGTAGGGGTGCGGACCGGCCACGGTGCCGATGATGTAGAAGGTGTTGTCCACGTTGGCGACCCAGTCGCGCATGGCCTCGTTCAGCGCGTCCTTGAGCGTCTTGCTGCCCGACTCGACCGGCACCACGGTGGCACCCAGCAGGTTCATGCGGTAGACGTTGGGGCTTTGGCGCTTCACGTCCTCGCTGCCCATGTAGACGATGCACTCCAGCCCGTAGCGCGCGCAGATGGTGGCCGTGGCCACGCCGTGCTGGCCGGCGCCGGTCTCGGCAATGATGCGCGGCTTGCCCATGCGCTTGGCCAGCATGGCCTGGCCGATCACGTTGTTGATCTTGTGCGCGCCGGTGTGGTTGAGGTCCTCGCGCTTGAGGTAGATCTGCGCGCCGCCGATCTCGCGGCTGGTGCGCGCCGCGTGGTAGATGGGTGAGGGGCGGCCCACGTAGTGCGCCAGCTCATCCTCGAATTCGGCGAGGAATTCGGGGTCGTGCTGGTAGCGCGCGTAGGCCTCGGTCAGCTCCTGGATGGCGTAGGTCAGGGTTTCGCTGATGAAGGCGCCGCCATAGCGGCCAAAGTGCCCGCGTGCATCGGGCAGGGAAGCATTCGACATGGTGAAAAGGTCCGGTTGGCGCAGGCGTCCGTGTCCGCCCCGGAGCCGATGTCGGCGCCTTGCAGGGCGGTGGCGCGGTGGTCAGACCTCGGCTTGGCGGACGGCCGAGACGAAATCCCGCATGCGCTGGGCATCCTTGATGCCTTTTTGGGGTTGGCCGTTGCTGTCCAGGGCTTCGATGCCCGAACTCACGTCAACGGCCAGCGAGAGGCCAAGTGACCGCAGGCAGCGGATGCCATCGGTCACGTTTGCCGATGTGAGCCCACCAGACAAGACGAGGTGAGCATTGACGTTTGTTGAAAGCCGTGACCAATTGAATGCCTTGCCGCCGCCGCCATAGCCCTCGACATGGGCGTCGAGCAGCAGGCCTTGGGCGGCGTGAAAGTTGCGAGCAAATTCTAGCAAGTCGAAGTCGGCCGCGGCGTCGAGCGGAATGCGTGCCGCCCGCAGGAAGGGGCGTTGCACGGCCGCGGCCAGGGTTTCGCAGGCCTCGGGCGTTTCGTCGCCATGGAATTGCAGCACAGCGCCGGGCACGGCCGCGCAGCCGGCGCGCACCTCGGCCAGGCTGGCGTTCACGAACAGCAGCACCGGGGTCACGAACGGCGGCAAGCGGTGCGCCAGCTCGCCCGCCCGGGCCGGCGTGATGCCGCGCGGGCTGGCGGCATACAGCACGAAGCCGATGGCGTCGGCCCCGGCTGCGATGGCGGCGTCCACATCGGCCTCGCGCGTGAGGCCGCACATCTTGATGCGGGTGCGGGGAGCGAGCGGTGGCTGGGGCATGCTGGGTAGGTTGGTTCGAATGATGGAGTATGGCGGCGTTGCCGTTTAAGGAAAATCGGCAATCAAGGCATACTCCTCAAATGATCGCGCCTGGATGAGCGATCAGGGTAGCCAATCATAGCCAGCGACCGCCGTCGGCAACCGCCAGGCCGGGTCGTAGACCGGGCCCAGAAAGTACAGCCCGTCGGGCGCGAAGGTGGGGGCGGCCGCGTCGCGGCTGCGCGCCGCCAGCACCTCGATCAGCCACTCGGGCGGCTGCAGGCCCTGGCCCACCGCGATGAGGCAGCCCATGATGTTGCGCACCATGTGGTGCAAAAAGGCGCTGGCTTCGAACTCGAACCGCCAGTAGGCGCCGCGCTGCGTGATGTCGATGCGGCGCACGGTCTTGATGGGCGTGAGCGCCTGGCAGGCGCTGGCGCGGAATGAGCTGAAATCGTGTTCACCGAGCAGGTGCGCGGCTGCGGCCCGCATGGCGTCGCCGTTCAGCGGGCGAAACGTCCAGCCCGCGCGGCCGGTTTCCAGCGCCGGGCGCACCGGGGACTCGAGCACGATGTAGGCGTAGCGGCGCGCCGTGGCGCTGGCCCGCGCGTGGAAGCTGTCTGGCACGTCGTGCGCCCACTGCACGGCGATGTCGGGCGGCAGGTAGCGGTTGGTGCCGCGCACCCACGAAAACGCGTCGCGCGCGATCTCGGTGTCGAAATGCACGACCTGCATGAGCCCGTGCACCCCGGCATCGGTGCGACCCGCACACAGGGTGTGGATGGCTACCGTGGAAAAGGCCGCAAGTGCGGCCTCGAGCTTGTCCTGGACGGTTTGCCCACTGGGCTGGCTTTGCCAGCCTTGGTAGGCTCGCCCGTCGTAGGCGACTCCCAAGGCCATCCTCATGCGTGACCTCGGGGGTATCGGGGCATGCCGTCCAGTGACTGAACGGCGGTGTGGGGGTACTGGCTGGCGTGGCGTTTGAGCATCAGCTCAATTCTGCCAGGAAGCGCTCGGCGCGCGCCTTGACGGCGCCGTCGGCCTCGGCAATCACTTCCTTCACCAGGGCGCGTGCGCCGTCGGTGTCGCCGATCGCGTGGAACTCGCGTGCCAGCGAGAGCTTGGTGGCCAGCGGATCCTCGTCCTCGTCGTCGGGTGCGATGCTGTCCTGGGCGTCGAAGCTGCGCGAGTCGGGGTCGATGCTCAGGGCCCCCATGTCGAACTCCAGCATGCCCTCGTTGGGGTTGTGCAGGTTGGCATGCAGGGTGGCGGGGGCCGTGGCCGGCTCGGGCGACTCGATCGGGGCCGGCATGGTGGGAGCCGAATTCGGCAGTGGCTCGCTGTCCAGGCTCAGGTCGAAGGCGAGCGGTTGATCGCGGTCGTCTTCGATCTGGGGGCCTTGGTGTCGGGCGGTGCCGCGTAGGTGGCCAGCCCCTTGGGACGCTGACGCTCCTCCTCGTCGGACATCAGGCGCGAGTCGCCGTTGAGTTCGAGGTCCAGGCGCGTGTCGTCCAGGCCCAGGTGATCGGGCGAGGGCAGGGTGGACGAGCCGAACACCGGCGCATTCACCGGGGCCTTGGACAGCAGGTCTGCGCTGTTGCCCTTGTACAGGGGGTTGCCGGGGTCGAGCTCGTTGCCCAGCTCGGCCACCTTGGCCCAGTCGTCACCCTGGCCTTGCGTGCGGTCGCGCAGCTGGGTGGCCAGCTCTTCGAAGGCCTTGGTGTCGCGGCGCTTGGCGTAGATTTCCAGCAGCTTGCGGTAGATGGCCACGCGCTCGGGTGTGGTGTGCAGGGCTTCCTTGAGGATTTCCTCGGCCTGCATGTCGCGGCCGTAGGCGAGGTAGACGTCAGCTTCGGCCACCGGGTCCACATCGCCGGCCGCATCCAGCTGGCTGGGCGAGTAGGCCATGGAGGTGACGTTGCCGGTCGAGGCCCGGGGCTCTTGGGTGTTGACCTGTTGACCGCCGCTGGCGTCGAAGAAGGAATCGGGCTGCAGGCGGCTTTCGATGAATTCGCTGTCGGAGGCGCCGTCGTCGCTGGTCGCCTTCTTCTTGCGTGCGCGGGACGCCAGGAAGCCCAGGCCGCCAAGGATGGCCAGTGCGCCCACACCCCAGGGCAGCGGGTTGTCCATCACGCCATCCAGGAACGACGGCTCCGGGGCCGGTGGGGGCGGGGGCAGGGAGCGCTTGGGCTTGGGTGTGGCGGCGGCCGACGCCGCGGAGGCCGGCGCGCTGGCTTCGGGCGCCACCGCATTGGCGGCCGGTTCCGTGCTGCTGGCGGCATCAACAGCCGGCAGCGCGATCAGTTCGGACGCGGCAGGCACCGGCGATGCAGCGGCTTCGACCACGGGCGCGGCAGGCGGCGCCACGGGGGTGGCCGGTGCGGCCACCGAAGCCTGGGGGGTGACCACCGGTGCCACGGGCACGGTGATGCCAGGTGCCGGGGTTGGCGCGGCGGCGACAGGGCTGGGGCTGGGGGCGGGCTTGGAGGCCGTCGCCAGGGCTTCCAGCTCTTTGCGCGTGCGATCGAGTTCGGCTTTGCGCTGGTTGAGTTCGGCGCGCTCGGCCTGCTTGGCCGCAGCCGCGGCCTTGCGGGTCTCCTGGCTGGACGGATCGACCACCAGCTTGCTGCCATCCGATGCGGCGGCGGTGGGGGCTTTCACGTCCGACTGCACCGAGCCGGCTGCGGATTGGCCGCCCTCGGCGGCCCTCACGCGCGGGGCGTTGCGGCCCAGGCCCTGGCGGTACTGGTTGAAGTCGCGGCTTTGGGCCACGATGGTGCGGCGAGCCTGCTGGGTCGACACGGCGCTGGCTTCTTCGGCCGTCGGCAGCGTGAGCACGGCGCCAGCGCGCAGGCGGTTGACGTTGCCGCCGACGAAGGCATCGGGATTGGCGCGCAGCATGGCCACCAGCATCTGATCCAGCGACACGTTGGCCGGCAGGTTGGCGGCCGCCAGGCGGCCCGCCGTGTCACCCCGGTTCACGTTGAGCTGGTTGCCGCTGGCGCTGGCAGGGGCAGGCGCGGCGCTGACGCTGGGGGCCTGACGGGAGGCGGGGGCATCGCGGCGGCTGCGCTGGTCTGCCGCCGCCGCGCGGGGGCGGCGCGCCCTTCGGCCTGGGCCATGGCGCGGGCCAGCCGTGCGTCGCGCTCGGAGGGGGGCTCGGTGCTGGCCGCGGGGGGTGGTGCCGGCTGGGCGAGGGGGGGCGGTGCAACCGGGCGGGTCGCCGGCGCGGGCAGCGCGGTTTGGGCGGGCGTGACGTCCACGGCCGCGCGCTTGGTTTCGGGGGGGTCGAGCAGCACCGTGAAATCGCGCACCACGCGGCCCGAGGCCCAGTTGGTGTCGACCACGATGCCGAGGTAGGGCTCGTGAATGGGGTCCTGGCTGCTCAGGCGCAGGAAGGTCTTGCCATCCGCACGCTTTTGCACCGAGACGCGAATCTTGGAGACGACGGGGTTGTATTCCACCCCGGCGCTTTGGTAGGCCGCGCGGGAGGCGATCGCCGCCTTCAGGCCATTGGCTTCGGCAGCCGAGAGCTGCGTCACATCCACTTCGGCACGGAACGGCTGGCCCAGCGCAGAGTAGACATTGATCTCGCCGAGTGCCAAAGCCTGTGCGTCCCACGAGGCGCCGCTCAGCACGACCGTGACGGCCAATGTCGCCAGGCTGGACTTGAGGGTCCAGCCGTTCCTCTTTGGAAGTTGAAAATTGTTATGCATGTGAGACGCAGATAATCGACACGAAACTTGAATTTTGAAGTTAGCAGCAATGCCTTAGGTAGACAAGCTGGCCGCTGCATCAAGTTTGTGGGCAGTTGGTTTGTTACGGTTTTAACACTTGTTTTCGTTGTTCGACCACAACGATTGACCGTCGCTCACCGGGCTGCCGGCCCGTTCCACATGCAGGAACGGGCACTGCGTCACCGCATCAGTGCGTCAAAACGATGCGCAGCATGCGGCGCAGGGGCTCGGCGGCACCCCACAGCAGCTGATCACCGATGGTGAAGGCGCCGACGTACTCGGGGCCCATGGCCAGCTTGCGGATGCGGCCCACAGGAATGGTCATGGTGCCGGTGACGGCCACGGGCGTCAGGTCCTGCAGGGTGGCATCCTTGGTGTTGGGCACCACCTTCACCCACTCGTTGTCGGCCGCGATCATGGCCTCGATGTCGGCCACGGGCACGTCCTTCTTGAGCTTGAAGGTCAAGGCCTGGCTGTGGCAGCGCATGGCGCCCACGCGCACGCAAAAGCCATCCACGGGCGTGGCCGGCGCGCTGAAGCCTTCGCCTTGGCCGAGGATCTTGTTCGTTTCGGCCATGCCCTTCCATTCTTCCTTGGACATGCCGTTGCCCAGGTCCTTGTCGATCCACGGGATCAGCGAACCGCCCAGCGGCACCAGGAAGTTGGCGGTTTCCGCGGCGGACAGCGCGCGCTGCTTGGCGATGACCATGCGGTCGATTTCGAGGATGGCGCTCTTGGGGTCGTCCAGCAGGGCCTTGACCTCGGCGTTCAGCGTGCCGTATTGGGTCAGCAGCTCGCGCATGTGTTGGGCGCCACCGCCCGAAGCCGCCTGGTAGGTCTGGGTGCTCATCCATTCGACCAGACCGGCCTTGTACAGCGCGCCCACCCCCATCAGCATGCAGCTCACGGTGCAGTTGCCGCCGATCCAGTTGTTGCCACCCTTGGCCAGGGCGTCCTGAATCACGGGCATGTTGACCGGGTCCAGCACGATGACGGCGTCGTCCTTCATGCGCAGGGTCGATGCGGCGTCGATCCAGTGGCCTTTCCAGCCGGCGGCGCGCAGCTTGGGGAATACCTCGGTCGTGTAGTCGCCGCCCTGGCAGGTGATGATGATGTCGCACTTGGCCAGTTCGGCCACGTCGAACGCATCCTTGAGCGTCGTTTCGTTCTTCGCCATGGCGGGGGCAGCGCCGCCCACGTTGGAGGTGGAGAAGAACACGGGCTCGATCACGTCGAAGTCACGTTCCGCCAGCATGCGGTCCATGAGCACAGAACCCACCATGCCACGCCAGCCGACGAGGCCCACCAAATTTCCGGATTTCATGATCAGCGCCTTTCAGACAAATTGCAATTGCGATTCGGCTGTCCTGGAACGTCTTGCAGTCCAGGAGGGGCGCACGACGTATCCAGGCGTTTTCAGCCTTTAATGGTCGTGGTTTTGGCGATGCGCACGCCCATGCCAGCCCATGCAGTCATGGACAGGTTGGCAAGCGGGGCGCAGATCGACATGGCGTGATTTTGCCAGAGCTTGTCGCCCACTGTCCGATGGCGGCGATTCGGCGGGTGCCATCGTGGCGCCCAAGCCACGCCGGGCAGGCCGTTCGAGCGAGTGGGCAATGCGCTGGGGCAGGCACACGCCCGGGCCGCGCAGCTTACTGGTATGCACCGCAGACATGCATGCTTGCAGAGTGTGTGGATGCAGCTAGTACACCACTGTGCGTCAAAAAAATAGGTATCGGCGCGCACGCTCACGCAACAAAGGTTGTTTTTGCTGCATACTCTCTCCATTCATCTGCGCGAGGTTGCAGTACGGAGGCTGAGGTCGCTTGGGATAAGCGCTTCAGCTTGGTTGTCGTGCAAATCACCACTTGTGTTCAGTGAGTTTCGTGCTCATGCGCTGCCGCTCCTCGGGCGGTGTGTGACGCCTTGATCGACCAGAGGATCTTTGGAGAGTCACACCATGGCCAATTCTGCTGAAGCCAAAAAGAAAGCCGTTGCCCGTCTGCGCCGCATCCAGGGCCAGGCCCAGGCGCTTGAGCGCGCCGTGAACGAAAACGTGGAAAGCTCGAAGCTGCTGCAGCAGGTGTCGGCCATGCGCGGCGCCACCGACGGCCTGATGGCCGAGCTGCTGGACGATCACATGCGCCAGACCCTGGGCAAGGGTGCCAAGGCCGCCACCGAGGTGGAACAGGTCATCCGCCTGGTGCGTTCGTACATGAAGTAAGGTGCGGGGCTGAACGCCCGCGCATTCATCCCGGCGCAAGTCGGAAGCAAGCGGCGCTCAGGCGCCGTTTGTCATTTCAGTGTGCAGTATGCAGGGTTTGCCGTTGAATACTCAACGGGAGCAAGGCCATACTGCATACACTCGATTGTCAACCTTCACCCGAGAGACTGCTCATGAAATCCCGCGCCGCCGTTGCCTTCAAGGCCGGAGAACCCCTGCAAATCGTCGAGATCGACGTGGCCCCGCCGCAAAAAGGCGAGGTGCTGATCAAGATCACGCACACCGGCGTCTGCCACACCGACGCCTTCACTTTGTCCGGCGACGATCCGGAAGGCATCTTCCCCGCCGTGCTGGGCCATGAGGGCGCGGGCATCGTGGTGGAAGTGGGCGAAGGCGTGACCAGCGTCAAGCCCGGCGACCATGTGATTCCGCTCTACACGGCCGAATGCGGCGAATGCCTGTTCTGCAAGAGCGGCAAGACCAACCTGTGCGTGTCGGTGCGCGCCACCCAGGGCAAGGGCGTGATGCCCAACGGCACCACGCGCTTCAGCTACAACGGCCAGCCCATCTACCACTACATGGGCTGCTCCACCTTCAGCGAGTACACCGTGGTGGCCGAGGTCTCGCTGGCCAAGATCAGCCCCGACGCCAACCCCGAGCAGGTCTGCCTGCTGGGCTGCGGCGTGACCACGGGCCTGGGCGCCGTCAAGAACACGGCCAAGGTGCAGGAAGGCGACACCGTCGCCGTGTTCGGTCTGGGCGGCATCGGCCTGGCGGTGATCCAGGGCGCCAAGCTGGCCAAGGCCGGCCGCATCATTGCCGTGGACACCAACCCCGGCAAGTTCGACCTGGCCAAGACCTTTGGCGCCACCGATTGCATCAACCCCAAGGACTTTGACAAGCCCATCCAGCAGGTCATCGTCGAGATGACGGGCTGGGGCGTGGACCACAGCTTCGAGTGCATCGGCAACACCCAGGTGATGCGCGCGGCGCTGGAATGTGCCCACCGCGGCTGGGGCCAGAGCGTGATCATCGGCGTGGCGGGCGCGGGCCAGGAGATCTCCACGCGGCCGTTCCAGTTGGTCACGGGCCGCAAGTGGCTGGGCACGGCCTTCGGCGGCGTCAAAGGCCGCAGCGAGCTGCCGGGCATGGTGGAAGACGCCATGGCCGGCAAGATCCAGCTCGAGCCCTTCGTCACGCACACCATGCCGCTGACCGGCATCAACGAGGCGTTCGACCTGATGCACGAAGGCAAGTCGATCCGCTCGGTCGTGCACTACGCGTGATCAGGGCAGGCGATGTGGTGCCCGCCGCCATCGCCGCGCAGCTTGCGCAGGCGAGGGCGGTGATCGAGCACCACCTGCAGCCCGCGCAGGTGGTGGCGATCCATCTGTTTAGCTCGGCGCTGGACGGCGGCCTGAAGCCGCTCAGCGACATCGACCTGCTCGTCACCGTGGCGGCGCGACCCGACGAGGACACGCGGCGTGCCGTGTTGCAGGCGCTGCTGGCGGTGTCGGCGCCGTCGGGCCAGGACGCCAACCGGCGGGCGCTGGAGGTGACCGTGCTCGCCCGCGAGGCCATCCTGCCCTGGCGCCATCCCGCCCGCCGCGAGCTGCAGTTTGGGGAATGGCTGCGCGAGGACTTGCTCGCCGGGGTGGTCGAGCCGGCCATGCCGGACCCGGACCTCGCCCTTCTGCTGACCCAGGCCAGGCGGTGCAGCGTGGCCCTCGTGGGCCCGCCTGCCTCTGCACTGTTCGAGCCCGTGCCGCGCGCGGATGTCGTGCGTGCGCTGGCGGAGACCATCGCCCAGTGGCGAGAGCCGGCGGACTGGGCCGGCGACGAGCGCAACATCGTGCTGGCGCTGGCCCGCATCGCGTTCACCGCCGAGACGGGCGCCATCGCGCCCAAGGACGCTGCGGCCGATTGGTTGCTGCCGCGCTTGCCGGTGGCGCACCAGGTGCTGCTGCGCCAGGCGCGGGACGCCTACCGCTCAGGCGCCCACTTCGATGCCGATGCGCAGGCGATGGCGGCCTTTGTGCACTTCGTTCGGCACAGCCTGGCCGGGTTGTTGAACGCGCCTTGACCGCTCGTTTCCCGATGAGGTCTGCCTGAGGCGATCCTCACCGCTGGGCATTGGCTGCCCGCTTCTCGATCTGTGCCTGCTTGAGCAGGGTGAGCATCGGCATCCGTGCGGACTTCTGCTTCGTTCGCGAGGGTCTGGCGGTTGCCGCTCTCAACATGGCGCACCATTAACCACCCATCACAGGGCCAAGCCGTAAAGGCCCTACCGGCCCTGGTGGCAGCCAGCAAGGTCGGCTCGACTGGCCTATGCTTGCAGCCTTTTTCCTTTCGGGCCGTCCCCAACCCCAACCCCGCCCGGCAGGGCGCACGAGACCGCGTCGGGGCACCCCGTTCACCCGACGGGCGGCAGCCGTCCGCCCGCCCGTCCCCTGGAGTACGCCTTTGTTTGGCTGGTTTGAAAAACGGGTTCCCCCGTATCCTCCCGCAGAGCCCCTGGTCCCGCCCAAGGGCTTTTTCGCCTTCATCTGGGCCTGCACGCAGGGCATGCGCGGCTGGATCGCGCTGCTGATGCTGACCTCCGCGGCGCTCTCGGTCTACGAGGCGCTGCTGTTCGCCATCATGGGCCACGTCGTCGATTGGCTGGCCACCGTGTCGCCCACGCATTTCTGGGCCGAGCAGCGCGGCACGCTGACCGGCATCGTCGCCATCCTGCTGGGCAGCGTGGCGCTGCTGGCGCTGCATACGCAGGTCATGCACCAGGTGCTGGCGATCAACTTCCCCATGCGCCTGCGCTGGGTGTTCCACCGGCTGATGCTGGGGCAGAGCATGTCCTTCTATGCCGACGAGTTCGCCGGCCGCATCACCACCAAGATCATGCAGACGGCGCTGTCGGTGCGCGAAGTGGTGTTCCTGGTGGTGGACGTGCTGGTGGGCGTCGGCGTGTACATGGTGGGCATCCTGATCCTGGCGGGCAGCTTCGAGTGGCGGCTGATGATCCCGTTCGCGATCTGGTTCCTGGCCTACACGGGCGCCTGCTTCTTCTTCGTGCCGCGGCTGGGCAAGATCGGCAAGGAGCAGGCCGACGCGCGCTCGATGATGACGGGCCGCGTCACCGACGCCTACACCAACATCGCCACCGTGAAGCTGTTTGCGCACACCCGGCGCGAGGCCGAGTACGCGCGCAACGCCATGGAGGCCTTCAAGTCCACGGGCTACGCGCAGATGCGGCTGGTCAGCCTGTTCGAGATCACCAACCACCTGATGATCGCGCTGCTGCTGCTGGGCTCGGGCGGCACGGCGCTTTACCTGTGGACGCAGGGCCAGGCCAGCGCCGGCGTGGTGGCGGCCATCATCGCCATGGCGCTGCGCCTGATGGGCTATTCGCACTGGATCATGTGGCAGATGACGGGCCTGTTCGAGAACGTGGGCACCATCCAGGACGGCATCCAGACGCTGACCAAGCCGCGCACCATCGTCGACGAGCCCAACGCCCAGCCGCTGGAGGTCACGCGCGGCACCATCGCCTTCGAAGACGTGAGCTTTGCCTACAAGGACGGCGGCAAGCAGGTCATCGACCACCTGCAGCTCACCATCCGCGCGGGCGAGCGCATCGGCCTCATCGGCCGCTCGGGTGCGGGCAAGTCCACGCTGGTCAACCTGCTGCTGCGCTTCCACGAGCCGCAGACCGGGCGCATCACCATCGACGGCCAGGACATCCGCCACGTCACCCAGGACAGCCTGCGCGGCGCCATCGGCATGGTGACGCAGGACACCTCGCTGCTGCACCGCTCCATGCGCGACAACATCCTCTACGGCCGGCCCGATGCCGGCGAAGCCGCCATGCAGGCCGCGGCCGAGCGCGCGCAGGCGGCCGAGTTCATCGCCAACCTGACCGACCTCAAGGGCCGCAGCGGCTACGACGCCCAGGTGGGCGAGCGCGGCGTCAAGCTCTCGGGCGGCCAGCGCCAGCGTGTGGCGATCGCGCGCGTCATGCTCAAGGATTCGCCCATCCTGCTGCTCGACGAAGCCACCAGCGCGCTCGACAGCGAGGTCGAGGCCGCCATCCAGGAAAGCCTGGATGAGCTGATGCACGGCAAAACGGTGATCGCCATCGCGCACCGCCTGTCCACCATCGCGGCCATGGATCGGCTGATCGTGCTCGACGCCGGCCGCATCGTGGAAGAGGGCACGCACCAGCAGCTGCTGGCGCTGGGCGGCGTCTACGCCCGGCTGTGGACGCACCAGAGCGGCGGCTTCCTGGGCAGCAACGAAGCGGCCTGAGGGCTGGACCGGGCGGGCGTCTGGTGCCGCCGGCTGGCCGCTGCCACCTCGCGGCGCTCAGCGCCGCGGGATCCGAGCGCCCCTTCAGCTTTGCAGCGATAGCGGTGTGGATGATGCAGTATGGCCTCATCGTCGTTTTGAAATGAACGACATTGGGGTCATGCTGCATTTCTGTGTCCTGGCGCAGGGGCCACCCGCTTGACCCCTGGCCTGCCAAGGCCTGCGGCCGTCACGGCATGCGGGCCGGCCCGGCGCGCGGGCGGCGACCGCGATAATTCGGCGGTGCGCGCGCTGGCCAATGTCGACCGTGAGGCGCGCCGCACCTGTACCGCATGTCTCCCTTGAACCTTGCCAGTCCGCAGGACTTGCAGACCTGGGCCAGCAGCCTGCCTGCTGCCGACGCCCAGGCCCAGCCCGAATTGGCCGCGGCCCTGCAGGCCCGCCTCGATGAAAAAACCAAGCCCCTGGGCGCCCTCGGCCAGCTGGAGCGGCTGGCGCTGCAGATCGGCCTGATCCAGGGCACGTCCAGCCCGCAGCTGCACGCGCCCCAGGTCATGGTGTTTGCCGCCGACCACGGCATCGCGCGCCAGGGCGTGTCGGCCTACCCGGTCGAAGTCACGCCGCAGATGGTGCGCAACTTCCTGGCCCACGGTGCGGCCGTGTCGGTGCTGGCCCGCGCCAACGGCGTGGCGCAGCGCGTGGTCGATTGCGGCGTGGCCGCCGACTTTGAGCCGCACCCCGAACTCACCATCGCCAAGGTGGCCGGCGTGGCGCATGGCTCGGCCGACAGCACCCAGGGCCCGGCGCTGACGCTGGCGCAGGCCCTGCAGGCCATCGCCAAGGGCCGCGCCGTGGTGCAGGCCAGCCCCGGCAATGCCGTGCTGCTGGGCGAAATGGGCATCGGCAACACCTCGCCCGCGGCCCTGCTCATGCATGCCTTGACCGGCACACCGCTGGCCGATTGCGTGGGCGCGGGCACGGGCCTGGATGCCGCCGGCCTGGCGCGCAAGCAGGCCACGCTGGCGCGGGCCGTGGCCGCCAATGCGGCAGCGGCGGCCTCGGGCGATGCCTTGGCCGTGCTGGCGGCCCTGGGCGGGCTGGAGGTGGCGAGCCTGGTGGGCGCCGTGCTGCAGGCCGCGCACGAGCGCCGCGTGGTCGTGGTCGATGGCTTCATCACCACGGCCGCCGTGGCGGTGGCGGCGGCGCTGGCACCCCAGGTGCTGGGCTATTGCGTGTTCGCCCACTGCAGTGCCGAAAGCGGCCACGCGCGCTGGCTGCAGCGCCTGGGCGCCCGCCCGTTGCTGCAGCTGGACCTGCGCCTGGGCGAGGGCTCGGGCGCGACCCTGGCCTGGCCGCTGCTGCGCGCCGCCGTGGTCATGCTGGCCGACATGGCGAGCTTTGCCTCGGCCGGCGTGTCGACCCAGAGCGCCGCCGCGGGTGCGCCCGCATGACGGTGCCAGGTGATCGATTGATGCAGTATGGATTCGTTGCCGATGTGAACATCAACGGCAGCATGGCGTACTGCCACAGGTGGGTGTGATGGGCTGGCTGCGTCACGAGCTGGCCCTGTGCTGCATCGCGCTGCAGTTCCTCACGCGCGTGCCCATCCCGCGCTGGGTGGGTTTCGACGCCGCGTGGCTGACGACCTGCGTGCGCCACTTTCCGCTCGTGGGCGCGCTCGTGGGCGCGTTCGGCGCCGCGGTGCTGGCGCTGGCGGCGGCCTTCTGGCCGGCCTGGGTGGCGGCCACGCTGGCCGTGGGGGCCACGGCCTGGCTGACCTGCGCCTTTCACGAAGACGGCCTGGCCGACACCTGTGACGCCCTGATGGGCTGGGTCCCGCGCGAGAAGGCGCTGCTCATCATGAAGGATTCGCGCATCGGCACCTACGGCACGGTGGGCTTGCTGGTGGTCACCGGCTTGCGCATCGGCCTGCTGGCCACGCTGGCGGCACACGATGTCGCGCTGGCCTGCGCCGCCCTGGTCGCCACGCACATGTGGGCGCGCGCCAGCGCCGTGCTGCTCATGGTCAGCCTGCCGTATGGCGGCGACGCCGAGCATGCCAAGGCCAAGCCCCTGGCGCTGGACGTGCCGGCGGCGCTGGTGTTGCCGGCCCTGGGCTGGAGCGCGCTGGCGCTGGCGCTGCCGCTGCCCGGCCTGCGCCTGGCCCTGGCGGCCGTGCTGCTGCTGGCCTGGGTGCTGTGGATGCGCGCCTGGCTGCGCCGGCGCCTGGGTGGCTTCACCGGCGATGCACTGGGCGCGACCGAGCAGGGGGCCGAGGCGCTCATGCTGCTGGTGCTGGCTGGCCAGGCCCCGGGGTGGCTGGCATGACGACCGGCACGGGCAAGCCGGCGCGGGCATCGGGCCAAGCCGGTCGCGTGCGCGCGATGGCCGCAGGCGATGCCGTGCTCGCCGATGCGCTGCACGTCTGGCGCCACCCCAAGGCCATGGGCAGCGCAGGCCGCTGCATCGGCCACACCGACCTGCCCGTGGACCGGCGCAAGGCCAAGCGCGTGGCGCGGCGCATCCAGGCCTTTGCGCGCCGCCAGGGCCTGGCGCGCCGGGTGTGGACCTCGGACCTGCAGCGCAGCCGGGCCGTGGGGCGCTGGCTGGCGCGCTGGGGTTGGCGTCACACGGTGCTGCGCGACCTGCGGGAGAGCGACTTTGGCGGCTGGGATGGCCAGCTCTGGGCCGACATCCCCGTGGCCGAGATCGACGCCTGGGCACGCGACCTGACGCACACGCGCCCCGGCGGGGGCGAATCCGTGGCCATGCTGCTGCAGCGCGTGACGCGGATTCGGCAGGCCCTGCCGCCGCAGGCGCTGGTTGTCAGCCACGGCGGCTGGATGTCGGCGGCCCGCTGGCTCGATGGGCAAGGCGAGCCAGGCGCGGCCAGCGAGGCGCCGGCAGCGTCCGCCGGGCCGCAGGCGGCGCACTGGCCCCCGGCGCCTCGGCATGGTCAGCGCTGGTCCCTGCGCGGGGATGGTGAAGTGTGATGTGATGGAGTATGGTCAGATTTCCGATCTTGAATGATCCGAAACCTGAGGATACTGTTGAAATACGAGGTGCATGGCGTGCCAGGTCGCCGTGCCTGGGGCAGGCTGCCGAAGGCCGTGCACGGTGGGGCGCATGCCGTCAGGCCTGCCCTCAGGCGGACGTGGACAATGGTGGCCCGCGCGCTCGCAGCGCTTGCAATGGCTCACCGGCGACGCCATGTGAGGGCCATCCTGCTTTCCGAGGCTTGTCATGTCCACACCCGAATCCTCTGCCGCCCCTGGCTCGCGCCTGCCCGTTTACTACATCTCGCACGGGGGCGGGCCCTGGCCCTGGATGCCTGAGCGGGACACGGCGTACCGCGAACTGGCCGCTTCGCTGGCGCGCATGCCGGCCGAGGTGGGGCGTGATCCGCGCGCCATCCTCATGGTGTCGGCCCACTGGGAAGCGCCCGAATTCACGGTGCAGCGTGCCGCCCGGCCCGGCATGGTGTACGACTACGGGGGCTTTCCGGCCTACACCTACGCCGTGCAGTACCCCTCCGCGGGTGATCCTGCCCTGGCCGACCGGGTGAGCGTGCTGCTGCGCGCGGCCGGCCTGGCCGTGGCGCAGGACGACGAGCGCGGGTACGACCACGGCATGTTTTCGCCCATGCAGGCCATGTACCCCGATGCCCGCGTGCCCGTGGTGCAGCTGTCGCTGAAACGCGGCCTGGACCCGCAGGCCCACCTGGTCCTGGGGCAGGCGCTGGCTCCGCTGCGCGACGAGGACGTGCTCATCGTCGGCAGCGGCCTGTCGTACCACAACCTGCGTGCCTTCGGCCCGCCCGGGCACGCCGCCTCGCAGGCGTTCGATGCCTGGCTGAGCGAGGCCGTGCAGCAACCGCAGGCCGAGCGCGACGCCCGCCTGCGGGCCTGGACCGACGCCCCGGCCGCTCGCCTGGCGCACCCGCGTGAAGAGCACCTGCTGCCGTTGATGGTGGCTGCCGGTGCGGCCGGCGCCGATGTGGGCCGCCACAGCTACCACCAGCGCGACTTCATGGGCGGACTGACCGTGTCGAGCTACCGCTTCGGTTGATTCGCCGGCCTCGCGGCGGGGCGCCGGGCCATGCCGCGCTGCAGGCGGCGCCGCGCCAGCGCTTCCCGACGTCTCAGGCAGCCGAGGGGCAAGAAATGCAGTCCCTGCAGCCGGCACCCGCGCAACGGTGACAGCAGCAGGCTCCGCAAGCCCTCTGGCCGTGCGATGCCGGCCAAAGCCATGTCCGAAGCGCAGCGTCTGGCTGCCGTGCAGCCCACCGACTGTCTGTTGGCGGGCCAGATCAGGGCTGTTCACCTTGGCGCTGCCTGGCTGGGTGTCCGGCGCAGGCGCCGTGGCCCGTCCGATCATCACGACCCGGCTGTCTTGCGTGCGGACGTGCAGCGCGCCAGGCTGGGTCGTGGTCCGCGTGATGGGCCAGACCAGCACGGTTGCGGTCCCGCAGGTGTCCCAGCGCAGCGCGGCGTGCGGAGCCGCGCTGGGCTGCGCCGGCGGCTGCACCGCCGACGCGTCACCGACCGGGCGAATCCGTGCGGCGGCTCATGCCCCGCCATGGCGCCAAGCCGGCGGTCGCGCACTCAGTAGCGCGGCGCGCTGAGTTCGGCGAACAGCTCTTCATAGATCGCGTAGCGGTTCTCGCTGATCCGCCCGGGTTCGAAGGGCCAGACGACTTCGGCGCGCACGCCGCAGCCGGGTTCGTGCAGGTGGGTGCAGTTGTAGAAGCGGCAGTCTTTCACGTGGCGGCGCAGGTCGGGCATGTAAGCGGGCAGCTGAGCGGGTTCGATGTGGTGCAGGCCGAATTCCTGAAAGCCGGGCGAGTCGATCAAGGCCGTGGTGCGCGCCGCATCCAGCCAGTACCAGCTCGTGCTGGTGGTGGTGTGCTTGCCGGTGTTCAGCACCTGCGAGATCTCGCGCGTGAGCGCCTTGGCGCCCGGCACCAGGCGGTTGATGAGCGTGGACTTGCCCGCGCCCGAGGGGCCCAGCACCAGGGTGGCGCGGCCGGCCAGCAGCTCGCGCAGGGGCGCCAGCTCGGCGTCGGCGTCGTGCTCCAGGCCCAGCGGCACCACGGCGTAGCCCATGTCGCGGTAGGGGGCCAGGCGGGCCCAGGCGTGGGCGAAGGGCTCGGTCAGGTCGCTTTTGTTCAGCGCGACCAGGGGTTGGATGTGCGCCGCCTCGGCCGCGATCAGCGCCCGCGTGAGCTGCTTTTCCGAGAACACCGGCTCGGCGGCCACCAGCACCAGCACCAGGTCGATGTTGGCGGCAAAGGACTTGGTGCGGATTTCGTCCTGCCGGTAGAGCAGGTTGCGCCGTTCCAGCACGCGTTCGATCACGCCTTCATCGCCGCTGGTCTGCCAAGCCACACGATCGCCCACGACCACGGCGCTCTTCTTGCCGCGCGGATGGCAGATCACCCGCTCGCCGTCCGGCGTCTCCACCACGCAATGGCGGCCATGGCTGGCGATGACGAGGCCGGTCTGCGAGGCGCTGGCGGGGTGGAAGGAGGGCGGTTGGTGCTTCATGGGGCGGGTGGGGTCCTGGTCAAGGCGAAGCCGGATGGTGGCATGGTGGGGCGGCGGCGTGTGTGGGCTGCGATGCGTGGCAGGCCCGGGTGCAGGCGGCAAGGCCACGTGCGGGCGCGGTTGGCGGGCAAATCGCTTGCGGGCCACACGGCCCCTCGCGATGTGCCGCACCGGCAGCAGGGGTGTTCCATCACCCAGTATGGCTGAATGGCCGTTCAAAGAATAACGGCAAGGGGTGGATACTGCGCTGTGTCATGCATGGGCAGGCACGACGCCCGCCTGGGCGATGTGCGCCAGGCGCTCGCTGGCCGGTGGGTGCGAGTAGTAAAAGCGGGCATACAGCGGATCGGGGGTGAGCGTGCTGGCGTTGTCGTTGTAGAGCGCGAGCAGCGCGGCCTGCAGGTCGGCGCGGCCAGTTTGGGCGACGGCGTAGGCATCGGCCTGGAACTCGTCGCGGCGCGAGCGGTGGCTCAGCCAGGGCGTGACCCAGAGCGACACCACGGGCACGGCGAGCAGGAACAGCAACAGCAACAGGGCGTGGTTGGGGATGGCCGGCACCCCGTTCAGCGCATAGGGCAGGTTGGGCGTGACGCCCAGCCCGACGAAGAAGGCCGGCTGCTGGCTGAGCCAGCCCAGCACGGCCAGGGCCAGCAGGCTGAAGGCCATCATGGCCACCAGCCGCTTGGTGACATGCCGGTGGTGAAAGTGGCCCAGCTCGTGGGCCAACACGGCCTGCACCTGGCCAGGCGTGAGCTGGTCGAGCAAGGTGTCGTAGAACACCACGCGCTTGGCAGCGCCCAGGCCGGTGAAGTAGGCGTTGGCGTGGGCGGATCGGCGGCTGCCATCGACCACGAACAAGCCCTTGGCCCGGAAGCCGCAGCGCGCCATCAGCTCGGCCACCTGCTGCTTCAGGGACTCGTCGCGCAGGGGCTCGAACCGATTGAACAGGGGGGCGATCCAGGTCGGAAAGACCAGCATGAGCAGCACGCTGAAGCCGGTCCAGGTCAGCCACACCCACAGCCACCACAGCGCGCCGCTCGCGGCCATCAGCCACAGCACCAGGGCAGCCAGCGGCAGGCCCAGGGCGATGCCGACCAGCGTGCCCTTGAGCAAATCGGCCAGCCAGAGGGCGGGGCTCATGCGGTTGAAGCCGTGGCGGGCCTCGATGACGAAGGTCTGGTAGAGCGAAAACGGCAGGTCGATGAGGGCGCCGATGGCGGCAAAGGCGCCCAGCAGCGCCAGTTGCTGCAGCAGCGGGTGGGTGACGACGCCGAGCAGCGCGGCATTGAGCGCGTCCAGCCCGCCCAGCAGCGTCCAGCCCAGCACCACAGCGGCGCTGACGACGATCTCGACGAGGCTCACGCGCAGCTTGTCCACCGTGTAGGCGGCGGCGCGCTGGTGGGCGTCCAGGCTCACGGTGCCGGCAAAAGAGGCTGGCACGGCGTGCCGGTGCCGAGCCACATGCCGCATCTGCCGGGCCGCCAGCCAGAGCTTGAGCAGCGTCTGCGCGCACAGCGCCAGCGCAAAAAAAGCGCTGATCCACAGCGCCAGGGGCATCACCTGCAACATGCGCGCAGTGTAGCGGTGCGCGTCAGGGCGGCCAGGGGCGCGCGCCAGACCAGCCAGGCGACCCGCCCGCACAGCAGGGCCGCAGCCGGCACGCCCAGCCCCACGGCGAGTTGCAGGGGCAGGTTGTGGGCGTTGTCGAGGATGTGGCAACAGCGCGCCCCCGGGCAGCGGGCGTGCAGGCGTGCAGGCGTGGGACCGTGCGCGAACCTGGGCACCGGCGCGCCGCGCGGGCGCCACGCCCGGCGGAGGCATGCGCGCCGGGTCAGTCCTGCACAGGGCTACCGCCAGCTCGAAGAGCTGGCCTGCGTCGGAACGGGCGTCGGATTCGGCGCCGCCAGGGTGCGAAAGGGCTGTGCTATGGTCGGCGGCTTTGCCGCGCGCCAGCCGGCTCCGGCCGACTCGGAGCGCGGGCGGTGGCCGAGCCCTTGCATGTCCGAACCCGATCTGCCCACCGCTGCTGCCGAGCCGGCGCCCGTTCCCGCCGCCGCACCCACGCCCACGCCTGTCCTGACCAAGTCGGACCAGAACCTGATCTGGCTGGACTGTGAGATGACCGGCCTGAACCCCGACAAAGAGCGCCTGCTGGAGATCGCCGTCATCGTCACCAGCCCTGACCTGAGCCTGCGCGTGGAAGGCCCGGTGCTGGTCATCCACCAAAGCGACGCGCTGCTCGACGGCATGGACGCCTGGAACAAGGGCACGCATGGCCGCAGCGGCCTGATCGACAAGGTGAAGGCCTCCACGCTGACGGAAGAGGCTGCGGCCGAACAGCTCATCGCCTTCATCAAGCGCTACGTGCCCAAGGCGAAGTCGCCCATGTGCGGCAACACCATCAGCCAGGACCGGCGTTTCCTGGTCAAGTACATGCCGCGTTTCGAGGCCTGGTTCCACTACCGCAACATCGACGTCAGCACGCTCAAGGAGCTGGCCCTGCGCTGGCGCCCCGAGCTGGTGTCGGCTTTCAAGAAAAAGCAGGCCCACACGGCGCTGGCCGATGTGCACGAGTCCATCGAGGAGCTGGTGCACTACCGCAGCCACTTTTTGCGCGTGCCGGGATTGAGTTCGGATTGAGCGGAGTATGGTGGGTTTTCCGTTGGCTACATGATCAACGCAGGTTGATACTACCTCTTTATGCGTCAATCGACCTGAGGCAGCCCGGCCGTGAGGCGGCGCAGAGCGGGCCGCCAGCGTGTGGCGGGCCACGCGGGCCATCGGGAACCATTTGGCGGCCTGCCGCTCAGAGACGAGCCCTGGCGCACCGGCAGGCTGGGGCATGACCGAGAATCGTGTCCGGTCGCCCCGCCAGCCGTTTGGCCCGCTGAATGGTGAGCTGTGTGGCTCGCCATTCGGCCCGCCGTTCGGCTCATCATTCGGCCCGCCGTTTGGTGGCTTTCATCCCTCACGCCTCAACACCTGTGCTGTCCTTCCTGACCCAACACCCCCGCCGTGCGTTTGCCGGCATTGCGCTCATTTCGGCCAGCATGCTGGCGTTCGGCATCCTCTACCTGCAAAACGTGCTGGGCCTGCACCCGTGCCCCATGTGCATCGTGCAGCGTGAGTGCTTCATCGTGCTCATCGTGCTGTCGGTGCTGGGCGCCATCTTTCCCAAGCGCGGCCTGCAGGTGGTCATGGCGGCGCTGGGCGTGTTGGTCTGTGCCTTCGGGGCGTTCACGGCCGCACGCCAGAGCTGGCTGCAGTGGAACCCGCCCGAGTTTGCGACCTGCGGCCGTGACCTGTACGGCATGATCGAGTCCTTCCCGCTGCAGCGCGTGGTGCCCATGATCTTCCGCGGCAGCGGCGATTGCAGCGCCATCGACTGGACCTTGCTGGGCTTGACCATCGCGAACTGGGCCTTCATCTGGTTCGTGATCTTCGGCTTCGTCCTGCTGGCGCTGCTGGTGCGCCGCCGCGCGGCCTGAGGCGGCAGGCGCCCCGCGTGACCGGGGTGCTTGGATGAGCGGGGACGCCGCGGGGCACAATGGCACCTGGGCCGAGGCAAGCGCATGCACCGGCCTCCTGTCCCGTGTTCACCTCATTCGCCATGTCCCTGCACTTTGCCAATCGCCTCAACCAGGTCGAAACCTCCGCCATCCGTGAACTGTTCAAGCTGCTGGGCAAGCCTGGCATCATCAGCTTCGCAGGCGGCTTTCCCGATGTGACGCTGTGCGATGCGCCGGGCATCACCGAGGCGGTGAATGCGGCGCTCAAGGCCGATCCGGCTGCGGCGCTGGCCTATGGCGCCACCGAGGGCTATGGCCCCTTGCGCGAACAGCTGGCGGCCTTCATGCAGGCCAAGGGCTGCACCGATGTGAGCGCCGACCAGCTGGTGGTCACGACCGGCAGCCAGCAGGGCATGGACCTGCTGGCCAAGTGCATGATTTCGCCCGGTGACAAAGTCATCGTGGAAGGGCCAACCTTCCTGGCCGCGATCCAGTGCTTCCGCCTGTATGGCGCCGAGGTGATCTCGGCCCCCATCGACAGCGACGGGGTCGACGTCGACGCGTTGGAGCGGCTGGTCGACGAGCACCAGCCCAAGCTGATCTACCTGATTCCCACGTTCGGCAACCCCAGTGGGGCCACGCTGACGCTGGAGCGCCGCAAGCGCGTGCTGGCGCTGGCCGCGCGCACCCGAACCCTGGTGATCGAAGACGACCCGTATGGCGACCTCTACTTCGACACGCCGCCGCCGGCCAGCATGCTGGCCCTGTCGCGCGAGGTGCCGGGCAGCCGCGAGGTGCTGGCGCACTGCGGCTCGCTGTCCAAGATCCTCTCGGCTGGCCTGCGACTGGGCTGGCTGATCGCGCCGCCCGAGCTGCTGGCGCGCACCATCATGTGCAAGCAGTTTTCCGACGCCAACACCAGCACCTTCGCCCAGGCCACGGCCGCGCAGTACCTGGCCGCGGGCCGCCTGCCCGACACGCTGGCCAAGGTGCGCAGCGTGTACGCCCAGCGTGCGCAAACCCTGTGCAGCGCCCTGGAAGACGGCCTGGGTCAGGCCCTGAGCTTCGTGCCGCCGCAGGGCGGGCTGTTCGTGTGGGCGCGCCTGACCGGCGCCGACGGGGCCCTGCAGGACGCGGGCGAGTGGAACCGGCGTTGCGTGGAGCGCGGCGTGGCCTTTGTGCCGGGTGCGCCTTTCTTTGCCGCCCAGGCCGACCCGGCGACGCTGCGCCTGTCCTTCGCCACGGCCGATGTGGAAAAAATCTTTGAAGGCGTGGCCCGCATGACCGCCGCCTTGCTGCAACGGTGAGTGGCTGGGGTATGCGCCACTTGTCGTTGATGAAGCAACGGGAAGGTGTGGATACTGCGGTATCCATGGCTCACCGCCGGAGGTTGCCATGACCGCGTCTGCCACCCCCGCGCCGGCCACAGCGTCCGATGAGGCGGCTGCCGCCGATCGCGTGGACGCCCGCCTGACCGACCTGGAGGTCAAGCTCAGCTACAGCGAAGACCTGCTGGAGCAGCTCAACCTGGCCCTGTACCGCCAGCAGGCCCAGATCGATGCCCTGCAGGCCCAGGTCGCGCAGCTGCGCCTTCTGCAGGCCGCTGCGGCCCCGGGCGGCGCCGGCGCGCGCGACCCGCGCGACGAGCTGCCCCCGCATTACTGAGCGGGCGCGCGCGGCAAGCCTGCGCGGGCGCTGTCCGCCCATGTCGCATGGCCCTGGTCAGGCGCTTGGCACACAGAGCCTGCAGCCATGATCTTGTTGGCTTGGCTTGGCTTGGCTTGGCTTGGCTTGGCTTGGCTTAGGCGACTGGCAGCGTCAGCAGCGCCGCGAGGCCGCTCGGTTGCGCGTTCGACAGGGTGAAGGTGCCGCCCATGCGGTTCATGGCCTTCTCCGCGATGGCCAGGCCCAGGCCGGCACCCTTGGCTTCGGTGCGTGCCTCGTCCCCGCGCACGAAGGGCTTGGTCAGGCCGCCGAGCTGGTCGGGCCGCACGCCGGGGCCAAAGTCGCGCAGGCGGATGTGCACATGCTGCGCCGTGGCCTGGGCCGTGATGTTCACGCGCGTCAGCCCCGTGGTGGGCGACTTGCCATAGCGGCGTGCGTTCTCCAGCAGGTTGGAGATCACGCGGCCCAGCTCGACCTCGTCGGCCATGACCTGCAGCGAGTGCGGCACCTCGACGCGGATGTCCATGCCGGCGGCGCTGCGGAACGGGAACGCGCAGCTCTCGATGACTTCGGCCACCGAGGTGAGCGAAAGCGAGACGTGGTCGGGCCGCGCATAGTCCAGGAATTTGTTGATGATGACGTCGATCTGGGCGATGTCGGCCACCATCAGCTCACGCGCGTCCGCGTCGGGAATGGACAGCTCGGTTTCCAGCCGCAGCCGCGCCAGGGGCGTGCGCAGGTCGTGCGAGATGCCGGCCAGCATTTCGGTGCGGTCCTGCTCCACCTTGGCCAGCTGCTCGGCCATGCGGTTGAAGCCGATGTTGACCTCGCGGATTTCCTTGGTGACGGTGTGCTCGTCCAGCGGCGGGGCGTCGAAATTGCCCTCGCGCACGCGGCTGGTGGCCAGCGAGAGCTGTTTGAGCGGTGCGTTGATCAGGCCGGCGATGATGGCCGCGCCCATCAGCGACAGTGCCCCGGCGGCCAGCAGCCAGATCATCCAGGCTGCGCCCCACAGCGGCCGCAGGCGCGAGGGGTCCATCAGCAGCCAGTAGGAGTCGCCCTCGATGGTGAAGCCCACCCACAGGCCTTGTTCACCGTTGACGGACGATGCCACGACCGTGCCCGAGCCCAGCCGGTTGATCAGCTCGGCCGTGATGCGCTCATCGAGTTGCGATTTGCCGTAGAGCTCGAACTTGTCCGTCGGCTCGCGCGGCACGATGCGCACCTTTTCCTGTTCGGCCAGGGTCTTGATGAGGGAGACACGCGCGATGGCGTCGGAATACACCAGCGCCGCACGCGTGAGGTTGACCAGCGAGGCGATCTGCTGCGCCGTTTGAATCGCCCGCGGCTCGTACTCGAGCGCGCGAAAGGTCTGGTACCAGGTGAAGGTGCTGCCCAGCAGCAGCGCGGCGAGCAGGAAGAGGGTGCGCCAGAACAGCGACACGCCAAAGCGGCGCTTGGGACTGGTCGGGGTGCTCGTCAACACCTCCAGCGGGATGGGCGAGGTCAGGCTGGAGTCGATGGAGGGCATGCAGTCAGTCCTGGTAGGGCCTGGAAGCCGGTGCCCGGGCGCGCGGTCTGATCCGGGCAGCAAAAAAGGCATCGGCAAGAAGCAGTATGCAGCCACTGTCGTTCAATCATGAACGTCAATGGCTGCATACTGGGTTGAGTTATGGGACGTGTGCGCGAGGTGTCAGCTGGCGCCGTCCGGCACGAACACGTAGCCCACACCCCACACGGTCTGGATGTAGCGCGGCGAGGCGGGGTCCTGCTCCACGAGTTTGCGCAGGCGCGAGACCTGCACGTCCAGGCTGCGGTCGAAGGGCTCGAACTCGCGACCGCGTGCCAGCTGGGCCAGCTTTTCACGCGAGAGTGGCTGGCGCGGGTGGCGCACCAGGGCCTTGAGCATGGCGAATTCGCCCGTGGTGAGCGACATCTCCTGGCCGTCCTTGTGCAGCGTGCGCGCACCCAGGTCGAACGAGAACGGGCCGAAGGTCACGGTTTCGTTTTCGGCCGATGGGGCACCCGGCGCCTCCTGGGGCGGGCGGCGGCGCAACACGGCGTGCACACGGGCCAGCAATTCGCGCGGGTTGAAGGGCTTGCCCAGGTAATCATCGGCACCGACCTCCAGGCCAACGATGCGGTCCACGTCCTCGCCCTTGGCGGTGAGCATGATGATGGGCGTGCGGTCGCCGCCGGCGCGCAGGCGACGGCAGATCGACAGGCCATCTTCGCCAGGCATCATCAAATCGAGCACGATGAGGTCGACCGTGTCGCGCAGCAGGATGCGGTTGAGCGCCTTGCTGTCTTCGGCCACCATGACCTCAAACCCTTCCTGGGTGAGGTAGCGACGCAACAGATCGCGAATGCGCGCATCGTCGTCGACCACCACCAGTTTGTCCAAGCGTCCGGCTGTTTGATTCATGGCGTTCAATGGGCTTCCTTGAATATGTAACAGCGGCCATTGTTACATCATCGGCAGCTGGATTTGGACCTCAACTATCAACGGGTTACATTTGTTGCCCGTTCCCGGGATTTTGACCCAGACAAACACGGGGGCTTGTGAGACGCTTGCCCGTCATGGTCCTTCCTCCATCTTTTCCGTGCGCCGCGCTGGCCTCGTTGCTGCTGGTCAGCCTCAGCGCCCATGGTCAGCCCGCCTTGGGGCAGGAGGGCGCACGCGCCTCGGCCGAGGCCATGGCGAAGGCTCAAAACATGCTGATGCCGGCCGCCGGTGCCGCGACGGCGGGGCGGGCGCTCAATGCCGGTCCGACAGCGATGCAGAACGGCAACGTGCAAGCCGCCATGCGCACCGAGCCCGATGCCGCCTGGCGCCTGTCCCCCCAGGAGCGCGCCATCTTGCGTGACCAGGTCAAGCAGGCGTCCAGCAGCGGACGGGGCGGACGCTGAAGGCGCGGCCTGCTGCCTCCCATCAAGTTCAGCAAGACCGCCGGTCAGCGGCAGGCCAATCACCCCTCCGCGAGACGGTCGGGGTCGACCATCCTCTCGGGTCACTGAGCGACCCAGCCCCCATCCATGTTCCAGGCCACACCGGTTACGTTGTGCGCAGCCTGCGAGCAGAAAAACACGGCCAGCGCGCCCAGCTCCTCGGGCGTGGTGAAGCGCAGCGAAGGCTCTTTTTCCTGCAACAGTTGCTTGGTGGCGTCTGCCACCGAGATCTTCTGCTCGGCGGCCTTGGCGTCGATCTGTTTTTGCACCAGCGGCGTCAGCACCCAGCCTGGGCAGATGGCGTTGCAGGTCACGCCGCCTTGTGCGTTTTCCAGCGCCGTGACCTTGGTCAGCCCGACGATGCCGTGCTTGGCGGCCACATAGGCGGCTTTCTCGGCCGACGCCACGAGGCCGTGCACCGAGGCGATGTTGATGATGCGGCCCCAGCCCGCCTGCTGCATGCCCGGCAAGGCCAGGCGCGTGGTGTGGAAGGCGCTGCTGAGGTTGATGGCGATGATGGCGTCCCAGCGCTCGGGCGGGAAGTGCTCGACGCGCGACACATGCTGGATGCCGGCGTTGTTCACCAGGATGTCCACGCGGCCAAAGGTCTTGGCGGCGAACGCCATCATGTCTTCGATCTCGGCCGGCTTGCTCATGTCGGCGCCGTGGTAGGCCGTTTGAACGCCCAGGGCGCGAATCTCGGCTTCGGGGCCCGCGTGGTCGCCAAAGCCGTTCACCACGATGTTGGCGCCCTGCTGCGCCAGGGCCTTGGCCAATCCCAGGCCGATGCCGCTGGTGGAGCCTGTGACAAGCGCTGTTTTTCCTTTGAGCATGGGTGTCCTTCTGAAATGGGTGGATGAATTACGATGCCCGGGAATCACATGTTAAGCGAGGCCCTGGATGCAAACTGAACCCCAGCTTAGGACGGTGCGTTGTGCGGATGCCGATGGTGGGCACGACACCGCGTATTGGCAGTGGGGACCGAACAGCGCCCCCCACGTGGTGGTGTGTGTGCATGGCCTCACGCGCACCGGGCGTGACTTCGATGCGCTGGCCCAGGCCCTGGTGGCGCGGGTTGGTGCTGGCGTTCGGGTGATCTGCCCCGACGTCGTGGGCCGCGGTCAGAGCGACTGGCTGAAGAACCCCGAAGGCTACGGCTTTCCGCAGTATGTGGGCGACATGCTGGCGCTGCTCCAGCAGTTGGCCCAGGACGGCCCCATGGCCCAGCTCGACTGGGTGGGGACCAGCATGGGGGGGCTCATCGGCATGCTGGTGGCGGGCTCGCCCCAGTTGCCCTTGCCGATGCCGATCCGGCGCCTGGTCCTCAACGACGTGGGGCCCACCATCGAATGGTCATCGCTGGCCCGCATCGGCAGCTACCTGGGCAAGACCGGCATGTTCAACAGCCTGGACGAGGCCACGGGCTACCTGAAAACCATCCAGGCCGGCTTTGGCCAGCACACCGATGCGCAGTGGCGCGCCTTGTCCACCCACATGGTGCGGCCCTTGCCCGAAGGGGGGCTGACCCTGCACTACGACCCCGACATCGCGCTGCCGTTCAAGCGCAACACCCCAGAGCAGGCCCAGGCGGCCGAAGCGGCCATCTGGCAAGTGTACGAAGCGATCACGGCACAGACTTTGCTTATCCGGGGTGCGCAATCGGACCTGTTGAGTCCGGCCACGGCCCAGCGCATGGGTGAGGTGGGGCCGAAAGCGCGCTTGCAGGTGTTTGAAAACGTCGGACATGCCCCCACCTTGCTGACGCCCGAACAAACCACCCCGGTGCTCAATTTCCTGTTGGAATGAGTGTGCCGAAGTACAGTTGCACACATGGTCAAAACCTTAGCGCCCGAGCTGATCGCCCCCCGGATCGATACACCACCGCCTGACCTGGTGACAGCCACGGCCCAGACCACGGCGGACGATGCCAACTTGCTGGCGCGTGTGCGGGCGTTTGCGGAGCCGCTCTTGGCCGACCAGGTGCTGGACAGTGGCGAGAACACGCTCGAGCACGCCGACGCCATGGTGGACATCCTGGCCAGCGTGGGGGCGTCCGCCTCGATGAAGGCAGGGGGTTACCTGGTGTATGCCAGCGAACACCTGAACAAGCCGCGCGAGGTCATCACCCGCATCTGTGGCCCTGAGCTGGCCGACCTGGCCATCGAAACCGGCAAGCTGGTCAAGGTGCAGCGCCTGTCGCGCGCCGCCTTGCCCATGATCCAGACGCCAGAGGGCGTGCGCCTGCAGAACGAGAACGTGCGCAAGATGCTGCTGGCGTTCAGCCGCGACCTGCGCGTGGTCATGCTGCGGCTGGCGTCACGCCTGCAGACCCTGCGCTATGCCGCCGCCACGCGCAAGTCGCTGCAGCCGTCGCTGGCGCGCGAGACACGCGAGGTGTTCGCCCCGCTGGCCAATCGCCTCGGGGTCTGGCAGATCAAGTGGGAGATGGAAGACCTGCTGTTTCGGGCGCTCGAGCCCGACACCTACAAGCTGGTCGCGTCCATGCTCGACGAGAAGCGCGTCGAGCGCGAGCTGTCGCTCGAGGCCTTGCGCAAGGAACTCCAGGGTGGCCTGATGGCTGCGGGCATCCCCGCCACCGTGCAAGGCCGGCCCAAGCACATCTACAGCATCGTCAAGAAGATGCGCGGCAAGCAGCTGGACTTTGACCAGGTGTTCGACGTGCGTGCCCTGCGCGTGGTGGTCAACACCGTGGACGACTGCTACGCGGCGCTGGACTGGGTGAATCGCCACTTCACCCCGGTGTCCGAAGAGTTCGACGACTACATCGCCAAGCCCAAGCCCAACGGCTACCAGTCGCTGCACACCGTGGTGCGCGATGCCAAGGGCAAGCCCATGGAGATCCAGATCCGGACCAAGGCCATGCACGACCACGCCGAACATGGTGTGGCCGCGCACTGGGCCTACAAAGAGGCCGGCAGCAAGGGGTATGGCGGGGCCGTGACCGCCGACAGCTCGTACGACGCCAAGATCGCCGTGCTGCGCCAGCTGCTGGCCTGGGAGCGCGACCTGGCCCATGCCATCAACGGCCAGGCTTTGTTCGACGACCGCATCTACGTCCTCACGCCCGATGCGGCCGTGATCGAGCTGCCGCGAGGCGCCACACCGGTTGATTTCGCCTACTCCGTGCACACCAGCGTGGGGCACCGCTGCCGCGGCGCCAAGGTCGACGGCAAGTTGGTGGCGCTGAACACGCCGCTGGAGAACGGCCAGAGCGTCGAGATCGTGACCGCCAAAGAGGGCGGTCCCTCGATGGATTGGCTCGATCCCGAGCAGGGTTACCTGGTCGGCCAGCGGGCCAAGGCCAAGGTGCGCGCCTGGTTCAACGCCCAGCATGCCGAGGCCACGGTGGCGCGTGGACGCGACATGGTCGAAAAGCTGCTGCAGCGCGAAGGCAAGACGGCGATCAAGTACGAAGACCTGGCGCGCGAGCTGGGCTTCAAGACCATCGACGCCTTGTTCGAGGTGGTGGGCAAGGACGAGCTCTCGCTGCGCACCATCGAGGCCTTGTTCAAGCCCGATGCGGCGCCTCACGAAGCCGAGCAGGACGTGGTGCGCACGGGCAAGCCGCGAACCGATGGCCGGGGCGCCGGCGTGCTGGTGGTGGGCGTGGGCTCGTTGCTCACGCACCTGGCGCGCTGCTGCCGGCCCGCGCCGCCCGACGAAATCGGCGGCTTCGTCACCCGGGGCAAGGGCGTCAGCATCCACCGCCTGGACTGCGCCAGTTTCCACGCGCTCGGCCGCCGCGAGCCCGAGCGCGTCATCGAGGTCGACTGGGGGCAGGGTGGCAAACCGGGCGAGCCGGCGGCGGTCTACCCCGTGGACATCTCGGTCGAGGCGGCCGACCGGCAGGGCCTGCTGCGCGACATCTCGGATGTGTTTTCCAAGGAGCGCATCAACGTCATCGGCGTGCAGACCCATTCGGCCCGGGGCACAGCCTGGATGACGTTCACGGTCGAGCTGCAGCAGACCGGGCAACTGGTCCAGGTGCTGAATGCGGTGCGTCAGGTGAAAGGCGTGCGCGGCACCCGTCGCATGTGAGCGGCCTTTGCCGAGGGCTGCGCGCCGCGTGAGGCCTGTGCGTTGGACCTGCTTTTCAAAATGATGTAGGGCAGTATGCGCTTGTTGCTGTTCAACATGAAATGGAATGAGCGGCATACTGCCTTGATTGTTGCCGTGGCCACGCATCCGCTGTTCATGCCCGCCCATTGGCGCCGCAGAGCCCTGGGTGCCCTGGTCGCGTGGTGGATGCGCCTCAACAGGTCGGCCATGCGTCGGGGCGAGATGGTTCATTCGCATGGGCGGCGTGCTGAGGACGGTGTTGCCGCGCTGGTCGCCCTGGACCCTTGGGGGTATGCCAGCCGTCTGTGGGGCCCGGCTGAAGTGGATGGACTGTGCGGAGGAGGCTGTCAACTGGCTGCGCGGTGCAACCGGATGCACAGAACGCGGCGCACGACTTGCAGCGCCTGCCTGGCTTTTTGGCCTCTGCGGCACAGTCTGCTGTGAACAGGTTGCTGTGGTCGCTCGTGCCGGGAACTGGGACTTGCAGACAGGAGCCCTGCAGCGTCGAGCGGAGAAACGTCCCATCGGCGACGGCGACGATCCGCCTGTGGGCGAGGTCGCCCCGGACTGCACCCGCATCCAGGTCAGTGTTTCGGCAAGGCTGTCGGCAAGGCCTCGGGGTGGTGGTGCGTTTGATAGCCCAGCCACAGGCTTTGTGCGATGCGTTCCGCCATCACGCAGGCCTGCGTGGCCATGGCCTGGTTGGGCTGCATCGCTGCGTTCTCGCGAAACAGGGTCAACCAGCGCTGAAACAGGTCCGCCGACAGGCCTGGCAAGGCCGCATGCTTGGGCATGGGGGCGCCGGAGAAGCGCCCGGTGCGCCGCAAGATCGCCGACCAGAAATCCACCAGCTGCGCCAGGTGCTCGTCCCAGTCGTGGATGTGCGCGTTGAAGATAGGGCTCAGCACCGGGTCCTGCCGGACACGGGCGTAGAAGCTGTGCACGAGCGTCACCACCTCGGCTTCGGAGCACAGCGTGCCGGGGGACAAGGGGATGGCCTTCATGCGGGTTGGGTGACGCAGCGGGGCGTGACCGCGCGCAACGCATTGCTGCTTTCTGCAATCAGCATGCGCAGGAACTTGGGATGGTGTTGCCGCGGGTGCGTTTCAAGGAAGCTGCGCGCCTTGGGGCAGACCGCTACGAGATTCATCTGGATGGGCATGCACCACGCACGCTGAATGGTTCCGGGAGTATGTATCGATTGCCGTTGTTCAGAAAACGACAAGGGATGCATACTGGTCAAGCGATCAAATCGGCAAGGCCACCAAGTCGTGGCCTTGCGTGTCCACGATGCGGGCGCGCGTGAACTCGCCCACTTTCATGGTCTTGCTGATCTTTTCGGGCGGCAGCAGGCGCACCACGCCGTCGATCTCGGGTGCATCGGCGTAGCTGCGGCCCACCCCGCCGCGCTTGCCCAGGCCGGGCGCGCTGTCCACCAGCACCTGCATGGTGGCGCCCACGCGGCGACGCAGCCTGGCCGTGGACACGGATTCGGCCACAGCCATGAAGCGCGCGCGGCGGGCTTCGCGCTCGGCCTCGGGCAGCATGCCGGGCAGGGCGTTGGCGGTGGCGCCGTCGACAGGGCTGTAGGCAAAGCAGCCGGCCCGGTCGATCTGCGCTTCGCGCACGAAGTCCAGCAGGTGTTCGAATTCGGCCTCGGTTTCGCCCGGGAAGCCGGCGATGAAGGTGGAGCGGATGACCAGCTCGGGGCAGATCTCGCGCCAGCGCTGGATGCGCTCCAGGTTGCGCTCGCCGCTGGCCGGCCGCTTCATGCGCTTGAGCACATCGGGGTGGCTGTGCTGCAGCGGCACATCGAGGTAGGGCAGCACCTTGCCTTCGGCCATCAGCGGCAGCAGCTCGTCCACATGCGGATAGGGGTACACATAGTGCAGGCGCACCCAGGCCCCAAAGGGTTGAGCCAGGTCGCCCAGGGCCTGCACCAGCTCGAACATGCGGGTCTTCACCGGCCGGCCGTCCCAGAAGCCGGTGCGGTACTTCACGTCCACACCATAGGCCGAGGTGTCCTGGCTGATGATGAGCAGCTCTTTCACGCCGCCTTCGAACAGCGCGCGTGCTTCTTTCAGCACGTCGCCAATCGGGCGGCTGACCAGATCGCCCCGCATGGACGGGATGATGCAGAACGTGCAGCGGTGGTTGCAGCCTTCGCTGATCTTCAGGTAGGCGTAGTGCTTGGGTGTGAGCTTGATGCCGGCATCGCCGAAGGCGCCGGGCACCAGGTCCACAAACGGGTCGTGCGGCTTGGGCAGGAACTGGTGGACTGCATCCATCACCTCTTGTGTGGCGTGCGGGCCGGTCACCGCCAGCACGCTGGGGTGGATGCTGGCCACCATGTTGCCGCCGTCGGCCGCCTGTTTGGCGCCCAGGCAACCGGTCACGATGACCTTGCCGTTTTCAGCCAGAGCTTCGCCGATCGTGTCCAGGCTTTCCTTGACGGCGTCGTCGATGAAGCCGCAGGTGTTGACGATGACCAGGTCGGCACCGTTGAAGGTCTTGGCGGTCTCGTAGCCTTCGGCGGACAGCTGCGTGAGGATCAACTCGCTGTCGGTGAGGGCCTTGGGGCAGCCCAGCGACACGAAGCCCACTTTCGGGGGCTTGGCGGGGGTCGGCGTGGGGGTTGTGGGGGTGAGTACGTCGCTCATGGCGTATTGTCCCAGTTCTGGGTCAAGAGGCGGGCCGCCGGAGGCGGCGACCCGAGAGTGTGGTTCAGCGGCGTGAAGCGTCGGAGGGCGGGCGTTGTGGCCCGGTTGCGTTCAGGTGACGTGCCCGCTCAGGGGTCTGGTCCAGGCAGTTGTGGGTGAGCATGAAGAAACCACCAGGTAGTATCAGGTGGCTTGCGTTTAATGGACAACGAGAATGGCTGGATACTGGATGGCACGAAGCGCAGGGACGCGCCAAGTGCCGTCCAGTCGGCAGGCGTTGCGCGGCCGGCGAGCCAGACTCAGCGCTTGAGGCCGAACATCTCCAGCATCTGCTCGGTCTGCTTCTTCATCTGTTCCTGCATCTGCTCTTGCACGGCGCCCATGGGGTTGGCCGGCAGCTTCATGTACTGGGCCCAGGCCTCGGGCGAAAACGACTTGGCCTGGTCCTGCATGCGCGACTGCATCTCCGAGAAGGCCGCCACGTTGCGCTCCAGGTAGGCGCCCATGAAGCCCTGCATGGTGTGGCCGTAGAACCGGATGATGTTGGCCAGCGCCGCTTCCGAGAACATCGGCGCGCCGCCGGCTTCTTCTTCCAGGATGATCTGCAGCAGGATGCTGCGCGTCAGGTCTTCACTGGTCTTGGCATCGCGCACGCGCACGCGCTCGCCCGCAATCACCATCTCCTTGACCTGGGCCAACGTGATGTAGGTCGAGGTGGCCGAGTCGTAGAGCCGGCGGTTGGGGTATTTCTTGATGACGCGGACGCCGCTGTCATCGGCTGTTGTGGAATCGTGGTCTTGAGGCACCCAGGTGCTCCTCGCAGGCAGACCCGGCCCTGCACGGCCAAGTCATGGGATGCTGCGCATGTTGCAGTGCAGCAGATTTTACGACCGCCGCCGCGCATCGCACAGCCCCGGCGGTGACGCGGCGTGGGGCGGAGGGGATTGGGCAACTTGATGTCTTGATGACTGCGGCATCGGGGCGAATGACAAAGGCTGCAGCCGCAGGTGGCGCGCGGTTCAGTGGTTCGGCAACCGAAGAAGGAAGCGGGTGTTGGCGGAAAATTTTCAATCCAGTTGCGTGAGCTGAAAATTGCGTGCTATACTTTCAGCTTCTCGAACGAACAACAGGCGCGTAGCTCAGTTGGTTAGAGCACCACCTTGACATGGTGGGGGTCGTTGGTTCGAATCCAATCGCGCCTACCAATGACGGTTCGATGCTCAGGTAACTTCCTGGCCATGCCCCGATCTTGGATGCCAAGCCTGTTGAAAGGCCCGATCTCACAAAGATCGGGCCTTTTTCTTTGGGCCGCTCAGCGTCACCAATTCGGGGCACTCACCTTGGTGTTCTCGTGTGCTCTCCGCTGAGCAATGCCTGTGCATCGATGAGTATGTCCCGTTAGCCGTTTGTCACCAAAAGGTGGTGCCGCCATACTGCCTTCAAAAAACAGCCCGTGGCGATCACTCACACCCACAGCAGGCTGCGAAAGCCGCGCACCGCGTAGTACGACGAGGCGCCGTTGTGGTAGGTGAACACCTGGCCGTAACGGCGGTCGCCGAACAGGGCGCCGCCCTGGGCGCGCATGTCGGGCGGGGTCAGCAGCCAGCTCGAGGTTTTGGTGTCGAAGGCATCGAGCCGCTGCAGCGCGCGGTATTGCTCGGGCGTCAGCAGCTGTGTGCCCATGGCCTGGGCCAGGTCCAGGGCGCTGCCTGCCGGCGGATGGGCCTTGCGCTCGGCCAAGGCGGCGCCGTCGTAGCAGAGGCTGCGGCGGCCGCTGGGGCTTTGCGGCGCGCAGTCGCACAGGCACACCGGGCCCAACGGATCGTCGTCGGCATTCAGCACCACCGCATCGGGTTCGCCGCCCGAGGCTTCCATGAGGCGCAGGCTGTCCAGCGCTTTGGGGTTGGCCTCGATGCGGCCACGCACTGCAGGCCACGTCAGCCGGGGATGGCGGTGCATGTGCTGCTCAAAACGCGCCTGCAGGGTGTGCAGCACATCGATGTCGGCCGTCATGGGGCGATCCTGGTTCGTCGTGTGAGCAGGTCAGGCGTGCGGAGGGTTCACTCGATGGGGGCAGGCACCAGGCCGTCCAGCAGCCGGGCATCGCGCCGGTGCTTCCAGTTCCAGACTTCGCGGCCTTCCAGGGCGAGAGGCCCCCAGGTCACGATGGCCTGGCGGTTGCCGCTGCTGACCACGCGCAGGGCCCGGCCATGCTTGGGCGCATTCTTGAAGTTGCCGCCCTGCAGCGCCACGCGCAGGTTGTTGTCGAAGACGGGGCCCAGGGCTTCATCGGCCGCGTCATGGGCGATGAAGATCTGGCGGTGGCTTTCGCTTTGCAGGCGTTCGTTCACCTCGGCAAAGCCCTGGTTGTCGATCACCAGGCCGGTGTGGCTGAGCCAGGCGGCTGGCTTGGGTGGCAGGGCGATGACGGGGGCGTCGCAGCTCAGCGTGAGTTCGCCCTCGAGGTGGATGGTGCCTGGCGTGAAGCCCAGCACCGGCGTGGGCACGATGGCCACGCCCAGCTGCTTCAGGCGTGCAAGCACCTTGCGCTGCAGGCCCTGGGGGGCGTCGTCGAACAGCGGCTGGCCGTGGGTCAGCAGGCTGACCCGGCTGCCCTGGGGCTGCCACAGGCCTTGGGCGGCGCACATGGCCAGCTCAGCGGCGCCCAGATCGTGGCCGACGATGGCCACGTGCATGGGGCGCTGCTGGGCCAGCGCTTCCAGCTGGGGCCACAGCTGGCCAAAGGCCTCGAGCGGGTGCAGGAACATGGCGTTCTGGCGCGCGCCGGGCAGCTCGGCCTCGACGGCGGTGCGGTCGATCAGCGGCTCCAGGTTCACGGCCAGCACGTCGTACGACAGGGTGTGACCGCTGCTCAGCTGCACCATGCGGCCGACCGGATCGAGGCCCGTGGGCACGGCGGCGATGTAGTCGGCCCCGGCGGCCTCCAGCACGGTTTGCAGCGGCCGGCGGCAGTCGTCCAGCGCCAGGTTGCCGGCCACGTAATCGCCCAGCATGGCCGGATCGGTGAAATGCGGGTGCGGCGCGACGAAGGTGATGCGCATGTCGCCGCTGCGGTTGTCGGCAAAGCTGCGCAGCGCGTGGAGGTTGGCGCGGCCCGCGCCGAGCATCAGCAGGTGTTTTTGGGCAACGGTGGCGTTCATGAGCGGGTCGTCGATGGGCGCTGCTGGCGCGCGGAGTGAAAAGTCTGGCACACGGGACTGAGTGCCAGCGCGGCGCTGCGGTTCCCGCCCAGGTGCTCAGTCGAGCAGTGCATGGGCGAACTCGCGTGCGTGGAAGGTCTCCAGGTCCTCGAGCTTTTCGCCCACGCCGATGAAATACACGGGCAGTGGCTTCTCGCGTGCGATGGCGCACAGCACGCCCCCTTTGGCCGTGCCGTCGAGTTTGGTGACCACCAGGCCGGTGAGCTGCAGCACCTCGTCAAACGCCTTGACCTGGGCCAGGGCGTTCTGACCGGTGTTGCCGTCGATGACCAGCAGGCACTCGTGCGGCGCCGTCACGTCGGCCTTCTGCACCACGCGGCGGATCTTGCGCAGCTCTTCCATGAGGTGGGCCTGCGTGGGCAGGCGGCCTGCCGTGTCCACCAGCACCACGTCCTTGCCGCGTGCGCGGCCGGCCGCCACGGCGTCGAAGCTCACGGCGGCGGGATCGGCCCCTTGCTGGCTGATGATCTCGACACGGTTGCCGGGGTCCAGCTCGCGCGCGCTCAGGTCATGGGTGTTGCGGTCGGCCCAGGCGGCCAGCTGCTCGCGGGCGGCGGCGCGGAAGGTGTCGGCCGCGGCCAGCAGCACGGTGGCGCCGCCTGCGGCCAGGTGGCGGGTGAGCTTGCCGATGGTGGTGGTTTTGCCGGCCCCGTTCACGCCGGCCACCATGATGACCGTCGGGTGGTACTCCCCCACGATCAGCGATTTTTCGAGCGGCGCGAGCATGTCGGCGATGGCATCGGCCAGCAGCGCCTTGACCTGGGCGGGCTCGGTGGCCCGCGTGTCCTTCACGCGTTGGCGCAGGTCGTCCAGCAGCGCGGTGGTGGCGGCCACGCCGGTGTCGGCCATGAGCAAGGCGGCTTCCAGCTCTTCGTACAGCGCCTCGTCGATCTTGGTGCCGCCCGTGAACACGTCGGCAATGCTGTTGCTGGTCTTGGATAAGCCTGATTTAAGGCGCTGCAGCCATCCTGCGCGGGCGGCTTCGGTGGCTTCGGTTTCGGCTGCAGGCTCGGCAACCGGAGGCACGACCGGTGCCGGTGCGGCCATCGGCTCGACCACCGCGATGGCCGCGGTCGGCGCCGCTGGCACGGGCAGATCGGCCTCCGGGCTGACGGGCGCTGCGGGTTGGGCGGGCGTGGGGGCCGACTTTTTGCGGAAAAAACTGAACATCGATGGCTTTTAGGGATCACTTGCATTCTATGAAATTGCGCCGTTGCGCTTGGTTGCAAGCGCACCAAGCCTTTCCCTCGCGCAGAATCGACGCGCACACCCAACCGCATGGGCCCCGAGGCCCTGCATCGAACGAGGACACCATGAGTGAGTCAACCGGCGCGCAGCGCCAAGCTGGATGGATGCTGCGCCGCGTGGCGCTGGCGGTCGCTTTGACCTGGGGGGCGTCGGCCAGCTGGGCTGAACCCGCATCAGCGCCCGCGCCTGCTGCCACGACCTCCGCGGCCCGGGCACCCGCGGCCACCCCGCTGTTCACGCGCACGCTGCCCAACGGCATGCAGCTCATCGTCAAGGTGGACAGGCGCGCGCCCACGGCGGTGCACATGGTGTGGGTGCGCGCCGGGGCGTATGACGAGGGCGAAGGCGTCAGCGGCGTGGCCCACGTGCTCGAGCACATGATGTTCAAGGGCACGCAGCGGCTCCAGCCCGGCGAGTTCTCGCGCCGCGTCGCCGCGCTGGGTGGGCAGGAGAACGCCTTCACCACCATGGACTACACCGGCTACTACCAGCAGATTCCCAAGGACAAGCTGGCTGACGTGATGCGCCTGGAAGCCGACCGCTTTGCCAACAACCGCTGGCCCGACGACGAGTTCACGAAAGAGCTGGCCGTGGTGAAGGAGGAGCGCCGCATGCGCACCGACGACAACCCGCGCTCGCGCCTGTTCGAGCTGGTCAACGCCACCTCGTTCGTGGCCAACCCCTACCACCGGCCGGTGATCGGCTGGATGGGCGACCTCGACAGCCTGGCGCCCGATGACGTGCGCGATTTCCACCGCCGCTGGTATGTGCCCGCCAACGCTGCCGTCGTGGTCGCTGGCGACGTGAACCCCGAGCAGGTGTGGCAGCTGGCCCAGCAGACCTACGGCAAGATCCCCAAGCGCGCGGTGCCCACTCGCAAACCCATGCCCGAGCCCGAGCAGCAGGGCATGCGTCGCGTCAGCCTGAAGGCGCCCGCCGAACAGGCCTACGTGATCCTGGCCTTCAAGGTGCCGCAGCTCACCCGGCTGGACGACAGCGCCGACACGCGCGATGCCTTGGCGCTCACGGTGTTGTCAGCCGTGCTGGACGGGTACGGCGGCGCGCGTCTGGACCGCGCGCTGATGCAGGGCCCCGACCGCGTGGCCGACAGCGCGAGCACCGGCAATGGCTTGTTTGGCCGCGGCCCGCAGCAGTTCTTCATGATGGGCGTGCCCGCGGCCGGCAAGACCGCCGAACAGGTCGAGGCGGCCCTGCGCGCCGAGGTGGCGCGGGTGGCCAAGGAGGGCATTTCCGAGCAGGAGCTGGCGCGCGTGAAAACGCAGTGGACGGCCAGCCAGGTGTACGAGCTCGATTCGCTCATGAACCAGGCGCGCGAGCTGGGCGCGGCCTGGGTCCAGGGGCTGCCGCTGGACTTGAACCCGGCGCTCATCGCGGCGCTGAACCGGGTCACCGCCAAGCAGGTGCAAGACGTAGCCCAGCGCTACTTCGGTGACGACGGCCTGACCGTGGGCACGCTGATTCCGGTGACTGGCGCCGCGCCGGCCCGGCCCGCGCCGGCCGGCCCGCAGGGCGAGCTGCACTGACGCGCGAAGCAGCCCCGTTGCCCATCGAATGACATTGGAGTATTCATGAATTTCCGTTCAAGCTACATCGCCATTGGCGCCATACTGGTGATGGGGTTCGCCGGCTCTGTGCAGGCCGCCATCCCCATCGAGCGCTGGCAGCAGGCCAGCGGCGCGCAGGTGTATTTCGTGCCCAGCCCCGGGCTGCCCATGGTCGACGTGCAGATCGACTTCGACGCCGGCGAGCGCCTGGTGCCTGCGGCCCAGGCCGGCCTGGCGCAGGCCACGGCCAGCATGCTGCAGCAGGGCGTGGCCGCTGGCGGCGGCCAGCCCGCCATGGACGAAAACCAGCTGGGCGAAGCCTGGGCCGACCTGGGTGCGAGCTTTGGCGCCAGCGCCAGCAACGACCGCTTCTCGGTCAACCTGCGCTCGCTCACCGACCCCAAGCTGCTGACACCCGCCGTGCAACTGGCCGCGCATCAGCTGGGCCATGCCAGTTTTCCCGACGCCATCTGGCAGCGTGACCGCGCGCGCTGGACGGCGGGGCTGAAAGAGGCCCTGACGCGGCCCGGCACCGTGGCCGCGCTGGCCTATCAGAAGGCGGTGTTCGGCAGCCATCCCTACGGCCAGGAGCCGGACGCGCAGACCTTGGCCGCGATCGGCGTGACCGACATGCAGGCGTGGCGCGACCAGCGCCTGGCGCCGTGCCGTGCCAAGGCCACGGTGGTGGGCGCGGTCGACCGCGCCCAGGCCGACGCGCTGGTCCAGACGCTGCTGGCCCAGTTGCCGGCCGCCAGCAGCGGGGCCTGCCCGGCGCCGGCTCAGTCGCAGCCCGTGCCGGCCCTGACCCAGGCCACGGTCGTCAACCAGCCCTTTGCCGCCGCCCAGGCCCAGGTGCTGATGGGGCAGCCCGGCTATGCACGCCAGGACCCGCGCCACTTCGCGTTCTTCGTCGGCAACCACATCCTGGGTGAGGGCTTCACCTCGCGCCTGGTGAACGAGGTGCGCGAGAAGCGCGGCTTGTCCTACAGCGTGGGCAGCGACTTCTCGCCGGGCCTGGCGGGGGGCAGCTTCACCATCGGCCTGCAGACCAAGCCCGAGCAGGCCCAGCAGGCGCTGAAGGTGGCGCAGGACGTGCTGCGCGACTACGTCACGCGCGGCCCGACCGAGGCGGAGATGAACGCCGCCAAGGCCAACCTGACGGGCAGCTTCCCGCTGCGCATCGACAGCAACCGCAAGCTGCTGCTCAACGTGGCCAACATCGCCTGGAACAACCTGCCGCTGGATTACCTGGACACCTGGACGCGCCAGGTCAACGCTGTCACCGCGCAGCAGGTCAAGGCTGCGTTTGGCGAGCTCATCCACCCCGACCGCCTGGCCGTGGTGCTCGTCGGGGCCCAACCCGCAGCCGACGCCGCGGCGCCGGCGGGCGACTCGAAGTGACGGCGGTGGCCGAGGGGCCTGGAGCGGGCTGAACGCGCCATGGCGCGACGCGGCCCGCCCGGAACCACGGGCCGAGTGGGGTTGGGCGGCCGATTTGGCGTTGCGGTGGTCGGGCGCGGATGCCGCGCTAGCCTGGGTGTCGGCAGTCAGCGCATTCATGCCAGTTGTAATGGCAGTATGGGTCTAACGCCTTTTTAAAATCATCGGGCAGTGCGCCATACTGGGTCAAAAGAAGCGCGATCGACCTGCGCGGCAGCGTACCCTGGGCCGGGCGCGAGGCGCCCGCGAACCGCGGCGAGTGAGGCTGGGCATGGTGTGTCCGCGCCCCAGCCCACGCTGATCCATCCCGTCACCACCGAGGCCGAAGGCGGTGAGCCTGCGGCCGGGTGACATTGACCGCGCCGCGGGGGGCGCGATGTATCGACCACGCCGCGGGGGCGCGATGTGTTGGGCACCACGCGTGAGCGGCCTGCGCCGACATCGGCCAGTCATGCCGGGTGCGGCGAGCGGTGCCCCCCGCCGCCCGGCCTGCGTGTCAGCGCCCCTTGGCGGCGCTGGGCAGGCCGGCAAACACCGCCCAGGGCAGGGCGGAGTCGGTCCAGACCTGCATGCGCGGCGCGTCGGCAGGCGGGGCGTCCAGGCTGCCGAGCTTGACGATGAGCTTGCCCGGCATCAGGCCGGCGCGCGAGGCCAGCGACGAGCCGCAGCGGTCGCAGAACAGCCGCTCCAGCGTGTGGCCCGATTCGGGCTGGTCGGCGTAGGCCGCCGGTGGCAGGCCGTCCCAGCTGACCTGCGCCTCATCCAGCACCAGGTTGAGGGAGTAGGCGCTGCCCGAGGTGCGCCGGCAATGGCTGCAATGGCATGCGACGACGGCAGGCAGCTCGCCGGCGATGCGGTAGCGCCGCTGGCCGCACAGGCAGCCGCCGGCGTGAAGGGTGGACGAGGAGGTCGGGGCGGAAGTCATGGCGTCTCCGGGTGTGGGCGGCCCATTGTGCGATCGGCGGTCGGCCGGTCAGCACGCCGAGTAGGCGCCGTCGACGACCAGCTCGGCGCCGCTGGTGTAGGCGGCCGCGTCGCTGAGCAGGAAGGCGATGGTGCCGGCGATCTCGTCCGCCTGGCCCAGGCGCCGCATGGGGATGCGGCTGGACCACTGCGCCAGGGCCTCGTCGCGGCTCAGGGGCCGGCCTTGCGCGTCGCGCGGGGGCTCGTGCGCCGCGCCCAGGGCGGTGAGGGTGGGGCCGGGGTGCACGCTGTTGACGCGGATGCCGTCGGGCGCCAGTTCCACGGCGGCGGCCTTGGTCAGCATGAGGATGGCGCCCTTGCTGGCGGAATAGGCCGCATAGCGCTGGCCGGCGATCTGGCCGAAGATGGACGAGACGTTGACGATGGAGGCCGTGCCGCCCTGGGCCTGCACGGCCGCGCGCATCAGGGGCAGGGCACCCTGCATGCCCATGAACGGGCCTTCCACGTTGATGCGGTATTGGCGCTGCAGGTCGGCCACCGAGGCCTGGTCGAACGGCCCGGCGAGCATGATGCCGGCGTTGTTCACCAGGCCGTGCAGCTGCCCGTTGGCCTGCTGCGCCACCTGGGCGAACACGCGGTCCCAGTCGGCTTGCTCGGTGACGTCGTGCGTCAAGGTGTGGAAGGCGCCGGCCTGGTCACCCAGGTCGGCGGCGGTTTCGGCCAGGCCGGCCGGGTTCAGGTCGGTGGCGAAGACGGTGGCACCCTGCTGGGCCAGCAGGCGGGCGGTGGCCCGGCCGATGCCCGAGCCGGCACCGGTGACGACGATGGTTTTGCCGTGAAGGATGGTCATGAGGACTCCGTTGTGCTGAAGCAGTGATGGGTGGCAGTATGGCCCATTTTCCGTTGTATAAAAAAGGGCAACAAGGCCATACTGCCTTGAATAACTGGAACTGCCGCAATCAGGCCGGCTGTTGCTGTTGGCTGAACGCGGCCACGCGGTTGTTGATGAGGCTGAAGGCCAGCGCCTGCAGCAGGCCGAAGGCGGCGATGACGTAGAAGTTCTGCGCGTGCGGCAGCTCCATCGCGATCAGCGTGCCGATGATGATGGGCGCGGCGATGCCGCCAATGCGCCCCACGCCGGCGGCCATGCCCACGCCCGTGGCCCCGATGTCCACCGGGTAGTACTGCCCCACATAGGCATAGGCCAGGCCCTGGCCGCCGGACATGGTGAAGCCGACGATGAAGACCAGCAGCGCCACCATGTTGGGGGACATCTGCTGCGCCAGCATGGCCGTGGCGACGGCGCCGCACACCAGCATGGTGGTCAATACGCGCTTCATGCCCAGGCGATCGGCCAGCCAGCCGCTGCCAAAGCTGCCCAGGGCCGAGCCGCAGTTGAGCAGCAGCAGGAACATGAGGGCCGATTTGAGGCTGTAGCCCGCCATGGCCATGAGTTTGGTCAGCCACGAGTTGAGCGCATACAGCATGAACAGGCCCGAGAAGAAGCCCACCCACAGCATCACCGTGCTGAAGCCCCGGCCGTCCTGGAACAACCGGGCCAGTGGCACCTTGGCCTGTTGCTGGGGCTGCGGCGCGAACACCTCGGCATCGGCGGGCAGGGCCTGCTGGGGCACGATGCGTCGCGCCAGCGCGCGCAGGGCGGTTTGGTCGTTGCGGCTTTGCAGCACAGCGGCCGATTCGGGCAGGTACTTCAGCAGCACGGGAATCAGCAGCACCGGCAGGCCGGCGAGGTAGAACACGATCTGCCAGCCGAAACTGTCCAGCAGCGAGCGGCCCAGCAGCGCGGCCAGCACGCCGCCCAGGGCATAGGCGGCGAACACCGCGGTGGTGATGAACGAGCGCGATCGGCGTGGCGCGAACTCGGCGATGGTGGCCGTGACCGCCGGCACCACGCCGCCCAGGCCCAGGCCGGCGATGAAGCGCAGCACGCCGAAGGTCCACACGTCGGTGGCCAGGCCACAAGCGGCGGTGAACACGCTGAAAATGAACACGCTGATGGCGATGGCCTTCACGCGGCCGATGCGGTCGGCCAGCGTGCCCAGCACCATGGCGCCGAGCATCATGCCCACGAGCGCGGCGCTGGCCAGCACGCCGGCGGCGCCGGCCTCGATCTTCAGATCGGCCATCAGCGAGGGCAGGGCCACGCCGATGACCGTGAGGTCATAGCCATCGATGAGCAGGATGAGGGCGCACAGGGCGACCAGCCATTTCTGCAGCGGCCCCATGGGCGCGTCGTCGGCCATCTGCCGGATGTTGATGCGTTGCGTCACGAACAGTCTCCTGATGTTTGAATTGCTTTGTCATGCCTCGTTGCGGCCTGCGCGTCGTGCCAACGCAGTCACAAATGAGAACAAGAATTCTATTTCTGAGAAACGATTGAAGACCAGCGCCAAATGCGCCGCGCCAGGCACGCTGTGACACGCGGGGGACACCGGATGATTCGGTCTCGAAAGGGAGAAGGGCGGCGTACTGGAACGTGAGTCGGATGGACGGGAAGAGGGCGGATGGCATCTGTCCACGGCGTGCATCGCCCCAAGCGGCAGCGCGGTCGTTTGACCGGTGCGGGGGAAGGTCATGCTGGCCGCGGCCACCGAAGGGGCAGGTGCGCGGCCGACGGGCCGACTGCGGGGCACCTGCGCGGGCCGGCGGGGTGCGGGTGATCGAGAGGATCTGGGTTGTGACCCCAAACGCGCGTTCACGTGGCCCCCGGGCCCATGGCGCAGACGTGGTGCAGCGGCACCTGATGCGCGAGGTGATCGGCTCTGCCTGTGAGGCGCGCATGAAAAAGGCGCCCGCAGGCGCCTTCAGGGTGCACGGCGGGCTGCGCTCAGCCTTCGTTCACCAGCACCAGTTTGCCCTTGACGCCGCGCGAGGCCATGTAGGCGTAGGCGTCGTGCAGCTTGTGCATGGGCATGGTCTGGTCGATCAGCGGCTTGATCTTGCCTTCCTTGTACCACTGCAGCAGCTCGGCCTTGTCCTTGGCGTAGGCCTCGGGTTCGCGGCGCGCGTACTCGCCCCAGAACACGCCCACGATGTCGGCGCTCTTGAGCAGCGGCAGGTTCAGCGGCAGCTTGGGGATGTCGCCACCGGCGAAGCCGATGACCAGGTAGCGGCCACGCCAGGCGATGGAGCGGAAGGCCGGCTCGGCGAACTTGTCGCCCACGGGGTCGTAGATCACGTCCGGACCCTTGCCGCCCGTGAGGCGCTTGAGGGCTTCACGCAGGTCTTCGGTGCTGTAGTTGATGGTTTCGTCGGCGCCCAGCTGCTTGGCGATGGCGCACTTCTCGTCGGTCGAGGCCGCGGCGATCACCTTGGCACCGGCCACCTTGCCCAGCTGCACGGCGGCCGAACCCACGCCACCCACGGCGCCCAGTACCAGCAGCGTTTCACCGGCCTGCAGGCGGCCGCGGTCGAACAGCGCATGCTGCGTGGTGCCGTAGGTCATGACGAAGGCCGCGCCGTCGACGAAGGGGAAGTCGTCGGGCAGGGCCACGCACTTGCCTTCCATCGCCAGGGCGTGGGTGCCAAAGCCGCCGTGCCCGCCCAGGGCGGCCACGCGCTGCCCCACCTTGAGGGTGGTGACCCCTTCGCCCACGGCCTCGACCACGCCGGCGAATTCCGAGCCCGGCACGAACGGCGGCTCGGGCTTGAACTGGTACTTGTTTTCGACGATGAGCAGGTCGGGGAAATTCAGGCTGGCGGCATGCACGCGCACGCGCACCTGGCCGGGGCCGGGCTGTGGATCGGGCGCTTCGCGCCATTCCAGGGTGTCAACGCCAGTGGGATTGGGGCAGAACCAGCCGTGCATGAGGTCTCCGGTAAAACAAGGTGAAAACAGGGCGCCCGACCGCTGATCTGCTCAGTCGGCCAGGCGGCTCGCCGCATCATAGGCGGCCAGGCTCAGGGGCTTGTCCCATGGGCGATTGGTGCGCAAAGCCCGGCCGGCGGCCGGTGTGCGGACGCTTGCGGCCGGCTGGGCAAGCCATCTGGGCGGCGGGCCGCAGGCGCTGGCGCACCCCCTACAATTGCTTGCAAATGAAGATCTTGTTGAGCAATGACGATGGCCACCAGGCCTTGGGCCTGATGGCCTTGTTCGCCGCGCTCAAGGACATCGCCGACGTGGAGGTGGTGGCCCCCGAGCACAACAACAGCGCCAAGTCGAACGCGCTGACGCTGAACGCGCCGCTGTACGTGCATCAGGCCGGTGAGGGCGTGCGCTACGTGAACGGCACGCCTGCCGATTGCGTGCACATCGCGCTCACGGGCTTGCTCGACTACACGCCCGACCTCGTGATTTCGGGGATCAACAACGGCGCCAACATGGGTGACGACACCATCTATTCGGGCACCGTGGGCGCGGCCATGGAGGGCTACCTGTTCGGCATCCCGGCGATCGCGTTTTCGCTGGTCGACAAGGGCTGGCCCCACCTCGACACGGCCGTGGCCGCCGCCAAGGCGCTGATACAGGACCTGGCCCCCATGGTGGCGCGACGCAAGCACGAGCACCGCGTGCCGCCGCCGTGGCTGCTCAACGTCAACGTGCCCAGCGTGCCGCTGGGCGACTTGCAGCCGCCCAAGATCTGCCGCCTGGGCCGGCGGCACAGCGCTGAGCGCGTGATTCAGCAGCTGAGCCCGCGCGGCGACACCATGTACTGGATCGGTGCCGCCGGGGCCACCATGGATGGCGCACCCGGCACCGATTTCCACGCCACGGCGCAAGGCCATGTCGCCATCACGCCCTTGATGGTGGACCTCACCGCGCATCAGGACCTGGCGTATTGGTCGCAGGCCTTGCACAGCATGCGATCGCCGTCGCAGCAGCAGACATGAACGAGCCTCAGCGTCCCCGCTTTCCGGCGCGGCTCGATCTGGGGGGCAAGCCGGCGGCGCAGGCGCCCACGGCGAGTGCTCGGCCGCGCCCCGCGCCCGCGCCAGGCGCAGCGCCCCCCGCCTGGCCGCCGGGTTTCGCGCTGCCGACCGTCTCGGGCGACCGGGCGGCGCCGCGCCAGCGTCTGCTGCAGCTGCTGGCGCAGCAGGGCGTTCAGGACCTGGCGGTGCTGACGGCCATGGGCAAGGTCGAGCGCCACCGCTTCATCGATCCCGCGCTGGAGGGTCAGGCCTACGAAGACACGTCGCTGCCGATCGGCCTGGGCCAGACCATCTCCAAACCCGGTGTGGTGGCGCGCATGCTGAGCCTGCTGCGCGAGGGCCACAGCGGCCGGCTCGGGCGCGTGCTCGAAATCGGTACCGGATGCGGCTACCAGGCGGCCGTGCTCAGCGAGCTGGCGACCGAGGTCTACAGCATGGAGCGCCTGCGCGCCATGCACGACAAGGCGCGCGAAAACCTGCGCACGCTGCGCATCCCCAACATCCACCTCCTGATGGGTGACGGCAACCTGGGCTACCCCCAGGGCGCACCGTATGCCGCCATCATTTCGGCCGCCGGGGGCGATGCCATTCCCCAGACCTGGCTGGCGCAGCTCGCCGTGGGCGGACGCCTCGTGGCCCCCACCGTCACGGGGCCGGGTACACAGTCGTTGATGGTGGTGGAGCGCACGCCGCAGGGCTTTACCCAGCGCGTTCTCGAGGCCGTTTTGTTCGTCCCTTTAAAATCCGGGGTTGCTTGAAGAGGAACACGGTATGAACGCAGGCTTTCGATCAGCTTGGAACGGGGTGGCCTTGGCGGCCATGTTGGCCGCAATTGCGGGGTGCAGCTCCAGCCCCACACGCGCCCCAGTGGAAGATCGCGGACAGACGGCGGGCGCAGCGCCCGCGCCGACGGTCAATCAGGTTGATCCCCGCAGCTTGCCCGGCTACGAAAACATGGGCAAGCCCGGTTACTACACTGTGCAGCGCGGCGACACCGTGCGCAAGATCGCGCTCGACCACGGCCAGAACTGGCGCGATGTGATCCGCTGGAACGCCCACGTGGTGCCCGATCCGAACGCCATCGAAGTGGGCCAGGTCCTGCGCGTGTCGCCGCCGCCCGGTGCCGCCCCGAGTGCACCGGTCGTGGCCGCCGCGCCTGCCCCGGCGCCCAGCGTGAGCGAGTTGCCTGCGGCCGGCTCGGCTTCGCCGGCGCCTGCGCCCACGCAGCCGCGCGCCACGGGGGGCGAAGAAGTCGCCTTCATCTGGCCCGCGTCGGGCAGCATCATTGCCGGCTACGACGAAGCCAAGAACAAGGGCATCGACATCGCCGGCAAGGCGGGCGACCCCGTGGTGGCCGCGGCAGACGGCAAGGTGGTGTATGCGGGCTCCGGCCTGCGCGGCTACGGCCAGCTCATCATCCTCAAGCACAACAACACCTACCTGACGGCCTATGCGCACAACCGCGCCCTGCTGGTCAAGGAAGACCAGTCCGTGACCAAGGGCCAGAAGATCGCCGAAATGGGCAACACCGATGCCGACCGCGTGAAGCTGCATTTCGAGGTTCGCCGCCAGGGCAAGCCCACCGATCCGTCGCGCTACCTGCCGGCGCGCTGAGCTTCTCATCGCTATACCCAGTATGGGCCGGTTGCCGTTCAAATTTGAACGACAACCGGCCCATACTGCTTTCAAGGTGAGTGTGGGACAGGCCATGCCATGACGCCCCGTGCGGTGCTCGCCGCCCGCGGCGGCGGGAAGCGTCAAGGAGTTGCACAATCGGTGCCAGAGCGGGCGTGACGCAGCAGCGGGGCGCCCAATCGGAACTTCGATAAGGATCCCCAAGATGACAGCCGTGAAGTCCAAAGCCCCAGCGAAATCCAGCGCCGCAGCGCGAGCCAAGTCCGGCGCGAAGGCCAGCAAGCCTGCCAAGCACGCCTTCGCGGCCACGCTGAAGAAATTCAAGACCCGCTCGGGCAAGTCGGGCCAGTATTACTCGCTGCCGGCTTTGGCCAAGCAATTCCCCGCAGTGAACCGCTTGCCGGTGTCGATTCGCATCGTGCTCGAGTCGGTGCTGCGCCACTGCGATGGCAACAAGGTCACGGTCGATCACGTGGCCCAGGTGGCGAACTGGCAGCCCACGGCCCCCCGCACCGATGAGATTCCCTTCACCGTGGCCCGCGTGGTGCTGCAGGACTTCACCGGCGTGCCGCTGCTGGCCGATCTGGCGGCCATGCGGTCGACGGCCAAGGCGCTGGGCAAGGACCCGCGCCGCATCGAGCCGCTGGTGCCCGTGGACCTGGTGGTCGACCACTCGGTGATGGTCGATTACTACGGCCGCAAGGATGCGCTCGACCTGAACATGAAGCTGGAGTTCAACCGCAACAAGGAGCGCTACCAGTTCATGAAGTGGGGCATGCAGGCCTTCGACACCTTTGGCGTGGTGCCGCCCGGCTTTGGCATCGTTCACCAGGTGAACCTGGAGTACCTGGCGCGTGGCGTTTACAAAGAAACGGCATCTGACGTGTACTACCCCGACAGCCTGGTGGGCACCGACAGCCACACGACCATGATCAATGGCGTGGGCGTGGTGGCCTGGGGTGTGGGCGGCATCGAGGCCGAAGCCGCGATGCTGGGGCAGCCGGTCTACTTCCTGACCCCCGATGTGGTGGGGTTCGAGCTGACGGGGGCGCTGCGCGAGGGCGTGACCGCCACCGACCTGGTGCTGACCGTGACCGAGATCCTGCGCAAGGAGAAGGTGGTCGGCAAGTTTGTCGAGTTCTTTGGCGAAGGCACGCGCAGCCTGACCGTGCCCGACCGCGCCACCATCGCCAACATGGCGCCCGAGTACGGCGCCACCATGGGCTTCTTTCCCGTGGACGAGCGCACGCTGGATTACTTCCAGGGCACGGGTCGCAAGAAGAGCGAGATCGAGCTGTTCGAGGCCTATTTCAAGGCGCAGGGCTTGTTCGGCGTGCCGGGCAAGGGCGAGATCGACTACACGCACGTGGTCTCGCTGGACCTGAGCACGGTGGCGCCCAGCCTGGCCGGCCCCAAGCGCCCGCAGGACCGCATCGAGATCGGCCACGTGGCGAACCAGTTCACCACGCTGTTCTCAGCCCCCATGGCGAACAACGGGTTCAACCGCCCGCAGGACGAGCTGGATCGGCGCGTGCCGCTGGACTGCGGCGCCGAGCTCAGCCAGCCCGCGGCCAAGGCGAAGGCCACGCCCGCCGGTGCGGCACGCAACGTGGCCGAGATGAGCGGCAACCGCGTCGACCTGCCGGCCGTGGCCGCTCCGGAAGAGGTCTGCCTGCTCGATGAGCAGGGGCGGGTGTCGATCGGCAATGGCGACGTGCTGATCGCGGCCATCACCAGCTGCACCAACACCTCCAACCCCAGCGTGATGCTGGCCGCGGGCCTGCTGGCCAAGAAGGCGGTCGAGGCGGGCCTCACGGTCAAGCCGCACATCAAGACCTCGCTCGCGCCCGGCTCGCGCATCGTGACCGAGTACCTCAGCGAGACCGGCCTGCTGCCGTACCTGGCCAAACTCGGATTCGCGCTGGCCGGCTACGGGTGCACCACCTGCATCGGCAACGCCGGTGACCTGGCGCCCGAGATCAACGAGGCCATCGTCGCCAACGACCTGGTGTGCGCGGCCGTGCTGTCGGGCAACCGCAACTTCGAGGCCCGCATCCACCCCAACCTGAAGGCGAACTTCCTGGCCAGCCCGCCGCTGGTCGTGGCCTACGCCATCGCCGGCAACGTGCGCGTGGACCTGATGACGCAGCCCGTGGGCAAGGGCAAGGGTGGCAAGGACGTGTTCCTGGGCGACATCTGGCCCAGCAGCGACGAGATCTACCAGCTGCTGAAGTTCGCGCTCAAGGGCAAGGCCTACCGGGAGAACTACGGCCTGGTCAAGAGCGAGCCCGGCAAGCTGTGGGAAAAGATCAAGGGCGTGACGGGCGAGGTCTACAACTGGCCCTCCAGCACCTACATCGCCGAGCCGCCGTTCTTCAAGGGCTTTGGGCTGGACCTGCCCCAGCCGCAGGGCGATGTGACTTCGCCCCATGCCGTGCGTGGCGCGCGCGTGATGGCCCTGTTTGGCGACTCCATCACCACCGACCACATCTCGCCGGCCGGCTCGATCAAGGAGAGCTCGCCGGCCGGCCTGTGGCTCAAGGAGCACGGCGTGATGAAGGCCGACTTCAACAGCTATGGCTCGCGCCGGGGCAACCACGACGTGATGATGCGCGGCACCTTTGCCAACGTGCGCATCAAGAACCTCATGATCCCGCCGCAGCCTGACGGCACGCGCGAGGAGGGCGGGGTGACGCTGTACCAGCCCACGGGCGAGAAGATGGCGATCTACGACGCAGCCATGAAGTACCAGGACGCCGGCGTGGGCACGGTGGTGTTCGCGGGCGAGGAGTACGGCACGGGCTCCAGCCGCGACTGGGCGGCCAAGGGCACGCAGTTGCTGGGCATTCAGGCCGTGGTGGCGCGCAGCTTCGAGCGCATCCACCGCTCGAACCTGGTGGGCATGGGCGTGCTGCCGCTGCAGTTCAAGGCCGGCGAAAGCTGGGAGAGCCTGGGCCTGACGGGCAACGAGCTCATCCACGTTGTGCCGCAGGCTGACCTGGCGCCGCAAAGCGACGCCCAGCTCATCATCGAGCGGGCCGATGGCAGCCGGCAGACCACCACGCTGACGCTGCGCATCGACACGCCGATTGAGGTCGAGTACTTCCAGAACGGCGGCATCCTGCCCTTTGTGCTGCGCCAGTTGCTGGCGTGATCGCCGCGGTTCGTCTGTAGCCCAAGGCTGAAGGCAGTATACGGGCATTGCCGTTCATTCATCAACGGCAATGCGTGCATGCTGCCATTTTTCATGAGGCAACAAGGCCATGGTTCAGCCCGTTGAAAACGTGATCGTCGGTGGCGCGCAGGTCCGCCAGCACCTGACCGTCTTCGCCCATCCTAGCCCCCGCTTGGATGGCGGCCGGCTGACAGGGGCGGGGGGCAAGCCAGCCATGACGAGCGGCATGGCGCAAGCCTTGGCGTATGCGCAAGCCTCGTCACACACCACCGTGCATGCCAGGGCAGCCGTCAGCTCGCGCCCCGCTGCCGCCACGCTGGGGCCGTTGCAGGGCCGGCATGGTGCCGCGGGCCGGGCCATGGCCGGCCGGGCGCTGGCATGAGCCGGCCCCTGGTCATCGACGAGGCCGAGGTCGAGATCACGGCCATCCGCGCCCAGGGCGCAGGCGGGCAGAACGTCAACAAGGTGGCCAGCGCGATTCACCTGCGCTTCAACATCGCTGCGTCGTCGCTGCCGGACGACGTGAAGGCGCGCCTGCTGGCCTCGCGCGACAGCCGCATCACGCAGGGCGGGGTGCTGGTGCTCAAGGCCCAGCGGCACCGCACGCAGGAGCTGAACCGCCTGGATGCCCTGGCGCGCCTGCACGAGCTGGTGCAGGGCGTGGCGCAGCCGCCGCGCGCCCGCAAGGCCACCCGGCCCACACGGGGTTCGCAGCTGCGCCGGCTGGCGGGCAAGAGCCGCCGTGCGGTGGTCAAGGCTGGTCGCGGCCGGCCTGACCTGTCCTGAGCGGGCTCGTCAAGGGTGCCTGGACAGGCGGGCCATGCGCCGTGCAATCGGGGTCAAGACCATGCACGCCGCGTATGCCCGGAAGTCATCCGTCCAACGGCCTGGTCCGACCGTGGTCACGCAGCTGGCTGTCTCACGCGGGCCGATGGCCACTCAAGCTGCAGCTGCCGCACGTCGTTCAGGTTGCCACGCGTCCAGAAAGCGCTCGGCTGGCCTGCGCCGCCAATACACCCGGCCGGGCCGCTGTGCGTCACCAGCCAGCCCGGCGCGTGGCACCTACTCAGGGACAGGTGGCGGCGTATTGGCCGATGACCGCCCGCAGCTGCGTCGTCGTGGCGCTGTCGTCCGGCCCCAACGTGTTGCGTGTGAAGCGGCAGCCGTAAGTGGGCTCGGCCACGGTGGCGGCGGTCAGCACGTCGTCGCCGGCAGGCTTGGGCCCGCCTTGCTCCCACTGCACCATGTCGTCGAAGGCCTCGACCTGCTCGGCCACGGTGAAGTCGCAATGCGACGCGCCCCGGATGGCCCGCTGCACCAGCTTGCCGCTGTTGCCCTGAGCGGCCACGCGGCGGTTGTAGATCTGCTCCATGCTGAAGGGCACGTACAGGTCGCCCAGCGTGTGCAGCGTGACCACGGGCACGTTGATCTGGCCCGCGGTCTTGGGGATCCAGCGCAGGCCGTCGCGGCGCAGGCGGTTGGCGTCGGGCACGGGGTGGACGGTCTGCACCGCGGCGTTCAGGGCGGCAGATGCAGCGGGCTCGCCGTCGATCACGTAGGTGAAGCGCGAGGTGTCGGTCACGCTGCGGTTGAGGATGCCGTTGACCGTGCCGTCGCTGCCGAAAACGCCCCAGACGGGCGCGAACGAACCGCCCACGGCCACGCCCAGGTCGAACAGCGGCCGTGGACCGCCCGTGAGGTTTTGCACCACCGACAGGTAGGCCAGGCCTGTGGCCGTGGGCACCGACGGGAAGGTGGTGAACAGCGCAGAGGTCACCTGCGTCGAGATGGACGACCAGTTGGTCAGCGGCTGGTTGGGCACGCCAGCCAGGGCCTGTGCGGTGACCTGCGCGGCGGTGAAGTAGTCGAACAGCTCGGTATCGCCCACCACGCCGCACATGGGCACGGCCCCGTCGTAGCGGACCTTGTGGTTGGCCGTGGTCTGGGTTTCGGCCTCGACCGCTGCGGCCGCGATGTGGCCACCCATGGAGTGGCCGATGATGTAGGTGCGCTGGGGCGCGGCCAGTGCACGGCCGCGCTCGGCGGCGATGCGGTTGAAGGCCAGGGCCAGCGCGTTGGTGTCCTCGACGCCGGCGCGCACGTCGTAGTAGTTCTTGCTGTAGCTCGAGGCCGCCCAGGCGTAGCCGTTCTGAATCAGATGCCGGCGGATGGACGGGTTGGAGAGGGTCAAGGCGTTTTCGGTGCCGGCGTAGCCATGGGCGTACATGACCAGGTGGCCGTTCCAGTTGGCCGGAACCTCGATGCGGTAGGCCGAGCCCTGCAGCACCCCGGCCCAGCGGCTGGTCGTGGTCATGTCCACGGTGTCGTCGGCGGTGGCGGCCAGGGCCGCGAAGGTGGTGGCCGTGGGGTCGGCGGGCGCGAAGCTGTTGCGGTTGTCCTGCGCGCGCGTTTCTTCGGGTTCCGGGCTGGGATGGTCGTCATCGCCGCCCCCGCCGCAAGCGGTCAGGGCGGCAGCGGCGAACAGGCTCAGGAACAGCGGGTGCATGGTCTGCATCGGGTCTCCTTGTGGTGGTTCCGGGCACGTAGCGCGGGCAGACTACACCCGTGACCCGATCGTGCCCGTCGGTGACAACCCCATGCGGCGGTCGGTACGCGGGCCGCGTGCCGGCCGCGGCCCGCTTGGCGCGGAGGCTGGTGGGCGCAGCATGGGGCCGCGGATTCAACCCCGTGCACCGGTTCATGAGGCCGGCATGCGAAAAAAAATGCATGCGTTCGTCTGACTCATGTGTGCTGGTTTTCCTGCTCCTGAAATGATGGCAGAATCGTTCGGCATGAACAAACAGATGCTGGTGGCCGGTGGTGGCATTGGGGGCTTGGCCGCCACCTTGGCAGCGGCCCGCGCCGGCTGGGAGGTGCGCCTGTATGAACAGGCCCCCGTTTTTGAGGAAGTGGGCGCCGGCGTTCAACTGGGACCCAACGTCACGCGCATCCTCACCGCCTGGGGGCTGATGCCCGAGCTGGACCGCGTGGCCGCCCACCCCGATCGCATCCAGGCTTTCGATGGCCGCAGCGGCGCCAGCCTGGCGGCCTTGCCTTTGGGGGCCCGCTGCCTGCAGCGCTACGGCGCGCCCTACGTCACCGTGCACCGCGCGGCGTTGCACGCGCTGCTGCTGCGCGCGGTGGCGCCTTTGCCGGGCGTCTGGCTGCGGTTGAACACCGAGGTGCAGGGCTTCCGGCAGCGCGATGGCGTGGTGTCGCTGGATGTGGCCACGGTGCCGGACCCCGCCGTTCCAGCCGACATGGCGGGCGCGGTGGGCGCCGGGCCCGCCACGGATGCCGGCGCGGCCCTGCAGCCGGCGCGTGCCGGGGGCGACGAGGAGGTGTCGGCGAACCTGAGGCACACGACCCGCCCAGCCGAAGCCACTGTCCGCACCCGCTGTCACACGGTGGAGGGCGATGTGCTGCTGGGGGCCGATGGCCTGTGGAGCCGCGTGCGCGAGCAACTGCTGCACGACGGCGCGCCCGCGTTCACGGGCCACCTGGCCTACCGCGCCACCGTGCCGCAGGCGCAGCTGCCGGCGCGGCTGCGCAGCGGCCAGGTGGGCGTGTGGCTGGCGCCCCGGCTGCATGCCGTGGCCTATCCCGTGAGCGCGGGGGAGGCGCTGAACCTCGTCGTCATCGTCGAGGGCGAGAAGCCGGCCGGCGACCCGCGGTCGTGGGACCACAGCGCCCATGCCGCCCAGCTGCAGGCCCAGCTGCGGGGGCACGCCCCGGCCTTGCGGGACTTGGTGGAGGCCGTGCCGCACTGGCGGCTGTGGCCCTTGCACGACCGCGCGCCCATGCAGAGCCCGCACGACCACGGGCAGGGCCTGGTGGCCTTGCTGGGCGACGCGGCCCACCCCATGCGGCCTTACCTCGCGCAAGGGGCCGGCATGGCGATCGAAGACGCGCATGCCCTGGGGCGTGCGTTTGCCATGGCCGAAACCGGTGTGCCCATGGACAACCTGTTGCGCCACTACGCGCTGAACCGCTGGGCGCGCAACGCCCGCGTGCAGGCCCGTTCACGCCGCAACGGTCGCATCTTCCACGCCACGGGCCCGGTGCGCTGGGGGCGCAACCTGGCGATGCGGCTGTTGGGCGAGCGGCTCATGGACGTCCCCTGGCTGTACCGCGGCTTGGATGTGGATCTGAGCCGTTGAGGGGTATGGCTTCGTCCTCGATGATGGTTAATTGATCATGGCTTCATACTGCGGATGAAATGCCGCGAGTCCGCCGTGCTGGCGACGCGCCGTGACAGAATGCGGGCCTTTTCCGCTGGGCCCCGGCATGCGCTTTGACGTCATCACCCTGTTTCCCGAGTTGTTCGCGCCCCTGCTGCAGGCGGGCGTGACGCGGCGCGCCTACGAGAGCGGCCAGGTTCAGGTCAGGTTGTGGCCGCTGCGGGACTTCGCCGAGGGCAACTACCGCCGCGTGGACGACCGGCCCTTTGGTGGCGGACCTGGCATGGTCATGCAGGCCCAGCCGCTGTTGGCCTGCCTGCAGGCCATCCGCGCCGACCGCGTCGCTGGGGCCGATGGGGCCGATGCGGCCGAGCCCGCGCCGCTGGTGCTGTTTTCGCCGATCGGGCAGCGCCTCGACCACGCCAGCGTGGCCGGCTGGGCCGGCTCCAGCGGCGCCATCCTGCTTTGCGGCCGCTACGAGGGCGTGGACCAGCGCTTCATCGACGCCCACGTCGACGCCCAGATCAGCCTCGGTGATTTCGTGTTGTCGGGCGGCGAAATCGCGGCCATGGCGCTGCTGGACGCCGTGGCGCGCCTACAGCCCGGCGTGTTGCACGACGAGCAGAGCCACATGGCCGACAGCTTCAACCCCGCGCTCGACGGCCTGCTGGATTCGCCCCACTACACCCGGCCCGAGGTCTGGCAAGACCAGGCCGTGCCGCCCGTGCTGATGTCGGGCAACCACGCCGACATCGCGCGCTGGCGGCGCGAGCAAAGCCTGGCGCTGAGCCAGCGCCTGCGGCCCGAGCTGGTGACCGCGGCCCGACAGGCCGGGCGGTTGAGCAAAGCCGACGAGGCGTTTCTGCGCGGCTTGGCGGCCACGGGCCGGCAAGACGCCCAATCCTGAAGGGCGGGCGCTGCCGGTGGCGTTTGCGTTAAGCCAAGGAGCAGGGCCCCGTGCTGCAGCAGCGGTGATCCGCAAGCCGGCATCGACAAGGTTCGTGCCACGGACGCCTGCGTGACGCCCAAAGGCAAGGTATGGCGAGGGGGCGGGCATTGTCTCGGCGTTCAGTCGGCCTGCGGGTCTTGCGTCGGACGGGCCCCGACTGGCGCACCGGGCGGGCTGTGCAGTAGAATGGCGGGCTTTGCGATCCTCTGTCAGCCGCGGCGCTTTCGCTGCATGCAGTCCCTGCGCCTTGCGCAAACTGCCTCGAAGGCAAGCCGAAAACCCTGGTTTTCGCCGCCACGCCGCCCCTAGTGCAGCTGGGCATGATCACATCGGAGCCTCAGACATGAATCTGATCCAAACCCTTGAGCAGGAAGAAATTGCTCGCCTGAACAAGACCATCCCCCAGTTCGCCCCTGGCGACACGGTGATCGTCAGCGTGAACGTGGTGGAAGGCTCGCGCAAGCGCGTGCAGGCCTACGAAGGCGTGGTGATTGCCAAGCGCAACCGCGGCCTGAACAGCGCCTTCACCGTTCGCAAGATCTCCAGCGGCGAAGGCGTGGAGCGTACGTTCCAGACCTATTCGCCCCTGATCGCTGGCGTCGAAGTCAAGCGTCGTGGCGATGTGCGCCGTGCCAAGCTGTACTACCTGCGTGAGCGCAGCGGCAAGTCGGCCCGCATCAAGGAAAAGCTGCCCGCCCGCGTCAACAAGGGCGAAGCCGCTCAGGCCTGATCGGGTGTGCCGGTGGCGTGAGCTGCCGACCCCCTCGAAAGCCGCAGACAGCCGTCTGCGGCTTTTTTTGTGGCCGGTCATTTTTGGAGTATGGGTCGATTTCCGATGAATGAACAACGGATGTCGGTGCATACTGCGTGTGACGTCGGCGCCAAGCACGCACGATCATGCAGCGCCGCTGCCTGGCGATTGGCCGCGCAGGGCTGGGGGCGCAGCGGCTGCCTCTGGTGGCCGGCGGTCTGTCGCGGGCCGCGGCCGCGTCAGAGCCCGCACGCGCGACGAGGCATGATGCGGCCTGCCGCGTTGTGCACCCCGGAGGGTGGCCACGCCCCGCAGATGCCGCGGGTTGCCCCTGCAGACCACGGCGCGAGAGAGAACCCCGCGAACCCACGCCATGAGCCAAGTCAACGTCAACCTGCCCGCGCCGCTGTCGCGCATCCCTCAGTTCGATGCCCGCAAGGTGCCGGTCGTGGCCGTGGACGACGGCTTGCCAGCCATTCCGGCCGCGGCGCTGACGCCCGAGGCCCTGCGCCGACGCTTCACCCGCGACCTGAGCTGGACGCCGGAAATCCGCCGTGAAACGCAGTTCACCCAGGCCGAGGCGGCGCCTGCGGCCGTGCTGGTGCCCATCGTCATGCGGCCCCAGCCCATGGTGCTGCTCACCCAGCGCTCGACCAAGCTGAGCAAGCACTCGGGCCAGGTCGCGTTTCCGGGCGGGCGCGTCGATCCGGGCGACGCCTCGATCGAGGACGCGGCGCTGCGCGAGGCGCTGGAGGAGGTGGGCCTGGACCCGGCCCGCGTCGAGGTCATCGGCGCCTTGCCGTCGTACACCACGGGCACGGCCTTCGTCGTCACGCCGGTGGTCGGGCTGGTCAAGCCGCCGCTGGACCTGCGCATCAATCCGCAGGAGGTGGACGTTGCCTTCGAGGTGCCGCTGGCTTTTCTGATGAACCCGGCCAACCACCGCCACCACGAGTACGTGGCCGATGGCGTTCGCCGCAGCTGGCTGTCCATGCCGTACATGGATGACGGCCACGAGCGCTTCGTCTGGGGCGCCACGGCCGGCATGCTGCGCAACCTCTACCGTTTCCTCAGCGCCGAGCAGTGAACGTTCGCGAGCGGCGATGAACGTGGTGGATCTCCTCCCATGAGCCTGTTTGCCCTGGTCCTGGCCTGGCTGGTGGAGCAGGTGCGCCCGCTGCGCCACGGCAGCTGGCCCAACCGCGTGCTGCGGCGCTGGGCGCGCTGGGTGGCCCGCAACGTGGACACCGGCAAGCTGGTGCATGCGCGCGTGGGCTGGGTGCTCATCGTCGGCGTGCCCGCGCTGGCCTGCACCCTGGTGCACTGGGGGCTGCAGCAGCTGCTGGGCTCGTTCGTGGCCATGCTGTGGGATGCACTGCTGCTGTATGCCTGCCTGGGCTGGCGCAGCTTCAGCCAGCATTTCATGGCCATCCGCAATGCCCTGGCGGATGGCGACGAAGAGCTGGCGCGGCGGCTGCTGGCGGCCTGGCAAGGGGTGGAAACGGCCCGCGTGCCAGGCACCGAGATCGCACGCCACGCCATCGAATACGCGGTGCTGTCGGCGCATCGCCACGTGTTCGGTGTGGTGGCCTGGTACGGCTTCACGGCCATGCTGGGGCTGGCCCCGCTGGGGGCCGTCATGTACCGCCTGGCCGAGGTGACCATGCGCGACGCGCGCCTGCGCCACACCGTGCTGGCCCTCAGCGAGCGCTCGCTGCTGGCCGAGGTGGCCGAGCGCGCGTGGCAGGTGCTGGACTGGGCGCCAGCCCGGCTCACGGCGCTGAGCCTGGCCGTGGTCGGCAACTTCGTCGAGGCCGTCAGCAGCTGGCGCAGCCACGCCCAGCAGGCGCCCATGGACAGCGACGGCCTGCTGCTGACCGCGACCGCCGGGGCGCTCAACATCCGCCTGGGCGGGGCCAGCCTGGCGCGGCTGGCGCCCCCCGGCCATGCCAGCGCGCGCGACCAGGCCTGGTCCACGGCCGACGCGATCTTCACGCCCCAGCTCACGGCGCAGACCGGCACGCCCCACCGGCGCGAGCCCGAGGTGCCGCGCATGGGCGAGGTGGCCAAGCTGCTGTGGCGCAGCCTGGGCGTGTGGCTGCTGCTGCTGGTGCTGCTGGCCCTGGCGCGCTTGCTCTGACGGGCCGTGGGGTCGCGCCCGACGGCGGCAGGTCGCAGCCAGGGGGCTGGGGTATCATGCGCGGCTTGGGAACCGCTGCCTCATCGGCTCGATGGCGGCTCGGTTCCCTTGGCCTTTAACCGGGGTGCAGGCCGGCCTGCTGAGATGGCGATCACGCCAAACCCGCGAACTTGAGACGGTTTGTACCGGCGGAAGAAGCTAGAGGACCAGCGACGGCGCGCCCAGCCATGACGGCGCCCGATCCGGCCGGTTTGCCCCTCCGTCAGGCGCTCCGCCATGACGTGAATGACACCGCTTGACTCCGTTCCCCCTCGCACGATGACTGGTGATCGCCAGGGCGGCAGCCTGCGCGGCGGCGCGCGCCACATCGGCATTGCCGGTGCGGGTCTGCTGGGCCGGCTGTGTGCCTGGCACCTGGCCAGCCAGGGCTTGAGCGTGGACGTGTTCGACCCGGCGCCCGATGCCGGCCCGTGCTTTGCCGACCGTGCGCAGCCCCGGGTGGGCCTCTCGCCGGCCTGGACGGGGGGCGGGGGCGCTGCCGACCCGGTCTGGCCGCAGGCCGCGGGCTTCACCGCCGCCGGCATGCTGAGCCCCATCGCCGAGCTGGACAACGCCGAGCCCGCGCTGGCCGCGCTGGGCTGGCGGTCCATCGTGCTGTGGCGCGCCATCACCCAGGCGCTGGGCCGCACGCCCGGCAGTTTTGCGCCGTTCTACGCCCAGCGCGGCTCGTGGATGCTGGCGCACCGACCCGACCTGGGCAGCGCCCAGCGCGTGCTGGCGCGGCTGGCTGCGGCGGGGCGCAGCGCCGCCTGGCAAGAGGCAGTATCCCTGGCTTACCGTCGATTTTTGATCGATGATGACGCCATACCTGCATTGGGTTTGACCGAGGCCAGCGCCCAGGGCATGCCGCAGGCCTTGAGCCTGGCGCAGCTGCAGGCGCAAGAGCCCAGCCTGGCCGGCGCCGCCCACGCCTGGTTCCTGCCGGCCGAGGGGCAGCTGGACACGGCCAACACCCTGCTGGCCCTGGTGCTGGCGGCGCGCACGCTGAGCGGCCCCTCGGGTCCGGGCCGCGTGAACTGGCACTGGGGCGAGCGCGTGACGCAGGTGGGCGAAGACGCGCGGCTGCACCTGCACGGCCCCGGGGGCGAGCGCGTGGCCACCTTTGACCAGGTCATCGACACGCGGGGCCTGGGCGCCCGGCCCGACCTGCCCATGCGCGGGGTGCGTGGCGAGCTGGTGTGGCTGCACGCGCCCGGCCACGGGCTGACGCGGCCGGTGCGCCTGCTGCACCCGCGCCACCGCGTCTACATCGTGCCGCGCCCGGGCGACCTGCTGCTGGTGGGCGCCAGCGAAATCGAAAGCGAAGACCGCTCGCCGGTGTCGCTGCGCTCGGCGGTCGAGCTCATGGCGGCGGCCCACAGCGTGCTGCCGGCTGCGGCCGAGGCCCGCGTGGTGCGCCTGGACGTGAACCTGCGCCCGGCCTTGCCCGACAACGGTCCGCGCATTGAGGTGGCGGGCCGGCGCCTGCGCATCAATGGCCTGTTCCGCCATGGCTGGCTGCTGGCGCCGGCGCTGCTGCAGCAGGCCCTGCAGGCCGCAGACCTGCCGACCACGCTGGCCGGCGTGGCGCTGGACGAGGTCGGTGGCCTGGGCGAGGCGCCGTGGCTGCACGCCGCGCAGGCCTGCGCATGAAGGACGCCGCCATGGACACCATCTACGGCACCACGTCGCCGCGCTGGCGTGGCGGGATCTGGTTGACGAACCTGAACGGGCCCGGCACCCCCAGGTGCGGGTGGCAAACGGCGGAGGGGAACCATGTGGCGTGACGCAAGGCGATGGGTGGTGCAGGCCCCGCGGCACCGGGGCGGCCTGCGTGGCACGGCAGCCCGAGTTGCTGGGCGAGTTGCGTGGGTCTGGCTGGCCGCGAGCCTGTGGGCCGGCCTGATGGCGCCTGCGGCTGCGCAAGGGCTGTCGATCCAGCGCGAGGGCGCGGCCGGGCTGGGCAGCGGCGGGGGCCTGGGTGGACTCGGTGGGCTGGGCGCCACGAGCGGCCCGGCTTCGGGGCACGGCAGCTCGGGCGGTTCGCTGTATGGGCTGTCGCCGGGCGGTGCGACGCCGGGTGCGCCGGCGGCGGACGCGCGCGCACCGGGTGCATCGGGGCAGGCGGCGTCCGGGTCAGCCAACCGGCCCACGCGGGGTTCAACCCCCAGCCGACCTCAGGGCCGATCCAGTCGGTCGGCCCCATGACCTGAACGAGACCGTGGCCTGCTGGGGCAGGGCTGGCGGCGCCGGATGGCGCGGTCGCACAGCCTGCCGGCAGCGCCCCCCCTGAGTAGGAGAAACGCATGAACACCCCCGACACCGCCTGCCACATCGCCGACACCGCCGATGCGCTGGCCCCCCGCGCCGCGATCGCCATCCAGCTCGATGGCCAGCCGCGCTTCGTGCCCGATGGCTGCACGCTGGCCGATCTGGTGGCGGCGCTGGGCCACGCGCCGCAGGCCGTGAGCACGGCGGTGAACGAGCAGTTCGTGCCGCGCGGCGGGCGCGCGCGCGCGCTGGCGGCCGGCGACAGCGTGATGCTGTTCCAGCCCATCGTCGGGGGCTGAGCAGGCCGCGCCGGTCCGGGCTGCGACCCGTGTGCGTCGGCTGGCGCCGCAGGTGCAACGGCGGGCGCAAGGGCGGGTGCAACGGCGACGGCCGCCGCAGGGGACAATCGCACGGCCTGGGCGAAGCCGCTACCGGCGATGTGAGACAAGGTTTGAGGCAGTATCAGGCTGTTTCCGTTTAAATTAAAACGGAGATCGGTGCATACTGCTTGATTGAGAAACGATGGTTGCCAACATGAATTCCGCAGAAACAAGCCCGCCGTCGGCGGCGGCCGAGCCGGCCGGCTGGGTCACGGCGCAGCGCGGTGCCGATCACTGGCAGGTCGGCGACGTGACGCTCACCAGCCGCTTCCTGCTGGGCACGGCCGGCTATCCCTCGCCCAAGGTGCTGGGCGACGCCATCGCGGCCTCGGGCTCGCAGGTCGTCACCGTGGGGCTCAAGCGCCAGCTCAGCGCTGCGGGCGACAACGGCTTTGTGGACATCATTCGCGCCGCGCTGGCCGGCCAGGGCGCGCGCCTGTTGCCCAACACGGCCGGCTGCCGCACCGCGCGCGAGGCCGTGCAGCTGGCCCACATGGCCCGCGAGCTGTACGACACCGCCTGGCTCAAGCTCGAGGTGGTGGGCGACGAGTACACGCTGCAGCCCGACCCCTATGAGCTGGTGGTGGCCGCGCAGGAGCTGGTGCGCGAAGGCTTCACGGTCTTTCCCTACTGCACCGACGACCTGGTGACCTGCCAGCGCTTGCTGGACGTGGGCTGCCCGCTGCTGATGCCCTGGGGCGCGCCCATCGGCTCCGGCCAAGGGCTGGTGAACCCGTTCGCACTGCGCACGCTGCGCGAGCGCCTGCCCGACACCGTGCTCATCATCGACGCGGGCATCGGGGCGCCCAGCCACGCTGCCCAGGCCATGGAGCTGGGCTTTGACGCCGTGCTGCTGAACTCGGCCGTGTCCCAGGCCAGCGAGCCGGTGCGCATGGCGGGGGCCTTCCGCCAGGCGGTCGAAGCGGGGCGCGACGCTTGGTTGGCCGGCGTGATGGCCAAGCAGGATTACGCCGTTGCCTCGACCCCGGTCACGGGCAACCCCTTTTTGCTGAACCCCGCCGCGTCGGCCGGCGGCCTGGTGCTGCCGGGCGCGGGCTCGGCCGGGGGCACGCGATGAGTCCGGGGCCCTTCAGCCGGCCGGCACCGCTGCTGCCACTGGACGAGGTGCCGCGCACGTCCCGGCCGGCGGCTGCCACGCGGGCGGCGCCGGGTGCACACGGCCCGGTGCGCATCGCCATCGTCGCCGCCACGGCGCACGAGGCGGCGCAACGCCAGCAGGTGCTGGTGCAGGCCGCCGCCGCCTGGCAGGTGCCGGCCTGGGTGCAGGTGCTGGGCGCCGATGAACTGGCCGGTGCAAACACCGCACCGCACGTGGCCTGGGTGCACAGCGCCGCGCCCACAGTGGCCCTGGCCACGGCCTTGCGGCGCTGGCGCGAGACGCAGCCCGTCGCCGTGCTGATGGACGGTGCGCTGCCGCAGGGCGAGGCCTGGGCCTGCCTGCTCGAAGCCGGTGATGTGCTGATGGGCAGCAGCGCCGACCTGTTGCGTTGGCTGGCCGGCCGCAACGGCGCGGCCCTCGACAAGGCCGTGCCGTCGGCGCCATTCCTGGTCGATGCCTGGCGCAGTGCCAAGGCCAGGCTGTGGCCCACGGGCATGCCCGCGCCCAGCGCCTGTCTGCGCCAGGCCGGGGGCGAACGCCAGCCGGGCCGCGCCGACGAGGGCCTGCAGTGGCTGGACAGCGCCTCGGCCCAAGGCTGGCTCAACCCCGACCCGGGCCTGCGCCGGCATTGGACGGCCGACGCCGACGCGGGTTGGCGCATGCAGGCCGGCGCCACCGTGCTGGCGCTGGCCAAGGGCTTTGTCGCGGCCGATGCCATCACCCTGGGCCTGACGCTGGACCCCGCGGGCCGGCGCTGCCCCGTGCCCCTGTTGAGCTGGAGCGCGGTGCCGACCTTCACGCACGACGACGGCAGCGTGCCGCACACCCCCATGCCTGCGGCCCCCAGCATCTACGCCATCGTCGACAACGCCGAGCGCCTGGCGCGCTGCGCCGAGCATGGCGCCCAGATCGTGCAGCTGCGCACCAAGCTGCCGCCGCACCCCACGCCGCAGGACCAGGCCCGGCTGCGCCAGGCGATTGCCGGCAGCATCGAGGCGGCGCACGCGGCCGGGGCGGCGCTGTTCATCAACGACCACCGGCAGGCTGCGTTGGACCTGGGCGCCAGTGGCCTGCACCTGGGCCAGGAAGACCTGCTGGCCCTGACCGAGATGCAGCGCGCCAGCCTGCGCCAGCCCCGTCTGGCCAGCGAGGGCGGGCGGTTGCTGGCCGTGGACTGGGCGCAGGCGCCGGGTGATGCGCCCATGCGGCTGCTGCACCTGGGCATCAGCTCGCACAGCGTGTGGGAGCTGGCGCGTGCGCGTGCCCTGGCGCCGGACTACATCGCCTGCGGCCCCGTCTGGGCCACGACCACCAAGGACATGCCCTGGCACCCGCAAGGCCTGCGCAACCTGCGCTGGTGGGTGGCGAACGCCGGCTGTCCGGTGGTGGCCATTGGCGGCATCTTGTCGGCCGAGCAGATCCGCGACACCGCCGCCTGCGGCGCGGCCGCCGTGTGCGTGGTGCGCGGCCTGGGCGACGACCCCGCGCGCACCCTGCCGGCCATGCAGCAGGCGCTGGCCGAGGGCTGGGCCCGCGCCCAGGCCGATCGGTCTGCCGCGCCGGTGCTGCCGCACCCCTCGCTCGCTTCGGGCTTCGGGGTGCACGATGTGCGTGAAGCGCACGATGCGGTGTAAGGCAGCGTCCATGGCCATCGACCTGACGACGGGCCGCCCGGTTCGCCATATGGCTGGCCATGCGGCCCGTGCGCGGCGGCGGCAGGGTGGGGCGTGTGTGCAGGGGCACGCGGCTCGTCCCGCCACGGGGACCGAGGGGCGCGCATGAGCTACCGATCGACCAAGACCTATGGCCACGAGGTGGGCCTGTCGGTGGCGTTTCGCCAGTGGCGGGCGGCCTCGCACTGCCGCCTGTTGCACGGCTACTCGCTGGCGTTTCGCTTCGAGTTCGAGGCGCATGCGCTGGATGAGCGCCACTGGGTGGTGGACTTTGGCGGCCTCAAGCCGCTCAAGGCGATGCTGGAAGCCACCTTTGACCACAAGACCGTGGTGGCCGCCGACGACCCCGAGATCGCCTGGTTTGAAGAGGCGGCCCGGCGCGGCCTGCTGGAGCTGGTGGTGTTGCCCGGCGTGGGCTGCGAAAAGTTCGCCGAACACGTGCACGGCCTGGCCACCGCGTGGATGCGCGCTCAAGGCCTGTCGCCGCGCTGCCGGCTGGTGTCGGTCGAGGTCAAGGAGCACGGCGCCAACAGCGCCATTTACCTGGGGGCGGACCATGCTGCCAATCAACGAGGTGTTTGAAACCATCCAGGGCGAGGCCTGCATGACCGGCACGCCGTCCGTGTTCCTGCGCCTGCAGGCCTGCCCCGTGGGCTGCCCCTGGTGCGACACCAAGCACACCTGGGCGTTGGACCCGGCGCGGCAGGTGGCCGTGGCCGACATGCTGGCCAAGACCGACGATGCCGACACCTGGGCCGCCATGGAGGTGGATGAGCTGCTGGCCACCGTGCAGGCCTTTCGCGCCCGGCACGTGGTGATCACGGGCGGCGAGCCGGCGCTCTACGACCTGGTGCCCTTGACCACGCTCTTGATCGCGCACAGCTACTCGGTGCAGATCGAGACCTCGGGCACGCACCCCATCCGGGTGCACCCCGACACCTGGGTGACGGTGAGCCCCAAGCTCGACATGCCCGGTGGCCTGCCGGTGTTGCCCGAGGCGCTGGCGCGCGCCAACGAGGTCAAGCACCCCGTGGGCAAGCCTGCCGACGTCGAACGCCTGCTGGGCCTGGACCTGGGCCGCGTACCCCGGTCGCTCATCTGGCTGCAACCCATCAGCCAGAGCCCCAAGGCCACCGCGCTGTGCGTGGACGAGGCCACGCGCCATGGCTGGCGTGTCAGCATCCAAACGCACAAGTTCCTCGGCGTGCGGTGACGCTCATGCCGCACCGTCCGATGCCGTCCTTTTCTGTCAGTCCGCCATGACCTCAGCCCCCGCTTCTCCCCTGGCTGCGCCGCCCGCGCAACCGCCACGTTACGTGCGCGTGCTCACCATCGCCGGCTCCGACAGCGGCGGCGGTGCTGGCATCCAGGCCGATCTCAAGACCTTTGCGGCGCTGGGCTGCTATGGCATGAGTGCCATCACCGCGCTGACGGCCCAGAACACGCGCGGTGTGCAGGGCATCCACGGGGTGCCGCCCGAGTTCGTGCGGGCGCAGATCGATGCCGTGGTGGGCGACATCGGCGTCGACGCGGTGAAGATCGGCATGCTGGCCACGCCCGAGGTGGTGCATGCGGTGGCCGACGCCATCGAGGCCCACGGCCTGCCGCACGTGGTGCTGGACCCCGTGATGGTGGCCACCAGCGGCGATCGCCTGATCGCCGAGTCCACGGTGGCGGTGCTGATCGAGCGCCTGTTTCCGCTGGCCGAGCTCATCACCCCCAACCTGGACGAGGCCGAGCTGCTGCTGGCGCAGGCCATCGACCACGCCCAGGGCCTGGACGAGGCCGCCCAGGCGCTGCGCGCGCTGGGCGCACCGGCGGCCCTGCTCAAAGGCGGGCACCTGCCGGGCGACTGGGTCGTCGACGTGCTGGCCACGGCAGGCGGCTGCGAGCGCCTGGAAAGCGCGCGCATCGTGACCCACAACGGCCACGGCACGGGCTGCACGCTGTCGTCCGCCATTGCCGCCCACCTGGCGCTCGGCCATGGCCTGTCCGAGGCCGTGGGCCTGGCGCGCGCCTACATCCTGAACGCCATCGCGGCCGGCGCCGACGTGGTGACCGGCCACGGCCACGGGCCGCTGAACCACGGCTTCGCACCCGTGGCGCAACGCATCGGGCGAGCGTGAGCCGGGATGCGGGCCGGGCGTGGGGGGCGTCGTGGCGTGGCATGCGGTGGAGCCTACTTGTCATGGGGCCTTCATCGCGGAATGAGAGCCGCTCGTTGATGCAGGGGCCAGGCCGGCGCAGGCGACGGCGCATGTGAGGGCGCTGCAGCTGCAGGCGCGCTGGTCAGCACAAGGTCCCGGCACGCGGCGCATCTGCCCTATGCAGGGCTGCCTGGGTGGGGCCAGGCCTTGACGCCGTCGCGCCCGTGCAGGGTGCTGTCGAATGATGGCCGGTGGGGTAGGAGATCACACTCGATACAGCTGCATCGGAAATCTCTGTAGACCTCGGAATTGCATGCGAACTGCGCTTGCCATGGTGTCAGACGAGGACCGTGTCGGCGTCACCAGTGGCCCGCCTGCACTTACGGGATCAAGCGCGCCGGGCGGCCAGAGCAGTCCCAATGAATGTTGGGATCAAGAAAAACATCGTTTTTTTGAAAAAATAATCCATTATTCTTGACCTAAGATAATACTTTTATCGGATATTTTTCGCCATCTACACGGTGGGTGAAGTGGGATGAGTATAAATTTTCGAATTCAAATCATCAGCAGAGGAGAAAAGATGAGGAAGGCAGGATTTTTCACGGGAGTGGTTCTAATGCCGCTGCTGTACGCGTATCCCACCCAGGTCATGGCTCAGACCACAGTCGAATGCAGGTCTCGTGATTACCAATACACCGAGTGCTCGGCACGAGACCTTTCTCGGCCTCAATTGATCCATCAAATATCGAGCAGTGCGTGCATTTTGAATCGCACCTGGGGTTACAACCCGCGCACGGGCTACATCTGGGTGGGCGACGGGTGTGCGGGTACGTTTGCCGACGGTGGCGGCTATCACCACGGCCGAAGCGACACTTACGATGAAGGCGCACGCCACTACGATTCCCGCGGCAACGATGCGGGGGCGGTGGTCAGCGGATTGGTGCTGGGGGCGATTTTGGGTGCTGCCTCGTCGTCGGGCCATCATCACCATTCAAAACCATCGGATGGTTATGACGGGTGCCATGATACGGGATGTCTGGTCGACAACCCGGACGAGGACAACGGTCCTCCGGAGCCAGGTCAGTTGGAGATGCGCTGAAGGTTCGACACATGCAGCAAGCCCTGTTGTCGGTGCACGACATCTACCCTCACATACGGACCGTGATGGGCATGGTGATCGGACTTGGGGTCACACGGTTGCTCTCCGGCGTGGCGAGGATTGTGCAACACCCGGCACAGTATCGACTTTACCCCGTGCATTTGGCTTGGGTCGCGTCGGTGCTGCTGTCCCTTGTGCATTTCTGGTGGTGGGAGTTTGGCCTATATCAGGTAGAAGTTTGGACATTTGGTACCTACCTGTTCGTCATCGGTTATGCTATTTTGCTGTTTTTGCAGTGTGCACTGCTATTTCCCGACAGCTTGCAGGATTATTTGAGCTATCAAGATTTCTTCCTGGCCAGGCGATCTTGGTTTTTTGGCTTGTTGGCGGCAACCAGCCTGTTTGATGTGATCGATACCCTCATCAAAGGCGAGGAACACTTTTCCCGGTTTGCCGGTGAGTACTTGGTCCGGACGCCCATTTTGGTGGTGCTGTGCATCGTGGCTGCGCTGACCCGGTCACGGGTGTTTCATGTGGCCTTTGTCTCTTCGGCATTGATGTATCAACTGTCCTGGATTTTTCGACTTTTTGACAAACTGACCTGATTCATTCCCCCATGCTCAAATTCACGATGGCCTGCACTGTGCTGGCACTTTTGGCTGCTTCGGCACACGCATCGTCTGACATGTGCTACGAGCGCGCGCAGACGCAGGCCCAGCTCAACGAATGCGCCGCAATCGCCTTGAAGGGCGCCGATGACGAGCTCAACGCCTTATACAAGCAGATGCAAGGCCGCCTTCAGGGCGACTCGATGACGCGAGGGTTGCTCCTAGATGCGGAGCGCAAGTGGCTGGCCTTCCGGGATGCGGAATGCCGCTTTGCGTCGATCCGTTCGGTCGACGGCAGCCTCCATGCCATGCAAGTCAACGATTGCTTGACGGATATGACCCGCACTCGCGTGATCGAGCTGCAAAACCACCTAGCCTGCGGCAGGGGCGGTGAGCAGACGGCTTCGCAGTGTGCTTTGCCGCGCGCAAAACGTTGAGCAGCACACTCTTTACAACCCTTCAGAAAATGCCATGAAAACTGTAAAAGCTCTCTTCGCACTGTCCGCCATCCCGCTGCTGTTTGGATGCGCAACCGTGCGCCAGCAAGATTTGGCAGCCTGGGATGGTGTCCCTGTTGAGGCCTTGGATACCCACCCATTGTTTTTATCCATGCCCATGTACAAGACCTTTTCTGACAGTGGCATGGAGATCCGCAATTACGTGAATGGCAAAACGACCGAACAGTGCTTTGCCAGTGCGGGTAGCCATCAAGGTCACCATCACTACGGCGCCTTCATGTCGTGTTCCGAAAATCGGCTGGTCTGCAACAACCTGTTCTACATCCAGAAACGGAAAGTGGTCCGTTATGCCCCTACGGGGGATTGCTACACGGATGAGCGAGTCCGCCCGCAGTCGTCCATGGTGGCACCGCGGCCCGCGAAGTGACCATGCGCGGCGGTTCCGGTATGCTGTCGAGGGCGGGCGTCATCGGCGCTCGAATCGCGGTCCTGCTGGCGCTGGCCCTGTTGTCTGCTTGCACCAGCTTGGCCACGCGCGCTCCCGACGCCGCCGTCGATGTGCGCAGCCCGCAGGAGGTCGAGGCGGGCTTCATGGCGCGTGCGCATCGCCAGACCATGACGCGCGGAAACGTATCGGTCAGTGTGGCAGCCCTGCGCGACGAGGAGAGCCTTGGCAGTTTGGGTCTGCCCCTGGCAGAGCGCGGCATTCAGCCCGTGTGGATTGAGATCGTCAATCGCAGCACGCAACCTCATTGGTTCATGCCGGTGTTCATGGACCGCGATTTTTATGCGGCGCGCGAGGCGGCCTACCTCTTTCGTGACATGGGCGTGCACCGGAAGGTCGAGCGCACGCTGATTGACCGGCAAATGAAGGTGCATGTGGCGCCCCAGACCACGGTGAGCGGCTTTGTGTATACCAATCTCACGCGTGGCATCAAATTGATCAACGTGGAATTGCTGGGCACGGGCCATGTCCTGCACTTCGATTTCGCCCGCGAGCAACCGGGCGGACAATTTGATTACCAGACCCACCATCCCGATGAACTGTATTCACCCGCACAGCAGGTTCGGACTGGGCTGAACGCCTTAGGGACCGCGTTGGAAAAACTGGCTTGTTGCACGGCCAATGCCCAAGGTACGGCTCAAGGCGACCCCCTTAACTTGGTGATGGTGGGATCGGAGCATGAGGTTTTGGTTGCGCTGGTGCGGGCGGGCTGGGATTTCACGGAAACCATCAACGCGTTGAGCGTGGGCCGAATGATCGGTGCCTTCACGTTCGGTCACAGCTACCGCAATTCACCCGTCAGCGCCCTGTATTTTGCGGGGAGGCCACAGGATTTCGCCATGCAGCGAGCGCGCAACAGCATTTCGCAGCGGAATCATTTGCGGCTTTGGCTGACCCCCATCCAGGTGGATGGCACGCCCGTGTGGATTGGCCAAATCAGCCGCGACATTGGTGTGAAAGTGACCCTGCATTCGCCGACGTGGACGACCCATGTCATCGATCCGGATGTGGACGAATCACGGGACTATCTGCTTCAAGACATGCTGATGACTAGCAACGTCGCTCGCTGGGGCTACACAGCTGGTGTGGGTCCAGCCCACCCAGATCGTCCCCGCATGAACCTGACTGGAGATCCCTATTTCACGGACGGGCGGCGCTTGGTCCTGTTCGTCTCGCGCGGCCAGCGGGCGATGCAAGACGCTGAATATGTCCAATGGCATGACCGATGAGTGTTTGCTTGGGCGCTTTGTGTTTGGCGTGTCTAAGGTTGCCAGGTGTGTACGCAAAAGGTATAAGTGGCGGCCTTGTCAAGTTCAGGTGGACATGAAGGCCCATGGTTGGAAAACATTTTGGATTCGCCCCGAGCCATTGGGGCGTCCGGTTTGAGAGTTCTCGGGGCTCGGCTGGATACTTCTCCTTACCTCCAGGATCGCTTCATTTCACATCTGGAGTGAATTTGTTTTTGATTTTTCAGTCGATCCAGAAAAATCGAACCATTGCACTCAATTCCGACAAAAAAATCCAAAGCATCATTCCCGCGGGAGGGTTGGAGATCGTTCCTCAGGGGTCGGATATTTCCTCGATGTGGCTCACTCCCAAGGAAAACATGTTGATCGCCTTACCGAATGAGCGGTTGAGGTCGTTGGCTGGTTTGGAGTGCGGTGAGGAAAACCTTGAAATTTATCCCCTCGGGCTGGCCATTTCTGATCGAAAGGCCTATGCCATTTCCCGCGCGATCGGCAAAGAGCTCGCGCTTCAGGAGATTGGCCGAGCCGAATACTTGGATGCTTTGTTGACTGCATTTGGCGTTCACATCATCCGAAATTATTCGAATCTGTCATCGGGATTCAGTGCAAGGCGGGCCCAGGGCGGGCTTTCGCCGCAAAAATGGAAGAAAATAGAAGCCTACATTCGAGAAAACATCTCCGCAAAGATGACGATTGAGTCATTGGCGGTCGAGGTCTCGCTCTCGCCCGGACACTTCTCGCGGGCTTTCAAAGAAACATCGGGAATGTCACCGCATCAGTTCATTTTGAACATGAGGCTGTCTTTGGCCAGAGGCTTGCTGGAAAAGCCAAACGTTTCCTTTTCCGAGGTGGCCCGAATCTCTGGATTCGCCAGCAACAGTCACATGACCGCCGTGATGAAGCGATTTCTAGGGGCGACCCCAAGCGACGTTCGAAAGAAGCGGGTTGCCATCTAGAGGATGGTTCACAGTTGGATCGTCCTGTGGCTTTTGTTGAAAGGTTCAAAGCGGCCAGCGCCACATCACCACAGACACGATAGCGTCTCGCCGTTCAATGGGCGCGGCAGAACCCGCAGCGTGATTTGTCATGGCGGTGCGGCCGCACGCCCGCGCCGCTGCGGCCTCAGCCTCAGGTCAGCTGCCCCAGAGCAAGGCCCACCTGCAGTCCCAGCTTCCGTACCTTGGCCAAGGCTACATGCTTAGCGTCGCCGCCGCCGCAACCTGCGCGCCCTCAGTGCCGCCGCCAAGGCGCCCAGCAGGCTGATGGCCCACCCGCCCAGCGTGGGCACTGGTTTCACGTCAGCGGCCGTCACGCTCAACACCAGCGTCACGCTCGCCGTCTGCGCCGGGGTGGCCCCATCGCTGAGCGACACCACCACAGCGAACGTGCCCGACTGCGTGGGCGTGCCGGTGATCTCTCCATTCACCAGCGACAAGCCCGTGGGCAGGCCGGTGGCCATCCAGGTGTAGGGCGCGACGCCGCCGGTGGCGAGCAAGGCGGCGCTGTAGACCTGGGCCTGGTTGGCAGCGGGCAAGCTGCTCGTGCCAATGGCCAGCGTCGCAGGCAGCACCTGCAGCGTCACCGTGGCGGTGCGGGCTGGGGATTGGCTGTCCGCCACCGTCAGGGGGTAGTCGCCGTGCGTGTCCACGGCGGGTGTGCCGGTGAGCGCGCCCGTGCTGGGGTTCAGCGTCAAGCCCGTGGGCAGGCTGGCTGCGGTCCAGGTGTAGGGCGCCACACCGCCGGTGGCGGCAGGGCCGCCGGTGTAAGCCTGGCCCACTGTGGCTGGGGCGGGTGCCGTGGCGGCCAGGGCCGGCAGGATCTGCAGCGTCACGCTGTCTGCGGCGTGGGCTGATGGCTGTCCGTCACCGTGATCGTGTAGCTGCCCTGGCTGCCCGCCGCAGGGGTGCCCGAGAGCACGCCGGTGCTGGGGTTGAGGCTCAAGCCGCCGGGCAGGCTGGCGGCACTCCAGATGTAGGGGGCCAGGCCACCGGTGGCCGTGAGGGTGATGGGGCGCGTAGGCGCTGCCGGCCACGCCGGCGCTGGGCGCAGCAGAGGTGATGGTCAAGCTTGCTGGGGCATGGTCGGTGCAGATGCGCACCTGGCCGTTGCCGCTGCGGCCATCGGTGGCACCGGTCAGCGTGATGGGGTCGGTGCCGGCGTTGAAGGAGCCGCCGCCGCCGCCCATGCCTTCGTCTGCTGAGTCGGGCGTGGGATCGTTCCCCCCACCCCCGCCCGAGTAGCCACCCCCGCCGCCGCTGGTGGTGACCGCGGAGCCTGCGCCGCCGCCGCCAAAGCCGCCAGGCGCATTGTTTGTGCTCGTACCGCCGCTGCCGCCATGGACAAAGGCCTGACCGCCTCTTGCCCCCACCACGTTCCATCTGCATCGTTGCCCAGCAAGCCGCCACCGCCTGCGCTGGCCTGAGACGAGGTCCCCGCGCCACCCCCACTGCCTGTGCTCCCCCCGGCCCCACCGGCGTTGGTGCCTGCTGCGCCGCTTTGGCCCGCTTGCCCGTGCTTGTCTGGGCTGTCGGTGAATGCGGAGCCTGCACCGCCGCCGCCCACCACCAAGGCTTGGAGGGGGCTGGTGCCCGTGAGCACGACAAAGCTGCCGCCGCCGCCGCCGTTGCCCTGGAAACCGGAGGTGGGAGCCTGCTGACCGACCAACACGCTCAAAAGGGTGCCGGCCGCGAGGTGAAACTTGCCACCCACGATCGCGCCTCGCCCTGGGCGAACGCTCGAATTTGGACTGTTCCCGCCCTCAGCTCCGGCCGCCTCGATCCAGTAGTCGCCTGTGCTGGGCACGCTGTAGGACACGATGGCGCCGGTGTAGTCGAAGGTCTGCAGCGGACTGGGCCTGCGCGCCGCCGAGGGTGGCCAGGGTCAGGCCAACCCCGGCCAGGGGGCGGGCCAAGGGACCGAACAAAAGGCGAAAGCGCGGGGGGCGGGTGGGGGCGAGGTCCATGTGTGCCTTTCGATGGGTACAAAAAAACACACTTTCACACGATGGGATGCGCGCGGTCTATCCCTGAAATTGGTGAATGTGAAGGGTGTTGACGTCATGGCCCTTCACCCCGCTGAGGGGCCCGTCGCGCCAGGCCGCATGCCGCGGTGATTCACTTGGAGCACGCTGTGGGCGGTTGGCCCGAGGCCACGCCACGCGACTCGGCGGTGTGGCGAAGGCCTGCATCGGACGCCGCGCCGCGGGTCGCAGGGATGCCTTGGGAGCCCGCAGCCGGCGGCACGGCGTGAGCGGCTACCCGTTGCGGCGGACGGCAGGCAGGCAGGCAGGCGCAGCGTGTTGGCGTCGCCCCACGTGGTCCGACGCGTGATGGGCGCTGATGCAGGCCGCGACTGCGGCGTTGAATGCGATGAATTGACCAGTATCCACCTGATTCCGTTGATTTGTCATCGGTAGGTGGATGATACTGCTTGCCATTGGTCAACCAGGGCGCTGAGTCAGGCGGGCGTGCAGGGCTTGCAGGGCCGAGCGGGGCAGCTTGCTGGTGGCATTGCGGGGCAGGCTGTCCAGCAGCCACAGCGGGCGGGGCAGAAAGACCGGGTCGATGTGGGCCCGCAAGGCCTGGGTGACGGCCTTGGCGTCGAGTCCGGGCGCGACGACGAAGGCGCACAGGCGCTGGACCTGGGTGTCGGCGCCGGCGGCATCGGGCTGGTTGCCGGGGTCGAAGAAGGCGCCGTCTTTCACGCCCGGCAGCCGCTGCACGATGGCGTTGAGCGCGGCGATGGAGTGGCGCTTGCCGGCGATGTTCACCATGTCGGCGCGGCGCCCAATGAGGCGGAAATGCCCGTCGTCGAGCTGGGTGACCATGTCGGCCAGCGGCACGCGGCCTTCGATGTGCCCGTCGCTGACCCAGGCGACGTCTTCGCCGTCCTGGTGCTCGAGCGACAGGCGCACGCCATCCAGCAGCTGCCAATCGCTGCTGCGCACGGTGCGGTGGGTGGCGATCTGGCCCGTTTCGGTCGAGCCATAGATTTCATGCACGGGCGCGCCCAGGCGGTCTTCGATGCGCTGCGCCAGCTCGCCCGACAGGGGCGCGGTGGCGCTGAGCACATCGGCCACCGGGGGTAGGCTGAGGCCGTTGTCCAGGGCTTCGAGCACCAGCGACAGGTGCCAGGGGGTGCTGATGAGGCAGCGCGGCGCCGGTGCCGCGGCCAGGGCGTGGGCGATGTCGGCCGGCAGCATGGGTTTGCCGTGCCACATGGCATGGCCGCCGTGCAGCGCGAGCAGCACGCTGGACTCGAAACCGTACATGTGCTGCGGTGGCACGGTGGCCACCAGGCTACCCGGGGCCCATGCGAGTCGGGTTTGCGCGCTGCGGGCGTTCAGCACCAGCTTGCCCCAGGTCTTGCGGTGGCCGCTGGGCTCGCCCGTGGAGCCGGAGGTGAAGACCAGTGCCGCGAGCTGGTCGCCGGCGATCCGGGGCATGGTGAACGGGCCGGTGCAGGGCTGGGGCCGGGTCGACAGCCAGGGCCGCAGGTCCAGCGTGGGCAGGTCGGCGGGGTGGTCTCCCCCGTCGTGCAGGCAGACGATGTCGCCCGGTGCAACGTGGGCGAGGGCACCCGTGGCCTGCCGGCCAGACCAATGATGCAGGTCGACCTGCGCCTGCGGTGCGACGCGTTGCATCAGGCGCACGGTTTCGGGGGCGAAATTGGGCGGCATCAGGCTGATACAGCCGCGCAGCAGGGCGGCCGCCAGCCCCAGGCTGAAGCCGAAGTGGCTTTGGCTCACGTTGAGCACGGGCGCCCCGACGGGCAGGTGGGCGGCCAGCGCGCGGGCGCGCGCCACGAAATCGCCGGCGGTGATCGCGCCGTGTTCGCTGGCGATCAGGGCCTGGTCGGCGGCGTGTGTGCACAGCGGCCAAGTGGAGTCGGTCATGGCAGGGGCGGAGGCGTCAAAGGGTGGGCTTTACGGGCGCGAGAGCTGCCGGCTGACCACTTCGATGGTGCGCAGCAGGCCGATGCGGTCCTTGGCCGGCAGGAAGAAGCGACGCGCGAAGTTCTCGAGGGCAAACATCAGCCCCGTGCAGACCAGCGTGCCGATGGTGGAAAACCAGGTCCAGCTGGCAAACGAGGCGCCAAAGAAGAGCAGCAGCGACAGGCCGCAGATGGCGGTGAAATACAGGGTCCAGGCCAGGGTGACGCCGCGGGTGTAGCGCCACAGGGGTGGTTCGGTCACGTCATCGTGGACCCAGGCCGCCATCTGCGTGCACAGCGGGGTGCGCCCCGGCAGCAGGGTGCGCCCGAACGCCACGGCCAGGGCGGCATGGGCCCCCACATGCTGGGTCAGGTACAGCCAGCCAAAGCGCGTGACCAGGGCGTCACTGGCCAGGACGAGGAGGGCGAAGCCCAGGACGCACAGGGCCGAGAGCGCCCGCGCCCGCGTGTGCTGGGGATGCGTGGCTGGCCAGCGCTGCCGCTGAGCCCAGGCCAGCAGCAGCAAGGGGCTGGCCAGCACCCACACGGTGAGGCGCGAGGGGTGCAGGCTGGTCCACACCACGAGCGCGGCCACGAGGCCGATGCCCAGCAGCTTGGCCGCGAGTCGCCAGGCCGTCATGGGAAGTGTCCGGATGGGTGGTCAGACGCGCTGCGCGGCGACGTGGTTGGCCAGGTGGCGCAGGCTGGAGAAGATCCTGGCGTTGTTGTCATCGTCGGCCTTGAGCTGGAAGCCGTACTGTTTCGAGACCGCCAGGGCGATTTCCAGGATGTCGATGGAATCCAGGCCCAGCCCGTCGCCGTACAGCGGGGCGTCGGGGTCGATGTCTTCGGCGGCCATCTCCAGGTTGAGGGAGGAAACCATCAGCTCAGCCAGCTCCCGGATCAGGGTGTCATCGGCGGGCTGGTTGTGTGTGTCGGTCATGTTCGAAGCGGGAGAGGTGCAGCGCGCCGGCGATGGCTGCCGTGCGTTTGGGGCGATGTGCTGCCCACCACGGCCGTTCAAAGGCCTGGCAGACGCGGTGCAAATTCTAGTGCATGGCTCTGGCGCGGCCGGCTCGGGGATGGGCGCTGCGGCAGCAGTCACACACGGCGTTCAGGTCCAGAATCTGACTTGAATACCGCCCGCCAACATGCTAGAATCGCTCTCTCACGACCAAAAGGGCGGGTTTCATCCGCCCTTTTTTTATGTGTTTTTGATTTTTGGTGCTTGATTCTCAAGGCGAATTTTCAGGGCGAAACAGCGCGTGTCACTGCAGCAATTGGTTGAAACGACGGTCACCGGCTTGGGCTACGAGTTGGTGGAGATTGAACGCTCGCAAGGCGGCTTGCTGCGCATCACGATTGACTGGCCCTGGGCGGGCGCCGAAGCAGAGGCACGCCTGATCACCGTCGAAGATTGCGAAGTGGTCACGCGTCAGCTGCAGTTCGCCCTTGAGGTCGAAGGCACCGATTACTCGCGTCTGGAAGTCTCGTCGCCGGGCATCGATCGCCTGCTGCGCGGGGAAGCCGATCTGCAGCGCTTCACAGGCTATGAGGTGGATGTCACCCTCAAGGCCCCGATCGGGATGGACGTTGCCGACGGCAAGGTCAGCCCTTTGCGCAAGAAATTCCGCGGCACGCTGGAGCGAACCGACGACGGCGCTGGCTGGCACATCGTGTGGCAGGAAAAGGTCCAGGCCAAGCCCGGCCAACGTGTGAGTGCCAAGCGGCTGGCCGCAGCGCCGGTGCATGCGCTGGGCTTCACGCTCGATGAGGTGCGCGAGATTCGCTTGGCGGCGGTGGTGGATTTTCAGGGCCGTGCCCAACCGGGCAAGGCCAGCCCCGCGTCTGGCGAGGCGGATGCCGCAGACGATGAGGCGTGAGCAAGGAATGCATGTTGAAACGGGTTCGCGCACGCATGGGCGTGCGCAGCAAGAGGAGTCTTTGTCATGAATCGCGAACTGCTGATGCTGGTTGAAGCGATCTCGCGCGAAAAAAATGTGGAAGCCGATGTGGTGTTTGGTGCCGTGGAATCGGCATTGGCTCAGGCCACCAAGAAGCTCTACGAAGGCGAGACCGATATCCGAGTGACCATCGACCGCGACTCGGGCGACTACGAAACGTTCCGCCGCTGGCACGTGGTGCCCAGCGAAGCGGGTCTGCAACTGCCCGAGCAGGAAGTCCTGCTGTTCGAGGCTGAGGAAGACAAGCCTGGCGTGCAGGTGGGTGACGTCATCGAGGAGCCCATCGAGTCGCTGCCGATTGGCCGCATCGGTGCCATGGCGGCCAAGCAGATCATCCTGCAGAAGATCCGCGATGCCGAGCGCGAGATGCTGCTCAACGACTTCCTCTCGCGTGGCGAGAAGATCTTCGTGGGCACGGTCAAGCGCATGGACAAGGGTGACATCATTGCCGAGTCCGGCCGTGTCGAAGGCCGCCTGCGTCGCTCCGAGATGATCCCGAAGGAAAACCTGCGCACGGGTGACCGCGTGCGGGCCATGATCATGGAGGTCGATTCGACCTTGCGTGGCGCGCCCATCCTGCTGTCCCGTGCGGCGCCCGAGTTCATGGTGGAGCTGTTCCGTCAGGAAGTGCCCGAAATCGAGCAAGGTCTGCTGGAGATCAAGAGCTGCGCCCGTGATGCGGGGTCGCGCGCCAAGATCGCCGTGATCTCGCACGACAAGCGCGTGGACCCGATCGGCACCTGCGTGGGCGTGCGCGGTACCCGTGTGAATGCCGTCACCAACGAACTGGCGGGCGAACGGGTGGACATCGTGCTGTGGAGTGAAGACCCGGCACAGTTCGTGATCGGCGCCCTGGCGCCGGCCAACGTCTCGTCCATCGTGGTGGACGAGGAAAAACACGCCATGGACGTGGTGGTGGACGAGGAAAACCTCGCCATCGCGATTGGCCGGGGCGGCCAGAACGTGCGCCTGGCTTCTGACCTGACGGGCTGGAAGATCAACATCATGGACGCGGCGGAATCGGCCCAGAAAAAGGCCGAAGAAACCACGTCCATGCGCAGCCTGTTCATGGAAAAGCTCGACGTCGACGAGGAAGTGGCCGACATCCTCATCGAGGAAGGGTTCACCAGCCTGGAAGAAGTGGCCTATGTGCCGCTGCAGGAAATGCTGGAAATCGAAGGTTTCGACGAAGAAACCGTCAACGAATTGCGTTCGCGTGCCAAGGCAGCTGTGCTGACCATGGAAATTGCGCGCGAAGAAAGCGTGGTGGGCGCAGCCCAGGACCTGCGGGACCTGGATGGCGTGACGCCTGACCTGATTGCCAAATTGGCCGACAACAACATCCACACCCGTGACGACCTCGCCGATCTCGCGGTTGATGAACTGACCGCCATCACCGGCCAGTCCGAGGAAGAAGCCCGAGCCCTCATCATGAAGGCCCGTGAGCACTGGTTCGGCGACAACGCGTGATGGAGGATCGCACACAATATGTCCAGCAATACGGTTGCCGAGTTCGCCAATGAACTCAAGAAAACGTCCGAGCAGTTGATCGAGCAGCTTGAAGCGGCCGGTGTGCCCAAGCGCTCGGCCAATGACTTGCTCACCGAATCCGACAAGCAAAAGCTGCTCAACCATCTGCAGGCTGCACATGGCACGAGCGAGCGTCGCAAGATTGTGCTGACCAAGAAGTCCACCAGCGAGATCAAGCAGGCCGATGCCACCGGCAAGGCCCGCACGATTCAGGTCGAGGTGCGCAAGAAGCGCACCTTCGTCAAACGCGACGAGGACGAGGGCGCCAACACCTCCGAGCAGCAACAGGCCGAATTGGCGCGCCGTGAGGAAGCCGCGCGCGAACAGGCCGAACAGCTGCGCAAGCAGGAAGAAGCGCTGGAGCGCAGCCGCCGCGAACGCGAAGCCGCCGAAGCGGCCGAGGCTGAGCGGGCCAAAGCCGCTGCCGAGCAGGCTGCGCGTGAGCAAGCCGAGCGCGAAGCCCAGGCTGCGGCCAAAGCCAAGGCGGATGCCGAAGCCGCTCAGGCCAAAAAAGATGCACCCAAGCCCAAAGTGGGAGCGCGCGTGAACCTGGTGGAAGACTTGCAGGCGCTGGAGCGCGCCCGTGCCGAGGAAGTGGCCAAGGCACAGGACGCACAACGCCAGGCCAAGCAGGCAGCCGAGGACAAGGTCGCGGCCGAAGCCCAGGCCAAGGCCGACGCCGCCAAGGCGCAGGCCGACGAGGAAGCCGCCCGTGCCAAGGACCTGGAAGAGCGCCGCCGCAAGGCCTTGGCCGAGGCCGAAGCCATCCGCAACATGATGAACGCGCCCCGCAAGGTGCTCGTGGCCAAGCGTCCCGAAGAGACCAAGGCTGCGACGCCCGAGGCCAAGACCGCTGCGGCCAAACCGGCTGCCGGTGCGCGCCCTGCGGCCGGTGGTGCGCGTCCGCCCGCAGGTGGTGCCAAGGAAGTCAAGTCGTCCAAGCTGTCGTCCAGCTGGGCCGGCGACTCGCCTGCCAAGAAGAAGGGCTTGCCCACTCGCGGTGGCGACGCAGGCAACTCGCGTGGCAACAACTGGAAGAGTGGTTCCGGCCGCGGCCGTCGTGGTCGCGACGATCACCAGCAGCATGCAGCGGCACCGGTCGAACACCGCGCCATCGAAGTGCATGTGCCCGAGACCATCACCGTGGGCGAGCTCGCGCACAAGATGTCGGTCAAGGCTTCCGAGGTCATCAAGCAGTTGATGAAGCTGGGTCAAATGGTCACCATCAACCAGCCGCTGGACCAGGACACGGCCATGATCGTGGTCGAGGAAATGGGCCACGTGGCAAAGGTGGCTGCGCTCGACGATCCCGAAGCCTTCTCGGCCGAAGACGAACAGGCGGCTGCAGGCGAGGCGCTGCAGCGCGCGCCGGTGGTCACCGTCATGGGTCACGTCGACCACGGCAAGACCTCGCTGCTGGACTATATCCGTCGCTCGAAAGTGGCGGCGGGCGAAGCCGGCGGCATCACGCAGCACATCGGTGCGTATTCGGTGTCCACGCCGCGTGGCGCGGTCACCTTCCTGGATACCCCGGGTCACGAAGCCTTCACGGCCATGCGTGCCCGTGGTGCGCAGGCGACGGACATCGTGATCCTGGTGGTCGCTGCGGACGACGGTGTCATGCCGCAGACCAAGGAAGCCATCAAGCACGCCAAGGCGGCCAAGGTGCCGATCGTGGTGGCCATCACCAAGGCCGACAAGCCCGATGCCAATCCCGACAAGGTCAAGCAGGAGCTGGTGGGTGAAGAGGTCGTGCCCGAAGAGTACGGTGGTGATTCGCCGTTCGTGGCCGTGTCGTCCAAGACCGGCATGGGCATCGACGAGCTGCTCGAACAGGTGCTGCTGCAAGCCGAAGTGCTGGAGCTCAAGGCACCGGTCGAGGCCGCTGCCAAGGGCATCGTGATCGAAGCCCGTCTGGACAAGGGCCGCGGTCCTGTGGCCACAGTGCTGGTGCAATCCGGCACGCTGAGCGTCAGCGACGTGGTGCTGGCCGGTCAGACCTCGGGTCGTGTGCGGGCCATGCTGGACGAAGACGGCAAGCCGGTGAAGACCGCTGGCCCGTCGATTCCGGTCGAAATCCAGGGTCTGGGCGACGTGCCGCAGGCGGGCGACGACTTCGTGGTGCTGTCGGACGAGCGCCGGGCGCGCGAAATCGCGACCTACCGCGCTGGCAAGTTCCGCAACACCAAGCTGGCCAAGCAACAGGCGGCCAAGCTCGAGAACGTGTTTGCCGAGATGCAGGCGGGCGACGTGCAGACGCTGCCCATCATCATCAAGGCCGACATGCAGGGCTCGCAAGAGGCGCTGGCCGCTTCGCTGCTCAAGCTGTCGACCGAGGAAGTGCGTGTGCAGCTGGTGTATGCCGGCGTGGGCGGCATCAGCGAGTCGGACGTGAACCTGGCCATTGCCTCGGGCGCGATCATCATCGGCTTCAACGTGCGTGCCGACGTGCAGGCACGCAAGACGGCCGAAGGCAACGACGTGGATGTCCGTTACTACAACATCATCTACGACGCCGTGGATGAGCTGAAGTCGGCCATGTCGGGCATGCTGGCCCCCGAGCGGCGCGAGGAAGTCATCGGCATGGCCGAGATCCGCACCGTGTTCGTGGCGACCAAGATCGGCACCGTGGCCGGTTGCATGGTCACCTCGGGCGTCGTCAAGCGCGATGCACATTTCCGCCTGCTGCGCGACAACGTCGTCATCTACTCGGGCGAGCTGGAATCGCTCAAGCGCATGAAGGACGACGTGAAGGAAGTCAAGGAAGGCTTCGAGTGCGGCATCAAGCTGAAGAACTACAACGACATCGCCGAAGGCGATCAGTTGGAAATCTTCGAGATCAAGGAGATCGCGCGCACCCTGTGATCGTCAGGCGCATGGGATGCATTCACCCGTTGCATGCACAAGGGTGGATGGCATGATCAGGAGTATGCGGTGGTTGCCGTTCAGTGCTGAACGGCAATGGCCTCATACTCCGTTCCATCATGGGCGCACGTGCGCCCGCGTCCTGCGCCTGCACCGTCTCACCTTTCGCGTGTTTGACATGGCCACCAAGAAGTCTCCCACCAACCGCAGCTACAAGGTCGCCGACCAGATCCAGCGCGATCTGTCCGAGCTGATCGCGCGCGAGCTCAAGGACCCGCGCGTGGGCATGGTCACGATCAATGCAATCGAGCTGACGCCCGACTATGCGCATGCCAAGGTGTTTTTCAGCCTGCTCGTGGGCGATCCGGACGCCAGCGCCGAGGGCTTGAACGCGGCCGCAGGCTTCCTGCGCAACGGGTTGTTCAAGCGCCTGCACATCCACACCGTGCCCACGCTGCACTTCGTGTACGACCGCACGACCGAGCACGCGGCCGACATGAACGCCTTGATCGCCAAGGCGGTGTCGTCGCGCGCCAAGGACAACGACGAGCAAGGATGACGATGACAGGGCCATCCCCAGGGGGACGTGCCCCCGTGGGGGGGGCCGAGTCCCGGACCGACCTCGACGGTGTTGCGACCCCGGCGCAGGATGCGCGCCGCGCGCCGAGTGCGCGCATCCAGCGCCGCCCCGTGCATGGCGTCGTGCTGCTCGACAAGCCGCTGACCTGGTCCAGCAACCAGGCCTTGCAAAAGGTGAAGTGGCTGCTGCGCGCGGAAAAAGCCGGCCACACCGGCACGCTGGACCCCTTGGCCACGGGGGTGCTGCCGCTGTGCTTTGGTGCCGCCACCAAATTCAGCCAGCTGCAGCTCGATGCGCCCAAGACCTATGAAGCCACGGTGCTGCTGGGCGTGCGCACCACCACCGCCGATGCCGAAGGGGAGGTCGTCGCGCGCGTCACCGTCACACCGGACATGTTGACGCCGGAGCGCCTGGCTGCCGTGCGCGCCCGGTTCACCGGGGCGATTGCGCAGGTGCCGCCCATGCACAGCGCGCTGAAAAAGGATGGCAAGGCGCTGTATGAGTACGCGCGTGCGGGCGTCGAGGTGGAGCGCGCGCCGCGCCAGGTCGACATTCACGCGCTGGACATGCAGTTGGCCTGTAATGACGCAGGTGAACCCGTTTTGCATTTGACCGTGCGCTGCAGCAAAGGCACTTACATCCGCACCCTGGGCGAAGACATCGGGCTGGCGCTGGGCTGCGGCGGCCACCTCACGCGCCTGCGCCGTGTGGAGACGGGCGGCCTGCTGGCCGCGCAGTGCGTGACCATCGAACAGCTCGAAACCATGTCCGAGGCGCAGCGTCTGGCTGCCGTGCAGCCCACCGACTGCCTGTTGGCGGGCCACACGCGCGTCGATCTGCCTGCGCATGACGCGGGGCGCTTCCTGTCCGGCATGCGCCGTCGTGGCCCCTGGGCCAACAGCGACGCGGTGGCGGTGTATGGGCAAAATCCCGTGGCCCTGCTGGGTGTCGCCCATGTGTACTCAGGTGAGCTGATTCCCGATCGCTTGCTGAGCCCGGCCGAGGTCGAGCAGACGCTGGTGCAGGCGTGGGGGATGCAGCAAGCCGGTGAGCCAGGCCATGGACACGCCGCGCAGCCCACCGGTCAGGACGCACCGGCGACGGGCCGCTGAGACGGGCAGGAGCAGACCATGTTTGAGCAGTCCGACATTCGCACAGTGCAGCCTGGCTTCTTGGCTTGTCCGGACGCCGCTGAGGTGTTCGAGCCTCGCAGCCGCACGGCGCTCTTCACCTTCGACGGGAGTTGAGCACCGTGACGACCGCCCTCCGAAAGCGCCACCGCCTGCGATGAGCCTGACGCATCATCATTCGAATTCTCAGGCAGTACACCGCATGTGTCGTTGGCCCTCAAACCGACGCAACTCGATACATCCCATTTTCGCAACCGCGTACCCATTTCATCGAAGGCACGTTTCACAATGAGCACCCCGATTCGCAACATCGCCATCATCGCGCACGTTGACCATGGCAAGACGACCATGGTCGACCAGCTGCTGCGCCAGTCCGGCACCTTTGCCGAGCACGAAAAAGTCGTCGACACCGTGATGGACAACAACGCCATCGAACGCGAGCGCGGCATCACCATCCTGGCCAAGAACTGCGCCGTGAGCTGGCAGGGCACGCACATCAACATCCTCGACACACCGGGGCACGCCGACTTCGGCGGCGAAGTGGAACGCGCGCTGTCCATGGTGGACGGCGTGGTGCTGCTGATCGACGCGCAGGAAGGCCCCATGCCGCAGACGCGCTTCGTGACCAAGAAGGCCCTGGCCCTCGGCCTGCGCCCCATCGTGGTCGTGAACAAGGTCGACAAGCCCGGCGCCAACCCCGACAAGGTCATCAACGCCGCTTTCGACCTGTTCGACAAGCTGGGCGCGACCGACGAGCAGCTCGATTTCCCCGTGGTGTATGCCTCGGGCATCAACGGCTGGACGTCGCTGGAAGAGGGTGCGCCGGGTGAGCAATGGGGCAAGGACATGTCCGCCCTGTTCGAAACCATCCTGAAGCACGTGCCCGAGCACAGTGGGGACGCGAGCGCGCCGCTGCAGCTGCAGATCTCGGCCCTGGACTTTTCCACGTTCGTGGGCCGCATCGGCGTGGGCCGCGTGAACGCCGGTGTGGTCCGGCCCGGCCAGGATGTGCTGGTCATGGAAGGCCCCGAGGGCAAGCAGTACAAGGGCCGCGTGAACCAGGTGCTGACCTTCCAGGGCTTGGACCGCGTGCAGGTGACCGAGGCCGGTCCCGGCAACATCGTGCTGGTCAACGGCATCGAAGACCTGGGCATTGGCGTGACGCTGACGTCCATCGACAACCCGCAGCCGCTGCCGATGCTGAAGATCGACGAGCCCACGCTGACCATGAACTTCTGCGTGAACACCAGCCCGCTGGCCGGTCGCGAAGGCAAGTTCGTCACCAGCCGCCAGATCTGGGACCGCCTGCAAAAAGAGCTGCGCTCGAACGTCGCCCTGCGCGTGCGTGAAACCGACGAAGACGGCATTTTCGAAGTGGCCGGCCGCGGTGAACTGCACCTGACCATCCTGCTGGAAGAAATGCGTCGTGAAGGCTACGAGCTGGCCGTCTCCAAGCCGCGCGTGCTGTTCCGCGAGATCGATGGCGTGCGCTGCGAGCCCATCGAGCTGGTGACGGCCGACATCGAGGAAAGCCACCAAGGCGGCGTGATGCAGGCGCTGGGCGAGCGCAAGGGCGAGCTGGTCAACATGGAGCCCGATGGCCGCGGCCGCGTGCGCCTGGAGTACCGCATTCCGGCGCGTGGCCTGATCGGCTTCACGAACGAGTTCCTGAACCTGACCCGCGGCTCTGGCCTGATCGGCAACGTGTTCGACAGCTACGAGCCGCACAAGGGCGAGATCGCCAGCCGCAAGAACGGCGTGCTGATCTCGATGGATGACGGTGAGATCTTCACCTACGCGCTGGGCAAGCTGGACGACCGCGGTCGCATGTTCGTGAAGGCCAACGACCCCGTGTACGAAGGCATGATCGTCGGCATCCACAGCCGCGACAACGACCTGATCGTGAACGCCACGCGCACCAAGCAGCTGACCAACTTCCGCGTCAGCGGCAAGGAAGACGCGATCAAGATCACGCCGCCCATCGACCTCACGCTGGAGTACGGCGTCGAGTTCATCGAGGACGACGAGCTGGTCGAGATCACCCCCAAGAGCATCCGCCTGCGCAAGCGCTTCCTGAAGGAACACGAGCGCAAGCGCGCTTCGCGCGAAGCGTGATTAACAGGCGGCTGGGCAGTATGCGGCGATTCCCGTCGCCATTTTGTTCGCCGCGCTGGCATACCCAAGAGAACCCGCTTCGGCGGGTTTTTTCATGGGGTGGCGACTCAGAATTCATGGTCTTCCTGAGCCCGTGAATCTTGTCGTTCATCGCCCGCGGCCCATGAGCGTCCCTGACATCACGGCACTGAATGATGCGGACCTGAGCGCTGGTCGGTCGTCTGTGCAAGGCATCGCGAAACTGAGGGGGTATGGCAGCCTGCGTGGACGTCTGACGCGGATTGTGCGACCGGATGCGGCCTGGCGGTGGGCTTGCGCGGGACACGGTTGATCTGCCCGGGATGACGGAGCGGGTGGTGGGCTCTCGGCACGCGAGTGGCCTCATGCCGATCGAATCACGAGCCGTGATGCAGCAAACCCGAGCGCGTGAGCCGTGCGCCGGCCGCCTCAGTCCAGCTCGGCGCGGGCCAGCATGTCGCGCAGGCGAGCGATGTCGGCGCAGGCGCCAGGGCGAAGGCTTCGAGGGATGTGACCTCGGTCGAGTAGGCGCAGAACATGTCCGCCTCGGGGTCGAAGCGGATGTCGGCGCGCCAGGCGGGCTGGGTGTCGTCCAGAAAGACGTCGGCGACAGACGCCCAGTCGTAACCGCTGCCCTGAAAACCGTCTGCCGCGCGCTCATCGAAGATCGCCTGTTGCCAGCGGCCAGCACCGAGGATGACCGAGGTGCTTTTGCTGCCTCGTACGAGGACAAAGGGTTTGATGCGGTCTTCGATGGTCATGGTTGCTCCGGAGCGGGTCTGGTTAGCGTCATCGTGCAGTATCGGGCCGGCGAAGCCTGCGCAACGGCGGTCGCGGCATGATTCTGGCAGAACCGGCATGAGGCCGATGGCTTCACCGGCTGTGGCGACCGGGCTGCGCCCGCAAAAAAGCGAGGTGCCTTGCGGCACCTCGCTTGGGTGGGATGCAGGCCCGCCGTGGTGGCGGGCGGGACATCACATGCCGGAGTAGTTGGGGCCGCCGCCGCCTTCGGGCGCCACCCAGACGATGTTTTGCGTCGGGTCCTTGATGTCGCAGGTCTTGCAGTGCACGCAGTTCTGGGCGTTGATCTGCAGGCGCTCGCCACCTTCGGCGGACTCGTCTGTCACGAATTCGTAGACGCCTGCCGGGCAGTAGCGTGCTTCAGGGCCGGCGAACTTCGCGTAGTTGATGCGCACGGGCACCGAGGCATCCTTCAGCGTCAGGTGAGCTGGCTGGTTCTCGCTGTGGTTGGTGTTGCTGATGAACACGCTGGACAGTCGGTCGAAGGTCAGCTTGCCATCGGGCTTGGGGTACTCGATCTTCTTGCTCTCGGCCGCGGGCTTGAGGTAGAGGTGATCGGGCTTGTCGCGGTGCAGGTTCCAGGGGATGTTGCCGCCCAGCAGCTTTTGCTCGATGCCGGTCATCACGATGGCGGTGTACAGGCCCTTCTTGAACCAGTTCTTGTAGTTGCGGTCCTTGCGCAGCTCGGCGTACAGCCAGCTCTTTTCGAAGGCTTCGGGGTAGGCGGTCAGCTCGTCGCCCTGGCGGCCGGCCTGGATGGCCTCGAACGCGGCTTCGGCGGCCAGCATGCCGGTCTTGATGGCGGCGTGGCTGCCCTTGATGCGGCTGGCGTTCAGGTAGCCGGCATCGCAGCCGACCAGCGCGCCGCCCGGGAACACGGTCTTGGGCAGGGCGAACAGGCCGCCGGCCGTGATGGCGCGGGCACCGTACTGCAGACGCTTGGCGGTCACGTTGCCTTCGTCGTCGGTGAAGTAGTACTTGATGTTCGGGTGCGTCTTCCAGCGCTGGAATTCCTCGAACGGGCTCAGGTAGGGGTTGCTGTAGTTCAGGCCCACCACGTAGCCCAGCGCGACCAGGTTGTCGCCCAGGTGGTACATGAAGGCGCCGCCGTAGGTGTCGGTGTCCAGCGGCCAGCCGGCGCTGTGCAGGGCCAGGCCAGCCTTGAAGCGCGAGGGGTCGATTTCCCACAGTTCCTTGATGCCGATGCCGTAGCTCTGGGGGTCGCGGCCTTCGTCGAGCTTGAACTTGGCGATCAGCTGCTTGCCCAGCTGGCCCCGCGCGCCCTCGGCAAAAATGGTGTACTTGCCGTGCAGCTCCATGCCGAGCTGGAATTCGGGGCCAGGCTCGCCGTCCTTGCCGATGCCCATGTTGCCGGTGGCCACGCCCTTGACGGAGCCATCGTCGTTGTAGACGACTTCGGTGGCCGGAAAGCCCGGGAAGATTTCCACGCCGAGGGCTTCAGCCTGCTCACCCAGCCACTTCACGACTTCGCCCAGGCGCACGATGTAGTTGCCGTGGTTGTCGAAGCACTGAGGCAACGCAAAGCCGGGCGTGCGCAGGGCACCGGTTTCGCTCAGGATGAGGAAAGCGTCCTCGGTCACCGGCTGGTTCAGCGGCGCGCCTTTTTCCTTCCAGTCGGGGATCAGCTCGGTGATGGCCTTGGGGTCCATGATGGCGCCCGACAGGATGTGGGCGCCGGGCTCGGAACCCTTTTCCAGCACGACGACGCTGATCTCCTGCCCTTTCTCGGCCGCCAGCTGCTTCAGACGGATGGCCGTGGCCAGACCACCGGGGCCGCCGCCCACGATGACCACGTCGTATTCCATGGCCTCGCGCGGACCGTACTGTTCAAGGATGGCTTCAGGCGTCATGGGTTACTCTCTTTTTGAAATGAAGGTCGAACGTGGTGCTGGGCTGGGCCATCAGGTCTACGCTGTCACTCTAAAGCGTGCGCACGGCGGGCCGTGTCAGGTGTGTCGATCGCGTGACAAAAGATCAACCCGCGATTTTATCCGCAATGTCTCTCAATCGGATTTTCGGGCATTGTAATTTGATTTGTGAGACGCACGTCTCGATAACCAACCGTTTCGGTCGCCCTCCAAACTGCAGTGCGGGACATGTTCTCGCCCGTTGGAGGCGCTGACCAGCACGAACGCCCCGAAGTGGGGCAGCAGACCACATGAACAAAGCATTTGTCAAAGAGCGCGACGACGCAGACGACGAGGACGGCGACGTCAGCTTGCCCCAGTTACCGCAGGGTGCGCGCAATTACATGACGCCGACGGGCTACCGGCGCCTCAAGGCCGAATTGCTGGGCCTCATCGACGACGAGCGCCCCAAGATCGTGGAGACCGTGCACTGGGCGGCCAAGAACGGCGACCGCTCGGAAAACGGCGACTACCTGTATGGCAAGAAGCGCCTGCGCGAGATCGACCGCCGCATCCGCTTCCTGACCAAACGCCTGGAGACCGCCGAGGTGACCGACCCCGCCGTGCACCATGGCAACGACCAGGTGTTCTTCGGCGCCACGGTGACCTACGTCGACGAGGACGACGTGGCGCGCACGGTCACCATCCTGGGCATCGACGAGGCCGACGCCAGCGCCCACCAGGTGAGCTGGATTTCGCCGATCGCCCGCACCTTGCTCAAAAGCCGGGTGGGCGACGTGCTCAAGCTGCTCACGCCGGCTGGGGTGAAGGAGATTGAAGTGTTGGAGGTAGAGTATCCCGATACTTCCGATGACTGATCAACGGGAAAGGCAGCATACTGCCTGAGTTTTGGTGGTCGACTGTGAGGTCTGCACAGCTGGGCAAGGATGCGACCCGGCTGACGGTCGGCGCGACAACGGTTGGCGTCAGCCCAGGATGGACCAAGCATCGGTCCGCGGCCCAGCACCTGAAGCCACAAGGGGCCCGCCGAGGCGGCCGAACGGCCGCCAGATCGCGCGCCCGCGTGAGGGTCAGTCGCCCGCGGCCGCCGGCTTGATGCGCTGCACGCGCAGCACCGAGGGCAGCCGGCTGACCTGGCGCATCACGTGGTCGAGCTGGCTGGTGTCGGCCACGGCCAGCACCAGGCGCAGCTCGCCGGCGTCCTGGCGCGAGCCATCCGTCATGCTGAGGTGCTCGATGTCCGCGCCGGCCTGCGTCACGGCCGTGGTCACGTTGGCCAGCACGCCGCGGTGGTTGGCCACGGTGACGACGATGCCGGCATCGAAGGTGCGCGTGGGCTTCTCGGACCAGACCACGGGCACGAACCGCTCGGCGTCGCGGCTGCGCAGGCGGCGGGCGACGGCGCAGTCTTCGGTGTGGATGACCAGGCCCTCACCACGGCCCAGGTAGCCCACGATGGCGTCGCCCGGAATGGGGCGGCAGCAACTCGCGTACTTGACCGATGAGCTTTCGCTGCCATCGAGCGTGATGGTGCTCTGCGGGGCCTCGTGCGCGGTGAAGCGTTCGCGCGACATGACCAGCGCATCGGGTCGGTCGCCGGCCGCGGTCAGCGATTCGACGAGGCGCTTGGCCACCAGGTTGGCGATGCGCTTGCCCATGCCGATGTCGGCAAACAGCTCGTCGCGGTCGCGGTTGCCGGTCAGGTGCAGCAAGGCCGCCCAGGCCGGGTGGTCGGGGGTGGGGATGTCGGCAAACCCCTCGGCGCGCATGGCCCGCGCGAGCAGCCGTTCACCCAGCCGCACCGAGGCCGATTGCGCCAGGTTCTTGAGCTGGTGGCGGATGCTGGAGCGGGCGCGGCCCGTGCGCACGAAGCTGAGCCAGTCCGGGTTGGGCATGGCGTCGTCGTCGGTGGTCATCTCGACCACGTCGCCGTTCTTGATTTCGCTGCGCAGGGGCACCTGCTGGCCGTTGATGCGCGCCGACACCGAGTGATCGCCCAGGTCCGAGTGGATGGCGTAGGCGTAATCGATGACCGTGGCCCCGCGCGGCAGCGAGACGATGCGCCCCTTGGGCGAGAACACGTAGATCGCATCGGGGAAGAGATCGCCCTTGACGTTTTCCCAGAACTCGGTGGCGTCGCGGGTCTCGCTCTGGATGTTCATCAGCGAGTCCAGCCAGCTGGCGCCCAGTGGTTCGCCGCCGTCATCGGCGTTGAGGGGCTGGTGGGTGGCCTTGTACAGCCAGTGCGCGGCGATGCCGGTTTCGGCCACCACGTCCATGGCCTGGGTGCGCACCTGGAACTCGATGTTGACGTTGGCCGGCCCCACCAGCGTGGTGTGCAGCGACTGGTAACCGTTCGACTTGGGGATGGCGATGTAGTCCTTGAAGCGGCCGGGCACCGGCTTGTAGGTCTGGTGCAGCACGCCGATGGCGGCGTAGCAGTCGGCCACGCTGTGGGTGACGATGCGCAGGCCGTAGACGTCGTGCAGTTGGGCGAACGAGAGGTGTTTGTCTTCCATCTTGCGGTAGATGGAGTAGAGCGATTTCTCGCGCGCGCTGACCTGCACCATGAGCTTGCTGCGGCCGAACGAGGCCTCGACCGCCTGCTGCACCTGGGCCAGCAGGTCTTGGCGGCGGTTGCGCGCCTTGGCCACGGCCTTGGCCAGCACGCTGTAGCGCCAGGGGCGCAGGTACTTGAACGACAGGTCCTGCAGCTCGCGGTAGGTCTGGCTCAGGCCCAGGCGCTGGGCCAGCGGCGTGTAGATCTCCAGCGTCTCGGTGGCGATGCGTTGCCATTTGCTGCGCGGCATGTCGCCCATGGTGCGCATGTTGTGCGTGCGATCGGCCAGTTTGATCAGGATGACGCGGATGTCCTTGGCCATGGCCAGCAGCATCTTGCGGAAAGACTCGGCCTGGTTTTCTTCGCGCGTGGTGAACTGCACCTTGTCCAGCTTGGTCAAGCCGTCGACCAGGTGCGCCACCTGCGGGCCGAACTGCTCGATGAGGTCATCCTTGGTGACGCCGCAATCCTCCATGGCGTCGTGCAGCAGCGCGGCCGACAGCGCCTGGGCGTCCAGCTTCCACTCGGCGCACTGGCTGGCGACGGCAATGGGGTGGGTGATGTAAGGCTCGCCGCTCTTGCGCCACTGCCCCAGGTGGGCCTGATCGGCAAAGCGATAGGCCCGGCGCACGAGGTCGATGTCGGCGTCGTTCAGGTAGCTGATCTTGTTGACGAGTGCAGCAAAGCTGGCGGCGGCCGCGTTGGCCACAGCCTGCCGCTCACCGGTTCCTTGTTCCGGCTTGGGCTGGGTGGTCAGACGGGGGGAAAGGGCACTCATTCAGAGACTTTAACGCGCCAAACAAAGGCGCATCGTAGGTGCAGGCAACAAAAAAGCACCTTCAACAGGTGCTTTTGTGGCGAGAACGCCGCAGTGTTGCTCAGGGGACTTTCTTGAGCATTTCGACGCCGACCTTGCCGGCCGCGATTTCGCGCAGGGCGGTCACCACGGGCTTGTTGTGGCTCTCGAGGCGGGGCGTGTGACCCTGGCTCAACATGCGGGCGCGGTAGGTGGCGCTGAGCACCAGCTGAAAGCGGTTGGGGATCTTGTCGAGGCAGTCTTCAACGGTGATGCGGGCCATGGTGTGCTTTGCTTGGAAGGACTTGAGGAGTCGAGATGAGGCGGTTTGGCAGGGCGCTCGAAGCCGGGCACTCAGGGAATGTCCAGTCCGGCAAACACGTCCTCGCGGGCTTGACGCTGTGCGGCGTAGCGCAGCCGCTGCGCGTGAACGATGGCCTTGAGGTCAAACAGGGCCCGCTCGAATAACTCATTGATTATAACGAAGTCGAACCGGTTGGCCTGGGCCATTTCCTGGCGGGCATTGGCCAGGCGCTTCTCGATCACCTCGGGGGAATCCTCGCCGCGGCGCATCAGGCGGGCGCGCAATTCGTCCCAGCTGGGCGGCAGGATGAAGATCAGGTTGGCGTTGTCGAACTGCTTGCGCACCTGCAGGGCGCCCTGGAAGTCGATCTCCAGGATCACGTCGTCACCCTCGTTCATGCACCGTTCGATGCCCTCGCGCGAGGTGCCGTAGCGGTTGCCATGCACTTCCGCGTATTCCAAGAAGGCCTGGCGGCCTTCCATGCGGTCGAATTCGGCCTCGGAGATGAAGTAATACTCGCGGCCGTGCTTTTCCTGGCCGCGTGGCGCGCGCGTGGTGTGCGACACCGAGGGTTTGATGCCGCGGTCGACTTCCATCAGTGCCTTGACCAGGCTCGATTTGCCCGCGCCACTGGGGGCCGAGACGACGTACAGGTTGCCGGGGTAGTTTTTCATGGGCGCGATCGCCAGGCCGGCACCGGGGCCGGATTACACAGCGTTGGTTGGGGTATGCGCTGATGCCCGTTCATGCTTAAACGCCGATCTGCCCATACTCCCGTTGCGGGTTGTTCGGGGAACAGCCTGTGCGAGACAAACCCGCTCAGGCTGGAAGGTGCAAGAGTATGCCAGCTGCCTGCGGTCGCCCCGGCGTGAACACGGCCGTGGCCCCCGGCGTACCCGCCATCGTCACTGGGTGATGGCCTGGGTCATGCGCTCCAGCGCATCGGTGTTCAGGATGCGCACGTGGCGTTGCTTGACCTCGACCACGCCCGCTTCGGCGAACTTGGAAAAGGTGCGGCTCACGGTTTCGAGCTTCATGCCCAGGTAGCTGCCGATTTCCTCGCGCGTCATGCGCAGCACCAGCTCGGACTGCGAGAAGCCCCGCGCGTGCAGGCGCTGCACCAGGTTGAGCAGGAAGGTGGCCAGGCGCTCTTCGGCGCGCATGCTGCCCAGCAGCATCATGACGCCGTGTTCGCGCACGATCTCGCGGCTCATCACGCGGTGCACGTGTTGCTGCAGGGCGGGGATGGCGCGCGAGAACTCCTCCACGCGCTCGAACGGCATCAGGCAGACCTCGGAGTCTTCGAGTGCGATGGCGTCGCACGAGTAGTGGCCTTGGGCCAGGCCGTCCAGGCCGATGATTTCGCCCGCCATCTGAAACCCCGTCACCTGATCGCGGCCGTCGGGCGTGGTGACGGCGGTCTTGAAAAACCCCGTGCGCACGGCGAACAGCGAGCTGAAGGGGTCGCCGCTCGAGAACAGGTGGCCGCCCCGCAGCACCTTGCGCCGGGTCGTCACCAGCGCATCCAGCCGCGACATCTCCTCCGGGCTCAGGTCCACGGGCAGGCACAGGTCGCGCAGGTTGCAGTTGGAGCAGGCGACGTGGGTGGCGGGAAGGGTCATGGCCGATTCAGTGTAAGTCAGAGGGCTGACTTCCGGGGGGTGTAGGTGCAGGTCATTTTGACCCAGCCCGCCGCGGGGCGGGGGCCTTCATTGCGGCCGGTTTGACCTGGGTCAAACCGCACGCTCATCGGCTGCGCGACAGTGTGACCATGCCAGCCGCTCCGATGCCCACGCCCGACCTGTTGCGCCGCCACGATGTGTCCGGGCCGCGCTACACGTCCTACCCCACGGCGGACCGTTTCGTGGACGCCTTCGGCGAAGCCGACTACGTGGCGGCCCTGCGCCTGGCGCGCCGTGCCGGGCCGCGCGCGGTCCGGCCGCTGTCGGTCTACGTGCACATTCCGTACTGCGAGCAGCTGTGCCACTACTGCGCCTGCAACAAAATCGTCACGCGGCACAAGTCGCGCGGGGCCGAGTACCTGCAGTTGCTCAAGGCGGAGCTGGCCCTGCACGTGCGCCACCTGGCGGACGCCGCCGGGCCGGTGCGCCCGCGCGTGAGCCAGCTGCACCTGGGGGGCGGCACGCCCACGTTCCTGAGCGACGCCGAGCTGGCCGAGCTCATGGATGCGCTCAAGACCCACTTCGAGCTGGTGCCCGGCGGCGAGTACGCGATCGAGATCGACCCCCGCACGGTGACGCGCGAGCGGCTCGCGCACCTGGCGCAGCTGGGCTTCAACCGCCTGAGCTTTGGCGTGCAGGACTTCGACCCCGCGGTGCAGCAGGCCGTGCACCGCGTGCAGCCGGCCGAGCAGGTGCTGGCCTTGACCGCCGACGCGCGCGAGCTGGGCTTCGACGCCATCAACGCCGACTTGATCTACGGCCTGCCCAAGCAAACGCCGGCTTCGTTCGCGCGCACGCTGGAACAGCTGGGGCAGATGCGGCCCGACCGCGTGGCGCTGTATGCCTACGCCCACCTGCCGCAGCGCTTCAAGCCGCAGCGCCGCATTGCCGATGGCGACCTGCCGTCGCCGGCCGACAAGCTGCAGATGCTGGCCAACGCCATCGCGCAGCTGGGCGAGCTGGGCTACGAGCACGTCGGCATGGACCACTTCGCGCTGCCCGGCGACGCACTGGCTGTGGCCAAGCGCCAGGGCCGCATGCAGCGCAACTTCCAGGGCTACAGCACCCAGCCCGATTCGGACCTCATTGCGCTGGGGGTGTCGGCCATCGGCCGCGTGGGGGCCACCTACAGCCAGAACGCCAAGACGCTGGAGGCGTACGCCGACGCCATCGCCCGCGGGCACCTGCCCGTGGTGCGCGGCCTGGCGCTGACGCGCGAAGACCTGCTGCGCCGCGCCGTCATCATGGCCGTGATGTGCCAGGGCGAGCTGGACATCGAGGCGCTGGAGACCAGCCACGGCGTGCGCTTTGCCAGCCATTTCGACGCCGAACTGAGGCGGCTGCAGCCGCTGGTGGCCGAGGGACTGGTGACGCTGGATGCCCGCGCCCTGCGCGTGACCCCGCTGGGCTGGTACTTCGTGCGGGCCATCGCCATGGTGTTCGACAAGCACCTGCAGACCGATCTCGACCGCGCGCGCTTCTCGCGCATCATTTGATGGCTGTGGTGTGATGCAGTATGGATGCATGGCCGTTTATATGTGAACGAGAATGAACGAATACTGCTCAGAAGCGTGAAGGCGTGACGACCAGCCTTTGCCCGTCGCGGTGCCCGCGGCCCGGCTGGGGTGCGCCCCCGCCGCGCCGGGGCCTGCGGCAAGGGCGGCACGCTTCGCCGGCCTCGCCGCTGCGACAATCGGGGCATGAGTGCCACGATGACGTCCGCGCCCGAGAGCGCGTCCCGGTCCGCCCCCGATGCGGCGGCTTCAGCCCCTTTGTCGACCGAGCAGACGGCCGATGCGCCCACGCTGCCGGTCGACCTGCCCCCGCGCCCGGCCAATGTGCCCGAGTCCGCGCTGTACATCGCCTCGCTCGACATCGAGGGCAAGGGCATCGCGCGCAAGCCCGATGGCAAGGTGGCCTTCGTCGACGGCGCGCTGATCACCGAGTGGGTGGAGGCCAACATCCACCGCAAGAAAAACGCCTGGGAAGCCGGCACGGTGACCACCGTGTACCGCGAGTCGGCCCAGCGCGTGACGCCGGGCTGCCCGCATGCCGGCCTGCACGCCGGCGCCTGCGGCGGCTGCAAGGTGCAGCACCTCGAAGCGCGGGCGCAGGTGGCCGTGAAGCAGCGGGTGCTCGAAGACAACCTGTGGCACCTGGGCAAGGTCAAGGCAGAGCGCGTGCTCGCACCGATTCAGGGGCCGACCTGGGGCTACCGCTTCCGCGCCCGCCTGTCCGTGCGCCACGTGCACAAAAAGGGCGAGGTGCTGATCGGCTTTCACGAACGCAAAAGCCGCTACGTGGCCGACATCCGCACGTGCAAGGTGCTGCCGCCCCACGTCAGCGCCTTGCTGCTGCCGCTGCGCGCGCTGATCTTCGGCATGGAGGCGCGCGAGACCTGCCCGCAGATCGAGCTGGCCTGCGGCGACGAGGTGACGGTGCTGGTGCTGCGGCACCTCGAGCCGCTGTCGCCCGCTGACCAGGAACGCCTGCGCGCGTTTGCCGCCGAGCACGGCGTGCAATGGTGGCTGCAGCCCAAGGGGCCGAACACTGTGCATCCCATGGACGAGGCCGCCGCCGCTGCGCAGCCGCTGAGCTACGCGCTGCCCGAATTCGGCATCCGCATGCCGTTCAAGCCCACGGACTTCACCCAGGTCAACCCCTTCATCAACCAGGTGCTGGTGGGCCGCGCGCTGCGCCTGCTGGACGTGCAGCGCGACGAACGCGTCATCGACTGGTTCTGCGGCCTGGGCAATTTCACGCTGCCGCTGGCGACGCAGGGCCGCGAGGTGCTGGGCATCGAGGGCAGCGATGCGCTGGTCGAGCGCGCCAAGGCCAACTGGGCGCACAACAGCGCCGCGCGCGACACGCAGGGGCTGGGCGCGCTGGCGCCCACCGGGTTCTTGGCGCGCAATCTGTTCGAGATGACGGGCGAGCGCATCGTGGCCGATGGCGTGGCCGGCAAATGGCTGGTCGACCCCCCGCGCGAAGGGGCGTTCGCCCTGGCCAAGGCCCTGGCCGACCTGCACCAGGCGCAGCGGCTGGCACGCGGCGAGGCCGTGGACGCCGATGCCGACGAGCAAGCCGAGCTGCACCGCCTGGCCCAGGCCGCGCAAGGCTGGCAGCCGCCCCGCCGCATCGTCTACGTGAGCTGCAACCCGGCCACGCTGGCGCGCGATGCCGGCCTGCTGGTGCACCGCGCGGGCTACCGCTGCACGGCGGCCGGCGTGGTCAACATGTTCCCCCACACCGCCCACGTGGAAAGCATGGCGGTGTTCGAACGCATTAAAACTGACTGAGTATCGGCTTGTTGCCGTCTTATGGATAACGGCGATGGACTGATACTGCCGCAAGGACTTCACACATGGCTGATTTGACACTCTACTCGGCGCGTGGCACCTGCGCGCTCGCCACCCACATTGCATTGATCGAGGCGCAGGCCGATTTCGAGCTGGTGCTGCTGGACTTTGCCCAGCAGGCCCAGCGCGATGCGCGCTACCTCGCCCTCAACCCCAAGGGCCGTGTGCCGGCGCTGCGCACGCCCCACGGCGTGCTGACCGAAACCGTGGCCTTGCTGGCCTACGTGGCGCAGGCGTTTCCACAGGCCGGGCTGGCGCCGCGTGACCCGTTCGCCTTCGCCCAGCTGCAGGCCTTCAACGCCTACCTGGCCTCGACCATGCACGTCTCGCACGCCCACCGGCCGCGCGCCGTGCGCTGGGCCGACGACGAAGCCGCCCAGCGCGCCATGCAGGCCAAGGTGCCGCAGAACATGCGCGACAGCTGCGCCTTCATCGAGGCCAACCACCTGCAGGGCGACTGGGTGATGAAGGAGGGCTTCAGCGTTGCCGATGGCTACCTGTTCACCATGACGGGCTGGCTGGCCGGCGATGGCGTGGACATGGCCGAGTTCCCGCGCATCGCGGCGCACCATGCGCGCATGCTGGGCCGCGCATCGGTGCAGCAGGCCCAGGCCCAGCTCGACGCCGCCGAGCTGGTGGCCCACGTCTGAGACAGGAAGGGTGCGACTGTCGCGCCACGCGCCAAGGCTTTCTGTCGCAGGTCGCGATGAAGGCGGTCAGCGAGTTGTCTTCGACACGTGTCGGTCCCGGCCTGCGCAGGCGGTGCGCACTGTGGGGTGACTCGGCCAGCGCACCTGGCAGGCCAGGCGCCCGAGGTCGGCGCGCGCAGGGTGTGCGCACCCCTGGCGTCCGGCTTCCGGCGGCTTGAACCGGCGCACGGGTGCATCCCCGCCGTTTCAGCGCTGACAAGGCCTGCCGTGCCGGAAAGGGCATTTTTTCTCAGTAAAATGGGCAGGTTTTGCGCCCTGGCGCACTGCGCTCAATCCCCCTCTTTTGGAGACCCTTACACATGTCGTACCAGCACATCAAAGTGCCTGCCGAAGGGCAAAAAATCACCGTCAACGCCGACAACTCGCTGAACGTGCCCGACCAGCCCGTCATCCCCTTCATCGAAGGCGACGGCACGGGTGGTGACATCACGCCGGTGATGCTCAAGGTGGTGGACGCTGCCGTGGCCAAGGCCTACGGCGGCAAGCGCAAGATCCACTGGATGGAGGTCTACGCTGGCGAGAAGTCGACCAAGGTCTACGGCCCCGACGTGTGGCTGCCCGAAGAAACCCTGGCCGCCGTCAAGGACTACGTGGTGTCCATCAAGGGCCCGCTGACCACGCCCGTGGGCGGTGGCATCCGTTCGCTGAACGTGGCCCTGCGTCAAGAGCTGGACCTGTACGTCTGCCTGCGCCCCGTGCAGTACTTCGACGGCGTGCCGTCGCCCGTCAAGGAGCCGCAGAAGACCAACATGGTCATCTTCCGCGAGAACTCGGAAGACATCTACGCTGGCATCGAGTTCGAAGCCCAGTCCGACAAGGCCAAGAAGCTCATCAAGATCCTGCAAGATGAGTTCGGCGTGAAGAAGATCCGCTTCCCCGAAACCTCGGGCATCGGCGTGAAGCCGGTCTCCAAGGAAGGCACCGAGCGCCTGGTGCGCAAGGCCATCCAGTACGCCATCGACAACGACAAGCCTTCGGTCACCATCGTGCACAAGGGCAACATCATGAAGTTCACCGAAGGTGGCTTCCGTGATTGGGCCTACGACCTGGCCAAGAACGAGTTCGGCGGCGTGGAGATCGACGGCGGCCCGTGGCTCAACGTCAAGAACCCCAAGACCGGCAAGGACATCGTGATCAAGGATTCGATCGCCGACGCCTTCCTGCAACAGATCCTGCTGCGTCCGGCCGAGTACAGCGTGATCGCCACGCTGAACCTCAACGGTGACTACATCTCCGACGCCCTGGCCGCGCAAGTGGGCGGCATCGGCATCGCCCCGGGCGCCAACCTGAGCGACACCGTCGCCATGTTCGAAGCCACCCACGGCACGGCACCCAAGTACGCTGGCAAGGACTACGTGAACCCCGGTTCCGAAATCCTGTCGGCCGAAATGATGCTGCGTCACATGGGCTGGACCGAAGCGGCCGACCTGATCATCAGCTCGATGGGCAAGTCCATCAAGAGCAAGAAGGTCACCTATGACTTCGCCCGCCTGATGGACGGTGCGACCCAGGTGTCGTGCTCGGGCTTTGGCCAGGTCATGATCGACCACATGTGATGAGGTCTCTGGGCGTTTCGCCCAGTCCATCCAACAAGCCGCTTCCCTCTGGAGGCGGCTTTTTTTCGTCCCATCGGGCCGTTTCTGAATCCACCGTTGGCCCAGCCAAGACGCATCAGGAAAAGTAAGATTGGTGGCAGTATCTGCTCATTTCCGTTTTGATGTCATCGGCAATGAATGCATACTGCCTTCTTAGCGAAAAAGCCAAACCCGCCACGGCGTCTACCTCATGTCAGGCCTGTGACTTCGTGCGGCGCGATGCAGGCATGGGGGTCCCGATGGGAGGCGCACCCGTTGTGCGCGCAAGGTGTGTGGCCTCTTGGGTGCCGGCTGCTGCCAGGCCAGGGCGTGCCCAGAACCGGGCCGCTGCTGCCGCCCGCGGTACTCAGCGGTAGAACTGCTGGCCGTCGAAGGCCACGCGATCGCCGATGCGGATGGCCGGCGGGTTGGCGTAGTCCACCGTGCGCACGCTGCCCGAATCCATGCGGGCGGTGACGCGGTACATCACGGCCGTGGTCTGGTAGGACGCGGCCGTGCCGATGGCGCTGCCGATGAGCGCGCCGGCGATGACCCCGGCGAGCGTGTTGGAGCCGCGGTTCCAGCGGTGGCCGCTGCTGTTGCCGATGGCGCCGCCCACGATGCCGCCAATGGCCGTGCCCGCGGCCGCGCTGGCCTGCGGGTTGGCGCGGTAGCCGATGCGGCGGACGTCCACCACCTGGCCGGTGCTGTCGCTGTAGGCCTGGCCTCCGTAGGCGCGGCTCTCGTCAGCACGGTAGTCGTAGGCGGGCTGACCGGCATAGCCCCCTGCGTAGCCAGGATCGGAGTAGGCCGGGGCGTAGCGGCCATCCGGCACCCCATAGCCCGAGTAGGCCGGGGCGTAGATGGCCTGGCCGGCCAGGGCGGGGTTCACGTTGTTGACCGTGTGGGCCGGCGAGGCATACGGCGGCGCATAGGGCAGGGGATAGACCGCGCAGCCTCCCAGGCTGGCCAACAGCAAACCGGCCAAGGCGCCCACGGCGGTGCGATGCGGGGTGAACATGGTGAGGTGTCCTTTCCAGACGGCGCCCGGGGGTGTCGCCGCACGACGAGGTCACCCGGATGCTCAGCTGCGCACTGTAGGCCCACCTGCGGCAGGGGCGTGCGAAGAAATGTGTCTGGTCTGCAAAGAGGGTGAGGAAGTTGCGGTCACGTTGCGGGTGATGGCGGTGCGGAGGGCGACGGGGCAGGGATCACGCCGCCCTTCACATCGGTTGAAGCCCGGGGCGGTTTCCGGGCGCCATGCGGCTGACGAAGACCTCGCTCGGCTGAAGCGGCTTCCGCGTCACCAGGCCCCGTGCAATTCGGTGTTCCTGGCCTCTTTGGACGCTCGATGCAGAGGGTGTGTGTTGGAGTATCAGGTCACACTCGACTAATATGAAAAGACAATTGATGAATACTGGTCAATAAGTCTGAATTCCAATTTCCGCAGACGCCCACGGGCAGCGCGACCGCCTGTTGTTCGGCGCGCGAGGTGTTCGCCTGGCACGAAACGCCTCAACCCAGGCCGTACGCCAGCACGCTCAGCAGGCCACCCCCCAGCACCAGCCAGGCGAACAAGGCCGCCGCCAGCAGCGCGGCGCGTGGCCCGGCCTGGCGAATCGCGCGCAGGTGCGTGGTGGCGCCCAGCGCCGCCATGGCCATGGCCAGCAGGCCGTCGGCCAGGCCGTTGGCCGCGGTCACTGCGGCGGGCGGCAGCACCCCGGTTGAGTGCACGGCCACGGCCACCAAAAAGCCGAAGGCGAACCACGGGATGGTGATGGTGGCCAGCAGCGTTCCCAGCCGACTGCCGGCTGGCGCCGAGGGCCGACCCGACGGGCCGCCGGTGCGGGCCACGGTGTGGCTGTGGGTGGCCGCGCCGTGCCCCGGCAGCGGCTGGCCCCGCGGAGCCGTCGCCACCGACGTGTCGCGCCAGGCCAGCCAGGCCGACAGGCCCAGCAGAAAAGGCGCCAGCATCATCACGCGCGCCAGCTTGGTGACCAGGGCGGTTTCGGTGAACAGCGGGCCGATCATGTTGCCCGCCGCCACGACCTGGGCCACCTCGTGCACCGTGGCCCCGATGTAGACGCCGAATGCCTGGGGCGCCAGCGCCAAGCCGTCGCGCGCGACCAGCCACAGCGCGGGGTAGAGGAACATGGCCAGCGTGCCGAACACCACCACGGTGGCGACGGCGACCGCCGCCTGATCGCTGTCCGCCTTGACCACCGGCGTGGTGGCCACCACGGCGGCGGCGCCGCAGATGCTGCTGCCGGCGCCGATCAGCAGGGCCAGCCGCGGCTCCAGGCGCAGTACGCGGATGCCCAGCCAGCAGGCCAGGCCGAAGGTCGAGGCGATGACGAGGGCATCGACCACGAGCGCGCCCGGGCCCACGGCGCCCAGGTCGGCCAGCGTGATGCGCAGGCCGAACAGCACGATGCCCAGTCGCAGGAGGCGCGATTTGCTCAGCTGGATGCCGGGCTCGCACAGGCGGGCCAGACGCGGGTACACGGTGTTGCCCACCACCAGGCCCAGCACCACGGCCAGGGTCAGCGCGCCCAGACCGTGGGCGCGCATCCAGGGCGAGCTGCCCAGCCCCACCGCCAGCGCGGCCAGGCCCGCGGCCAGCGCCAGCCCGGGCACCTGTTGCATCCGCCGGTGCAGCCGGCTGGGCCCGGGCAGGGCAGCAGGTGTGACCGGCGGGCCGGGTGTGGCGGGCGCGGCAGAAAGGGGCGTGGCGGCAGCGTTCATGCGGTGAACTCTAGGCTGCGTCCATTCACAAGTAAAACAAATAAATAAGCTAATATCTACCAGTTATATGCATAGGAGGCCACCGTGCGCCTGAGCCTGCGGCAACTGCAACTCTTTTGCGCTGTGGCGCGCACTGGCACCACCACGGCGGCGGCCGAGGCCATGGCGCTGTCGCAATCGGCCACCAGCGCCGCCATCAACGACCTGCAACACGCGCTCGGCATCCGCCTGTTCGAGCGCGCGGGCCAGCGCCTGGTCCTCAACGAAGCGGGGCGCGCGCTGCTGCCGCGGGCGCAGAACTTGGTGCTGCAGGCCGAATCCATCGAGGCCGACTTCGGCGCCGCGGCCGGCCTGCAGGCGGTCAAGCTGCGCCTGGCGGCCAGCTCCACCGTCGGCAACTGCCTGCTGCCGCAGCTGCTGGCCCGCTGGTCGGCGTCGTTCCCGCGTGCGCAGGCCGACGTGGTGATCGGCAACACGGCCGAGGTGGTGCGTGCGCTCATGCAGTTCGAGGCCGATCTCGGCTTCATCGAAGGCCCTTGTCATGAGCCCGGCCTGCAGGTGCAGTTCTGGCGCCGCGACAACCTGGTGCTGGTCGCCTCGCCTCAGTCGCCGCTGAGCCAGGCGGCGCAGCGGCGCCCGCTCACCAAGGCCGACCTGCGCGAGGCGCGCTGGCTGCTGCGCGAAGCCGGCTCGGGCACGCGCGAGGCCGTTGACCAGGCCCTGTTTTCGCAGCTGGGCCGCATCGACGTGGCCTGCACGCTGAGCAGTGGCGTGGCCATCGTGCAGGGGGTGGCGGCGGGCCTGGGCGTGGCCTGCCTGTCCGAGCTGCTGGTGCAGGACGCGGTGGCGCGCGGCGAGCTGGTGGTGCTGGCCAACGCCCTCAAGCCCGTGCGGCGCGACCTGTTCATCGTGCGCCGCCAGGGCACCGAACTCACTCCGGCCTTGCAGCACCTGGTCGACCTGGCCCTGGCGCCCGAGGCCGCCTGATGTGCCCGATGGCGGCCAGCGCGCCATGCACGGCCGCTGTGCAGCGCAACCTGGCAGGGGCCGGTCCAAGGCGCTGTCTACCGGGGCGCCGTCGGCCGGATGGGCGCCGGCTGTCCGCCGGGCCGATGAGGACGGTGGACTTCTTAGAATCACGCCTCGCCCGCCCACCCAGGCCGCTGCGCCGCCGCGCGTGCGCGGGCCCCACACGCCATGCACACCACCACAGGGGAAACAGCCAGATGTCCGATCCACACACCCAGGCGCCTGGCGCAGACCTGATCGCCAGCAAACTGGCCGAGGCCACCGCGCGCGCGCTGCAGCTGCGCGCCCAGCTCAACCAGTGGGCCCATCAGTATTACGTGCTCGATCAGCCCACGGTTCCTGATGCGGAGTATGACCGTGTCTTCGTTGAACTGCAGACGCTGGAAGGGCAATACCCCGCTTTGCTGACGGCTGACTCGCCGACGCGGCGCGTGGGCGGCGCCGTGCTCGACGGCTTCACGCCGGTGCGCCACCGCGTGCCCATGCTCAGCATCCGCACCGAAACCGACACCAGCGAGCAGGGCGCCTACACCTTCGACGCGCGCGTGCACCGCGAGCTGGAGCTGCCCGAGGGCGCGCCGGTCGAGGGCGGCTACGTCGCCGAGCCCAAGTTCGACGGCCTGGCCATGAGCCTGCGCTACGAGCACGGCGTGCTGGTGCAGGCCGCCACGCGCGGCGATGGCGAAACCGGTGAAGACGTGACGCAGAACATCCGCACCATCGGCCAGATTCCGCTGCGTCTGCAGGGTGCGAACGTGCCGCCGGTGGTCGAGGTGCGCGGCGAGGTCTACATGCGCCGCGACGATTTCGAGCGCCTGAACGAACGCCAGCGCGAGCGCATCGCCCAGGGGGCCAAGAACGAGCGCACCTTCGTCAACCCGCGCAACGCGGCGGCTGGCGCCGTGCGCCAGCTGGACCCCGGCATCGCGCGCCAGCGGCCGCTGAGCTTTTTCGCCTATGGCCTGGGCGAGGTCTCGCCGCCCGCCAACGGCGGCCCGGTGTTCGCCACGCAATGGGACATGCTGCAGCAGTTGCGGGCCTGGGGCTTCCCGGTGTCCGAGCTGGTGCGGGCCGTGCCCGATGCGGCTGGCCTGGTGGCCTTTCACGCCGACGTGGCCGGCCAGCGCGACCGCCTCGCGTTCGACATCGACGGCGTGGTCTACAAAGTCAACGCGCTGGCGCTGCAGCGCCGGCTGGGCTTCGTCAGCCGCGAACCCCGCTGGGCCGTGGCGCACAAGTACCCGGCGCAGGAGATGATGACCACGGTGCTGGCCATCGACATCCAGGTCGGCCGCACCGGCAAGCTCACGCCCGTGGCCAAGCTGGCGCCGGTGTTCGTCGGCGGCGTCACCGTCACCAACGCCACCCTGCACAACGAGGACGAGGTGCTGCGCAAGGACGTGCGCATCGGCGACACCGTCATCGTGCGCCGCGCGGGCGACGTGATCCCCGAGGTCGTCAGCACCCTGGTGGACAAGCGCGTGGCCGGTGCGCTGCCGTTCCAGATGCCGCACCAGTGCCCCATCTGCGGCGCCGAGGCCGTGCGCGAGCCCGGCGAGGCCGACTGGCGCTGCAGCGGCGGCATCTCGTGCCCGGCGCAGCGCAAGGAGGCCATCAAGCATTTCGCCCACCGCCGCGCCATGGACGTGGAAGGCCTGGGCGACAAGCTCGTCGAACAGCTGGTGGACGCGGGCCTGGTCAACACCTTGCCCGACCTGTACCGCCTGGGCCTGAGCGCGCTGGCCAACCTGGAGCGCATGGGCACGCGCTCGGCGCAGAACCTGGTCGATGCGCTGGACAAGTCCAAACAGGCGACGCTGCCGCGCTTTCTGTTCGGCCTGGGCGTGCGCCACGTGGGCGAGACCACGGCCAAGGACCTGGCGCGCCATTTCGGCAGCCTGGATGCCGTGATGGACGCCAGCGTGGCGCAGCTGCTGGACGTGCCGGACGTCGGGCCCATCGTGGCCGAGAGCGTGCACACCTTTTTCGCCCAGCCGCACAACCGCGAGGTGGTGGCGCAGCTGCGCGCCTGCGGGGTGCGCTGGGACGAGTCGAGCGGCGATGCCGGCGCGCCCAAGCCGCTGGTCGGCAAGACCTTTGTGCTGACCGGCACCTTCCCCACCCTGAGCCGCGACCAGGCCAAGGACATGCTGGAAGCCGCGGGCGCCAAGGTGTCGGGCTCGGTCAGCAAGAAGACCGACTACGTGGTCGCCGGCGCCGAAGCCGGCAGCAAGCTGACCAAGGCCCAGGACCTGGGCGTGACCATCCTGGACGAAGACGCCATGCTGGCGCTGATCGCCGCGGGTGTGGCTGCGGCCGATGACGGCGGAGCCCAGGCATGAGCGCGCTGCCCACGACATCCACCCCCGCCAACGACCCGCGCCCCGTGCCACCCGACGAGCCGCAGCCCGGCGAATGCTGCGAGAGCGGCTGCGACCCCTGCGTCTGGGACTTCTACAACCAGGAGCTGGCGCACTACCGCCAGGAGTTGGCACGCTGGCTGGAGCGGCACCCCGAGGCGCGCTGATGGGGCGTCCGCTGGGGTGCCGCTGCGGACGGCGCAGTTCGAGCTGAAGCAATCAAGGGGTATGGGCCGGTTGTCGTTCTTATGTGAACGGCAAGGGCCGGATACATCCAACAACCGACAGGAGACGACATGGACCGGGTAGACGCAGTGGTGGTGGGCGCGGGCGCCGTGGGGCTGGCCGTGGGGCGGGCCTTGGCGCAACAGGGGCACGAGGTGGTGGTGCTTGAAAAAGACACCGCCATCGGCCAGGGCGTGAGTTCCCGCAACTCCGAGGTCATCCACGCCGGCCTGTATTACGCGCCGGGCTCGCTCAAGGCCAGGCTGTGCGTGGCCGGCAAGGCCATGCTGTACGCGCTGTGCGAGCGCCACCACGTGCCCCACCAGCGCTGCGGCAAGCTGGTGGTGGCGACCGACGCCTCGCAGCACGCGGCGCTGGACCGCATCGCGCAGACGGCGGCCACCAACGGCGTGCCCGTCGAGTGGAAGACGGGCGACCAGACGCGGGCGCTGGAGCCGGCCCTCAACGCCTCGGGCGCGCTGTGGTCGCCCAGCACCGGCATCGTGGACAGCCACGCCTACATGCTGGCCATCCAGGCCGAGCTCGAGCACGCCGGCGGCGTGGTGGCGCTGGGCAGCGCGCTGCACGGCGCCCAGCTGGCCAACGTGACCGGCGACGCCCACGTGCTGACGCTGGCCGACGGCACCCAGCTCGCCACCCCCCGGCTGGTCAATGCGGCGGCGCTGCACGCCTGCCAGCTGGCCACGCGCTTCGAGGGCCTGGCGCGCGAGCACGTGCCCACGCCGCACTACGCCAAGGGCAGCTACTACACGCTGGCGGGCAAATCGCCGTTCACGCACCTGGTCTATCCGGCTCCCGTTGACGCCTGGCTGGGCGTGCACGTCACGCTGGACCTGGGCGGCCAGGCGCGCTTCGGCCCCGACCTGGAGTGGCTGGACACCGACGAACCCGACGCCATCGACTACCGCGTGCAGCCCGAGCGCGCCGAGGTGTTCTACGCGGCCGTGCGCCACTACTGGCCCGGCCTGCCCGATGGCGCGCTGCAACCGGCTTACAGCGGCGTGCGCCCCAAGATCCACGCGCCCGGCACGCCCGCGCCCGACTGGCGCATCGACGGCCCGGCGCTGCATGGCGTGCCTGGCCTGGTCAACCTCTTCGGCATCGAATCGCCGGGGCTGACCAGCGCGCTGGCAATCGGCGAACACGTGGCCGAGCTGCTGCGCTGAGTGCCTGGCCCAGTATGTGGAAGTTCCCGTTTTCTGCAGAACGGGTGTTGCCCCATACTGGTGAAGGTGGTATGAATGGCGGTTTGGCGGCGCCAGCGTGCGTCGGCATGACCGTGAGGGTGTGAGATCGTGGATGTGAATGTGTCGGCGGGCTTGCCGCATGCCGAGTGGCCGTACCTGCAAATCATCGTGCGCTGCGTGCTGGGGCTGGCGCTGGGCCTGCTGATCGGGCTGGAGCGCGAGCGGCGCGGCAAGGAGGCGGGGCTGCGCACCTTCGGCTTCGTCAGCATCCTGGGCACCATCGGCGGCGCGCTGGGCACGCCGTATGCCGTGTCGGTGCTGTGGCTCACGGCCATCCTGCTCATCATCCTCAACGTGCAGTCGCTGCGGACCAACCAAGGCACCGAGCTGACCACCTCGGCCGCCATGCTGGTCACCGCCCTGTGCGGGGTGCTGGTGGGACTGGGCCACACCATCGCGCCGGCCGCCATCATGGTGCTGTCCACGGCGCTGCTGGCCTGGAAGGAGCGGCTCTCGGGCTTCACCATGGGCCTGACCGAGAGCGAGCTGCGCTCGGCCCTGCTGCTGGCCATCCTGGCCATCGTCATCTACCCCGCGCTGCCTGTGGGCGCGGTGGGCCCCTGGGGCCTGGTCGAGCCGCGTGCGGCCTGGGTCACGGTCATCCTCATCGCGGCCATCGGCTTCTTCAATTACGTGATCTGGAAGATCTACGGCGCGCGCGGCACCGAGATCTCGGGCTTTTTCGGTGGCCTGGTCAACTCCACGTTCACGGTGATCGAGCTGACCACGCGCGTGCGCCAGATCGGCGCCTCGTTCGTCGAGACGGCCTACCGCGGCATCCTGCTGGCCGTCACCGCCATGGTGGTGCGCAACGCCACCTTGCTGCTGCTGCTGGCGCCCATGGCGCTGGTGGGGTCGGTGCCCGCGTATGCGCTGATGCTGGCCGCCTGCGTGCTGCTGGTGGTCATCAGCTACCGCACCCCGCTGGCCGGACAGGCCGGGGCACCAGCGCTGACGCTGGATTTGCCGTTCTCGCTGCCGCAGGCCCTCAAGTACGGTTTCCTGTTCCTGGTGCTGCACGTCCTGGGCGGCATGACGGAGCGTCAGTTCGGCGACCTGGGCTTTTACTTCATCTGCGTGGTGGGCGGTGCGCTTTCCAGTGCCAGCGCCGTGGCGGCCGCGGCGGCCCTGTCGGCGCAGGGCAGCATCACGCCCACGGTGGCGGGCACGGGCGCCGTGATCGCCTCGTTCACCAGCATCGCCTTCACGCTCGTCTTCATCACGCGCGCCCGGAACAAGGCCCTCATGTCCCGCATGGTCTGGTCCATGGGCTGGGTGGCGCTGGCCGGTGTGGCCGGTGTGCTGCTCAGCCACCTGGCCGAGCCGTGGATCATGCACTGGGTGCCCCGGCTCACGGGCTTGCCCGATCTACCGCGGCGCTGACGCGGGGCTGGAGTCAGGTGCTTCGTCGCCGCCAACCCAGCACACCCAACAGCAGACCCAGCGCCAGCAAGGCCGAGGCACCGAGCGTGGGCACAGGCGTGGGTGTGGCGATGAGGCGAGGTTGGCCAAAGGTCGTCGTGGTGTCGCATGCACCGGTGAAAGGCACCGGATTGCTCCAGGCGGCAGACGCCATCTGAACGCCGCCGCTGGCGTCGTCGAAAGACGGATCGCTGATGACGCTGTCGCCAAAAAGACAGGGTTGCTGCCGGTGGCCAGCCAATAGGCCTCTGGTGACGTGAAACCGCTGAAGGTGTAGCTCGTCGGGCCGTTGAAAATGCCCCTGGCTGAACATGGCCGTCAATGCCCCGCTGCCATCGGTGCTGGCGGCGCCCATGGTGTTCGCGGCTGATCCGGTGACCAGATCGGCGACGAAAAGCGCGTTGCCGGCGTTGTTCATGCGCAAGATGGCGCAAGTCACGTTGTCGGCGGTGCCCCAGGTTTGCGCATTGGGGCTGGCGCCGCCGTTGTCGAGCACCAGGGTGAGTGTGTAGGCCTGGCCGTCGAGGATTTGGGGAAAGCTGGAGTTGGCGATGACGCCCTGATACGTGGTGGCGTACGGTGCAGCGCTGGCGATGCTGCTGGCGCACAGCAGAGCAGCGGCCAGTGAACGGGGCCTGGGGCGTGCGGGAAGGGTGATGTGCATGGCGTCTCCTCTTTTCAAATGACTGGGCTTTCGGTGCTTTCAAAATGCTCTGGCCGCGATGGAAGCGTTTGAAGCCGTGCTGACAACGAGCGGGCCAGTCCAAACCAGACACCCATGCTGTTGTCGAGATCGATGTCTCCTGTCAGTCTCGGGCTCAGGTGTATTTAATCCAGTGTATTCCATAAATTTATGAATGGATTGTGTTGTTGATGTTTGGATTAATGATGCTCACGTGCTGGTCATCGGGCGTGGCGTGCGCAGCACTCTCGCGTGACGAGGGCCGCGGGTGCTGCGGCTGACACACTCGCCGCATGACCACGAACACGATGGATTGGGGCACGACGTTCACCTGGCTGTGGGTGCCGGTGGTGCTGCTGGCCGCGGGGGCGCAGACGGTGCGCAACGCCGCGCAGCGCTCGCTGACGGGCAGCCTGGGCACCTGGGCGGCGACCCTGGTGCGGTTTCTGTACGGCTTGCCTTTCGCGCTGGGCTGCCTGGCCTTGCTGTACCTGCTGCCGGCCGAGATGCCGGCGGCGCCGCGCCTGAGCTGGACCTATGTGGGCTGGATTGCGCTGGGGGCCGCGTTTCAGATCGGCGCCACGGCAGCGCTGCTGCTGGCCATGCAGCAGCGCAACTTCGCCGTTGCGGTCACGCTGTCCAAGTCCGAGGTGCTGCAGGTGGCGCTGTTCGGCGCCGTCTTCCTGGCCGAATGGCCCAGCGCCAACATGTGGCTGGCCATGGGGGTGGCGACGGCCGGCGTGATGCTGCTCAGCGTGCCGCCAGCGGGCGCCGGCACGCGCCTGTCGCCGCGGACCTGGCTGTCGCGCTCGGCTGGCTATGGCCTGTTGTGCGGCGCCTGCTTTGCGATTGCCACGGTGGGCTTCCGGGGCGGCGCGCTGGCGCTCGACGCGCCCACGCCGTGGCTGTCCGCGGCCTGGGGCGTGACGCTGGCGCAGCTCATGCAGTCCATCGCACTGGGGACCTGGATCGCCTGGCGCGAGCCCGCGGGGCTGATGCCGGTGCTGCGCTCGTGGCGCGTGTCGCTGCTGGCGGGCTCCATGGGGGCCATGGCGTCGCTGCTGTGGTTCGCGGCCTACGCCATGCAAAGCGCCTCGGCGGTGCGCACCGTGGGCATGGTCGAGGTGGTCTTCAGCCTCGTGGTGTCACGCCGCGTGTTCCGCGAACGCCTGCGCCGCACCGAAACCTTGGGTCTGGCGCTGATGGGGGTGGGCATCGTTTACCTGTGTTGGCAGTATCTGTGAGTTGCCGATGATGTGAAAACGGGATGGTGGCCATACTCTGCTGTTCACATCACCCAGTCGCCGCATGACCGCGATGCGAGACCCGGCATCGACCGGGCCGGTCGGCGCTTCGGCGGCCCTGGCGCACAATCGCCGGATGTCCTCTGAAACCTCCTCGCCCGCGCCCGCCGAGTCCGCCCCGGAAGGCGGGCAGTTCGTCAGCTTTCCCGATTCGCCGTTTCAGCTGTTCCAGCCCTATCCGCCCGCGGGCGACCAGCCCAAGGCCATTGCGCAGCTGGTCGAGGGCATCGAGGATGGCGAAGCCTTCCAGACCCTGTTGGGCGTGACCGGCTCGGGCAAGACCTTCACCATGGCCAACGTGATCGCGCGCACCGGTCGGCCGGCCATCGTGTTCGCGCCCAACAAGACGCTGGCCGCGCAGCTGTACAGCGAGTTCCGCGAGTTCTTTCCCAAGAACGCGGTCGAGTACTTCGTCAGCTACTACGACTACTACCAGCCCGAGGCCTATGTGCCGCAGCGCGACCTGTTCATCGAGAAGGACAGCGCCATCAACGAGCACATCGAGCAGATGCGGCTGTCGGCCACCAAGAGCGTGCTGGAGCGCCGCGACACCATCGTCGTGGCCACCGTCTCGGCGATTTACGGCATTGGCTCGCCCGAGTCGTACACCAAGATGCGCTTCATCCTGCGCGTGGGTGATCAGGTGGGCCAGCGCGACGCCATCGCGCAGCTGGTGCGCATGCAGTACAAGCGCAGCGACATGGACTTCACGCGCGGCACCTTCCGCGTGCGCGGCGACACCATCGACGTGTTCCCGTCTGAGCACAGCGAGCTGGCCGTGCGGCTGGAGCTGTTCGACGACGAGGTGGAGAGCATTCAGCTGTTCGACCCGCTGACCGGCCGCATCCGGCAGAAGGTGCCGCGTTTCACCATCTACCCCAGCAGCCACTACGTCACGCCGCGCGAGCAGGTGATGAACGCGGTCGAGACCATCAAGCTCGAGCTGGTCGAGCGCACCAAGCAGCTGCTGGACGAGGGCAAGCTGGTCGAGACGCAGCGGCTGGAGCAGCGCACGCGCTTTGACCTGGAGATGCTCAGCGAGGTCGGGCATTGCAAGGGCATCGAGAACTACACGCGTCACCTGTCGGGCGCCAAGCCCGGTGATCCGCCGCCGACCATGACGGACTACATGCCCCAGGACGCCCTCATGTTCCTGGACGAGAGCCACCAGATGATCGGCCAGCTCAACGCCATGTACAACGGCGACAAGGCGCGCAAGACCACGCTGGTGGAGTACGGCTTTCGCCTGCCCAGCGCGCTGGACAACCGGCCGCTGAAGTTCGCCGAATTCGAAGAACGCATGCGTCAGGTCGTGTTCGTGTCGGCCACGCCGGCCGATTACGAAAAGACCCACGCGGGCCAGGTGGTGGAGCAAGTCGTGCGGCCCACGGGCCTGGTCGATCCGCTGGTCGAGGTGCGGCCCGCCACCCACCAGGTGGACGACGTGCTGTCTGAAATCCGCCTGCGCACCAACGTCGGCGAGCGCGTGCTGGTCACAACCCTGACCAAGCGCATGGCCGAGCAGCTGACCGAGTACCTGAGCGAGAACGGCGTGAAGGTGCGCTACCTGCACTCGGACGTGGACACCGTGGAGCGGGTGGAGATCATCCGCGACCTGCGCCTGGGCCTGTTCGACGTGCTGGTCGGCATCAACCTGCTGCGCGAGGGGCTGGACATCCCCGAGGTGTCGCTGGTCGCCATCCTCGATGCCGACAAGGAAGGCTTTCTGCGCGCCGAGCGCAGCCTGATCCAGACCATCGGCCGCGCGGCGCGCAACGTGAACGGCAAGGCCATCCTGTACGCCGATCGCATCACCGAGTCGATGAAAAAAGCCATGGGCGAGACCGAGCGCCGCCGGGCGCTGCAGATCGCCTTCAACGAGGCCCACGGCATCACGCCGCGCGGCATCGTCAAGCAGGTGCGCGACCTGATCGACGGTGTCTACAGCGAGAAGGCCAGCGCCGCCGAAGCGCAGGCCGAGGACCTGGCGCTGCGCCGCGCCCAGGTCGAGGACATGAGCGAGAAGGACATCGCCAAGGAGATCAAGCGGCTGGAGAAGCTCATGATCGAGCACGCCAAGAACCTCGAGTTCGAGCAGGCCGCTGCCGTGCGCGATCAGCTGCACCTGCTCAAGGAACAGGCCTTTGGCGCGGCGGGCGACGACACGCTGAGCAGCCTGGCCGGACGCGGCTGACGGACTGTCGTCGCCTGGCGAAGCGGATGGGGCGCTTGGGCCTGGGCGCGCACAGGTGGGTTGATGGCGCCCTCAAGGCCGAGGCCGAATCACGAATGGTCGACCGCAATGTGCAGCTGTGCGAGGCATGCGCGCCGGCGGCCACCATGGGTCCGTCCTCACACGGGCGCATGGTTTGCCCGCTCCGGTCAGCCGATGGGCGACTGCCGTCGGGCCCATTCGGGCGCCCGCGAACACGCTTCAGCCGCCCAGCAAAAAGCGCCCGGGGCGGGCGCTTTCAAGAGGGGGTATGGGCTGATTGCCGTTGAATTTTGAACGGGAATGGCTGCATACAGTGTGCTGTCATTGCACGTTCAAGACGTTGTTCACCGACTTGACCCCCTTGGCGGTCTTGGCCAGGTTGTCGGCGCGGGTCTTGGCAGCCGCGGTGGGCACCGTGCCGCGCAGGGTGACGACGCCGTCGTGGGTTTCCACGCCGATGTCGATGCTGCTGAGCTCGCTGTCGCGGGCGAAATCGGCCCGGATGCGCGCCGAAATCGCCGAGTCCGTCAGCGCGTCGCCCACGGCGGCAGCGGCTTCCGAGGCCGCCTGGCTCACAGCCGTCGCGGCCTGGCTGGCGCTCTGGCGCAGCGCCGTGGCGGCGGCCAGGGCGTCCTGCTGGGCCTGCTTGAGCGCATCGCCGGCCTTGCCGCTGGCCGATGCGGTGTCCTGCCGCGTGGTCTCGATGGCGGCGCCGGCCGATGCGGCGGCTTCGTTCGCGGCCCGGGCCGCGTCGCTGGCCGCGCGCGCGGCGTCACCGGCCAGGTCGCGCAGCGCGTCAGCGGCTTGGCTGGCGGCGTCCTGGGTCTGCTGAATCGCCTGATCGAGCTGCTGCCCCGGCGTGGGCTCCTCGGGCTTGCTGCAGGCAGACAGAGCCAGCAACCCCACGGCCAGACCCAGGGCGGTCAAGGACTGGCCCAGGCGTGCAGGCCGGGCTGGTGCGGTGGGTGGCGTGGGCATGGCGATCTCCTGGGGCATCTTGGAATGGGGGCGAAAAGCGGGCGCAGCGGGGCTCTGCGGCAAGCCCTGAATGTAACGTGTCATGGGCCCGTCACAGCTGGTCACGGGGCCGGGATCGGGCCGGCCAACGGCCCCTCAGCGTCCGCCCAGCTGGTCACGGGGCCGGGATCGGGCCGGCCAACGGCCCCTCAGCGTCCGCCCAGCCAGTAGGCCATGGGGGCGCCGGCCAGCAGGTAGGCCAGCGCCAGCGCCAGCACGCCGCCCGTGCCCACCAGCAGGGCGCGCCCGCGTTGCCCGCGCGGGCGGCTGCGCCACAGGTGCAGCGGCACCCCGACCACCGGCGCCACGATGACCAGGCCACTGAGCCACAGCGGACGCGGCCGGCCGCGGTGCGCCGCCGCGTCGGCCCGCCACCAGGCGTAGACCAGCACCGCCTGGGCGACGGTGTAGGCCAGCGTCATGGCGGGCGGCAGCTGGCCGCCGACACCCGAGGCCCAGCCCTGGAAGAAGCCCTCGCTGCCCACCAGCGCGAGCAGGCCCAGATACAGGCGCCGCGCTGACGGCTGGGTGGTCAGGCCGGTCGGGGCAGGGTGGAGGGGCATGGCGGGCGGCGGGCGATGTGGTGGCGATGGGCGGGGCATCGGGCGGGTGACTGGGCCGCGGCGTTCGCACGGCGTCTGCGGGGCACCGGTGCGAGCACGGTGCCAGTGGACACGGGCCCCAGCTGCGGCCCCGGGCTTCACGGATCACGTCCATGTGCCCTTGTACGGCTTGGTGGGCGATGTGAACGGCATGGCGCAGTATGGCTGTATTCGCGTTCAAGAATGATCGATGACAGTGCCATACTGCCTGCTGGCCATCAAGGCCAGCCAGCGCGATGCCATGGCTGGCGCGCGCGTCATGCGCCGTTGCGCGGCGCGCGGTCCAACAGCTTGACCAGGCTGAAGTCGATGTGGCCGCGCTCGACGCTGGTGGCCTCGAGCCGGGCCTGCACCAGCTGGCCCACGGCCACGCCCTGGGGGTGGCCAGCTTGCCTTCAGCCGGCGGCGTGAAGGTGCGGATCCACACGTTGCCCTTGCTGTTGCCGGTGACCACGCCGTTGAACAGCTCGCCCACGTGGGCGCGCAGCAGCACGGCCGCCTCCGATTTGCGCAGCTGGCGTTCGACCTTGTCGGCCGCCGTTTCCTGGCGCGAGCAGTGGGTGGCGATCTGCGCCAGCTCGTCCACGCTGTAGGGCGGTGGCAGTCCGGCCAGCGCGGCCTTGACCAGGCGTTGTGTGACGAGGTCGGGGTAGCGGCGGTTGGGCGCGGTCGCGTGCGTGTAGTCGCGCACCGCCAGGCCGAAGTGGCCCAGCTTGTCGTCGCCCGGCCGCTCGACCACGTATTCGCCCGAGCCCATGAGCTTGACGATGGTGAGCGACAGGTCGGGAAAGCGCACCGGGTCGCGCGCGCGTTGCTTGCGCAGGAAATCTTCCAGCGCCGGGCCGTCGGGCTCGGGCGGCAGGGTGTGGTGCAGCTCGGCCGCCACCTGCACGATGCGCGCCCAGCGCTCGGGCGAGCGCACCACGCGGCGGATCCCCGGCCGGCCCTCGCGCATCAGGTAGCCGGCCACCACGCCGTTGGTGGCGATCATGAATTCCTCGATCAGCTGGCGGGCGCGGTTCTGCGGCTGCTGCACGATGTCGACCACCTGATCGCCCTCGAACACGGCCTTGGGCTGGAAGGTCTGGAACTCCAGCGCGCCGTGCTCCAGGCGCCGCGCGCGCAGCTGCTGGGCCACGCTGTCCTGGGTGCGCAGCTGCTGGTCCATGCCGGGCACGGCGGCCGCGGCCTCGGGCAAGGGTCCCTCGCCCAGCAACCAGGTGCTGACCGCGTCGTAGGCCAGCTGGGCGTGGTTGTGCACCCAGGCGCGCAGCACGCGCGCCGAGGCGATGCTGCCATCGGCGCGGAACACCATGTCGCACACCACGGCCAGCCGGTCCACGCCGGGGTTGAGCGAGGTGAGGTCGGTCGACAGCTTCTCGGGCAGCATCGGAAAGATGCGCGGCCCGGTGTAGACCGAGGTGGTGTTGAGCTGCGCGTCGGCGTCGATGGGGCTGTCCTTGGCCACCAGGCAGTCCACGTCGGCCACCGCCACCTGCACCTGCACGGCGCCCTGGCTCAGCACCTGGCAGACGCTGAGCTGATCCAGGTCGCGCGAGTCGTCGTTGTCGATCGAGCACCACAGCAGCGCGCGCAGGTCGTGCACATCGGGGCTGTCGGGCAGGCCTGGCGCGGTGAGGGTGTCCAGCTGCCGCAGGCTGGCGGTCGAGAAGTCGGTGCGCAATCCGCGCTCCTGCATGGCCGCGATGGCCAGCTCGGTCAGTTCGGCTTTGAGGGTGGCATTCATGGGCCAAGTGTGCCTGGGTTGCGACGGGGTGTGGCCTGGGTGTGCGCGGCGCTCGCGCCCGGTTGCGTGTCAGCTGGGGGCCCCAAGAAGCGCGCCGCGCCGTGCCGGACGCCCTCAGAACACGCCCAGGGCCAGGCCGGCCACGAGACCGGCGCCAACTTCGGCGCAGCGGGCGAGGTCGGCCTCGCCGATGGTTTTGGGGGCCAGGATGCGTTCCGGCGTTTGCGCGTGGGTGCAGACGATGACCCCGGGGGCGGCCTGCTTGAGCCGCCAGCCGGTGGCGATGCGGTCGATCTGCCGCATGGCGTTGCTGCCGTCGCTGCCGGCGCAGATCAGGGTCACGTAGGCGCGGCCGTTCACGCGGTCCAGCGCGGCGTAGTAGCAGCGGTCGAAGAAGTCCTTCATCACGCCGGACATGGCCGCCAGGTTTTCCGGGGTGGCAAACAGATAGGCGTCGGCCGCCAGCACGTCATCGGGGCCGGCCTCGGCCGCGTGCAACAGGCGCACCCTGACCGGGGTGTCCGCAGCCTCGTGCGGGGGCGCCGGGTGCTCGGCAGGCGCGTCGCTCGCGCTGGCCTTGGCGGATGGGGGGAGCCGGCATCGGCAGGGCCCTGAACCTCACGCGCGGCCTGCAGGGCTGCGTCATGCGCTGCCTGCGCCATTTGCCGGGTGCCGCCGGTCATGGAGTGGTAGACGATGAGCAGGGTTTTCATGCGTGCATTGTGGCGGGCTTTGTCGCGCGGCGAGGGCCCATGGCCCCTGCCGAAACAGGGCCTTGGCGCCGCGGCTTTGGCGGGCCCTGCAACGGATGGGGCGCTTGTCCTGCAAGCGGGTAACGCGTTCAGCGCAAACACCCATTCGCTGCCCAGGCTGGCGATCAGCGCCCCCGCCAGCAAGGGGCCCACGATGCGGGAGGCGTTGGTCGCCACGCCGCTGCCGGGTGGCGGGTGCTCGGCGCTGAACAGGGGCGCGGTGCGTCAGGGGGCAATCGTGGGTATGGTGGGTAATTCTTTGACCTTGAATCGGCGGCAGGCCCATACCCGTTGAAGACTTTTGGGCGCCATGCGCCATGCGCCATGCGCCATGCGCCATGCGCCATGCGCCATGCGCCATGCGCCACGCCCGCGCCGCCAGTTCTGCGCCTTCGTCGGGCACTTGAGCAACCGGCCGGATTTGGCGCGCGGCAAAGTTGGCCACCGCATCACGACTGCTTCACCTGGCCCAACGTGTCGGTAACGCCTGGCGCGGCGCCGCCGAGGGTGGCATGGCCGCCGGGCTGCACCGGTCCAGCCGAGTCCACACCTGTGGCGGCCAAACAGGCGTCACCCGCCTGCTGCGCCCGCCGCTGGCGCTATGCTGCCTGCTCGGCCACGTGGTGGCCATGGCATCGAGGAGCAGGGACATGAGCGACGAGACACACCCTTCGCGCGAGGCGCTGGTGCAGCGCTTTCAGGCCGCGGTGAAAGGCACTTTGCCGGATTTCCTGGGCCTGGTCTGGGACACGGTGGCGTCCGGCCACGTGGCCGGGCATTTCGACATCGCGCCGCATCACCTGGCGCCCAACGGCTACCTGCACGCGGCCTCGGTCATCGCACTGGCCGACTCGGCCTGCGGCTTTGGCTGCGTGGCGTCCTTGCCCGAGGGCGTCGTCAACTTCACCACCATCGAGCTGAAGTCCAACTTCCTGGGCACGGCGCGCGAGGGCCGCGTGCACTGCGAGGCGCGCCTGGTGCACGGCGGCCGCAGCACGCAGCTGTGGGACGCCACGGTGATGGCCGGTGACCGGACGCTGGCGCTGTTCCGCTGCACGCAGATGCTGCTGGCGCCCAAGCCTGCACGTTGAAAGGAAAAATTGGGAGTATGACTGGGTGTCCGTTTGATGTGAAACGGAGATTGGGCCATACCCCATGTTTTTTGAAGAACCGATGGCGTCAGTCCGCGGCATCGCCGGGCGGCGTCGTGCGGGGCCGGCGCAGCAGGTAGATGTCCATGATCCAGCCGTGCTGCTCGCGGGCGCGGGCGCGCTCGGCGCTGATGTGAGGCTTCACCGCCTGCAGGGGGCCGCTCATCAGCAGCTGCTGGGGCATGCCCAGGTAGGCGCCCCAGAAGATGTCGGCCTCGGGCTCGGTCACCTGCTCGTAGGCGCGCTGGCCGTCGAGCATGACGATGAGCGTGTCCACGCCAGCCGGCCAGCCGCCCTCCACCAGCTGCCGCCCCGTGGTGACCTGGAAGGGCGCGCCCACGTCGTTGAGCGCGATGCCGTGCGCGCTGCACAGCACCTGCATGGCGGTGATGCCCGGCACCACGCGCACCTGCGCCGGTGCCAGGCCCAGCAGGGCGGCGATGCGCAGCGTGCTGTCGTACAGCGCGGGGTCGCCCCAGACCAGCAGCGCGACGCGGTGCGGGGCGGCTGCGCCCGGCGTGGCCGCGGTGTGCGCGGCCAGGGTGTCGGCCCAGCGCCGGGCGATGGCCGCGTGCCACTCCTGCACCTGCTGGCCGTAGTCGTCGCCGGTCTGGCGCCGCAGCGGCATGTCGAAGTGGGCGAGCTTCTCGGGCGCGATGCCCAGCGTCTGCAGGATGCCCAGTCGCACCTGCGCCAGCTCGGACTTGCCGCGGCCTTTGTGCGGCAGCAGCACGACGTCGGCGTGGTGGATGGCGTCGATCGCTTCTTGCGTGAGGTGCCGCGGGTTGCCGGTGCCGATGCCGATGAGCAGCAACTCACGCATCGGACGGCTCGCCGGACGGCACGCTGTGCGGGAAACGGGGCTCGTCGCCACGCGGGCGGTAGCGGCGGTCGTAGTCGTCGGCATACAGGCGGCTGAAGCCGAAGCCCTCCTGCGCCAGTGTGGGGCCGACCAGGATCAGCGCGCTGCGCTGCAGCGTGTTGGTCTGCGCGGTGGCGGCCAGGTCGGCCACGCGGGTGCGCACCACCTGTTCATCGTCCCACGAGGCGCGCCAGACGATGGCCGCCGGGCAGTCGGGGCCGTAGTGCGGCAGCAGCGTGTCCTGCACCTGCTGGGCCACGTGCACCGAGAGGTGGATGGCCAGCACCGCGCCCGTGGCGGCGAAGTTGGCCAGGTCCTCGCCCGCGGGCATGCTGGACGCCCGGCCCGAGGTGCGCGTGAGCACGACCGACTGGCTCGAGCCCGGCAGCGTCAGCTCGGCGCCCAGCGCAGCGGCAGCGGCGCTGAAGGCCGGCACGCCCGGCGTCACGGTGTAGGGCACGCCCTGTGCGCGCAGGGCGCGCAGTTGCTCGCCCATGGCCGACCAGATGCTGAGGTCGCCCGAGTGCAGGCGGGCCACGTCGTCGCCGCGCGCATGGGCCGCCACCATCTCGGCCACGATGTCGTCGAGCGACAGGGGGGCGGTGTTGACGATGCGCGCACCGGGCGGGCAGTGGGCCAGCAGCGCCTGCGGCACCAGCGAGCCGGCGTACAGGCACACCGGACTGGCCGCGAGCAGGTCCCGCCCGCGCAAGGTGATCAAGTCGGCGGCGCCTGGGCCGGCGCCAATGAAGTGAACGGTCACGGTCAAACTCCTGTGGACATCATGAATCTTGGAAAGCGTGCGCCAGCGCCAGGGTGGCGAGGCCGTCGCTGGACACCAGGCGAGGGATCAGCAGCCGGGCTACCCCGGTGGCGCCCGGTGGGGGCGAAGCCGGAGCCACGGTGGCGGGATGCGGGTCACCTGGGCCATCGTGCCGCACCGAAGCGCGGTGCCGGCAGGCCGGGTCAGCGGACGCGGGGGTGAGCGGGGTGGCGTGCCTTTCGGCGAACGGTTTGGCGAACGCTTCGGCGAACGCCTCGGCACGTGCAGCGGCCTGCACGTCGCCGCGCGCATCCGGCTGCGAACCGGCGTTCAAACCGGCGGCGTGCAGCGCCAGGGCCTCGCACAGGCTGCCGGTGGCAAAGCGCTGCATCATGCGGGGTGACTGGTGGGGGGTGGCCAGGCCGCGCAGCCGGCGCTCGTCACACGGCAGGCAGGGGGCACCGGGCAGGGTAGCGGCGGCCCAGGCTTGCAGCTGCAGGCCGGCCGGGTTGGCGAGCTTGTGGTCCAGCACGGCCAGGCACAGCGACGCCGGGGCCTGCAGCAGCGCGGCCCAGGGGCTGAGCTGGGCCGGGTCTGTTGACGCGTCTTTCGACTTGTTTGCCGACTTGTCTGTCGACGCGTTTTTCGCCAGGTCCTGCGCCTGGTCCCAGCAGCTGGCGAACGAGCTGGCCTGGGCCTGGGCGCGAAAACCCCAGCCCAGCACCAGGGCGGCAGGCCTGGCCGGCGACACGCCACGCGGCGGGGCGGGTCGGGTCAGTCCGTGCATGCCCAGCTCCATTGCAGGCCGGCGCGGGCCGGCTGCCAGGCCTGCAAGCGGCCCAGCGGGGCGGCCTCGCTCCACTGCAGCTGCAGCAGCTGGCCGCCGTGCACGCGGTGCAACTGCATCAGCAGGGCCTGGGTGTCCAGCGCCACGGCGTTGACCACCAGGCGCCAGGGCGTGGTCAGGCGCTGGCGCAGGGCGTCGAACAGCGCGGCGTCGAAGCCGCCACCGACGAACACCGCCTGCGGCGCCGGGGCCAGCGTGGGCAAGAGGTCGAGCGCGAGGCCCTGGTGCACCTGCAGGGCCACGCCATAGCGGCGAGCGTTGTCGGCGATGTGGGCCGCACGGCTGGGGTGCTGCTCCACGCACACCGCCGGGCCACCGCCGGCCAGGCCCCATTCGATGGCCACCGAGCCCGAGCCCGCGCCCAGGTCCCACAGGCATTCGCGCGCGCGCGGCGCCAGGGCGGCCAGCGTGATGGCGCGCACCGGCGACTTGGTGATCTGGCCGTCGTGCGCGAAGGCGGCCGTGGGGCGGCCGGGCGTGCGCGACAGGCCCGCGCCGCCGCGCGCCTCAAACGCTGCCGCCAGCGGCGCGGGCAGGGGGCTGCTGTCGGGCGCCAAGGTGTGCGCCAGCTCGCGGGCCAGCCCATCGGCCACGGCCTGCGTGGGCCCGCCCAGCTGCGAGAACACGCTCATGGGGCTGTCGCCCCAGCCGCGCTGCGTCAACCAGTCGGCCAGCGCCGGCGCGGCTGCCGCGTCGCGCAGCAGGCACAGGAAGCGCTCGCCCTCGGCCAGCAGCGGGGTCAGCAGCTCGAACGGCCGCGCGTGCAGGCCCAGGCGGTGCGTGCCCTCTTGCGGCCAGCCCAGTTCGCCGGCCATCAGCGCAAAGCTGGACGGCTGCGGGTGGTTGCGCCACTCGCCCCGCACCAGGTGCCGGGCCAGCGAGGCGCCGGCGCCGTGATAAAAGGGGTCGCCCGACGCCAGCACGGCCACGGTGGCCTGACCCCGATGGGCCAGCACCGGGGCCACGTCGAACGGCACCGGCCAGACCCGGCCCCGGTCGCCCACCTGCGCCAGCGCCAGGTGGCGCGGGCTGCCGAACACGATGCTGGCGCTGTCCAGGGCCTGGCGTGCCGCGGCCGTCAAGGCCGGCAAGCCAGCCGGATGAATCCCAACCAGATGAAGCCACGGTGTGGCCATGACCCACATACTCCTTTTAGGGGGCACCCACGGTGCCCGTGTATTGGCCGCGCTCCTGCAGCAGGATGGCGTACCGGCAACGTACTCGTACGCCGGGGTGACACAGCAGCCGCGCCTGCCGGCGCTGCCCACGCGCGTGGGCGGCTTTGGCGGGGTGCAGGGGCTCACGCGCTACCTGACGGCGCACGGCATCACCCACGTGATCGATGCGACCCACCCGTTCGCTGCCCAGATGAGCCGGCACGCCGTGCAGGCCTGTGCCGCGCTGGGCCTGCCGCTGCTGGCCCTGGAGCGGCCGCCGTGGCCGCAGCAGCCTGGTGACGACTGGATTCACGTCGCCGACATGGCGGCCGCCGCGGCGGCCTTGCCCATGGGCGCCGAGCGCGTGTTCCTGGCCATCGGCCGCAAGCAGCTGATGGCGTTCGCGGCGTGCGAGCACCGCCGTTTTCTGCTGCGCGTGGTCGATGCGCCCGAGGCACCGCTGCCGCTGCCGGCGCACGACCTCGTCGTGGCGCGGGGGCCGTTCTCGCTCGCCGACGAGGTGGACCTGCTGCGTCGGCACCGCATCGCCTGCCTGGTCAGCAAGAACGCGGGCGGTGCCGACACCTACGCCAAGATCGAGGCCGCCCGTCAGCTGGGCCTGCCCGTGGTGATGGTCGCCAGACCCGCCATACCGCCCCGCACGGTGTGCCAGACCCCCGAGCAGGCCATGGCCTGGCTGCGCAGGCGCTGAAGCACGCCCGGGCGTGGCAGCGCCCCGTGCGGGAGATGGACGGGAAGGCCGACCCTCAGCCATGGCTGCGCGGCGTGTAGACGTGGCGGCCGACCTGGCGCGTGAGGCTGTTGCCCACGATCACCAGGGTGCGCATGTCGGCCATGTCGGGTTGCACGGCATCGAGGCGGTGCACGGCCAGCCGCTCGTCGGCGCGGCTGACGTTGCGGGCGAAGCAGATCAGGCGGCCCGGCTCGCATTCCTCGCGCAGCACGGCCAGCGCACGCGCAAAGCCCTCGGGCCGCGACTTGGAGCTGGGGTTGTAAAACGCCATGGCCAGGTCGGCCTGCGCGGCCAGCCGGATGCGGTGCGTGATGGTCGCCGCGGGCTTGAGGTTGTCCGACAGGTTGATGACGCAAAAATCGTGGCCCAGCGGGGCGCCCAGGCGCGCGGCCGCGGCCAGCATGGCGGTGATGCCCGGCAGCACCTGCACCTCGACCCCGGCCCAGCGCGCCTGGTCGGCGGCGGGCGCGTGGTCCAGCGCCTCGAACACGGCGCTGGCCATGGCGAACACGCCCGGGTCGCCCGAGGACACCACGAGCACGCGGCGGCCCTGGGCCGCCAGGTCCAGGGCGCTGCGTGCCCGGGCCAGCTCTTCGCGGTTGTCGCTGCCGTGCAATTGCAGGTGACCCCGCGTGGCGAGCTTGTCCACATAGGGGTAATAGCCCAACGCGTCGGTGGCGTCATCGATGGCGGCCTGAACCTGGGGGGTGATGAGGTCGTCGGCACCGGGGCCGATGCCGATCACGCTCAATCGGCCGGCAGCTGAGGCGGTGGGGCGCTCGGTCATGCAGCGCCCCTCACAGGTCGAGGGCCACGAGGCTGCCCGCGGCCTGCAGGTCGTTGGCCGGCCGACGGCCCTGGCCGTGCACGATGACGATGGCGAAGTACGGGCAGCGCTCGGGCGCCTCGCGCAGCGGCATGACCTGCTCGTCGGCCATGGTGCCGTTGATCACCAGCCAGCTCTGGTCGAGCTTGCCGGCCGCCTGCAGCACGGCGCGGATGCGCGGCAGGTGGCGGCCCACCTTCATGAAGACCAGCGCTTCGGCGCCGGCGACGTGGGCGCGCAGCCGCTCGTCGGGCAGGGTGGCGGGCAGCACGGTCATCACGTCGTCGCCCCAGGTCATGGGCACGCCGGTGGCGTGCCAGCAGCCCACCATGCCGGGGATGCCCGGCAGCACGTGCACGGGCACCTGCCCGGCCTGGCGCAGGCGGATGTACAGGTGCATGAACGAGCCGTAGAAGAAGGGGTCGCCTTCGCACAGCACCAGCACGTCCTGCTCGCGGGCCAGATCGGTCAGGCGCTGCTGCCAGTCGCGGTAGAAGTCGGACAGCTGCGCCACGTAGCGCGGGTCGTCGTGCGGAATCTCCGTGGTCAGCGGGTACTCCATGGGGTACTCGGTGACCTGCGCGTGCAGCAGGCCGTTCACCAGCTGGCGCGCCTTGCCCGGGTGACCGCGCTTGCGGAAGTAGGCCACGTGCCGCGACTGGCGCAGCAGGCGGTCGGCCTTCACGCTCATGAGGTCGGGGTCGCCCGGCCCCAGGCCGACGCAGATGATCTGTCCGGTGCTCATGCCGCCACCCCCTGGGTCTGCGGCGCCGACACCGGTCCCCATTCGGCCGGGTTGGCCAGGGCGTTGACGGCGGCCACGGCCACGGCCGAGCCGCCCAGGCGGCCGCGCACGATGGCGTAAGGCACCTGGCCCCAGTCCGCCAGGGCCTGTTTGGACTCGGCGGCCCCGACGAAGCCCACCGGGCAGCCGATGATGGCCGCAGGGCGCGGGCAGGCCTCGTCCTGCAGCATGTTGAGCAGGTGGAACAAGGCCGTGGGGGCGTTGCCGATCACCACCAGTGCGCCCGCCAGCCGGGGGCGCCACAGCTCGAGCGCCGCTGCGCTGCGCGTGTTGCCCAGCTCGGCCGCCAGGGCCAGCACCTGCGGGTCCTGCAGCGTGCAGACGACGGCGTTGTCGGCCGGCAGGCGCTTGCGCGTGATGCCTTCACTGACCATGCGCGCATCGCACAGGATGGGCGCGCCGCGCTGCAGGGCCGCTTCTGCGGCGGTGGCGAAATCGGGCGAGAACTGCACCTGCGGGGCCAGCTCCACCAGGCCCGCGGCGTGGATCATGCGGCAGACCACGCGCTCTTCGAGGGGCGTGAACCGCTCGAGCGCGGCTTCGCTGCGGATGATGGCGAACGACTGCCGGTAGATGGCGTCGCCGTCGGTGATGTACTCATGCTGCATGGGTCAAGGTCTGAAAGGCGCGGATCTCGTCGGGTGTGAATCGGCTGCCGGGATGCGGGGTGTCCACGGTCCAGTGGACGTCATGGAGTATGGGGTTGTCGCCGTTTTTTGATGAACGGGGAGGGCTGGATACTGTGTCTGATTCAGCCAAGGTGGCGCAGGCCAGCGCATCGGCGTCGGCGGGCAGGGCGCAGCGCTTGGCGCAGCCGCTGACGTGCAGGTGCTTGCCCGCGGGCACCTGGGGCGCCCAGCGCAAGGCCGGTGCCTGCGTGGTGGCCAGGGCCTGGGTGCAGCCCGGCGCGCCGGTGCAGGCCGACACGCGCAGCCGCGCGTCGTCGGCGTCGAGGATCCAGGCGCGGGCGTCGTCAGGCGTCAGCTGCAGGGCGGCCCGGTCGGCGCCGCAGAACAGCAGCGAGCGCCAGGGCGTCACGCGCACCTCGGCCGCCGGGGGCAAGGCGCCGAGTGCGCGGCGCAGGTGCCGGGTGTCGATGCGGCCCAGCGGCGCGCCGGCCAGCAGGCCCCACGCGGTTGCCTGACCGGGCTGCGGGGGCTCGGGGGCGGTCGGCAGCGGGTGGTCGGGCCCGCTGTACGGCGAGCCGTGTAGCGGAGGCGGGTGGTCGGGCAGCAGCGCCGCCAGGCGCGTGGGATGCGGTTGGCGCTGCAGGCGCGCCTGGGCAAACCAGCGCGCCACGCCAACGGCGGCGGCCACCACCTCGGGCAGCTCGGGCAGCCACACGGGGCCAGACCCGGCAGAGGGTGCAGGCGTGGGCGTGGGTGCCGAGCCCAGCGCCAGCGCATACCCCTGAGCCAGCGGCCAGATGCGGAGGTCGGCCTGCAGGCGCCGCAGGTGCTGCTGCGGGTTGTCGACCAGCAGGCTGAATTTGCTCGGCAGCGGCGTCAGGCCGGCGGCGCGCAGCACGTCGGGCCGCAGCGCCGTGGCCACCGCCTGGGACAGGGCCTGCGCCAGCTGGTGCGTGCGGTCGCCGGTGTGGTGAAACGGGCTGCAGTGCACGGCCGGCGCGGCATCGGCCTCGGGGTCGCCATGCACCAGCGCGGCCGCGACCAGGCCTTGGCGCAGGGGGGCGACGGCGGCATCGGGAACGGCGCGCAGCTGCACGTTGCCCAGGCGCGTGAGTTCAAGCTGGCCGTTGGCGTGGCACTCGGCCAGGTCGGCCAGCTGCCGCCACTGGGCGACGCGCAGCGTGGCCTGCTGCGGGCGCACGCGCACCAGCCAGCCGTCGTGGGCCCGCATGGGCTGCCATGCCGTGGGACACCAGCCTTGCACCAGGAATGCGCTCGCCATCGTGGGGGGAAGAATCCAGGACCGCGCCTGCACTGCATCCCCGCAGGCCCTCAGACGCAAACACCATGCCTGAAGCGGCATCGCAACCGTGTTGGCCGGTATCCGGGCTGGCAAGACGGCGGTGTGGCCTTCCCACCGTCACCTGACGGCAGTGGCATGTTCGACACCGCCTGACCCAATGGGGTCGGCTTGCTCACCGTTGCGGGGGCAGCGCAGGCTGAAGCGGCTTGGCACCGCACTCCCTGCTTCCCGTTTAACCGCTGGCCAGACAGGCCGCCGCGGCACCAACGGGGCGCATTCTAATCGCGCCGCGCCCGGCGTCCGCCTGGCGGGAGGGGCGCATCGGCGGCCCACGGCGGCGGTGCGCGGGCTGGGCGCTGCCCTGCACCTGCGCCATGCAGAGCGGGGCCGCCAGCGCTCGCGCGCCTGGCGGGCGTAGGCGCTCAACCGACACGCTGACCCATCATGGCGCCTGCAGTATGGCGTCGTCTCCGATTCATGAAAATCGGCAGCAGGCCCATACTGCCCCTCACGAATCGCCGGCCTGCGCCTGGATGCTGTCGCGCAGCCACTGGATCGCGTCGGACTCGCGCCGGTAGACCAGCGCCACGGTGGAGGCGGGCAGCGGCGCCTCCAGCGTCACCTCGCGGACGCGCGTGGCCGAGGTGGCGCGCGCCAGCGACAGGCTGGGCACGAACGACAGGCCCACGCCGGCGGCCACCAGCTCCACGTTGGTGGCGGGGCTGTTCGAGATCACGAGCCGGTCGGGCGCGAACACGCCGGCGCGCCTGAACATGTCTTCGAACGCGCTGCGGCCCAGCGTGGATTCGGCCGGCACGATCCAGCGCTCGGCGCGCAGCTCGGCAAAGCGGGCGGGGCGGGCCGTGGCCAGCGCATGGTGGCGCGGCGCGATCACCGTCATCGCCGACGTGAACAGGGCCTGCGCCTGCACGCCCGCCCGCTGCAGCGTGCTGCGGCTGGGCAGGCTGGTGAGCAGCGCGTCGAGCCGGCCTTGCTGCAGCAGGTCGAACAGGCGGGGCACGCCGCTTTCGGTCAGCCGCAACTCGCAGGGGTGGTGCAGCAGCAGGTGCTCGATCACCGGGGGCAGGTGGGCCTGGGCGATGAAGGGTGGCGTGCCCAGGCGCAGGATGCTGTGCTGCGCTTCGCGCGCCAGCTGCTCGGTGGCGTGGCCCAGCTCGTTGAGCATCCAGGTCGCCAGCTGCATGACCAGGGCGCCGCGCTCGGTGGGCACCAGGCCCTTGGGGGCGCGCTCGAACAGGGCGAAGCCGAAGGCCGTTTCGACCTCGTGCAGCATCTTGCTCAGCGCCGATTGCGAGAGGTTCATCTGCGACGCGGCCGCGCTCAGCGTCACGCAGTCGCGCAGCGCCACCAGCATCTGCAGGTGGCGAAACCGCAGCCGCGCCAGCAGGCGCATCAGGTGGGCATCGTCGCGCATGAGTATTCCAAAAGGTGATGGATGGATGAGTTTATTTCGCTTTTCATCATGCTGACGCCTGCCTACAGTGCGGCCCACACCACAGGAGACAGACATGCAGAGACGACACTTTTTGGGGGGGCTGGCCAGCGTGGGCCTGGCCACCGCCGCGCACGCCGGCCCGTATCCCGACCGCTCGGTGCGCCTGATTTGCCCCTATGCCGCGGGCGGCGGACCCGACCTGCTGTGCCGCGAGCTGGCCCCCTTGCTGGGCGGGGCGCTCAAGCAAAGCGTGTACGTCGAAAACAAGGTGGGCGCGGGCGGTGTGCTGGCGGCGCAGTACCTGGTGGGCCAGCCGGCCGATGGCTACACGCTGATGCTGGCGACCAATGCCCACCTGATCCAGAAGCTGCTGCAGCCCAAGCTGCGCTTCGCCCTGGGCGACTTCGCGCCGGTGGGCCTGCTGTCCACCTCGTGCGCCGTGCTCATGGTGGCCAAGTCCAGCCCCTGGCAGACCGTGGCCGACCTGGTGAACGCGGCGCGGCGCGAGCCCGGCAAGCTGAACTTCGGCTCGGGCGGCATCGGCACGCCGGCGCACATCGCGGGCGAGACGCTGGGCGTGCTGGGCGGCATGAAGGCCGTGCACGTGCCGCTGACGGGCTCGGTCGAGATCCCGCTGTCGCTGATGCGCGGCGACACGCAGTTCGCCTTTCCCAACCTGGGCACGGCGCAACAGGCGCTGAAGACCGGCAAGCTGCGGGCGCTGGCCGTGACGAGCGCGAAGCGGGTCGCTGTGCTGCCCGAGGTGCCGACACTGGTCGAGGCCCTGAAGTCCGACCAGGCCGTGCTGGAGGCCTGGTCCGGCATCTGGGTGCACGCCAAGACGCCGCCGGACATCGTCGCGCGCCTGCACACCGCGCTCAACCACGCCGCCGTGCAGCCGCGCATGGCCGAGTACGCGCGCCTGACCGGCAGCGACCTGGCGACCAGCCCGAGCCCGCAGGACTTCACGCGCTTCGTGCAGACCGAGAACACCAAGATGGCCGAAATCATCGCGCTGTCGCAAGCCCACACCAGCTAGGACGCCCCATGACCCAACCCTTGAACGGCGTGCGCGTGATCGACATGTCGCACGTCATCGCGGGGCCGCTGGCCTCCATGTACCTGGCGCAGCTGGGTGCCGAAGTCATCAAGATCGAGCCGCCCGATGGCGGCGAGGTCATGCGCAACAGCCAGTCGGCCGGGTTTGCCGCGCTCAACGCCGGCAAGCGCTCGCTGGCGGTGGACATCCGCCAGCCCGAGGGCGCCGAGCTGGTGCGCCAGCTGGCGCGCACGGCCGACGTGTTCATCGAGAACTTCCGGCCCGGTACCGTGGCCCGCCATGGCCTGGCCTACGAGGACCTCCGCGCCTGCCGGCCGGACATCGTCTACGCCTCGCTCTCGGGCTACGGCCAGCAGGGCGAGTGGTCGGGGCGGGGCGCTTACGACCACGTGATCCAGGCCTTGACCGGCATGATGATGATGTCGGGCGACGACGAGGCGGCGCCGCCCGTGAAGGTGGGCTTTCCCGTGGTCGACGTGGCCGTGGGCATGCTGGGCGCGCTGTCCATCACGGCGGCGCTGCACCGCCGCCAGGCCTGCGGGCAGGGGGAGCACGTGGACGTGTCCATGGTGCAGGCAGCGCTCATGCTCATGTACCCCAAGGTGAACGCCTTCCTGACCGAGGGCGAGGCGCCGCGGCGCGTGGGCAACCGCGGCTACACCGGCAGCCCCGGCGCCGACACCTTCCGCTGTGCCGATGGCTGGCTGTCCACGGCGGCCAACACGCCGGCGCAGTTTCGCGCGCTGACCGAGGTGCTGGACCTGCCCGGCCTGTGCCGCGACGATGCCTTGCTGGACCTGGCGGCCTTCGAGGGCGAGCGCGGGTTCGTCAAGGCGCGCGATGCGCAGCGCCTGCAGCAGGTGCTGCAGCAGGCTTTTGCCGCCCAGTCGGCCGCCGCCATGGAGGCCAGCCTCAATGCGCGGGGCGTGCCGGCCGCGCGCGTGCGGTCGCTGGACGGTTTCCTGACCGAGGTGGCCGAGGGCGGGCAACTGGCCTTGCCCGCCACCCGCTACCAGGCGGGCGACCAGCAGGTGCGCACGGCGGGCCTGGGCTTTTGCTACCGCCACGAGCCCCTGCCGCAGCAGGCCGACCTGGCCGCGCTGGGGCGCGACACCCAGGCGCTGCTGCACGAGCTGGGCCTGGACGCCCAGGCCCTGGCCGCGCTGCAGGCGGCCGGCGTGGTGCGCTGATCAGCGGCCAGGTGCAAGCAGTATGAGTCCCTTGCCGTTCATTTGATATCGGCCATCGGCCAATACCCCTGAGCTTCGTTGCCGCCGGTGAACCGGTGGCAGCCCCGGGCGCCACGCGCCCGCTTCCAACTCGCCACGCCCCATGAAACACCTCGTTCTGGCAGCCGCCTGCGCTGCCGCATGCCCGCTCGCGTCCGCCCAAAGCCAGGTCAACCTGTATGGCACGGCCGACCTCATGCTGCGCCACGTGCAATCCGGGCCGACCCGGAGCACCACCCTGGTCGATGGCGGCCATGCCGCCTCGCGCCTGGGCTTTCGCGGCAGCGAAGACCTGGGCGACGGCTGGCGCGCCGGCTTTGTGCTCGAAATGGGCATCAACGCGGCCAACGGCCAGGGCACCATCCCCGGGCCCACGGCGGCGTTCACGCGCCAGTCCTACCTGAGCCTGAGCGGGCCCTGGGGCAGCCTGGAGATGGGGCGTATGTATACGCCCATGTTCCTGTCGCTGCTCAAGACGGACCCGTTCAGCATGAACGCCTTGTTTTCGCCGCTGAACGCGGTGTCGCTGACCGACGGCCAGACCGGGCTGCGGGCGTTTTCGGCCCGCGCCAGCAACCTGGTGCGCTACCACGCGCCCGCGCTGGGGCCGGTGACGGCCAGCCTGGCGCATGCGCGCGGCGACGAGACGGGCCGGCGCAGCCAGTTCCTGGGCGGCAACCTGGCGTGGACGCACCAGGGCTGGTACGTGGGCTATGGCTTTCAACGCACGCGCGACGGGTGGGCCAGTCCACCTGCGGATGGGTCGGGGGCAACGGGCGCCTCGCTGCACCAGAGCCTGAGCGTGGCCCGGCAGTGGGCGCAGTTCAAGCTCTCGGGCAACGTGATGCGCAACCGTGGTCCGGCGGGCGTGCCCCATGCGCAGCTGTTCAGCCTGGGCGCCTCGTGGGCCGTCAACCCGAGCAACACGCTGCTGGCCGAGGTGCTGCACCGGCGTGTGGCGCACAGCCCGCGGCGCCAGAACGTGCTGACGCTGGGGTGGGACCACGCTCTGAGCAAGCGCACGGCCGTGTACGGACGCTTGCTGATCCTGGCCAACGACGGCCAGGCTTCGGCCACGCTGGGCGGCGTGCCCGTGGTGGCCGACAGCGGGCACAACCTGCGCGTGTTCGGCGTCGGCTTGCGCCACCAGTTCTGACGCGTGGGCGCTTGACCCACGTTCGCACCGCGCAGGGCGGCACGCCGGCCAGGGGTGATGGCCACGCGCTGCGGCGATGACGCGAACGCCATTTGGTTTTGATGTCCGAGGTATGGCGCTGTTGTCGTTTGCATGCAAACGGGAGCAGCGCCATACCTCATGGTTGATCGGGCGAAGGTTGGCCAGTGCCGTGAGGCGGAAGCGGCCGCTGGCCGGGGCTGCGGATGCCGTGGCGAACCCGGAGGTTTGCACTCCCGGGTCGCGAGCGACCGCAGCGCACAACCCAGGGCCCAGGGTCCAGGGTCCAGGCGTGTGCCCCGGGTCCAGGCGCGCAACGTGCGGCCTGCGGCGTCGCCCGACGCCTGAGCCGTGGCCGAGGCGGTCGACGGCAGCCGGGCTGGCTTGCCAACCGGCACGCCAACCCGCTCGCCGCCCGTCGCGGCGGCTCCACAGGCCGGCCTGGGGTCACCCTAGAATCGCGCGTTTTGATTCAACCCCTCACCGTTGGAGTCTGGCGTGACGCTGCCTGTCCTTGTCATTGCGTATTTGGTGGTCACGATCTGCATCGGCCTGGTGGCCGCCCGGCGGGTGAAGGGGACATCGGACTATGCGGTGGCAGGCCGCAGCCTGCCGCTGTTCATGATCATCACCACCACGTTCGCAACGTGGTTCGGTTCCGAGATCGTGCTGGGCGTGCCGGCCAAGTTCGTCGAGGGCGGCCTGGGGGCCGTGGTGGAAGACCCGTTCGGGGCGGGCATGTGCCTGATCCTGGTCGGCCTGTTCTTCGCCGCCAAGCTCTACAAGCTCAACCTGATGACCATCAGCGACTACTACCGCGAGCGCTATGGCCGCACGGTGGAGATCCTGTGCTCGCTGTTCATCATCGTGAGCTACCTGGGCTGGGTGGCGGCGCAGGTGACGGCGCTGGGCCTGGTGTTCAACCTGCTGTCGGGCGGCAGCCTGTCGATCGAAGCCGGCATGGCGATCGGCGTGGCCTCGGTGCTGATTTACACGGTGTTCGGCGGCATGTGGTCGGTGGCCATCACCGATTTCATCCAGATGATCATCCTGGTGGTGGGCCTGATGGCCCTGGCAGTGTTCGCCAGCGACATGGCGGGCGGCGCCGGCCAGGTGATCGAGCTGGCGACCAGCCGCGACATGTTCCGTTTCTTCCCGCCGCCCACCTTCCACGACATGGTGTTCTTCTTCGCGGCGGCCATCACCATGATGCTGGGCTCCATCCCGCAGCAGGACGTGTTCCAGCGCGTGATGTCGGCCAACAGCGTGCGAGCGGCGACGTGGGGACCTGTCATCGGCGGCTCGCTCTACATCGTGTTCGCCTTCGTGCCCATGTTCCTGGTCACCAGCGCCCTGGTCATCATGCCGACCGAAGCCGCCAGCCTGCTGGCCGACGACCCGCAGAAGGTGCTGCCGGCGCTGGTGATGACCCAGATGCCGCTGGTGATGCAGGTGCTGTTCTTCGGCGCGCTGCTGTCGGCCATCAAATCGTGTGCGTCGGCCACCATGCTGGCACCCAGCGTGACCTTCGTCGAGAACATCTGGCACCAGTTCGTGCCCAAACAGTCCGACCGCCATGAGCTGCTCACCATGCGCATCACGGTGCTGGTGTTCAGCCTGTGCGTGCTGGCCTATGCCATCGTGTACCGCGAGCGCAGCATCTACGAGATGGTGTCCGCCGCCTACCAGGTGACGCTGGTCGGGTCGTTCGTGCCGCTGGTGTTCGGCCTGTACTGGAAGCGCGCCACCTCGCAAGGGGCCTTGCTGTCCATCGCGCTGGGCATGCTGGCCTGGATCGGGCTCATGGTGCTGGGGCTGGACGAGGCCTTCCCGGCCCAGCTGGCCGGCGTGATCGGTGCCTTGATCGGCATGTGGGCGGGCTCGCTGGCGCCGCAGTGGATCAAGCCGGGCGGCGTGACCGCCGTCAACCACCTGCAAGCCCAGCCCTGACGGGCGGCCCAGGCCGGCGCACCCGACCGCCGTCCACGCCGCATGCGGGACGCAGCACGGTCGCGGTCACGGCCCGAGCGTCCGCCGCCGGCAGGCCAGGCGCAATGCGCGGGCTGCGGGCGCGCAGGGGGCTCGCCCTATAATCAAAGGCTTTTTCCGACGCCGTCGGCGGCCTGATTTTTCCCTTCACCATGCCCATTTACGCGTACAAATGTGCGGATTGCGGCCACGCGTTTGACGCGTTGCAGAAAATCTCCGATGCCCCTTTGACCGAGTGCCCGCAATGCCACGCCCAGGCCCTGCACAAGCAGCTCACGGCCGCTGGCTTCCAGCTCAAGGGCAATGGCTGGTATGCCACCGATTTCAGCGGCAAGGCGCCGGCCGCACCGCCTGCGGCCGAAGGCACGTCGAGCGCTGCCGCGGCCAGTCCCGCGCCTGCAGCGGCACCAGCCGCTCCGGCGCCTGCGCCCGCGGCCAGCCCGGCGCCTGCGGCGAACTGACCCGTTTTTGCGCCATCGCGGCGCGAGCCCTCTCCAGAAAGCGAATCCTCCATGTCCATGCGTAGCCACTACTGTGGTCAAGTGACCGAAGCCCAGCTGGGCCAAACCGTGAGCCTGTGCGGCTGGGTGAACCGCCGCCGCGACCACGGCCAACTGATTTTTGTCGACCTGCGCGACCGCGAAGGGCTGGTGCAGGTGGTGTGTGACCCCGACCTGCTCAAGGACCAGTTCAAGCGCGCCGAAGACTTGCGCAACGAGTTCTGCATCCAGGTCAAGGGCGTGGTGAAGGCCCGCACGGCCGAGACCATCAACGAGAAGATCGCCAGCGGCAAGGTCGAGGTCTTTGCCGAGGAGCTCGTGGTGTTGAACGCCTCGGTCACGCCGCCGTTCCAGCTGGACGACGACAACCTGTCGGAAACCACGCGCCTCACCAACCGCGTGCTGGACCTGCGCCGCCCCTACATGCAGCGCAACATGATGCTGCGCTACAAGACTGCGATCCAGGTCCGCAACTTCCTCGACGGCCTGGGTTTCGTCGACATCGAAACGCCCATGCTGGGCAAGAGCACGCCCGAAGGCGCGCGCGACTACCTGGTGCCCAGCCGCGTGCACGATGGCCAGTTCTTCGCGCTGCCCCAGTCGCCTCAGCTCTACAAGCAGATGCTGATGGTGGCCGGCTACGACCGCTACTACCAGATCACCAAGTGCTTCCGCGACGAGGACCTGCGCGCCGACCGCCAGCCCGAGTTCACGCAGATCGACTGCGAAACCTCGTTCCTGAACGAGGAAGAGATCCGCGCCATCTTCCAGCGCATGATCACCGAGGTGTTCCAGACCCAGCTGGGCGTGGACCTGGGCGAATTCCCCATCATGACCTACCAGGACGCGGCGCATCGCTTCGGGTCGGACAAGCCCGACCTGCGCGTCAAGCTCGAGTTCACCGAGCTGACTGAAGTCATGAAGGACGTGGACTTCAAGGTGTTCTCGACCCCTGCCACGACCAAGGGCGGCCGCGTGGTCGGCCTGCGCGTGCCCGGCGGTGCGGCCATCAGCCGTGGCGAGATCGACGGCTACACCGAGTTCGTCAAGATCTACGGCGCCAAGGGCCTGGCCTGGATCAAGGTCAATGAAGTGGCCAAGGGTCGTGACGGCCTGCAGTCGCCCATCGTCAAGAACCTGCACGACGCGGCCATCGCCGAGATCCTCAAGCGCACGGGCGCGCAGGACGGCGACCTGATCTTCTTCGGTGCCGACAAGGAAAAGGTCGTCAACGACGCCATCGGCGCGCTGCGCCTGAAGGTGGGCCACAGCGAGTTCGGCAAGAAGAGCGGCCTGTTCGAAGACCGCTGGGCGCCGCTGTGGGTGGTGGACTTCCCCATGTTCGAGCACGACGAGGAAGACGACCGCTGGGTGGCCGTGCACCACCCCTTCACCTCGCCCAAGGACGGCCACGAGGAACTGATGGCCACCGACCCCGGCAAGTGCATCGCCAAGGCCTACGACATGGTGCTCAACGGCTGGGAGCTGGGCGGCGGTTCGGTGCGTATCCACCGCGCCGACGTGCAGGCCAAGGTCTTCGAGGCCCTGAACATCACGCCCGAGCAGCAGCGCGCCAAGTTCGGCTACCTGCTGGATGCGCTGCAGTACGGCGCGCCCCCGCACGGCGGCCTGGCCTTTGGCCTGGATCGCCTGATCACGCTGATGACCGGCGCCGATTCCATCCGCGACGTGATCGCCTTCCCCAAGACCCAGCGTGCCCAGGACCTGCTGACCCAGGCCCCGTCGCCGGTCGACGAGAAGCAGCTGCGCGAGCTGCACATCAAGCTGCGCAACCCCGTGCCCGAGGCCTGATCGCCCGGCCCCGTCGGTCGCTGCGGCCGGCCGAACCCACGCCAGACCGCCCTCGGCCGTCTGGCGTTTTTTCGGTATGCTTGCAGGCAGTCGCTCAATCAGGGGGTGGAGTATGCATGTGTGTCCGTTGTGTGAAAAACGAAAATTTGGTGGTACTCCATGTTGTATTGAGCGCACGCAGGCCCAGGAACCGACGCACCTGCGAACGGGTCTGGGCGCGCTGGGCCTGAGCCTGGTGCTGCTTCTGGCCGGCTGTGGCGAGCAGAAGACCGAGCTGGGGCAGGGCGGCTCCGAGATCTCGGGGTCGGCCGGCCCGGCCGGGGCCCAGCAGGCCGCGCCCAGCCTGGAGCGTTGCGAGCGGCCCATCGCCACCGTCGCCCTGCTCGAGAACCCGCGCGGCTACGTCATACCGGCCAACGTCACCCTGCCGCCCACCCCGGTGCCGTTGGTGCGCTTGCTGGCGCAGCAAAGTGGCTGCTTTCGCGTGGTCGACCGCTCGGGCGGGCTGCAGGGCACGCTGCGCGAGGGTGAACTGCGGGACGCCGGCGTGCTGCGCCAGAACGGCACCGTGGACAAGGGCAAGGGCTACGAGGCGCAGTACACGCTCACGCCCAGCCTGACCTTCAGCGAGCAGGACGCAGGCCGCGGCCTGGCGGGCCTCATCGCCATGGTGCCCATCCTGCGCGACGTGGCCGGGCTGGCTGGCGTCGCCGAGCAGGTGAAGTTCAAGGAGGCGCAGACGGCGCTGTTCCTGGTCGACAACGAAACCACCGAGCAGGTGGCGGCGGCCACGGGCTCGGCGCGGGCCACCGACCTGGGTGTGGGCGGCGTGATCCTGGGTCGCGTCGGGGGCGGGGCGGGCATGGGCTGGAGCAACACGAACGAAGGCAAGGTCATCGCCGCGGCCTTTTTGCACAACCACAACCAATTGGTGCAGCAGCTGCGCCTGCTGCAGGCCAAGGCGCTGCCGCCAGCCGTGCCCACGGTGCGGACCGGGGCCGATTCGGCCGGGTCTTGAAGTCTGGTTGCTGGGTATCCAGGGACGCCCGTTCAACTGTCAACGGACATGCCGTGATACTGCGTGGTGCGATGAGCGGCGTTGTCCGACACCGGAGCCGTCGCCCACCGCTTGAAACTCGGCGTTTCGACCAGAGCTGAACAAGAGGCCGTCCTACAGGGGGCATTGGGTCGTCTGTTACGATTTTGCCCATCGGGTCTGCCCGTTCAATCACCCCAAAGGAGTTCATCCCATGTTCAATTTCCGCGATCAAGTGGCCGACGCCAAAGATGCCACCGTCTCCAGCCTGAAGAAGAACATCCATGACGCGGAAGCCGTGCTCGATTCGTTGGCTGCCAGCGGCGACGAGCGTTTTGCCGACGCGCGCGCCCGCATGCGCGAAAGCCTGCGCGCGGCCCGCGACACGCTGACCGACGCCGAAGTGGCCCTGCGCGCCAAGAGTCGCGAAGTGGCCCGCGTGACGGACGACTACGTGCACGAGAACCCGTACCGCTCGATCGGCGTGGCCGCCGCCGTGGGCCTGCTGATCGGCTGCCTGCTGACGCGCCGCTGAGCCGGGCGCCGCTGAGCGGCGCTGCGCGAATCCGCGATCACGGCCCGCGCGCCGTGATCGCCTGTTGTTGAACCCCTCCGGACCCCTCCCGCCATGGCGACTTCCCGCACCAGTTCCAAACTCAAGGGCTTGCTGGGCTCGGTGATCGAGCTGGTGCAGGTGCGCTTTCAGCTGCTGACCATCGAGGCCCGCGAAGAATTGCTGCGCCTGCTGGGCATGGTGGCCTTCGGTGCCGTGGCCATCGCGCTGTTGTGCATGGGCTTGGTGTTTGCCGCGTTCTGGATCATCGCCTACCAGTGGGATACCCCGAACCGCCTGTGGACCGTGTTCTACGTGACGTTGGGCTTTTTTGCCCTGGGCGGCCTGTCGGGCCTGCTGGCTTGGTCGCGTTTCAACCGCGGCACCGAATTGTTTGCCACCAGCCTGCACGAGCTGCGTGAGGACGTGGAGCGCCTGCAGCCATGAGCCGACACACGTCTACCCGCCAGCGTCTCGCCCTGCAGCGCGAGGTGCTGATGCGCCGCTCCATGCTCTTGCGCGAGCAGATCGCGCGCGAGTCGCTGCGCCTCAAGCCTCGGGTCCGGCTGGCCGACACGGCACTCGACGCGGTGGGCTGGGCCAAGGCCAACCCCGGCGTTGTCGCGGCGGTGCTGGGCACGCTGTTCGTGCTGCGGCCCAAGCGCATGGTGGGCCTGAGCCTGCGGGCCTGGGGCCTGTGGCGCGTGGGCACGCGCGTGTGGCCGGTGCTGCGCGTGTTGCGCGAGCTGCGTCGCTGAGGCCGGCTACGCTGCACGCGGTGCAGATCAGCGCCGCCCCCTCGTCCGGGGTACCCGCAGCGGGAGGTTGAAGATGTTCCAGGACTCCGTGCTCACCATGGCCCCCGACACCATCCGGGTGGCCACCTACAACATCCACAAGGGCGTGCAGGGCATCGGTCCGGCCAAGCGGCTGGAGATCCATGACCTGGGCCTGGCCATCGAGCAGCTCGATGCCGATTTCATCTGCCTGCAGGAGGTGCGCAGCGTCAACCGCCGCGAGGCCTTGCGCTTTGCCACCTGGCCCGAGCAGCCGCAGGCGGAGTTCCTGGCGCCCCTGGGCTACCAGGCCGTCTACACCACCAACGCCATCACCAAGCATGGCGAACACGGCAACGCCCTGCTGTCGCGCTGGCCCGTCGTCAGTCAGCGGCACGAGGACATGTCCGACCACCGCTTCGAGCAGCGCGGCCTGCTGCACGTGGAGGTGCGCGTGCACGACCGGCCGCTGCACGTCATCGTCGTGCACCTGGGCCTGCTGGGGGCCAGCCGGCTGCGCCAGGTGGCGCAGCTGCAGCGCTACATCGCGCGCGAGATTCCCCCCGATGCGCCCATCGTCGTCGCCGGCGATTTCAACGACTGGGGCGTGCAGATCCGCGCCATGATGGCCGAGATGCGGCTCAAGACCCTGCCGCGCCACCTCAAGCGGCCCACGTTCCCGTCGCGTCTGCCGGTGGTGCAGCTCGACCACATTTATTCGCGCGGCCTGCGCCCCGGCAGCCTGATGGTGCCGCAGGGCAAGGTGTGGGCGCGCATGTCCGACCACCTGCCGCTCATCGGCGAGTTCAGCTGGCGTGGGGCGATGCAGGCCTGAGTTGCCGGCAGCGGCTTGGTCGTGCGCGTGCACGGCGGCCAGGCCCCGAGCAGCTGGCGCAGACGATGGCCGGCCCGACACGGGTCGTCGGCTGCCAGGCGGCCGGTGCGGGTTCCCCGACCACGACGGAGGCCGGCGCGAGGGCTGCTGCCCAGGGTGCTCGACGAGCCCAGTAGTCCCAGCGACCAGATGGCCGGGCTTGCGCTGTTACCATGGCCGGCTGTTCCCCGACCCCGTCCAGACCCGCCGTGAACGACAAGCAGGACCGTCCCTCCCTTCCCGACCCCGCCTCCGACGAAGGCATTCCCGTCTCGGTGCGCATCCGCGAACGCCTGAAGGCCGCCGAACGCCGCTTCAACGCCAACGACAACATCGCCGAGTTCATCGAGCCCGGCGAACTCGAGGCCATGCTCGACGAGGTGACGGAAAAAATGGAGGCCGTGCTGCAGAGCATGGTCATCGACACCCAGGGCGACCACAACACCGCCAGCACGGCGCGCCGCGTGGCCAAGATGTACATCAACGAGGTGTTCCAGGGGCGGTATGTCACGCCGCCCAGCATCACCGAGTTCCCGAACGCCGAGCACCTCAACGAGCTGATGCTGGTCGGCCCCATCACCGTGCGTTCGGCCTGCAGTCACCACCTGTGCCCGGTCATTGGCAAGCTGTGGATCGGCATCATGCCCAACAAGGGCACCAACGTGATCGGTCTGTCCAAGTACGCGCGCCTGGCCGAATGGGTCATGGGCCGGCCCCAGATCCAGGAAGAGGCCGTGATCCAGCTGGCCAACCTCATCGAGCAGAAGACCCGCCCCGATGGGCTGGCCGTGGTGATGGAAGCCACGCACTTCTGCATGGCCTGGCGCGGCGTGAAGGACCTGGACAGCCGCATGATCAACTCGGTCATGCGCGGCGTCTTCCTCAAGGACATGAGCCTGCGGCGCGAGTTCCTGGCGCTGCTGCCGCGCAGCACGAACTGAGTCCCGGGTTGGTGGTTCGCTGCCGATGCGATGGCTTCGCCTGTGGAGTATGCCTTGTCTGCCGTTGTCAATTCAGCGCAAACAGGCCCATACTGTCTGTTCAATTGGCGCCGCACGCGGTTGTGAACAGGCGGCCCCTGCGGGCCACCGGTAAGCGGACAGCGAGGGCGGGCGGAACGCCCAGGCCCATCGCGCCAATCCTGGCGATGGCCGATCCACGCGCTTGCACCCTGGCGTTCGGCCTTTGAGCAGGGCGCCGTGGATGCGCGCAGCGGGTCCGCAACAGCCCACCGCGACCTCGCCTCAGATGTGATCCCCCCAGGCGGGCGGTTCGTGGTCGCCGGGCAGGCGGCTGATGGCGTGCAGCGCTTCGGCCTCGGTCCGGTACTGCACCAGCTCGCGCCCCGTCGGATCGGCCTGTTGCAGACGCTGAGCGGGCAGCTTCAGGCCCACCAGGTGCAGGGTGATGCCTTGGCGCCGCAAATCGGCCAGCACGCGCGCAAAGGCCTCCACGCCCGAGGCGTCGACGCGGTTGATGGGCTGGGCAAACAAGAAGAAATGCCGCGTGTGCGGGGCGCGGCGCAGGGCGTCCAGCGCGCCTTTTTCAAACGCGGGCGCCGTGGAAAAGTCCAGCGGCGCATCCATGCGCAGGGCCAGCACGTGCGGGGCCAGCGGCGGCAGGTGCCACAGGTGGCGGTCGCGCAGGCTGCCATCCGGGTGCATGCCGACTTCGATGATGCGCGGGTGCAGCCGCCAGTACAGCAGGTGCGTCAGCGTCAGCACGATGCCCGCCACCACGCCCCAGTAGATGCGTGGCGCCGTGATCAGGGTGACGACGAAGGTGACGGCGGCGGTCAGCGCCTCGGTGCGCGAGATGCGCCACAGCGCGCGCCACTGGCTGGGCTTGAGCAGGTTGACCACGGTGATGACGACGATGGCGGCCAATGTGGCCTGTGGCACCGGCGCCAGCAGGGGCGTGAGCAACAGCAGCGTCAGCGCCACGCCCGCGATGCAGACCGCGTTGGCCCAGGCCGTCTGGGCGCCGGCCGCCAGGTTCAGCGCCGAGCGCGAGAACGAAGTGCTGGTGGCAAAGCTGCCGCTGAACGCGGCCGCGATCTTGGACAGGCCCTGGCCGATCATGTCCTGGTCCTGGTCCCAGGGCAGCCCCTTGTCCTGGTTGTCCACGCGTGCGCTCGAGGCCGTCTCCAGCAGGCTGACCAGCGCAATCACGGCCGCGGGCACGATCAGGGTGCCGAGTTCGGTCCAGCCCGGCCAGTGGGGCAGGGCCAGGGCCGGAAAGCCCGACGGCACCGGCCCCACGACTTCGCCGCCCAGCTGTTCGAACCCCAGCGCCCAGCTGGCCAGGCCGGCCAGCACCACGGCCGCCAGGATGGCCGGCAGGCGCGGCGCCAGCCGACGCAGCACCACCATCAGCACCAGGCTGGCCAGCCCCATGGCGCAGGCCTGCCAATGTGCGCCGGTCCAGAACGGCTGGCCGTTGGGCGGCGGCGTCCAGCCCACCAGCGGCCGCACCTGGGACCACACGATGAGCAGGGCGGAGGCCTGGGTGAAGGCCATCATCACCGGGGACGCGATCAGGTTCATCAGCCAGCCCGCGCGCAACACGCCCATGGCCAGCTGCATCAGGCCGCTGAGCAGGGCCAGCCACAGCGCCAGGTTGACCCAGTTCGCGCTGCCGGGCTGGGCCAGCGGGGCCAGCGAGGCCGCGATCAGCATGCTGGTCAGCGCCGTGGGCCCCACGCCCAGGCGTTGCGAACGGCAAAACAGCAAGGCGATGAAGGCCGGGATCAGGGCGGCGTAGATGCCGGTGATGGCCGGCATGCCGGCCAGCGTGGCGTAGGCAATGCTTTGCGGCACCACCAGCAGGGCCACGGTGAAGCCGGCCAGGATTTCCTGGCGGGCCTGGGCGGCCGTGAGGCGCGGCCAGTCCAGAAACGGGAGGTGGGCCCGGGCAAGGCGAAGCGAAACAGGCATGGCGCGAAAAAACCTCGGGCGGGGGCGGACCTGCGGTCAGGCCCTCAGCCGGCATGGGCGGAGCGACGGATGCGCAGGATTCTCGGCGAATCGCGGTGTAGGCCCTGTCCCAGACCCTGTCGTCTCGCCTGGCGAAACGCACACGCCATCCGTGAGGCGGGCTGTCCGCGGGTTTTCAGGTGCGTTCAGCCGCCCAAGCCGCTCGCCCGCTGCACGCCACGCATCGCACGATTGGCGTGGTTGATCGCGGCAAAAGCGTGGCCGCTGCAGCGTCGGGCCGACGCGAGGGTCTGGAGACTCAGGGCGGCCCGCTGGGTTGAAGGAGCGGGCGGAGCGGGAGGGGGCGAGCCTGTGCCGCACGCCATCAGGCCGCTGGTCAGGTTGCAAAGCCCCCGGATGGTTGCCACCAGCGGTGCGCCGCTCGATGGTCTCGTCTGGGCACCGGCGCGTGAAGAGGGGGACCCCGCCATCGGGGAGGGTCCGGCGCGCCGGACTGGCGCGGCGCCCTCGGTCGCCCCTGTCGCTCAGCGCACGGCGATGGCGTTGCGCACGAGCTTCACGCCGGCGATGTTGCGGGCCAGTTCGGCCGCCTGGTTGCGTTCGGCCTCGGATTTGGCGAAGCCCGAGAGCAGCACCTCGCCGTTCAGCGTTTCGACCTTGATGGCCATGGCCGACACGGTGGGGTCGGTGGCGAAGCTGGACTTCACCTTGGTGGTGATGGCGGCGTCGTCCACGTAGCCGCCCGCAGATTGTTGGTTGCGCGCCACCGAGCAGCCGGTGGTGGCCACGGCAGCCAGGCCCAGGGTCAGCGCCAGGGCCAGCGTGTGCATGCGTTTCATGAAGCGTCCTTTGAACGATGGAAAATCAGGGGATTAGAAAGGCAGTATGCCTGCATTCCCGATCAACGTTGAACGGCAATGCAGGCATACTGCATCAAGCTTGGGGGCGGGCGGCAATCAGTGGCGGCGGCCCAGCAGCAAGGCCAGCACCGCGCCGGCGGCGGCGGCAATCGCCACCGACTTCAGCGGTTGCTCGACCACGTAGGCGCTGGTCCGGTCGGCGTAGGCCTGCACGGTTTCCTTGGTCTGGTCCCGCTTGTCGCAGGCGGCCTGGCGCGTGCGCGATGCCAGGTCCTGCACGCGGGCGTTCAGGGCGTCGATGGCGGGGCGCAGTTCGTCGCGGATGGTGCGGGCTTTGTCGTCGGCGTCGTCGATGGCCTGCTGGGTCTTGTCGTGCGCCTTGTCGACGGCCTCGTGGGCTTTCTCGGCGACGTCGTCCACGAAATCCTTGGCGTTGTTGGCTTGTTCGCTCATGTCAAAAACCTTTCTTTCAAGTAGCCGGGGCCTGAATCAAATTTACCCCAGGTGTGAGTAGCCGCTCCGGCCCAGGGCAAACCATCAATATAGTCGCAGCCTAACAGCCCCCGGCGGCGCCCCATGTCAGGAAATGGGGACATTGAGCGCGCGAACGGGCTTGAATTGGCGCGGCAGCGTCCCAGATATCCCGCATTGGAGAACACACCACCCATGCGAGCAGACAAATTCACCACCAAATTTCAGGAAGCCCTGGCCGACGCGCAGTCGCTGGCCCTGGGCCATGACAACGCCTACATCGAGCCGGTGCACGTGCTGACCGCCATGCTGCGCCAGGACGAGGGCCCCAAGTCCTTGCTGGCGCGCGCCGGCGTCAACGTGAACGCGCTGACGGCCGATGCCGAGCAGGCCGTCAAGCGCCTGCCCCAGGTCACCGGCCAGGACCAGGTCACCGTCGGGCCCGACCTGGCCCGGCTGTTGCAGGCGACCGAGAAGGAAGGCATCAAGCGCGGCGATCAGTACATCGCCAGCGAGCTGTTCCTGCTGGCGCTGACCGACGCCAAGGGCGAGGCCGGCCGCATCGCCAAGGACCATGGCCTCACGCGCAAGGCGCTGGAAGCCGCGATCGACGCCGTGCGTGGTGGCCAGACCATGGATTCGGCCGAAGGCGAAGGCCAGCGCGAGGCGCTGAAGAAGTACACGCTGGACCTGACCGAGCGCGCCCGGCTGGGCAAGCTCGACCCCGTGATCGGCCGTGACGACGAAATCCGCCGCGCCATCCAGGTGCTGCAGCGCCGCAGCAAGAACAACCCGGTGCTGATCGGCGAGCCCGGCGTGGGCAAGACCGCCATCGTCGAAGGTCTGGCGCAGCGCATCGTGGCGGGCGAGGTGCCCGATACGCTCAAGGACAAGCGCGTGCTGAGCCTGGACATGGCGGGCCTGCTGGCCGGTGCCAAGTACCGCGGCGAGTTCGAAGAGCGCCTGAAGGCCCTGCTGAAGGAAGTGGCCAAGGACGATGGCCGCATCATCCTGTTCATCGACGAGATCCACACCATGGTGGGCGCGGGCAAGGCCGAAGGCGCCATGGATGCCGGCAACATGCTCAAGCCGGCGCTCTCGCGCGGCGAGCTGCACTGCATCGGTGCGACCACGCTGGACGAGTACCGCAAGTACATCGAGAAGGACGCCGCGCTCGAGCGCCGCTTCCAGAAGGTGCTGGTGGGCGAGCCCACGGTGGAAGACACCATCGCCATCCTGCGCGGCTTGCAGGAGAAGTACGAGGCCCACCACGGCGTGGACATCACCGATCCGGCCATCGTGGCCGCGGCCGAGCTGAGCCACCGCTACATCACCGACCGCTTCCTGCCCGACAAGGCGATCGACCTGATCGACGAGGCCGCGGCCAAGATCAAGATCGAGATCGACTCCAAGCCCGAGGTGATGGACAAGCTCGACCGCCGCATCATCCAGCTCAAGATCGAGCGCGAGGCGATGAAGAAGGAAAAGGACGAGGCGTCACAAAAACGCCTGGCCCTGATCGAAGAAGACCTGCGCCAGGCCGAGAAGGAGTACGCCGACCTGGACGAGGTGTGGCAGGCGGAGAAGGCCAGCGCGCAAGGCTCCGAGCAGATCCGCAAGGAGCTCGAGCAAATCCGCTTCCAGATTCAGGAGGCCACGCGCAAGGGCGACTTCAACCAGGTGGCCGAGCTGCAGTACGGCAAGCTGCCGGCGCTTGAAAAACAGCTCAAGGAAACCGAAGCCAAGGAAAACGACGCCGGCGCCTTGCAAGGCCACCGCCTGCTGCGCACACAGGTGGGGGCCGAGGAGATCGCCGAGGTGGTCAGCCGCGCCACCGGCATCCCGGTGGCCAAGATGATGCAGGGCGAGAAAGACAAGCTGCTGCACATGGAGGTCAAGCTGCACGAGCGCGTGGTGGGCCAGGAAGAAGCGATCTCGGCCGTGGCCAACGCCATCCGCCGCTCGCGCTCGGGCCTGTCCGATCCGAACCGGCCGACGGGCTCCTTCCTGTTCCTGGGGCCGACCGGCGTGGGCAAGACCGAGCTGACCAAGGCGCTGGCCGGCTTCCTGTTCGACAGCGAAGAGCACCTGATCCGCATCGACATGAGCGAGTTCATGGAGAAGCACTCGGTGGCCCGCCTGATTGGCGCGCCCCCGGGCTACGTGGGCTACGAGGAAGGCGGCTACCTGACCGAAGCCGTGCGCCGCAAGCCCTACAGCGTGGTGCTGCTCGACGAGGTCGAGAAGGCGCACCCGGACGTGTTCAACGTGCTGCTGCAGGTGCTGGACGATGGCCGCCTGACCGATGGCCAGGGCCGCACGGTGGACTTCAAGAACACCGTGATCATCATGACCAGCAACATCGGCTCGCCGATGATTCAGGCCATGGCGGGCCAGCCCTACGACGACGTGAAGGACGCGGTGTTCGGCGAACTCAAGGACCATTTCCGGCCCGAGTTCCTCAACCGCATCGACGAGATCGTGGTCTTCCATGGCCTGGATTCGACGCAGATCGGCGCCATCGCCCAGATTCAGCTGGCCCAGCTCACGCAGCGGCTGGCAAAGCTGGAGCTGACGCTGGACGTGCAGCCGGCCGCCATCGCGGAGCTGGCCAAGGTTGGCTTCGACCCGGTGTTCGGCGCGCGGCCGCTCAAGCGGGCGATCCAGCAGCGCATCGAGAACCCGCTGTCGCGGCTGTTGCTGGAAGGGCGCTTCCCGCCCAAGAGCGTGATCGAGGTGACGGTCGATCCCATCCAGGAACCGGGCGTGTTCCAGTTCCACGCCCGCTGAGGCGGTGGCCCGGTGCCCCGAGCACTGGCGCCCCACGCTGACAACCGGCCCCTGCGCCACATGCCTGTGCGGCATGTGGCGCTTTTTCATGGGGTATGGGTCTATCTCCGATCGTAGATGATCGGGAATGGCTGAATACTGCTGAGTGAAAGACCGAGGCCCGAGCAGGCGGGCCTGACCACCGAGCGGCCGAAGGTGCCGCACGCCCGGCGTCAGGCGGCCGTCAAGGGACCGCGGATCCCGGTCCGATCAGCGGATGCCGATCGGGTTGATCATGGTTTGCACCGCGCCCTTGTACTTGCTCTGGCCCAGCACGAACAGGAACTCGCTCACCCCGTCTTTCGCCAGTTCGCGGGTCTGGATGTTCTCCAGGATGTAGATGCCGTTGCGGGCCAGCAGGATCTGGTGCACCTCGAAGGCGCCCGCGCCGGACTCGAACGGCATCACCTCCAGCGCGTTCGAGTCGGCGCCCACGGCCACCACCCCCTTGCTCGCCAGGTAGTGCGCGCCCTCGCGGCCCAGGCCGGGCTCCACGGTGCTGTAGCGCTTGGGGTCGGTGGCCGCCACATCGAGCCAGCCGGTGTGGAACAGCACCACGTCGCCTTCGCGGATGCTGACGTTCTGCCGCTTCAGGGCGGCGTCGATCTCCGGGCGGTTGAAGGCCGTGCCTTCCTTCACCGGGTTCTGGCCGAAGAGGGCGGCCATGTCCAGCAGCACGGCGCGCGTCACCATCGGGGGCACCTTGTCCGTGCCCAGCTTCTTCAGCCCGTCGATGGCGGTGATGTCGCCCCATTTGTGGCCGTTGTAGTAGTGCTCGCCGATGCCGATGTGGCCCAGGCCGTCGAGCTGCGTGCCCACGCCGTTCCAGCAGTTGAGCATGTCGTCGTTCGAGATGAGTTCGTTGGGGCCGGCGCCCTTGGACGCGCCCATGCGGCCCGCCACCACGTACACCGAGCAGCGCCGCACGGCGCCGTAAGCCGGGGTGTCCGCGCCCACGGTGATGCCCAGCGAATAGGTCTTGCCGGTCCGGATGAGGTCCTTGGCGGCCAGCACCTTGTCCGGCGTCAGGCGGTTGGCCGCGCCGATTTCGTCGCTTGGGCCCCAGACAGAGGGGAACCAGGGGCTGCCGTTGTTGGCGCTGAGGGTGGCCGCCGAATGGTCACCGTGGGCGTGGCCGGCAAACGCCAGGCACAGGCCGGCCAGCCAGGCGCCGGGAAATCGTGTCATGCGTGTCTCCTGAAGGGTGGGCGATCGCTCGCGATGAACTGCGGGGCCATCGTGCCGGCCCAGGGGGCACGGGCCTGTCGCGTGTGGGCCGACCTGGCGGCCCGAAGCGCCGCCGATTCGCAGGCGGATTTCGCAGGCCGTTCGCGCGCGGGTGGGCAGGGTTCGCGCGCCCGTCCAGCTCGGCCAGTTGCTCAGCCTCGCGCGCGGCTTTCAGCGCGTTCTGCCGAACGCGCGGTTCGGGTGCTGACGCGGCTGAGTCCGGCGAGGTGCCGAGCGGCCAGGCTGCAGACCGCAAGGGCGCGTTCACCCACGCGCCGGCACACGGGGTGGCGCGGCTGCCTGGGGATAGACGATCTGGTTTAAGTGATCTTGGGTTGCAGTATGCGGTTGCTGTCGTTGTCATGAAAACGGCAGCATGGTGATACTGTGCCAATCAATGGCGACTTCTGACGTGGGCCGCCGAAGCACCCGGCCTCAGGCGGTGTGGCTGGCGTGGGGCGCATCGCCGCGCGCGGCCGGCAGGGTCCAGCCGAAAAAGGCGCAGACCGCGTCGCGCTGGGCCATGGCGTCGCGCCAGCCCAGGTTGATCAGCTCGTGGGTGTAGCTGGCCTCGAACAGCAGGTAGCTGGCCAGGGCGGCGCCGGCGGCGTTTCGGCCTTCCAGCGTGTCGGCGTTGGCCACGGCGGCCTCGACCGGGGCGCCCAGCACCTTGAGCAGGGTGCGCACCGACAGCGGCAGGTCCGCCATGTGGCGCGCGGCCAGGGTGTCCAGCCGCTGCGAGGGCGAGATGAGCAGCAGCTCGATGGGGCGCAGCTCGCTGTGCGCGCGCTTGGCGGGGTCCATGAGGCTGAGTGTGTGGTTGATGCGCTGCAGCCGCTCCACGTCCATGGCCAGCGCGTCCAGAAAGATGCCCGACAGCGCGTGCCCGGCCACCTGGGCCAGGCTGGGGTAGCGGCTGGCCGTGGTCGGCCAGGTGGTGCCCGATTCGTTCTGCCGGCCCACGCCAACCACGAACACGCGTTCGGCGCCCAGGTGAATGGCCGGCGCGATGGGCGACATCTGGCGCAGGGTGCCGTCGCCGAACCAGCTGGTCTGGCCGCCCAGGCTCAGCGCCTGCGCCGGAAAGATGAACGGGATGGCTGTCGAGGCCAGCAGGTGTTCGTGCGTGAGGGCTTCGGACACGGCCCGGCGCTGCGTGCGGCTCCAGGGCCGCATGGGCGAGGCCGACTGGTAGAAGGTGACGTGGTCGCCCATGGCGTAGCTGGAGGCGGTGACCGCCAGGCCCTGGAGGTGGCCTTGCGCAAACTGCAGCGGCAGGCGCTCGAGCGGCACCAGCTCGTGCAGCACGCGGCGCAGCGGCGCGTTGTCCAGGATGGATTTGGGGTGCAGGCGCAGCCAGCGCGTGAGCATCCACCCCGCGGACAGCACGCTGACCCAGTGCGCGCCCGAGCGCAGCATGGCCAGCGAGTCGGTGCGGTAGACCTGATCGGTGTGCACATTGCGCCAGGCGCGCGCCATGCGGCCCACGGTCAGGCCGAAGTGATCGGCGCCGCAGGCCACGGCGGCAGCGTTCATGGCGCCGGCCGAGGTGCCGACCAGGATGTTGAAGGGCGAGGCGTGGTCGTGCCGGTTGTTGGCGCGCTGCAGCCAGGCCAGCGCTTGCAGCACGCCCACCTGGTAGGCGGCGCGCGCACCGCCGCCCGAGAGCACGAGCGCGGTTTTTGTCGGGGAGGGGAGGCTTGCCGGGGTCACCGCTGCATTCTCGGTCAGCGCGCACGGGGTCTGCAAAATACCGAATTTCAGTGATGGGCAAAGCCCGTCCCGGGCCGTATCGTCTCGCGCGTTGAAACACGGTGTTTCAAACTTGACGTGGAGAAGGCGATGCGGTGGCAAACGTGGTGGGTCGGGTTGGCGATGGGTGGATTGGCGCAACTGGCGTGGGCGGCGCCCGTGCAGGTGGCGCAGGTCAACCAGCGGGGTGATTTCGTGTTGATGGGCAACACGCTGGGGCAATCGTGCACGGCGGGCACGCCAGCGCCGGTGGTGGGCACGGTGAGCACGGCGGGTGCTTGCGGCAGTGGCATCGCGGCCAATGAAATCGACGTGTTCTGGCGGGCCGAAGACAAGGGAACGGCGTGGGCCAACACCAGCATCACGCCCAGCCAGGCTCGCAGCACGGCCGTGCTGAACCTGCCGGCCGGCGCCACCGTCACGCACGCGTGGCTGTACTGGAGCGCCACCCTGAGGACTGCGCCAGTGCCGGGCACCGTCACGGCCACGCTGGAGGTGCCGGCCAGTGGCAGCAGCCAGGTGGTGGCGGCCAGCAACGTGGCCACTACCTCGCTGGGCAGCAACTGGTACCGTGCCCGGGCCGATGTGACACAGCTGGTGCAGGCCCACGGTGCGGGTGCCTACCGGGTGGGCAACATCCCGACCCGGGATGTGCGCAACCTCAACGACTCCTATGCCTATGCAGGCTGGTGGATGGTGGTGTTCTACGAACGGCCCAGCGACCCGCTGCGCAACCTGACCTTGTTCGATGGCATGGACTTGGTGCAATACGGTTCGCCTGCCAACGCCACCATCTCGGGGTTTCAAGTGCCCAACGGCCCGTTTTCAGCCAAGTTGGGCGTGGTGGCCCTGGAGGGGGATGCCGCCTACATTGGAGATGGCTTGCGTGTGAATGGCGGGCAGCTGTTCGATGCGCAGAATCCAGTTGACAACTTTTTCAATGGCTCGCGCAGTTACTTGGGCATGCCGGTGTCCAACGCCGGCGATCTGCCGCGGTTGACGGGGGCCTCACGCAGTCTCGCAGGCCTGGATTTCGACGTGGTGGACATCACGCCGCGCCTGTCGCAGGGGGCCACGACAGCTAGCGTGTCGGCGACCAGCACGTACGACGTTTACGGCCTGGCCACCTTCATCACCTCGATCGACACCTACGTGCCCTCGTTCAACACCAGCACCATGACGGTGACGCCGCAGGGTGGTGGCACGGCGGTGCTGCCGGGCGACGAACTGGCCTACGCCGTCAGCGTCAGCAACACCGGCGAAGACGGCGCCAGCAACCTGGTGCTGCGCAACGCGTTGCCCGCGGGCGTGAGCTACGTGCCGGGCTCGCTGCAGGTGGGCGGCGCGCCGCTGACCGACGCCGCCGGCGACGACGCGGCCGACTACAACGCCGCCACGCGCACGCTGACCGTGCGCCTGGGCGCCGGCGCCAACGCCGTGCAAGGCGGCACGATGGCCGTGGGCGCGCCCCCGCTGTCCGTGGGCTACCGCGTGACGGTGGACCCCCTGTGCTCGGGCGATGTGCAGATTGCCAACCAGGCCAGCCTCAGCGCCACGGGCACGCTCTCGCTGCTGCCCGTCACCATGCTGACCGATGGCGATGCCGCAACCGCCGGCAGCCAGACCACGGACACCGCCGTCAGCGTGCGCTGCCTGACGCTCAGCACCTCGGGCCTGGGGGCTGGCAGCATCGACGTGCAACCCGCGACCGAGCTGCGCGCCCAGGGCGCCGGCCAATGGGCCGTGGCCACCGGCACCCCGCTGCAGTTGCAGGCGGTGCCCGTGGCGCCCGCGGTCTTTGGCCAGTGGGGTGGCGGCGTGTCGGGCACCGTCAACCCGCTCAGCCACGTCATGGCGGCGGATCTGGCGGCGGATGCCTTCTTCCAGCTGACGCAGACCGTGGACTTCCCGCAGCCCACACCGGCCAGCCGTGTGTTCGTGGCCAACCAGACCTTTGACGTCGATCCGGCCACCTCGTCGCTGGGCCTGCCCATCACCTACGCGTCGCAAGACCCGGCGGTGTGCAGCGTCTCGGGCACGACGGTGACCATGCTGGCCGTGGGCGAGTGCGTGATCGTGGCCGCGCAGGCGGGCGATGCCGACCACCTGCCGGCCCAGACCACGCGCAGCGTGCAGCTGACCCAGGCGGTCGCGCTGCCGGTGCCGGCCAGCTCGGTCTGGGGCCTGCTGGGCCTAGCTGGTGTGCTGGCGGGCTTGGCCGCACGCCGCCGCCGCGCTTGACGGCATGGGATACCGGGGCGCCGCCGCGTCGCGGGCGTTCGCAATGCCGCCACCTGGGGCATTGCGGCCTCGCTAGACTCGGCGCCCATGGTGTTCTCCCTCTTTCAAAAGTCGTCGGGCCAGGCGCCCGACGCCAGCGTGCCGCCCCGTGAGGCGGTGCTGCAAGCTCTCGCCACGGTGGTCGACGACGACCTGGGTCGCGACGTGGTGGCGGCCAAGCTCGTGCGCCAGGTGCAGATCGACCGCGGCCAGGTCAGCCTGGAGCTGGTGCTGCCGTACCCGGCGCAATCCAAATTTGACGCGCTGCGCGAGGCCGCCGAGGCGGCCGTGCGTGCGCTGCCCGAGGTGACGGCCGTGCAGGTGTCGGTGCGCAGCGAGGTGGTGGCGCACGCGGCCCAGCGCGGCGTGCAGCTGCTGCCGGGCGTGAAAAACATCATCGCCGTGGCCTCGGGCAAAGGGGGCGTGGGCAAAAGCACCACGGCCGCCAACCTGGCGCTGGCGCTGGCGGCCGAAGGCGCCACCGTGGGCCTGCTCGACGCCGACATCTACGGCCCCAGCCAGCCGCTGATGATGGGCCTGGCCGGGCACAAGCCCGAAACCACCGACGGCAAGACCATGGAGCCGCTGGAGGCCCACGGCGTGCAGGTGATCTCCATCGGCTTTCTGGTGGCCGAGAGCCAGGCCATGATCTGGCGCGGCCCCATGGCGACCCAGGCGCTGGACCAGCTGCTGCGCGGCACCCGCTGGCGCGACCTGGACTACCTGCTCGTCGACCTGCCGCCCGGCACCGGCGACATCCAGCTCAGCCTGGCGCAGCGCGTGCCGCTGACGGGGGCCGTCATCGTCACCACGCCGCAGGACATCGCGCTGCTGGACGTGCGCAAGGGCATCACCCTGTTCGAGAAGGTGAACGTGCCCATCCTGGGCGTGATCGAGAACATGGCCGTGCACGTCTGCAGCCAGTGCGGCCACAGCGAGCACATCTTCGGCGCCGGGGGCGGTGCCCGCATCGCCGGCGAGATGGGGGTGAAGCTGCTGGCGTCCATGCCGCTGTCGCTCTCGATCCGCGAGCAGGCCGATGGCGGCACGCCCACCGTGGCGGCCGACCCCGATTCGGCCAACGCCGCGCTGTACCGGGCCGCCGCGCGCCAGCTGGCGGTGGCCGTGGCCAGCACCGCCAAGGACTACTCGAACAAATTCCCCACCATCACGGTGAGCAACACCTGAGGCCGCCGGCCGCCCGTCGCCAGACCGGCGCGGGCAGGTGGCTCAAGCCCGCACCTGGAGCCCCGCCATGAGCCTGCACGACGACGCTGCGCCCCCGCCGGGCTGGCTGCCGCTGTTCCGCACCAGCCCCTACCTCGACCTGAACGGCCCGTTTTTCTACCAGCCTCACAGCCCGGACCAGGCGCTGAGCCAGGGCTTTCTGATCGGTTTTCGGGCCTTGCCCAAGCACGCCAATGCGCGGGGCAAGCTGCACGGCGGGGTGTTCGCCACCGTGGCCGATGTGGCCATGGGTTACACCCTCACGGCCGCGCGCACGCTGCCCGGCAAGCTCGTCACCACCGGGCTGACGCTGGACTACGTCGGCGGCGGCGACATTGGCGACTGGATCACCGTGGAGGTGACCCCGGTGAAAAACGGCAAAGCCCTGGGCGATTGCGCACTGCACCGTGCGCAACGAGGCCGGTGTGCTGGCGATCGCGCGCGCCAGCTTCCTGGCCGCGTGAGTCGCGAGCCGGCGCAGGCATGGGCCGACCGGGGGCAAGCACCGGCAGGCATCGGTCGCCCGTGCGCCGCGGTCGTCATCGGTGTTGACGCCGACATCGGCCTGCCCGGCATCGCGATGCGGCCCATCGCCCGCCGATCAGGCGATCGCTGAACCGGGCCTGCGCGTCGCTCCAGGCGGCAGGCTGGAGGGATCTTCAGCGCAACGCGGCAGTTGTCCTGGCCGGGGATGGATTGGATTCGGCCTCGACAGCGTGGCGTTCAGAATTGGCAGGGGTATGGGCTGAATTCCGTTGTCTCAGAAACGGACATGGCCAGATACTCCTGCAATCAAGGCGCAGCGGCAGGGGTGTCCGCGCTCATCCAGCGCATGAGGCCGGCGCGGCGCTCCTGGGTGACGCGGGTCAGGCATTCGTGCAGCAGCCGTGGCCACTCGGGGCGTGCCTGTTGCGCGGCGGTCTGTTGGCGGCACCGGGCCTCGCGCTCGCGGGCCCAGGCCGTTTGCTCCTTGCGCAAAGCGGGGCGTTCGTGCGCCGGCTGGATGCGCATCACGTCGCCATACAGCACCTGGATGGCGGTGTCGGCCTGCTGAAAATCCCGCACCGAGCAGGCGTTCACCTCGTCCACGCTGCCCTGGGGGTTGCAGCGGGCGCCCGCTTGCGCCGCTGCCGGGGCCGTCCACGCCAGGCACAGGGCGCCCACGGCGGCCAGCACCCAGGCGTGAGGCGGCGACAGGGCGCCGACGCGCGGGGCACCCCCGCGGCGACGAAGCTGGCGCAGGGCCGGCGGCTGGAACCAGGGGGCAAGGCAGGATCGGAACGGCATGGCCGCGATCATACGCAGCGGGGTTGCGGGGGCCGCCGACGCGGTGGCGGTGGCCGCCTGATGCCGGGGGTGGCCAGATCGGCACCTCGCTTCAAGGTCAGTATGCGGCCATCGTCGTTCTCAAAAGAACGGCAAGGGCTGCATACCCCTGCATGCATCGCGCAGAGGCCGGCGGTGTCAGCTGCTGCTGAGCTTCATCAGCACCAGGCCGGTGACGATGAGCACCGCCGCCAGCACACGCATGGGCGTGAGGGCTTCGCCCAGCACGGTGACGCCGAGCACAAAGGCGCCCACGGCGCCGATGCCGGTCCAGATGGTGTAGGCCGTGCCCAGCGGCAGGCTGCGCATGGCGACGCTGAGCAGGCCGAAGCTGGCGATCATGGCGACCAGGGTGATGGCGCTGGGGCCCAGCTTGGTGAAGCCGTTGGACAGCTTCATGGTGTAGGCCCAGATGACCTCGAGCAAGCCAGCGAACAAGAGATAGATCCATGCCATGAGGGAACTCCATGCGGGTGCGATGCCGACTGCAGGCGCATCCGTGTGCTCAGGCCGTCCTGAAGGGGTGCTCAACGCGAGGGAGGTCGTCCTCCTGTCCGGCTGTCGCCGGGTGTCCAAGGGCCTGGGATGAGGGTCGATCCGCTTGAACGGGGTGAAGTCTAGTGACGGCCCGGTGGCGGGGCAAGCCGCCGGCCAATGCCCCAGCGGCGCGTGGGAGGTTGCCGCGCCACACTGGACAGGCGGCCGCCGCTGTGCGCCACGGCTGCGGTGCCTCGGGCTGACGTGCCCCGTGCCCCGTGCTGCGTGCTGCGTGCTGCGTGCTGCGTGCTGCGTGCTGCGTGCTGCGTGCTGCGTGCTGCGTGCTGCGTGCTGCGTGCTGCGTGCTGCGTGCTGCGTGCTCCGTGCTCCGTGCTCCGTGCTCCGTGCTCCGTGCTCCGTGCTCCGTGCTCCGTGCTCCGTGCTGCGTGCTCCGTGCTCCGTGCTGCGTGCTCCGTCGCTGTGCCGCCGCGCCTGTGCGCGCTGAACCGGGCATGGGGTCAGGCAGGGCCACCGTCGCCCGCGGGTTCAGTGTTCGCTTCGGCGGCAGGGCAGGGGCAGTGTCCGATGGTCGCGGGGCGGCCTGACGGTTGAAGCCCAAGTTTGTCCCGCGGGCGGCATCCGAACCGGTTCCAAGCCAGCCATCGGCCACACCGCATCGTCACACCTGGTCATGGGTATCCCCATGCTTGCGATGACTGATGATCGGCAGCAACCCCATGCTGCCAAATCGCTAACGCAGGTCCAGCCGATGCGGGTCGGGCGCGCCCAGGTGGTCCAGCAGGTGGTTGACGAAGACCCGCACCTTGGCCGAGATGAATTTGCGGCTGGGAAACACGGCGTAGAGCGGCAGCGGCTGCAGGTGCCAGCCGGCCAGCACCGGCTGCAGGGCGCCGCTGTCCAGCAGGTCCTGCACGATGTAGCGCGGCACGGCGACGATGCCGTGGCCGGCGCTGGCCAGCGGGCGCAGCAGGTCGCCGGTGGTGGCGCGCACGGTGGGCTGGATGGGCGCCTGCTGCGTGTTGCCGACATCGTCGGAAAAGGTCCAGCGGTCCTGGTAGCTGAGGTAGGTGTAGCTCAGCGTCTGGTGGGCCTCAAGCTCACGGGGATGCCGGGGCGTGCCGCGGCGGGCCAGGTAGGCCGGCGCCGCGCAGGCCACCAGCGGCAGGCGGCAGATCTCGCGGGCCACCACGTTCTCGTCGGCCTCGAGGTGGGTGCGCAGCGCCAGGTCGATGCCGTCGTGCAACAGATCCACCACGCGGTCGGTGACGAAGATGTCCAGCCGCAGCTGGGGGTAGCGCTCGCACAGCTCGGGCAGCAGGCCGGGCAGCTGGTGGATGCCGAACGACAGCGGTGCAGCCACGCGCAGCAGGCCCTCGGGCCGCAGCGTCTGCTGGCTGACCACGGCTTCGGCTTCCTCCAGCTCGGCCAGGATCTGCGTGGCGCGCTGGTAGTACTCCTGGCCGGCTTCGGTCAGGGCCTGGCGGCGTGTGGTGCGCTGCAGCAGGCGGGTGCCCAGGTGAGCCTCCAGGGCCGAGAGCTGGCGCGACACCACGGCCGTGGGACGCGCGAGGTGTTCAGCGGCTTTGACGAGGCTGCCCTGGTCCACCACGGCGACGAAGGCTTGCAGGGCGCGAAAGAGGTCCACGATCAGGGTTTACCAGAATGGTTCTTGAGAATTGTTGTCAATTCAACAACGATCAATTGCCGAAATGACGGTTTAAATGTGAATTCATGGTCACTATAGTTCGAATCACGACGAACGAGGTTCTGCCTGAACCGCACAAGACCGGACAGCATCGCCCGGCCACGTTCGCCCAAGATCACCGAAAGGATCACACCATGTTGAATCGCATCGTTGCCATCGCCGCCCTGGGTTTGTTTGCTGCTGCCGGCGCACAGGCCGCCAGCCAGGAAGAGTGGGCCAGCCCCAACCCGGCGCAGCTGGTGGCCGTGGGCCAAAGCCAGTCGGCCCATGTGTCGCCCGCGGCCCAGATCGAAGCCGGTGAACGCCCCGACTACCTGACGGCACCGGCCGGTCAGCTGAGCCGTGAGGCCGTCAACGCCGACACCCAACGCTGGCTGAACGATGGCCTGCGCCAATACGGCGCCGGCGAGGGTGGTGCGTTGAACAACGCCCAGACCCGCGCGGCCCTGAAGGCCTACGGCCAACACAGCTGATGGCCAGCTCCGCCCCGGGCGGAGCTTGGCGGGCGCAGCGGCGCCAGACACAGCGGCACCCCGATGGGGTGTCGCTTTTTTTTGCGTTGGTGTGGGGTGTGGGGGAGCCGGTGCGGCGCACGTCATGGCCGGAGTCGGCTGGCGGCGCGGTGGACCGAGCCGATGCCGGTCCAGCCGCTCCAGCGTGAGCCATTGCGGGCCAAGGGTTGCCGGTCGTCGTTGCGGGTGGCCGCCCTTGTCCAGGCGTTCGCTGTGCGCGTCGCCACGCGGCGCTGCCGTCCCATCGCGCAGGCCCTGCTGGGATCGGGTGCGACGGCCTGATCGCCCTGAGTCAGGGCGCTTCGACGCTGGACGGGTGTTGCGCGTGTGCCTTGGCGCGTCAACGCCTTGCGGAATGCCGCATGCGAGGCAGCAGCGATTCGGGGGTATGCATGGATTACCGTTTCAAATGAAACGGCAATCGGTGCATACCCCGTTCATTCGTTGGCGGCCGGACGATCGAGGAACGCGCTGCCGGGCGTCAGCGGGGTCAGCCGGTAGGTGGCGGGCGTGCGGCTGAGCTTGATGGGCGCGCCCAGGCCTTTGTAACCATCGGCCATCTCGACCACCATCTGGCGGTGCGCCGTGTGCGGGTGCAGTAGCGCCTGTTCGACGTTGAGCACGGGCGCGGCCGGCACGCCCGCGGCCATGAGGTCGTCGACGAGCTGGGCGCATTCGAACTTGGCCAGCGCTGTTTCGAGCAGCGGCTTGAGTACGGCCCGGTTGGACGAGCGCGCGCCGGCCGTTGCGTAGTCGGGGTCTTGCGCCAGCTCGGGCACGCCGATCAGCTTGCAGAAGGTCTGGAACTGGCGGTCGTTGCCCACGGCCATGAAGATGGGGTCGGTGCCGGTCTTCAACGCGTCGTAGGGGTAGATGTTGGGGTGGGCGTTGCCCGTGCGGCCCGGCACCTTGCCGCTGGTGAACCAGTTGGGCGCGTGCGGGTGCAGCAGCGCCAGGCCGTTGTCGTACAGCGCCGACTCGACGAACTGGCCCTGGCCGCTGCGGTCGCGCTCGGCCAGCGCCAGCATCACGCCCAGCGCCGCGTTCAGGCCGGTGATCATGTCCACCACGGGCAGGCCCACGCGCAGCGGGTCGCCGCCGGCCTCGCCATTGATGCTCATGAGGCCGGCCATGGCCTGGATCGCGGCGTCGTAGCCCGGCAGGCCGCCCAGCGGGCCGTCGGCGCCGAAGCCCGACACCCGGCACCAGACTAGGCGTGGAAAGCGCGCCCGGACCTGCTCGTAGCCGATGCCCCATTTCTCCATGGTGCCGGTCTTGAAGTTCTCGATCAGCACGTCGGCCTCGCCCATCAGCTCGAGCAGGCGCTCGCGGCCCTCGGCTTGCGAAAAATCCAGCGTCTGCACGCGCTTGTTGCGGTTCAGGCCGTAGTAGTACGAGGCCACGCCGTTGGGGTAGTAGGGCGGGCCCCAGGTGCGCGTGTCGTCGCCCTGCGGCGGCTCCACCTTGAGCACGTCCGCGCCATGGTCGCCCAGGATCTGGCCGCAGTACGGGCCCCCAGGATGCGCGAAATGTCGAGCACGCGCAGGCCGGCCAGGGCACCGACGGTGCCGGTCTGGGGCGGTGGGGTGGGGACAAGGCTCATGGCGAAACTCCGGAACGGCCAGCAGGGGCGGGTGAAGTGATGGAGGTGCAGGGTATGGGGCTGTCCTCGTTGCGTTGACAACGGGGATGGGTCTATACCCAGGTGTTAAAGGGGCGGATGGACCGCCCGCAGCGCGCTCAGGGCTGGGCGACGCCGCGCTCGAGCAGCTTGAAGGTGCCCGTGGCCATGCCCAGCAGCTCGCCCGCGTCGTTGCGGATTTCGCCGCGCGCGAAGGAGATGCTCTTTCCGCGGCGCTCGCACACGGCGTGGCAGATCATGTCGCCCGGCGCAGGGGCCATGAAGTGGATCGTCAGGTCGATGGTGACCACGCCGTACTTGCGCGGGTCGTGGGCGCGGCAGGCGGCCGACAGGCCGGCATCGAACAGCGTGGCGATCATGCCGCCGTGCATGTCGCCGCGGCTGTTGGTGAAGGCCTTGTTGTAGGGCAGGCGCACACGGCAGTGGTGGCCGGCAATGGCTTCGCCGGTGAGCCGGATGGTGCGCGCCATCTCCATGGGCAAGCCAAAGAACTCGTTGTCGGCGGTTTCGGTGAACAGGGGCAGGTCGGGAACAACAGGCATGGGATATTGCGGGGGTATTGCTGGGGTGCTGCTGGAAAAGGTCAACGAATGCCGCCGCGCCAAGGCGCACGGTGGGTGCGACAACGGGGCCCGACGGCAGGCGCGCAAGTGTCGCACGCAGGGCGTGCGGGCCTTGTCGCCGCGTGCCGCCGTTCATGCCCTCGGCATCAGTCCAGCATGGCCCCGGCGGCCTTCATCACCTTGGCCCACTTGGCGCTCTCGTCCTGGATGAACTGGGCCAGGGCGGCGGGGCGGGTGTCGGGCGAGGCTTCCAGGCCCTGGTCGGCCAAGGCCTGCTTCACCCTGGGCGAGGCCAGCACGCGGGCAAAGGCCTGGTTCAGGGTGGCCTGGCGGTCTGCCGGCAGGCCCTTGGGCGCCACCACGCCGAAGAACACGCTCACGTCGTAGCCTTTCACGCCCTGTTCGGCGATCGTGGGCACCTGGGGCAGTGCCTGCGAGCGCTTGAGCGTGGCTACGCCCAGCGCGCGCACGCGGCCGGCTTCAGCATAGGGCTTGGCGGTGAGGATGTCGGTGAAGGTCATGCCCACCTGGCCGGCCAACAGGTCGTTCAGGGCCGGGCCGGTGCCTTTGTAGGGCACGTGCATGAGGTCGGTGCCGGCCATGCCGTTGAACAGCACGCCCGCCAGGTGCGACGAGGCGCCGTTGCCTGACGAGGCGTAGCTGAGCTTGCCCGGGTTGGCCTTGGCGTAGGCGATGAGCTCGGGCACGGTCTTGACCGGCAGCTTGGGGTTCACCACCAGGATGTTGGGCAGGTAGCCCACGTAGATGATGGGCGTGAAGCTGGTCGCGGGGTCGTAGTTCAGCTTGCGGTACAGGCTTTTGTTGATGGCCAGCGGGCCCGAGGTGCCAAACATCAGCGTGTAGCCGTCGGGCTGGGCACGCGCCACGTAGTCGGCGCCGATGTTGCCGCCGGCACCGCCCTTGTTTTCGACCACCACGGGCTGGCCCAGCAGCTGGCTCAGCTCGGCCGCCAGGGTGCGGGCCATAGCGTCGGTCGGGCCGCCGGGCGGGAAGGGCACGACGAACTGCACGGGCTTGCTGGGGAAGGTTTCGGCCCAGGCCGGCGCGGCGGCCCAGGTGGCCAGCGAGGCCAGGGCCAGGCCGGCAACGAGGCGGCGCGACAGGGTGATGAGATTGTTCATGCTTGTCTCTTAATTTTTAAGCAGTATGGGGTGGCTGCCGTTTGCAGTGAATCGAGCATGGCCTGATACTGCTGTTTGGAATTGCCTGACTCCGCCAGCGCCGGGCGTTGGTAAGCCGCCGCCTGGCGGTGAACGAGGCGGAGGGGGAATGTGGGGGGCGTCAGCCGACCTGCGCACGCTGCGGGGCAAGCCGATCAGCCAGGCAAGCCGATCAGCCAGGCGAGCGGTTCAGGCCGGCTGGACGCAGGCGGGCTGGGAGTTCAGGCTCAGCCCTGCGCCACGGCGGCGGGCTGGGCCGCCTGCCAGTGCTCGGGCAGCCCATCGGGCGAGAGCGGGTCGCGCGGCAGCACGCGGTGCCACAGCGCCAGTTGCGACCAGCGCATGCGCTCGGGCGAGTCGATGCGGGCCGCCTCCCAGGCCATGGCGATGGCCGTGGTCACGTGGTAGAGGGCCGACGCGGCCTGCCGGGCCAGCACATCGCCGCCGTCGCGTGCGGCCGTGGCCACCAGCGCGGCCGCGCGGTTCAGGCCGTCGCGCAGGGCCTGCTCGTAGGCGGACGTGAGCAGGGCATGACCGCTGACGCCGTCCAGCAGGCCGGCGAGGTGGGCCTGCAGCACGGGCAGCGAGCCCTCGCGCTTGGTGGCGCGAATCACGTCGAGTGCGACGATGTTGCTGGTGCCTTCCCAGATCGAGCCCAGGTGGGCGTCGCGCAGGATGCGGGGATCGCTCCATTCCTCGATGTAGCCGCAGCCGCCGCGCACCTCCATGGCGTCGCCGGCCACCTTGCGCGCGTCGCGGCAGGCGCGGAACTTGATCATGGGTGTCAGGATGCGGGCCAGGGCATAGGCGTCCGGTTCGCCGGCGTCCGAGCGGGCCAGCGCCTGGGCGGTCTGGAACACCATGGTGCGCGCCTGCTCGGCGGGCACGCGCAGCTTGTCGAGCTGGCGCTGCATGAGCGGCATCTGGGCCAGCTTCTTGCCGAAGGCCTGGCGGTTGGCGGCGATGAACTCGGCTTCGCCCACGGCGCGGCGCATCAGACCGGCGGCGCGCACGCCGTTCGACAGGCGCGAGTTGTTCACCATGTCGGCCATCTGCACGAAGCCGCGGCCCTCTTCGCCGACCAGGTAGGCGGTCGCGCCTTCCAGTGTGATCTCGCCGCTGGCCATGGACCGGGTGCCCAGCTTGTCCTTGAGGCGGATGATGCGGTAGGCGTTGGCGCTGCCATCGTCGAGTGTCTTGGGCAGCAGGAACAGCGACACGCCCTTCATGCCCGGCTGCTCGGTGTTCGAGCGCGCCAGCACCATGGCGAAGTCGGCGTCGGGGTTGGAGCAGAACCACTTGTCGCCAAACAGCTTCCAGCTGCCGTCGGGCTGGGCCTCGGCGCGCGTGACGGTGGCGGCGATGTCCGAGCCCGCGGCCTGCTCGGTCATGAACATGGCGCCCTGCGCCAGCTCGTCGAAGTCCAGGCTGGTCAAGCGCGGCAGGTACTTCTCGACCAGCTGGGGGGCACCGAACTTCTTGAGCGTGCGCGTGAGCGAGTCGGTCATGGACACCGGGCAGCACAGGCCGAACTCGGCCTGCACGAACAGGTAGAACAGCACGTACTTGACGGCGGGCGGCAGCTTGCCGGGTACGCCGAACATGTCCTCGCGGTGCGACACGGTCGCCATGCCGAATTCCGACAGGGCCAGGCGCTCCATCTCGACGTAGGCGGGGTGCTTGTGGATCACCTGCTGATTCAGGCCGGTGCGGGTGCGCAGGCTCAGCGTCGGCGGGTTCTTGTCCGAGATGCTGGCCAGCTCGTCCAGCGGGCCGCCGGCCAGCGCGCCCAGGCGGGTGAACACCGGGGTGAGCTTGTCGAGCACGGCGGGGGGCAGGTAGAGGCGCAGCACGGCCGCCAGTTGCTCGTCGCTGGTGTAGAAGTTCTGGCCCTGGCGATCGGGAATCGCGGGGTTGACGGGGGGCTGGGCGGGGGACGTCGTCATGGGGTGTCTCCGAAGACTGCGGCGAATGACGAGATTCTTGGTCGGCCGAAGATATCTGTCTAATATTGTTGATATCTTGTTTCATAGGAATTGCGAATCCATGGAGCTGCGCCATCTGCGTTACTTTCTGGTGCTGGCCGAGGAGCTGCACTATGGCCGCGCGGCCGAGCGCCTGGCCATGTCGCAGCCGCCGCTGTCGGTCGCCATCCGCCAGCTCGAAGACGCGGTGGGCACGCGGCTGCTGGAGCGCAACAGCAAGTCGGTGCGGCTGACGGCGGCCGGCAAGGCGCTGGCGGTGTCGGCCCGGCAGGTGCTGGAGCAGGCCGAGGAGGCCAAGCGCCTGGCGCACGCCGTGGGCGAGGGCAAGGCGGGCCGCCTGCGCGTGGGCTTCGTCGGCGGCATGCTGTTCCGTGGCCTGGCCCAGGCGCTGCAGCAGCTGGCGCACACCCACCCGCTGCTGGAGGTGCACCTGACGGAGATGAACACGCACGACCAGCTGCTGGCGCTGGCCCAGGGGCGGCTGGAGCTCGCCTTCGTGCACAGCGCGCCGCCCCAGCCCGGGCTGCAGGTGCAGCTGCTGGCCAGCGAGCAGTTCGTGGCCTGTCTGCCGCAGGGGCACCGGCTGGCGGGGCAGCCGCGCATCGAGCTGGCCCAGCTGGCCGACGAGGCCTTTGTGCTGTTCTCGGCCACGGCGTCGCCCGACTACCACGTGCAGATCCTGCACCTGTGTGCGCAGGCGGGCCTGAACCCCGCCATCCGCCACGAAGTGCGGCACTGGCTGTCGGTGGTGTCCATGGTCGCGCAGGGCATGGGCGTGGCGCTGGTGCCGCAGTCACTGAGCCAGGCCGGCTTGCCGGGGGTGGCCTACCTGCCGCTGCGGCACCGGGTGTCGCCCTCGCAAACCTTTGCCGCCTGGCGCACCGAGAGCGACCCGGCCGTGGCGGCCCTGCTGGGCCACCTGACCTCGCGGCCGGGCGACGAGGTGCGCTCGCCGGCCCCACCTGAGGCGTGAGTGCAACAGGGACGCGCGGGGCGTCAGCGCGGGCTGCACGCATCGGTGCCCCGCAGATGACCGATCCGTTGGGCAGGGTGGAGGTGCACAAAAAATCGGAGTATGGCTGCCATTCCGTTTTTCATTCAACAGCAATGCATGGATACTGCCTTTTCAGATGGCATGAAGGCTGTCCTCCAGCGGGGCTGATGGCTTGCCGAGGTGGCGGCGTCCAGGCGACTGGGCAGCGCAAACCGGCACAAAGCCACACCGTGGCGTGGGTTGTGCAGTGCACAAAAACGGCATGTGGTTTATACTTAGTCCTAAGGGTTTTCACTGATAGGGAAAACCACCAGATTCCCGGCGCAACAGATGCGTGCCGAGACTCCAGGACCTGATCGCATCTGATTGATCGGAAAGACCACCATGCTGCACGCATTCCACGAACTGCTGAATTTCATCGAAGAAGCCCGTCGCGCTCACCTGGCCATCGCCAGCGAGTGACAGGCGGCTGACCACTCAGCGCAGGAACGGGGCCTCAGGGCCCCGTTTTTCATGCGGTGGCGCGCGGCCCTGCGGGGCGCGAACAGCGTCCCGGTTGCGGCCCCGCATGGGGTTTTGGCCGCTGTGGCGGCCGCGAAGGCCTTGCCGAACGACGCGCCAAGGCCAAACTGTCATGTGCAGTGCGGCCACCACCGTTAAAATCGAGGGCTTTGCTCGGTTGGATCGGGCAAAACCATCGCTTTACCCCTAGAAAGTCATCATGGCCATTGAAAAAACCCTCTCCATCATCAAGCCCGACGCCGTTGCCAAGAACGTGATCGGCCAGATCTACGCCCGCTTCGAAGGCGCCGGCCTGAAGGTGATCGCTGCCCGCATGCAGCACCTGTCGCGCCAAGAGGCCGAGCAGTTCTACGCCGTGCACAAAGAGCGTCCCTTCTTCAAGGACCTGGTGGACTTCATGGTCTCGGGCCCGGTGATGATCCAGGCGCTGGAAGGCGAAGGCGCCATCCTGAAGAACCGTGAGCTGATGGGCGCCACGGACCCCAAGAAGGCCGACAAGGGCACGATCCGCGCCGACTTCGCCGACAGCATCGATGCCAACGCCGTGCACGGTTCGGACGCTGCCGAAACCGCCGCCGTTGAAATCGCTTTCTTCTTCCCCGGTCTGGCCGTTTACTCGGGCCGTTGATCGGCACATGAGCCGCGTGCGCCTGGAGGTGTTGCCATGACCATGACGAATCTGCTGGATTTCGACCTCGATGGTTTGGCTGCGTATTGCGAGCAGCTGGGGGAAAAGCGCTTTCGCGCCACCCAGCTGTTCCGCTGGATTCACCAGCGGGGCGCGCGCGACTTTTCGCAGATGACGGATCTGGCCAAGTCCCTGCGGGACAAGCTGGCCACGCGCGCCACCATGGCCGCGTTGCCCGTCATCAGCGAACACACGTCGGCCGACGGCACGGTGAAGTGGCTGTTCGACGTGGGCGATGGCAACGCCATCGAAACCGTGTTCATCCCCGAGGACGACCGCGGCACGCTGTGCGTGTCGTCGCAGGCCGGCTGTGCCGTGGGCTGCCGCTTCTGCTCTACGGGTCATCAGGGGTTTTCGCGCAACCTCAGCACCGGCGAAATCCTGGCTCAGCTGTGGTGGGCCGAACACACCTTGCGTGAGCGCTTTCGGCTGCAGGCAGTATCAGCCGATCCTCGTTCCACAGACAACGGAAAACCTGGCATACCCCTTGCTGGCGCTGCAGAGCGCGTGATCACCAATGTGGTCATGATGGGCATGGGCGAGCCGTTGCAGAACTACCGCGCCCTGGTGCCGGCGCTCAAGGTCATGCTGGACGACCACGGCTACGGCCTGTCGCGCCGCCGCGTGACGGTCTCCACCTCGGGCGTGGTCCCGATGATGGAGCGCCTGATGCAGGATTGCCCCGTGGCCATGGCGGTGTCGCTGCATGCGCCCAACGACCCGCTGCGCGACCACCTGGTGCCGCTGAACAAGAAATACCCGCTGGCCGAGCTGCTCGCCACCTGCAAGGCGTACCTGGCGCATGCGCCGCGCGACTTCATCACGTTTGAATACTGCATGCTCGATGGCGTGAACGACCAGCCCGAGCATGCCCAGCAGTTGATCGACCTGGTGCGCACGCACGACGTGCGCTGCAAGTTCAACCTGATCCCGTTCAACCCGTTTCCGGCCTCCGGCCTCACGCGCTCGCCCCATGCGGTGGTGCAGGCCTTCGGCCGCCGCCTGAACGAGGCCGGCATCGTCACCACGGTGCGCAAGACGCGCGGCGACGACATCGACGCGGCCTGCGGCCAGCTGGCTGGCGACGTGAAGGACCGCACACGTGCCGCCAGCCGCATGGCCGAGCGGCGCGTCGTGATGATGCAGACCGAGCCTGCACCGCGCGCCGCACGACCTTGACGGATTTGTGCCCCCATTCGTTTGCACTGGAGACACCATGAACGCCTTTGCCCGCAGCGCCCACCGCCCGCTCTTCCCGATGGAGGCGCACTGGCGGTCCTGGACCCGGCAAGGGGCGGTGGCGGTGCTTGTGGGGGCGGCGTTGCTGGTGGGGTGCACGAGCACCCGCACCACCTCCAGCACCAACTCGACCGACCTGGCCGATGCCGACCGCAAGGTGCAGCCCAACCGCGAACGGGCCACCATCCGGCTGACCCTGGCGACCAGCTACTTCCAGGAAGGGCAGTACGACGTGGCGCTGGAGGAAACCAGCCGCGTGCTCGACATCGACGACACCTTCAGCGATGCCTACAGCCTGCGCGGCCTGATCTACCAGCGGCAGGGCGAGTTTCCCAAGGCCCAGGCGAGCTTCCGGCGCGCCCTGCAGCTCAAGCCATCCGACGCCGATGCGCGCCACAACCTGGCGCTGATGTACTGCCAGAACAACCAGCTGGCCCAGGCGGTGGACGAGTTCAACCAGGCCGTGGCCGCCGCGCGCCAGCGTGACCGCGGCAAGACGCTGCTGGCCATGGGCATCTGCCAGGTGCGCTTGGGCGACCGTAACGGCGGCGAGGCCAGCCTGGCGCGGGCCCTGCAGGCCGACCCCGGCAACCCGCTGGCGGCCTACAACCTCGCCTTGCTGCAGTACCAGCGAGGCGCCTATCCCGAGGCCATGGCGTCGGTCCGCGTGCTCAACAATGGCGACCGCGCGAATGCCGAGTCGATGTGGCTGGGCATCCGCATTGCGCGCAAGGCCGGCGATGGCCGCACCATGCGTGACCTGATCGAGCAAATGCGCCGACGCTTTGCGTCGTCCCCGCAATACCAGCTGTTGGAGCAAGGGGCTTTTGATGAGTGATTCTCAGATGCCGGAAGGCGTTCCGGCGGAAGAGTCCGTGACCGATGCGGGGCCTGTGACCGCGGGCCGTCTGCTGCGCGAGGCGCGCGAGCGCATGCACGTGGACGTGGCCGTGCTGGCCTCCATGCTCAAGGTGCCCGAACACAAGCTGCGCGCGCTCGAGGCCGATCAGCTCGACCAGTTGCCCGACCTGACGTTTGCGCGCGCCCTCGCGGCCAGCGTCTGCCGCACGCTGCAGATCGAGCCGGCGCCTGTGCTGGCCTTGCTGCCCCAGGGCACCAAGGCCGGTGCCTTGCCCGGGCGCGGGCATGCGCCCATCAACGCGCCCTACCGCACGCAAAGCGAATCCACGGTGGCGGCGCGCACGGGCTCGGTGCTGCAAAGCCGCTACATCTGGCTGGTGTTCACCATCTTGCTGGCGGCCGTGGTGCTGGCCCTGCTGCCCAGTCTGGACCGCCTGAGCCTGCCGGACGCCGGCCAGGACACGCGCGCCGTGGCGGCCCAGCCGGCGGCTTCGGTGGCCGCGGCTCCGGCGACCGACATCGCGTCAGCGCCGGTCGAGGTGGCGTCGGCAGCCGCCGCGCCGGCCGCAGCCGGCAGTGCCGCCGTCGCGGCGCAAGCGCCGGCCTCGGCCGCTTCGGCTGTCGTGACCAGCGGCGACGACCTGCACCTGACGGCCGCCCAGGACAGCTGGGTGCAGGTGCGCGATGCCTCGGGCAAGACCTTGCTGAGCCGCACGATCAAGGCTGGCGAGACGCTGGGCCTGACCGGCCAGGCGCCCTACCGCGTGGTGGTGGGCAACATCCAGGGTCTGACCCTGCAGGTGCGCGGCCAGCCGTTTGATTTTTCGACCGTGACCAAGACGACCACGGCGCGATTCGAGGTGCAGTGATGTCGCAACAACCGTTGACCGGCCTGTCGGTCCTCCTGCCGTCCGATCCGGACCAGCCAATCGCCCTGGCCGGCGCACGGCCACGCCGCTCGCTGCAGGCCCGGGCGGTCTGGGGCCAGCGCGTGGTGACCATCGGCGGCGACGCGCCGGTGCGCGTGCAGTCCATGACCAACACCGACACGGTGGACGTCATCGGCACCGCCATCCAGGTCAAGGAGCTGGCCCTGGCTGGCTCCGAGCTGGTGCGCCTCACCGTCAACACGCCCGAGGCGGCCGAGGCCGTGCCGCACATCCGCGACCAGCTGGACCGCATGGGCATCGACGTGCCGCTGGTGGGCGACTTCCACTACAACGGCCACCGCCTGCTGAGCGAGGTGCCGGCTTGCGCCGAAGCCCTGTCCAAGTACCGCATCAACCCCGGCAACGTGGGCAAGGGCGACAAGAAGGACAAGCAGTTCGGCCAGATGATCGACGCCGCGCTGAAGTGGGACAAACCTGTGCGCATCGGCGTGAACTGGGGCAGCCTGGACCAGGAGCTGCTGGCCAGCCTCATGGACGCCAACAGCCAGCGTGCCCAGCCCTGGGAGGCGCGCCAGGTCATGTACGAGGCGCTGATCACCTCGGCCGTGGATTCTGCCAACCGCGCCGTCGAAATGGGCATGTCACCGGGTCAGGTGATCCTGTCGTGCAAGGTCAGCGGCGTGCAGGACCTCATCGCCGTGTACCGCGCGCTGGCGCGCCGCTGCAACTACCCGCTGCACCTGGGCTTGACCGAGGCCGGCATGGCGACCAAGGGCACCGTGGCCTCGAGCGTGGCGCTGGGCGTGCTGCTGCAGGAGGGCATTGGCGACACCATCCGCGTGAGCCTGACGCCGCAGCCCGGCGAAGCGCGCACGCAAGAGGTCGTGGTGGCCACCGAGATCCTGCAGGCGCTGGGCCTGCGCGTGTTCGTGCCCAGCGTGACAGCCTGTCCCGGCTGCGGCCGCACCACCAGCACCACGTTCCAGGAGCTGGCCAAGCAGATCGACGACCACCTGCGCGCCAACATGCCGGTGTGGCGGGCCAAGTACCCGGGCGTGGAGGCGCTGAAGGTGGCGGTCATGGGCTGCATCGTCAATGGCCCCGGTGAGAGCAAGCATGCCGACATCGGCATCAGCCTGCCGGGCACGGGCGAGGCGCCCGCGGCGCCGGTGTTCATCGACGGCGAGAAGGCGATGACGCTGCGCGGCGAGAACATCGCGCAAGAGTTTCACGTGCTGGTGGAGGAGTACATCGAGCGGCGGTTTGGGTGAGGTATGGGTTGATTGCCGTTGATGTGATAACGGTGATGGATTGATGCTGCAGATGCCCGACTTTGTGGGCTGAATCACCACCTGTGGTGTGAGGAGTTGGGGAGCCGGGACATGCGCCCGGCGGCGCACTCACTTTTTTGCTCCGCCAAAAAGTGAGCAAAAAAGGCGGCCCCTACTTCCCGTGACCCCTTTGGGGCAACCTGGTTTTTTGGCTGTTTGGGCGAGTCCGCGCAAACTCGCTTCGCTCAAACAAGCGCGGCCCTTTTCCGCCCAAACGGCCAAAAACCAGGCACGGGCAGAAGGGGGTAGGGGAGAAGCGTTTCGCCCGGAACGGTCGGGTGCTGGCGTAAGCGACGCTTGCCCCCGGTCTTGCTCCCTTCCCCCTCTGGGGGGAGGGTTGGGGTGGGGCCGTGCGACGATTGCTTGCCAGTGAGGCCAGCCGCCTTGTTGAAGGATGGATGGAGTATGGATTGATTGCCGTTCGTGCATGAACGGATGCCAGTCCATACTCCTTGTTGATTGATTGAAAGCAGACCGAATGGCGAAGACCGCGACCTTGACGGCCCTGAAGGGCATGAACGATTTGATGCCGCCGGTGACGGCGCGCTGGGAATGGCTGGAGGCCCAGGTGCGCGAGCAAATGGCGCGCTTTGCCTACCAGAACGTGCGCCTGCCCATCCTGGAGCGCACCGAGTTGTTCGTGCGCGGCATCGGCGAGGTGACGGACGTGGTCGAAAAGGAGATGTACGCCTTTGCCGACCGCGCCGACAAGCACGGCGAGTTCGACCACGTGAGCCTGCGGCCTGAGGGCACGGCCGGCGTGGTGCGGGCCGTGGTCGAGCAGAACCTGTTGCGCGAAGGCCCGCTGCGGCTGTGGTACGCCGGCCCCATGTTCCGGCGCGAGAACGTGCAGCGCGGTCGCCAGCGCCAGTTCCACCAGATCGGTGCCGAGGCGCTGGGCTTTGCCGGCCCCGACGTGGACGCCGAGCTGATCCTGCTGGCGCAATCGCTGTGGAAGGCCATCGGCCTGACCGGCGTGCGCCTGGAACTCAACAGCCTGGGCCAGCCCGACGAGCGCGCTGCGCACCGCGCCGAGCTGATCGCCTACCTGGAGGCGCATGCCGACCAGCTGGACGAAGACGCCAAGCGCCGCCTGCACAGCAACCCGCTGCGCATCCTGGACACCAAGAACCCCGCCATGCAGGACCTGGTGAACGGCGCCCCCAAGCTGATGGATTTTCTGGGCGAGGCCTCGCTGGCGCATTTCGCGGGCCTGCGCGCCATCCTGGACGCCAACGGCGTGGCCTACACCCTCAACCCGCGTCTGGTGCGCGGGCTCGATTACTACAACCTCTCGGTGTTCGAGTTCGTGACCGACCAGCTGGGCTCGCAGGGCACGGTGTGTGCGGGCGGCCGCTACGACCACCTGATCGAACAGATCGGCGGCAAGTCCGCACCGGCCGTGGGCTGGGCGCTGGGCATGGAGCGCATCCTGGAGCTGTTGAGCGAGCAAGGCCAGGTGATCGAGGCGCCGGTGTCCGATGCGTTTGCCGTGGTGCAGGACGCCACGCTGATGCCGCTGGTGCTGCAGACGCTGACCGGCCTGCGCGAGCGCGGGGTCAAGGTGCAGATGCACGCGGCGGGCCCCGACGGCTTCGGCGCCATGAAGAAGCAGTTCAAAAAGGCCGATGCATCGGGGGCGCGCCACGCGCTCATCTTCGGTGGCGATGAACTGGCGGCGGGCGAGCTGTCCGTGAAGCCGCTGCGGGGCGAGCGCGAGGCCCAGGGCGAAGCGCAGACGCGCTTTGCGCTGGCGGCGCTGGACGCGCTGGCCCAGCACCTGCGCGGCTGAGGCTTTCTGCCGCCCGCCTACAATCGTCCGTTTTTCTCACCGGCAAGCACAGCAACCGCATGGCAGCACATTACGACCTCCAGGAACAGGAACAGCTGGACGAGCTCAAGCACTTTTGGAACCGCTGGGGCACGTTGATCAGCTCGGTCATCATCGTGGCGTGCCTGTGCTTTGGCAGCTGGCGGGCCTACGAGTATTGGCAGGCCAAGCAGGGCGCCCAGGCGGGCGCGCTGTATGAAGAGGTCGAACGCGCGGCCGAGGCCAAGGACCTCACCCGCGTGGAGCGCGCCTACAGCGATGTCAAGGCGAACTACGGCAGCACCACCTATGCCCAGCAGGCGGCCCTGATGGCGGCCCGGGCCCTGTACGAAGGCGGCCAGGCCGACAAGGCCCAGGCTGCGCTGCAGTGGGTGGCGGCCGAGGGCAAGGACCCCGGCCTGCAGGCCATGGCCAAGCTGCGCCTGGCAGCCATCCAGATCGGCAACAAGGCCTACGACGAGGCGATCAAGACCGTGTCGGGCAGCTTTCCCCTGGACTTCCAGGCCCTGGCAGCCGACCGGCAGGGCGATGCGCTGAACCTGCAGGGCAAGTCGAGCGAGGCGATCGAGGCCTACCGCAAGGCCTACCGTCAGTTGGGCGAGGGCAACGACTACCGCCGCCTGGTCGAGGTCAAGCTGGCGGCCCTGGGCGCGGACGCCCTGGGCAACATCGGCGTGGGGCCGGATGGCGCCCCGGCTGCCGCCAAGCCTGCCAGCGGCAACTGAGCACAAGGAGCATCACCATGAGCATGCGTCACCTGTCGTGGACTGCGCTGGCCGCAGCCACCGTGGTTTTGAGCGCCTGTGGCACCAGCAAGCCCAAGCCCGCCGAGCTGGGCCCGAACGTGGCGCTGATCGCCGTGGGCCAGGCCTGGTCCAGCAACGTGGGCCCGGTGCAGTTCCCCCTGCAGGTGCATGTGGTGGGCGATCAGCTCTGGCTGGCCTCGTCGGCCGGTGATGTCGTGAGCCTGGACGGGGCCAGCGGGCGCGAGCTGGGCCGGGTGAGCCTGAAGGCCGGCCTGGTGGCCGGCGTGGGCAGCGATGGCAAGCGTGCCGCTGTGGTCACCGAAGCCGCGCAGCTGGTCGTGGTCGAAGGCGGCAAGGAAATCTGGCGCCGCAAGCTGGGCGCGCAGACCTACACGGCGCCCCTGGTGGCCGGCGGGCGCGTGTTCGTGCTCGGCGGCGATCGCTCGGTGCGCGCCTACGACGGCGCCTCTGGCCAGCTGCTGTGGGACCAGGAGTCGCGCCAGCAGGACCCGCTGGTGCTGCGCCAGTCCGGCTTGCTGATGCCGGTGGGCAACACCCTGCTCGTGGGGCAGGGCGGCCGCATGACGGCCATGGACCCGGGCGACGGCCACCTGCTGTGGGAGGCCCCGGTGGCCACGCCTCGCGGCGCCAACGACGTGGAGAAGCTCGCCGACCTGATCGCGCCCGTGGCGCGTGATGGCACCGACCTGTGCGTGCGCGCATTCCAGGCCAGCGTGGGTTGCGTGGATGCCGCCACGGGCCAGATCGGCTGGACCAAGTCGGCCAACGGCGCCACCGGCGTGGCCATGGACGAGGACTTCGTGTTCGGCGCCGAAGCCGATGGCGTGGTGCAGGCCTGGTCGCGCAAGGGCGGCGAGAACCGCTGGAGCAGTTCGCGCCTGCGTTACCGCCAGCTGAGTGCGCCGCTGGTGCTGGGGCGCTCGGTCGTTTTTGGCGACAACACCGGCCTGGTCCACATGCTGTCGCGCGCCGACGGCAGCCCGCTCAACCGCCTGAGTACCGACGGCTCGCCCATCGTGGCTGCCCCGGTGCGTGTTGCCGGCAGGCTGGTGGTGGTGACGCAAAAAGGCGGCGTGTTCGCGTTCCAGCCGCAGTGAGGCTGACGCGCCCGTGAAGGCGGGCCAGGCGGTGGGCTCGCCGACTTGATCGAACGGTGCATCAGCAACGCGATTCAGCGTGCACTCCGTCATCAGCGCACGCGGCGCACAGGGCCACCGCGTACATCGGGGCGGGCTCCGCAACCTTGTCTCCAAAGTCTGCGCCCGGCAGCGTCCGGGGCACACGCCCATCCGGCCCGTGTTCGCGGCCACCGATAATCGCGCCATGAGTTCAGCAAAAGTCCTGTTTGGTTTCCATGCCGTGGGCGTGCGCCTGAAAACGGCGCCGCAATCGGTCATCGAGGTCTACGTCGACCCCACGAGGCGCGATGCCCGCATGAAGCAGTTTCTGGCGCGCGCGCGCGAAGCCAACGTGCGCCTGATCGAGGCCGATGGCCCGCGCCTGGCCAAACTGGCCGGCAGCGCCGGCCACCAGGGCGTGGCGGCGCGGGTGGAGCCCGTGGCCATGGCGCGGTCGCTCGACGACCTGCTGGATCAGCTGAGCGGCCCGCCGCTGTTGCTGGTGCTCGATGGCGTGACCGATCCGCACAACCTCGGCGCCTGCCTGCGGGTGGCCGACGGCGCCGGTGCGCATGCCGTGATTGCGCCCAAGGACCATGCTGCCGGCATCAACGCCACCGTGGCCAAGGTCGCCAGCGGCGCGGCCGACACGGTGCCGTACTTCATGGTGACCAACCTGGCGCGCACGCTGGGCGAGCTCAAGGAGCGCAGCATCTGGGTCTATGGCACGGCCGGCGAGGCCACGCAAAGCCTGTACCAGACCGACCTGCGCGGTCCGGCTGCCCTGGTGCTCGGCGCCGAGGGCGATGGCATGCGCCAGCTGACGCGCAAGACCTGCGACGTGCTGGTGCACATCCCCATGCAGGGCGCCGTCGAGTCGCTCAACGTCTCCGTCGCCAGCGGCGTGTGCCTGTTCGAGGCCCTGCGCCAACGCAGCGCCTGAAGCTCGCAAACACCGGCGCATTGGCCTGACGGGTTGATGGCCTGGGCCACGCGTGGAGGTCGAGCGGCCCGGCGTCGAGCTTGTTCAGCTTGCGACGGAGGACTGTGCGCAGGGCAGTGTGAGTCCGCGTTGATCACAGAGGTGCCGCCGGCATTTGATTTTTGATGATGGAGTATCTGGGGTCTGGCGTTTTCTAATAAACGGAAATGGCCTGATACTCCTCACGCCTTGAATCCGTCCAGCGGACTCCGTTGATGACGCGAGCAGGCTGCTCGCCCGTGCCAACAGACGCGCTGGGGATGTTGCGGGGCAGCTCCCCCAGGCGTGGCCGAATCGCACCTGCCCGTGGTTGCCGGGCAGCGCCCACGGGTGCACGCGTGATGCTGCAGACAGCGGCGAGCAATCTGGGCAAGGTGTCACTTGCCGCTGCCGGGACAGTCCGGGTTCGGACGCGTCCCAGCGTCTTTCAGGCCGCGCCGTGCACGCTTGGCATGGCGCGACCGCCCGACGCAAACGCTAAGGCAGGGCGTGCGCGGCCTGGGCCGATGCGAGCAAGCGCAGGCCGGTTTTCTGGACGAAGTCGGCGTAGCTGAGGGGCGCCGTCACACGGGCCTTGGGGTCGTTGGCCTGCCAGTGGGCCCAGGCGCGGCCGGTGCTGGCGTCGTACACCAGCTTGAACAGGTGCGTGGGCACGGCCACGCGACCGGGGCCGATGGCGCGGCTGCGACCGCTGTACACCGGGCCTGAGAACACGAACACATCGCCTCGCGCGCGCTTCACATACTGCCGCGTGTCCTGCTCGATCTTGAGCCAGGCGCCCGCGTTGTGGGCCGGGTCCTGCGGCACGATGTTGGCGAGCGAGAAGCTCTGCGCCATGGCCTGCGGGCTGCTCATGTCGGCGGCCGGGGCCAGGTGGCCGCGGGCATAGCCGCTGCCCCTGTAGTCGTCGAGCTGGGCGCGATGGCTGAAAGGCAGGCGGGCTTCGGGGTAGAACTGGTCGGTGCGCTGCTGGTTTTGGGCGGCGCGCAGCGAGGCCTTGTTCAGCCGCTCGACGACGAAGACCGGCGTCTTGGTGTCGGCGTTGTGCAGCACGGCAAAGCTGTTGAAGCACAGTTCGCGCCAGGCGCTGGACGACGGCATGGGCGGCGGCCTGCCGCCCGGGAACAGGCCGGGGCATTTGTCGAAGCCGACGGCCTGCGCGCCGGGCCGGTTCGCGCTGGTGCTGATGGGCGGCGTGAGCAGCTCGGGGTGCAGCACGCAGCTGACCGCTGTGAACGCCGCCAGCGCACTGCTGGTGAAACTGGTCCAGAACCGCTGGGCCTTGCCCTTGGCCAGCTGAAGCTGTTGACGGGTGCGGCCACCCGACCGCCGGGCAGCGGGCGAACGCCGGGCTGAGGTCCGGCTGCGGGCGCCGGCGCTTGGGGATGACGCCACGCTCAACCCCCCATGCCGGGTGTGGTGGGGTAGTGGATGCGTTCGACGCGCAGGCGCTGCGCCAGGTCTTCCGGCGTTTCGGGCAGGTCCAGCGTCAGGCTCTCGGCCGGCATGCACTCGGCCTCGGGGTGTTCGCGCCGGATGTCCGCCTCCGTGGCGCGGTGCGGGGTGGTGTACCACTTGCCGGTGCGTGGGTCTTGCACGCGCCAGAAGTAGAGGGTGATCTGTTGCATGTCTGCGGAGAGGATGGCCTGTTTGAACTGTGTAAATATACAGTAATTTTTGGGGTGTTTTTCAGGGCTGCAGGCCGGGTAGCAGCAGAATGCCTCTGGCGGAGACAGGGAAGGATTGGCAGGCGATGCGCGCAAAGGATGAAGCCAACAGATGGGCAGTATCGACCCACTCCGATGGTTTTTCAAACGGCATAAGGCTCATACTGCATGAAAGTGTGTCGACCTGATCCAAGGTGGATGCACCTGATCAGCCGGCGCTGCCCTGAGCCACGACGCGCAAGCGCAGGTGTGGCCGCCGCCGCGAGGTGTCAGATGCCGATGGGCCATCGACCACGCGTCGGGTTGGCTTTGCCGTCAGAGGTTGGAGCGTCCATGCGCGCGGCAACGAGTGCCGCTCAGGCGCGACCCGGTGCGCCAGCAGGTGCTGCGCCCTGGCCTGGCTCTGGCGCCCGGTTTCACCCGTCACTCGATGCCCAGGTCCAGCCGGGCCACGAGTGCGCGGCTGTGCGCGTTCAGGCCGATGACCTCGACCGGGCTGCCGTGTTTGCGGAGGCGCTGGCAGACCTTGTCCAGGGCGTTGACGGCCGTGATGTCCCAGAAATGGGCGTTGGTCAGGTCGATGCGCACTGGCCGGCCGGCGACGTCGCGCACGTCGAAGGCATCGACCAGCAGGTCGGCGGAGGCAAAGAACACCTGCCCGCTCACGCGGTAGCTCAGGCTGTCCGCGCCCCGGTCGTCGACGTCCACCGCCAACAGCCGCGAGACCTTGAAGGTGAAGAACACCCCGCTGAGCAACACGCCCACCACGACCCCGGCCGCCAGGTTGTCCGTGGCCACCGTGACCACCACCGTGGCCAGCATCACGACGCTGGAGAGCTTGGGATGGCGCAGCAGCGCGCGGGCCGAGCCCCAGTCGAGGGTGGACGCCGACACCATGACCATGATGGCCACCAGGGCCGCGATCGGCACCTGAGACACCCAGGGCTTGAGCAACACCATCAGGATCAGCAGGAAGGCGCCGGCAAACAGCGTGGACAGGCGGCCACGCCCGCCATAGCGCACGTTGCCCACGGTCTGGCCGATCATGCCGCAGCCGGCAATGCCGCCAAACAGGCTGGCGGCGATGTTGGCCAGGCCCAGGCCGCTGGCTTCGCGGTTCTTGTTGCTGGGCGTGTCCGTCAGCTCATCCACCACGCTGGCCGTCATCATGGACTCCAGCAGGCCGACCATGGCGATGGCCAGCGCGGGCAGGGCGATGATCTGCAGCGTGCCCAGTGTCACGGGCACCTGGGGCCAGGCGAAGCTCGGCAGGCCATCGGGCAGCAGGCCGAGGTCGGCCACCGTTTTCACCGGCAGGTTCAGCGTGCTGGCGGCGACCGTGAGCACGACGATGCAGACCAGCGGCGACGGCACCGCGGTGGTGAGCCTGGGCAGGCCGTAGATGATGAGCAAGCCTGCGCACAGCATGGCCCAGGTCGCGCCGTTGGCACCGGTGAGGTGGGGCAGCTGCGCGGCAAAGATCAGGATGGCCAGCGCATTCACAAAACCCGTGCGCACCGAACCTGACACGTAGCGCATCAGCACGCCCAGCCGCAGCCATCCGAACAGGATCTGCACCACGCCCGCCAGCAAGCCCGCCGCGAACAGGTAGGCCACGCCGTGCGATTGAACCAGGGGCGCAGCCACCAAGGCCACCGAACCGGCGGCGGCCGACACCATGGCGGGCCGCCCACCCGCGAACGCGATCACGATGCTGATGACGAAGGAGGCGAACAGGCCGACCGCCGGATCGACGCCGGCCACAAACGAAAAGGCGATGACTTCGGGGATCAACGCAAACGTGGCGACCGCGCCGGCCATGAGTTCGCGCGGGATGCTGGGCGCCCAATCGGCGCGCAAGGACGGGTGAGAAGACATGGTGCAGGACAGGGGAGAGGGTGCCCAAAGGGTATGCAGTTGTTTGCGTCTGATGAGTATCGCTAAGGGCTGGATACTGGCTGACCTGATCGGGTGTGGCGATGAGCGATGCGCACCGTCCGGGCGGCAGGACGGGTGGCCGACGGTGGCGTCGCCCCGCCTGCGATCGCGCGGGGTGGCCAGGCGGCTGCCCGCACGGGGCGAAAAAAAACCACCCGTGAGGGTGGTTTTTTCAGTGTAGTGGCGGAGCGAGAGTCCGCCATTCAAACATCCAGCAATGTCCAAGATGGTATGAATTGGCCAGCAATATCAATGATTTGGGTTGTGTTGTTGTCCAACCTCATTCAACCAACTCTGCCAAAATCCAGCACCTGATGTGGGCTAAGATGTGGGTCAGAAAGTTAGGCGGAGAGTCTCATGCCCAAGAAAGCGAAGGAGTTGTCGGCCCTGGCCGTCGCCAAGATCAAGGAGGATGGGCGCCATGCCGTGGGCGGTGTGGATGGCTTGCACTTGCGGGTCGTGGGCGCCTCCAGAGCCTGGGTGCTGCGCATCGCCGTAGGCACTCGGCCAGGCGCCGATGGCCAGCCCCGCATCCACCGCCGTGACGTGGGCCTGGGCAGCTTCCCGGAGGTCTCCCTCGCCGAAGCCAGGGAGCGTGCGCGCGAGATGCGCCGGCAAGTGCGTGACGGCGAAGACCCCGTGCTCAAGCGCCAGGCCAGCAAAGCCGAGGCGGCCCTTGCATCGACCAAGGCCAAGACCTTCGAAGAATGCGCGCAAGCCTACATCGCTGCCAACCGAGCCGGTTGGAAGAATGCCAAGCATGCCCAGCAATGGGAGAACACCCTGGCCAGCTACGTCTACCCCAAGTTGGGACACCTGCCCATTGCCGCCATCGACACCGGCCTTGTTCTGGACGTCTTGCAGCAACGCATCGGTGAGTCCGGTGCCCAGGAAACCCTGTGGCTGCACAAGACCGAGACCGCCAGCCGCCTGCGTGGGCGCATGGAAGTCATCCTGGACTGGGCCTCATTCCGAGGCTATCGCCAAGGCGAGAACCCTGCGCGGTGGAAAGGCCACCTCGAACACGAACTGCCCGCCCGCAGCAAGGTGCAAAAGGTCGAGCACCATCCAGCCCTGGCCTACGCCGACATGGCCACCTTCATGGCCGAGCTGCGCACCCGCGACGGCGTCTCAGCCCGTGCCCTGGAGTTCGCCATCCTGACGGCCGCACGCTCTGGCGAAGTCCGAGGGGCTCAGTGGTCAGAAATCGACTTCAAAGCCCGAACATGGACCATCCCCGCCTCGCGCATGAAGGCCGGCAAGGAACACCGAGTCCCTCTGGCCGACGACGCCATCACCTTGCTCCAGGCCTTGCCACGACAAGTCGGGAATGAACACGTCTTCCTCGCCCCCAAAGGCAAGCAACTCTCGAACATGTCCCTCACCGCAGTCCTGCGTCGCATGGGCCGAGGCCATCTCACCCAGCATGGCTTTCGATCGACGTTTCGAGACTGGGCGGGCGAGACCACCACCTACCCCAGAGAGGTGTGTGAGCATGCGCTGGCGCACAAGCTGGCCGACGGGGTGGAAGCCGCGTACCAGCGCGGGGATCTGCTGGCCAAGCGTGCCGGCCTGATGGCGGATTGGGCCAGCTACTGTGGGTCGTCCAGATCGGCCCATACCTGAAGACGTGGGCCGCCGCGCAGTTGATCGACTCCATGGGCCAAGGGCCGATCCTCATCACACGACCCATCGTCACGCCGATGGGCCGGCCTTCGGACTCAAATTCAAGCGACCGCATTTACTCAGGGAAGCCCTGGAGATTGTTGCGCAAATCATCTCAAAAATAGCCGTGAAATCAATAACTTATGAGATCATGCCAAGTGAAATCAAGCTCGCGGGCATCTCAGCCTCACGTAAAGTCATCTACGTCGATGCGGGTCCAATAAGGTCCTGCCAAGACAAACCCCGTTGGCTGCAAATGCAACCAACGGGGTCCGATGCACCGGAGACCGATGCAAGTGCTTTACTTTCGACGGATAAGCATTTGAATCATAGCGCGGTGGACCCAAAATTGCGACCCGCAATTCGAGTCCACCCGCGCCCCGGTGTTCTTGTCCTTTTTGACCGAGAACATCCATGCTGGATCAACCCGATTCGTTACTGCGTTTGCCCGACGTGCTCAAGCGCGTCCCCGTCAGCCGTGCCACCTGGTGGGCCGGCGTCAAGTCAGGCCGCTTCCCCCAAGCTGTGAAGCTGGGGCCACGCACCACCTGCTGGCGCTCCGCCGACATCGATCGCCTGATCGCCTCTGCGTCCCAGCAGCAGGAGGGCGTATGAAGTCGCCAGCCATGTGCTTCCTTGGAAAGAGCATCGGCCTGTCTCGCTGCGGCAACCGCAAGCCCCAAAGCCTGCTGGCCGCGGCCCAACACAACTTGCGAGAGCTGCCGTCCGGTCCATTGCGGTCGTTCAACCCGGCAACTGAGCCCAATCGCGTCCTGGCAGGCCCCAGCCGGGCGTGCGAGGTGGTTGAGCAAGCCGAGCGCCTCAAGCAAGCCTGCGACAACGCCCAACGCTTCAAGCGGCGCGACCACTGCCAGGCGATCGAGTTCGTGATCAGCGTCCCCTCCTGGAGTGGCATCGACGTCATGGGCTACTTCGAAGCGAGCCTGGCTTGGCTCCGCCAGCGCATGGCCCTGCCCGTGCTCTCCGCCGTCGTTCACCACGATGAGGAGCACCCGCACATGCACATCCTCCTGAGCCCCGCGCGTGACGGCCGCTACATGGGCAGCGCGCCCATCAACAAGGCCAACATGCAGCAGCTCAGGGCCGCGTTCAGCTCAGAAGTGGCGGTGCGCCACGGACTGCGGCATCTGGCCCCGAAGATGGCGCCAGGGGCCAAACGGGCGGCAGCCGACTGGGTGCTGTCGCACCTGCGGAGGCTGGACCTCCCCAGTCGTCACGAGCTCATCTGGCCCTTGATCGACGAACAAGTCCGCAGAGACCCGGTGCCCCTGGTTGAGCTGTTTGAAGGGGGAGTCGCGGAGCGCCTCGCTCACACGAATTCATCCTGTGTAGGGATCGAGGGAGGACAGAGCAATGGAGAGATCAACCTGACAGGGCTGTCCAACGCGCTCGGCAATGCCACGCGAAGCCTGTGCGACTTCGAATGCTTCAACGACGTGGTGCGCGAGAGCAAGGCCATCGTCACCCAAACCGCAAACCGCTTGGAGGCATGAACATGTCGTTCGTTTACATCATCGAGGCCAGCAGTGGGCTGGTGAAGGTCGGCTACAGCACGCAAGACCCGAAGGGGGTGATTGCGGCTCACGCCCAGCTCATTCACGTTGCCGGTGCTCATGTTGTGCGCCAGGTTGTTCGAGCGTGTGGCAATGCCAGCGCTCTCGAGCGCGCCCTCATTGAGCGCCTCTCAAAGCAATCGATAGGGATCACTCGAGAATGGTTCTCGGGCGTCAACGTGGACGACCTTGTCCGCTTCGTTGATGACTGGCTCGACACCCCGTGCGACAAGCCAGTCCGAGAGCGAGAGCCACACGTGCTCGCTGATCACCTGGACTGGATGGAGGACAGCGTGAACAGTGCGCGCTGGCTCGCCCTGTGGCCTGTCGCGAAGTCGATTGCCGATCTGGCCAAGGAGAACTCTGGGCCGTGCGAGATGACGCGCGCAATCGCGGGCGACCTCACGTACGCAGAGCTGGCCATCTGGATGACGCTTCACGACACGCCGCTCGAATCGGCTGAGTTGGCCACCATGGCGCTCGACTGTCCTGGCGAGCTCTACATGCATTGCGAGCGGACGGTGTGGAATGTGGTGGCCAGAGAGCGTGCGCTGGGCAACATCGCCGCCTCAACGAAGTCCATCGGCCGGGAGCCCTGATGAGCTACAGCTACGAGCTTCAGGCGGACTGACCAGCAAGCCAAGGCAACGCCTTGAATGCTGTGTTAAAAACCAGTACCCCTGAAGCTCGCCCCTGCCCAACCCGCCGAAGGCATCTGAATCGGTGCACCCTGCGTTTCACCCGATGCCTCCTACGCTTGCCCCCACAGACCTACAGGGGTTCATCCTCACCCGCCACTGGCGAGATGGTCCCGATGGCACCGAGCTTGAGTTCTGGCTGGCCACCGAGGACGGGCCGAAGAAGGTCGTGCTGACCCAGCAGATCTCGGTGGCCTTCATGCCCGCGCGCCATCTGGCTGCAGCCCGAGCCCCGTTGGCAGCGCTGCAGGGCTTGGAGGTCAAAGAGCTGGGGCTGAAGACGTTTGAGCAGGAACCCATCGTCGGCATCTACGTGCGCAGGTTCCGTGACCTCGGCAAGCTCGCGCGTGCACTCCAACCACTGGGGATTGCGCTCTACGAAGCCGATGTGCGCCCACACGACCGTTACCTGATGGAGCGGTTCATCACGGCGGGCGTGGTGGTCCGAGGAGGCCAGCACCAGGGCAGCACCATCACCGATGGCAGGCTAACGCCCACCCCCAGTTGGCGTCCGATGTTGAAGGTCGTGTCGCTGGACATCGAGACGAGCGCCACAGGTGACCTCTATTCCATCGCGCTGGACAGTGCCGGCGACCGGGTGGTCTTGATGTGGGGAGAGACACCGGTGGACGCAGCCGCTCCGGTGGACTTCAGGCTGCAGTACTGTCCAAGCCACCAGGAGATGATCGAGCAGCTCAATGCATGGTTCGCGCTGCAAAACCCCGACGTCATCATCGGCTGGAACGTCATCCAGTTCGACCTGCGGGTGCTGCAAAAGACCGCCGATGCGGTCGCCGTGCCGCTGTTGCTCGGTCGTGAAGGACGCCCCATCGCGTGGCGCACGCACCCGGGCCGGCAGGGCTACCTGTTTGCGCCCATGCCTGGACGCCTGGTCATTGACGGCATCGAGGCACTGCGGGCAGGCATGTGGAGCTTCCCGTCGTTCAGCCTGGAAGCGGTCTCGCAGGAGCTGCTCGGTGAGGGCAAGGACATCGGCGATGCCTACGACAAGATGGCCGAGATCGAGCGGCGCTACCGGGAAGACAAGCCGGCCCTGGCCCGCTACAACATCCGCGACTGCGCCCTGGTGCTGCGCATCTTCGACAAGCTGGAGTTGCTGCAATTTGTGCTCGAGCGCGCTCAGACGACAGGCTTGCAAGCAGATCGCTTTGGCGGCTCCATTGCCGCCTTCAGCCACCATTACCTGCCGCGCATGCACCGCCTGGGCTATGTGGCACCGAACGTGGGAGACATTGCGGCCAAAGCCTTTCCCGGCGGCTATGTGATGGACTCCACGCCGGGCTTCTACGACTGCGTCGTGGTCCTGGACTACAAGAGCCTGTACCCCTCCATCATCCGCACTTTCCTGGTGGACCCGGTGGGTCTGGCGGAGGGCGCGAATGCAAATGCAAATGCAAATGCGAGTGTGGATGCGCAGACAGGATTGGTGCGGGGCCCCCAGGGTACGCTGTTCTCGCGCGAGAAGCACGGCCTGCCAGGCATCGTGACCACGCTCTCGCTCGCACGCGATGACGCCAAGCGAGCACGCAATCAACCGCTGTCCCAGGCACTGAAGCTGCTCATGAATTCGTTCGCGGGCGTGCTGGGGGCCTCCGAGTGCCGCTTCTTCAACCCCAAGCTGGTGTCTGCTGTGACCTTGCGGGGTCACGAGGTGATGAAGCTGACCCGTGCGTTCGTGGAGCAACGCGGCTACCAGGTCATCTACGGCGACACCGACTCCATCTTCATCTGGCTCAAACGCGCCCACCCCAACGAAGAGGCGCACGCCATTGCAGCGGATCTGGTGCAGCGCATCAACGCGTGGTGGACGCGCAAGCTGCGCGAAGAGGAGCAGCTCGAGAACTTCCTGGAAATTGAGTTCGACACCCACTATGCGAAGTTTTTCATGCCCACCATCCGGGGCTCGGATGTCGGCAGCAAGAAGCGCTATGCGGGGCTCAGTGTCGATGCCAGCGGCAAGGAGGCCATGGTGTACCGCGGGCTGGAGATGGCGCGCAGCGACTGGACACCCTTGGCACGGCAGTTTCAGGAGGGCCTGCTGTTGCGCATCTTCCGCGGTGAGCCTTACCGGGCGTACATCGCCGACTATGTGCAGGCGATGCTGGCCGGCCAGATGGATGCGTTGCTGGTCTACCGCAAACGGCTGCGTCACCGGCTGGACGCCTACCAGGTGAACGTGCCACCCCAGGTTCGGGCAGCGCGCCTGGCTGATGCGCACAACGCGCGGCTGAACCGCCCCCAGCAGTACCAGCGCGGGGGCTGGATCCACTATGTGATGACGGTGAGCGGCCCCGAGCCGCTGGAGGCCCGGCGTGCCCGCATCGATCACAACCACTACCTCATCAAGCAGCTCAAGCCCATCGCCGACGCCATCCTCCAACCCCTTGGGGAGAGCTTTCTGACGCTGATGACGGCACAAGAGGTGCTGTTTTAGCGGTGCCTTGAGTTCAATGGCGCGGGTGCATTGACCGGCGTTGTAGGGCAGTATCCGCTGCCACCCAGTCACCCGATACGCACACAGTACGCACCCCACGCACGGGTGCGTACCACCCCCCTCAAACAGCCACCACCAAGTCCTCGGCCGCGTGCGAGCTCTTCACCGCCCGGCGCCTGCGCTTGAGCGCCTGACCCTCCGGGCCCACCGGCATCAACCAAGCATCCGGGTGATCGATGAAGTGCCTGGCCGTGATCACCAGCTGCACCGGGCCGCTTGATCGCATCACCCACCAGGGCCTGGGATCCACCGGGTAGATCAGCCAGCACACCCGGCCGTAATGCGCGTGGACCTCGGGTGGACCCTCCACCCGCACCAGCCGCCCGATGTTGGCGCTGCAGACCTCTTCATCGTGCACCACGATCGCCAGATCCCCTGGCTTGCATTTGAGCCTCATCACGAGCTCCTCCTCTTTAGCAGCGTTGGGCGTCATGCCCGGGGGCTGCAAGCTGGACCAAATCCCCCCAGTCGTCTCGTCCGAAGACCGGCTGACCAAGCCACAAGGCGCAAAGTGTAGCGGCCCCCATCCTGGAGCCGCATCCGGGAGCCGCCTCGGATTCAGGCCATGTTCAGGCCTTCAAGCCAGGTTACCGCCCCTGAGTCAACGGCTTGGTCAACAGCCCAGCCTCGTGCACGATCCGCTCGTACACCTTGCTCGCCCGGTTGCGTCCCGAGATCAGCATCGTTCCCGCATCGTTGACCTCGAAGTAAAAGCCCTCGACCAGGGCCTCACCCGCTGCGGATGGCTCTGGCGCCTTCCCCCGGGCTGGCACCCGCACCGCCGTGATCTGGTGCGAATCGAGCAAGAAGCGCATCGTCGCCGTGTAGCCCTTGTTCGGGAACTCCACCCGGGAGATGGGCGAGCCCGAGAACTCGCTCGCCATCGCCGTGGCCAACACCCGATCGGCCTGCGCATCGGTGAGCGGATACATCAACGCCGCTCCCGTGCCACCCACCGGTGCCATCGACTGCGTGTGAGAACACCCACCCAGCAAACCCACCGCGATCACCGCAGCCGTGGTCCAGCGCAAGCGGGATGAACGAATGGGACGCAGAGTGCGCGTGCCCCGTACGACGGGAGCGCCCACAGAAAGAGACATCAGCGTCATGGCCGCACCGCAGGCAGCGTCAAGCTCAGCTGATCATTCAGCGCCGTGGCCAGCAGCGTGGGCTTGCCCGCCGACGAGAACGTCACCACCACCCCCGTCAGGCGCTGGCCCGGATACGCACACGGTGCAGCGCCCATCGTCAGGTTCAACGCAAACACATTCTTGCGGGCATCCGGCTTCACCGTCCCCGTGTTGCGGCACCCATTGCTCAACGTCTCGAACGCACCATCGGCGCGCACCGTGATCTGCGTCCCCTGGGCCACCCACGACCCCGTCACATCCGACAGCGACGCTGCCCGGTCGTAATCGAACACCGCCTTGGGCATCGGCGTCAGGGTGTGCGGACCTGTCACCACACCGCCAGCGGTCAGCGTCGCCGAGATCGAGCTGCCCGGCACATAGCTGCCCTGCAGCGAACCCGAGATGAAGAGGGGGGCGCCGTAGTCCACATAACGCACGCTCGACGACAGACGCCCAGACGACGCCTGAGTGGCGCCATGCACCTGAATCGAAGGCTGACCACCGCGCAGCCCCACCAGCCACAGCTTGCCGTCATCCAGCACCACGGCATTGAGCGAACTCCCATCCGTGGCCGTGCCCTGCCAGGCACCGCTCAAGGGACTGGCGGACGCAGAGGGAGTTGGCGCAGGCACCGGCGTGGGTGCGGGAGAAGGTGTTGGAGAAGGCGTGCCGACATCGTCGTCATCGCCACCGCCGCCACAGGCGGTGAGGGCAACGGCCAGGGCCAGGATGGGAAGGGCGGTGTTTCGCATGGGGCTCCTCAGTGAAATATACGAATTAGTGTTTATGTGAATTAGAGCATAAAAGTGATAGTCATTGGGTGTCGCAACGCCCCTTGTCAGCGCAGATTGGCCAATGCATCCGCGTGCAAAGGCAGGCCATGGGGTTGAGTCAGGTCGAGTTCGCAGAACGGTGCGGCTTCTATCAGACCTATCTCAGCCGAGTGGAGCGTGGCCTTGCGAACCCCACCATCAATGCCTTGGAAGTCATTGCCAAGACGCTGAATCTGACGTTCTTTGAGTTGATTGAGCGGGTTGCACAGATGCAGACCGACGAAGGCTGAGGCTTGTGCCCGGACCTGCTGGTAAGTCCGCTCGTCTTGGAACGGCCTGACCTTCGCTCCACGGCTAGAAGCCTCACGCGACAATCTCCCGCATGACCCAAGGCAAGCGCATTTCCACAGACATCGGCGAGGACGCCTTGCAAAGCATCCGTGTCCTGGGCGCGGCAGCCAAGGCAGCACGCCTGGCCGCTGGTGAGGGCCAGGCCGCCGCGGCCGCGCGCCTGGGCGTGCACGTGCAGACCATTGGCCGCATCGAAGCGGGCGAGCCCGGCGTCTCCGTCGGCCACCTGGTCGGCCTGCTGGCGCTCTACGGCGTCGGCGTCCTGCCGCAGCAAGCCAGCTGAGTCATGGTGCAGCCTCCTGACAACCGCGGTGCTGCGGTCCTGCGTCAACTTGCGAACGGTGTGCGCCTGCTGGCTGTCCCGATGCCGCATGTGCAAAGCGTTAGCGTGGGGGTCTTCCTGCGAGTCGGCTCGCGCGACGAGACGCCGGCCACCAACGGCATCAGCCACGTGCTGGAGCACATGGCGTTCAAGGGCACGGCCACGCGCACCGTGCAGGCGATCAACCTGGACGCCGAGCGGCTGGGCGCCGACGTCAACGCCTTCACCGGCAAGGACAGCACGGCCTACTTCATGACCGGCCTGGGCTGGCATGCCGACCAGCTGCTGCGCATGACGGCCGACATCGTGCTCAACAGCACCTTCCCGGAGAGTGAGCTACAGCGCGAACTGGAAGTGATCCGGCAAGAAGCCATCGAGTACGACGAAGACCCGCAGGACAGCGCCGACGACCTGCTGGACCGCGCCATCTGGGGCGATGCCGCCATGGGCATGCCCGTGATCGGCACCCTCGCCAACATCGAGGGCTTCACGCGCAGCGACCTGGTGCGCCATGTGCAGACGCATTACGTGGCGCAGAAGACGGTCGTGGCTGCGGCCGGCAACTTCGACGTCGAGGCCTGGATGGCGCTGGCCGCGGAGCTGTTCGGGGCCATGCCGGCTGCGCCCGATGCAGCGGTGGCCCAGCCCCCGGCGCCCACTGCTTACGTCGGCCAGACCGTCGCACGGCGCTTCACGCAGGTCTCGCAGGTGTTCCTGAACATCGCCTATCCCGTGGCGCCGGCGCAGCCCGATGCGCTGCCCCAGCAGCGCTGGCGCCTGGTGGCGGCGCTGGCCGCCAACCTCTTCGGCAGTGGCATGTCCTCGCCCCTGGTCGACACCATCCGGGAGCAACTCGGCCTGGCCTACACCGCCAATGCCTCGATCGACAAGGGCGACGTCTGGGGCAACTTCGTCGTGCATGCGGTGACCACGCCCGATAAGCTGGATGCGCTGGTCGCGGCCACGGGCGAGCTGCTGCGTGCGCAGGCGGCCGCCATCGACCCCGTGCACCTGGAGCGGGCCAGGAACCAACTGACCGTGTCGCGCGTGCGTGCCGCGGAACGCCCCTACGCCACGATGGAGCAGGCCGTGGAAGAGCTGCTGGCCAGCGACAACGTGCTGCCCATGGCCGATGCGCTGGCCATGATCGAGGACATCAACGCCGACGAAGTGCGCGCCGTCTTCGAACGCATGCTGGCCCATGCGCCCGCGCTGGCGATCACGGGCAAGGGGGCGAGTGCCAAGCGTGCGCGGCAACTGGCGGTGAGCTTGGCGCAAGCCCAAGGAGCCTGAGGTGCAGTAACGGCCCTGTGTGTGGCAGGCTCTGCTGTGGGCTACACCTCTACACCTTCGAATCAGGTCACAGTAGGGCTGAGGATGAATGCTGACCGCAATGTGCCGTTGCGGTTCTTCGAGTTGTCATCGGCAATGTCTGCTGAGCAGCGGCTGCGGTCGTTCGCCGCTCGCATGTCGGATACCAGTTTGGGCCAGCAAGCCGACATTCACCATGAAGTCCTGCTGGGGGAATTCTCTACTTCCGGATGGTTCAGGTTTTCGAGGGGACTTCAACAGCAGGCCTTGCTCCAGCTCGCCCTGAAGGCCCAGAGCAACGGCCGAGCGACCCTGGAGGCGTTGATCAACGCCAAGCAGCCCAAGCAAGTGGCCTTTGTGCGCCAGGCCAACGTGGCGCACACCCAGCAGGTGAACAACGGCGTCGCGTCCTCGCACGTGGGAAATGAGGCCAAGACGCCAAACGAACTGACAGTGGAGCAAGCCCATGGCGGCTAGGCGGTGGAGCGACGAGCAAAGACGGCAGCAGGCGCAGCGCATCCGCGAGACCCAGCCCTGGCGCCAATCCACCGGTCCAAGAAGCGTTGAGGGCAAGCAGCGCTCGGCCTTGAACGCGTTCAAAGGGGGCCTGAGGCCTCGCCTGCGGGCACTCTCGCGGGAGGTCAACCAGGTGCTCAGGGAGCAGCGGGCGCTGCTGCGGCAGCTTTGAGCCGGCGAGGCCTAGACGACGGCTCAAATTTCTGGGGTAGACCACGCGCATCCAATTGTGTGAATCCCGTTCCATCCTGGACGGAGTACACCGGCGCTGGGGCCGAGGGCGGAAGCTGCGCGAGCTCTATCTTTCGCCCAGGGCGAGGTGGCAAGTTTCACCTGATCTGCGCGGGGTCGCCCAGGCCTCAGACCGCGCGCCAGTGCTGACGCCAGAAGGCCTCGCGCACCTCACGGCGCAGCGTCTTGCCGACGGCGCTGCGCGGGATGCTGGGCCAGACCTCCACCGATTTGGGGGCGTAGACACCACCGAGCCTGGCCTTGCACAGCGCGATGACCTCGCCCTCGTCGAGGGTCTGCCCGGGTTTGAGCTCGACCACGGCCTTGACCGCTTCGCCCCAGGTGTCGTCGGGCACGCCGACCACGGCGCATTCCTGCACGGCGTCGAACTCCAGGATCACGCGCTCGACCTGCGCCGGGTAGACGTTGAAGCCGCCGGTCACGATCATGTCCTTCACGCGGTCCACGATGGTGAGGAAGCCGCGCTCGTCCTTGACGCCCACGTCGCCGGTGTGGCGCCAGCCGAAGGCGTCGATGCGGGCCGTCTCGGCCTCGTTCTTGTAGTAGCCCAGCATCAGCGAGCCCCCGCGTACCACGATTTCGCCGCGTTCGCCGGCTGGCAGCAGCCGGCCCTGGTCGTCCATGATTTCGACCCAGACCGTGTCCACGGCCTTGCCGGCGGACCGCAGCGCGACCTCGTCGAAGCGGCCATCGGCGTGGATGTAGTCGGCGGGAACCTTGCGCGTGACTGGCGCCCCGCATTCGGTCTGGCCATAGCCCTCGGCCACGATGGGCCCCAGCATGCGCGTCGCCTGCTTGACCTTGTCGGGGGACACAGGCGCCGCACCCACGCCCAGCTGCCGCAGCGAGGGCAGGGCGCGGGGGGCGCGCTCCAGCTCGGCCAGCAGCAGGTAGAACAGCGTGGGCGGCAGGAAGAAATGGGTCACGCCATGCCGCTCGATGGCGTCGAGGATCGCGGCGGGAGAGGTGTCGTCCAGCACCACCACGGTGTTGCCCGCGCACAGCGTGTGCAGGGCTGCGGTGCCACCGGCGTGGGTCAGCGGGGCCACAGCCAGGTAGGTGTGGTGGGCATCGTGATCGCCGCTGAGCCGGTTGCCGATCAGCATCATTTCGGCGCTGCGGTGGGTGTGGATGGCGGCTTTCGACGGGCCCGTGGTGCCGCCGGTAGGCTGCAGAAAGGCCGGCGCCATCGGGTCTTCCATCTGTGAGAGGTAGGGCCGCTGGTGCGGCGCGCTCCAGGCCGCCAGGCTGGGGCCATGGGCCGATTCGGCGTCGATGCAGATCACGCGGCGCAGGCGGGGCAACGCGGCGCGCATCTCGGCCACCTCGTGCTCGAAACGGCTGTGGAAGAACAGCACCTCGCAGTCCATGAAGGCCAGCACCTCCAGGTTCACGGCCAGCGGGTTGCGCGTGTGCACGGGCAGGCGGACGCGGTCGGCCCGGTTGATGGCCAGCAGCAGCACCGGCACCCGCCAGTGGTTGGGGCAGTAGATGGCCACGTGGGCGCCGGGGCGGATGTCGGCATCGGCATCCATCGCGTTGGCGATGGCGTGCACCTGGGCTTGCACCTCGAGGTGGCTGATGCGCACATCGCCTTCCACCAGGGCGTGTTCGCGCGTGCCGGTGCGCACGGCTTTGTCGAAGTAGTCGGCCAGTCTCATGCGGGGTCTCCTGGGTGTATGGAGCAGGTCAAGCCAAGGCGTGGGCCTGAGCCCGGGCGGCCTGGTATTCGTGGGCCAGCTGCTCGACCAGCTCGGCCACGGGCTGCACGCCGGTTACCCCGGACACGCTGTGGCCGGCGCTCCAGATGTCCACCCAGCGTTTGGGGCCGGTGGCCTCCTGGCCGTGTGCGCTGAACAGCTCGCGGGCCCGTTCGGGTGAGACCTTGCCTTCCAGCCCCCGGGGGTCCAGGCCGGCTGCCACGATGGACGGCCGCAGCATGTTGGCGTCCAGGCCTGTGAAGGCCTGGGTCAGCATCACGTCGTCCAGGCGACTGTCGACCAGCATGGCCTTGTGGGGCTGGCCTGCCATGCTTTCGGGCGTGGCGATGAAGCGGGTGCCCATCATGGCCAGGTCACAACCCAGTGCGCGTGCGGCCCACAGTGCTGCGCCGTCGGACATGCCGCCGGACAGCACGATGGGCCCGTCGAACATGGCGCGTACCGCGCGCACAAAGGCGAAGGGGTTGGCCCAGCCGGTCTGCCCGCCGGCGCCGGCCGTCAGCAGCACCAGGCCGTCGGCACCTACCGCCAGCGCCTTCTCGGCATGGCGAATCGAGGCCACGTCGGCAAATACCTGGCAGCCGATGTCGTGCAGCGGCTGAATCACCGCTTCGGGCGAGCCCACGCTGGCGATCACCATCTCGACGCGGTGGTGCAGCAGCACCGCCAGGTCGTCGGCCAGGGTGGTCTGGCGCCGCATGATGATGTTGGGACAGACGGGCGCCACGGGGCCGGGCACCTCGGCCAGCCGGGCGTGGATGCGTGTGAGCCATGCATCCAGCTCGGCGCTGCCGCGGGCGTTGACGGTGGGGAAGGCGCCGATCACGCCGCTGGCGCACGCGGCGGCTACCAGGTCGGGGCCGGACACGCGCAACATGGGGGCGGCAATCAGCGGCAGGCGCAGGCGTGCGGCCAAGGCGGGAGACAAACTCATGGCGGGTTCCAGGCGATGCAAGGCATCGTGGGGTATGGGCGGATGGTCGATATCTGTACATCGACGATCGATGGATACAGCTTTGTCTTAGAGCTGGCCGTGGCCGAGAAATCACCACAGGCCGGCTGACGTCGAACAGGCGGGCAGTCAGGCCGTGTAGCCGGTCTTGTCGATCAGCGCGGCAAAGCGCTTGCGTTCGGCGTCCAGGTACTGGCGCGTCTGTTCGGGGTCGAGGTCGACCACCTCGGCGCCCGAGCTGTTGGCCGCCATGTAGTCCACGTACTCCTTGGACTTGAGCGCGCGGGAAAACGACTGGTACAGCTGGGCCACCACCTCAGGCGGTGTGCCGGCCTTCACAGCAAAGCCGGTCCAGATGTAGGCGACCAGGCCAGGGTGGCCCAACTCCTGGAAGGTGGGCACGTCGTGGAAGGCCTGGGGCCGGCGCCCGTGGGTCTGCGCCAGGATGTGGGTCTTGCCGGCGCGGAAGAACTCGCGCGCACCGCTGGCATCGCTGAGCATGGCGTCCACGTTGCCGCCCACCACGTCGTTCACGGCCGGGGCCGGATCCTTGTAGGGCGCCAGGTTGAGCTCGATGCCGAGTTCACGCTGGATCATCAGGCCCAGCAGCTTGTAATAGTGGCCGCCATACGTGGCCAGCGAGACTTGGCCGGGCGCCCGTTTGGCGGCAGCCACGAACTCGGCCAGATCCTTGAAGCGGCCGCTTTTGACCACCAGCGAGGTGCCGCCGCGCATGGCGGTGATGACCGGTTGCAGCTGCGCGGCCGGGTTGAAGTTGAGCCGCTTGTTGACCAACGGCACGATCACCATGTTGCTGGGCGAGGTGAACAGCACGCGGCTGCCGTCGCTGCTGCCCGACAGCACATGCTGGGTGGCGATCATGGTGTCGGCGCCAGGCTTGTTCTCGATCACCACCGAGCGCTTCAGCTCGCGGCCGATCACATCGGCCAGCAGGCGCGTGCTGGTGTCGGCGCCGGTGCCGCCGCCAATCGGCATGATGACGTTCAGGGCGCTCGCCTGCGCCTGTGCCGGGGTCAGCCAGCCCGAGGCCAAGCCGCCCAGAGTGCCCAGGGCGGCAGCCCGCAATGCGTCGCGTCGTTGCATAGTGTGTCTCCTGTGGGGTTGGGGCAGGGCGCGCGGTCACTCACCCGACCAGACGGGCTTGCGCTTTTCGGCAAAGGCCTTGAGGCCTTCGACGCGGTCGCGCGACTGCAGGGCTGCGACGGCGACCGGCATCTGCAGGTCCCAGGCGTCCAGCTCAGGCCACTCGAAGGCCTTGCTCATGATCTGCTTGGTCGCGGCCAGGGCCGTGGGGCCATTGGCCAGCATCTCTTGCGCCAGGGTCAGCGCGGCGTCCAGCGCCTGTCCGGGCGCGGTGACGCGGTTCAGGATGCCGTAGGGCTGGAGGAAGTCCACGCCTTGGATCTTCCCGGTCAAGGCCATTTCGAAGGCGATGTTGTAGGGAATCTTCTTGGGCAGGCGGAACAGGCCGCCACCGATGGCGACCAGGTTGTGCTTGACCTCGGGCAGGCCGAACTTCGCATCGGAAGCCGCCACCACCAGGTCGCAGGTCAACGCCAGCTCAAAGCCGCCGCCCACGGCGTAGCCTTCGACCGCGGCGATGGTCGGCTTTTTGAGCGGGTACTTGAAGCAGCCGAAGCCGCCGCGGTGCAGCCGCGTGCGTTTGACGCCGCTGGCGGCTTCCTTCAGGTCGGCACCGGTTGAAAAGTTGCCACCCGCGCCGTGGATCACGGCAACGAAGCAGCGCTTGTCGTCTTCGATGTCGTCGAAGATTTCCTGCAGCGCGACCCCCAGGGCGTTGTTGCAAGCGTTCTTCACCTCGGGGCGGTTGAGCGTGACGATGGCGACGCCATCGCGCTTGTCGAGCAATGCTACGGGTTGGGTGCTCATGGATTATTCTTTATGGAGTATGGGTGAAATGTCGTTTTCAAGAAAACGGCAAAAAGTGGATACTGCTCAAAGATTGAAGGAATAGCCGCCATTGACCGGGTAGGTCTGCCCGGTGATCCAGGAGCTGGCGCCCGAGGCCAGGAACAGCACCATGTTGGCGATGTCCGTGGGCTCGCCCATGCGCCGCACCACGTAGTGCGACAGCATCTTCTTCTTGGCGTCGGGGTTGGCCTCCATGCGCGCCGAGATGGCTGGCGTGGCCGTGGCTGCAATCGCCACGCAGTTGGCCGTGATGTTGTGGCGCGCGAGGGCCTTGGCCGCACCGCGCATGAACCCGGCCGCGCCGGCCTTGGCGCCGGAGTAGATCTCGAGGTTGGGCTCGCCCACGCGGCCAGCGTCCGAGATGATGGTGATGATGCGGCCAGCGTTTTGCTCGATCATGCCGGGCACCACCGCGGCCGTGCAGTTGATGACGCCGTAGAAGTTCACGCGGATGAAGCTGTCCCACGCGGCTTCGCCCACCTCCCAGAAATGCTTGCGCGCATCGGGGTCGGGGTTGACGCCGGCATTGCCCGCGTTGTTCACCAGGATGTCGATGGGGCCGCCGGCGGCCTGCGCGGCCTCGGCCAGGGCGGTCTTGACGTCGTCCAGCCGCGTGACGTCGAACACGGCAGCCACGGCCCGGGTGCCCAGGCCCAGTGCCTCGATCTCCTGCACCACGGCGTTGGCGCGCTCGGCATAGAAGTCGTTGACGATGACGGCCTTGGCGCCGCTCTTGGCAAAGTGCAAGGCCACTTCGCGGCCCACGCCCTGGCCTGCGCCAGTGATGGCGGCGATTCGCCCGCTGAGGTCGGTGATGGTGAAAGTCATACGTTGCGCTCCTGGTGGTCCCAATGGGGTTGGCGAAGCTCGCGCTTCAAAATCTTGCCGACCGCGTTGCGCGGCAGCTCGTGGACGTGGATGAATTGGCGCGGTCGCTTGTACGACGCGAGCTGGCTCTGGCCGATGGCCGCCAGTTCGTCGTCGGCGATCGGCTGGCCGCCTTTGCTTTCGTAGTAGGCGATGACCTGCTCGCCAAATTCCTCGTCGGGCAGGCCAATGACGGCGATGTCCAGCACCTGCGGGTGCTGGTAGAAGGCGGATTCGATCTCTGCCGGGTAGATGTTCACGCCGCCCGAGATGATCATGTCCTTGGCTCGGTCGGTGATGAAGAGGTATCCCTCGTCATCCATCCTGCCCATGTCACCCGTTCTGAAATACCCCCGTGCATCGCGCGTGTCGTCACCCAGCGGCGGCGCGTTGAGGTAATGGGTGATGCAGACCGGGGTGTTGACCCAGATCTCGCCGACCTCGTTCACTGCACAGGGCTGGCCACCGTCGTCGCGGATCTCGATCAGCACGCCGGCGTAGGGCTTGCCGCTGGACCCCGACTTGCGGAAGTGGTCGGCCGGCGACATGGTGGTGATCATGCCGGTCTCGCTTGAGCCGTAGCCCTCGTGCAGCACATCGCCAAACTGCTCCCGCACCCAGTGCTTGATGGCCATGGGCACCGGTGCCGCGCCAATGCCCAGGGTCTTCAGTGCGGGAGCCCTGCGGCCTGTGGCGTCGTGATGCGCCTTGAGCCGCTTGTACATGGTGGGCACGCCGGTCCAGTGCGTCACGCCGTGGCGCTCAACCAGGTCGAACCAGTTCGCCGCGTCAAAGCGTTTTTGCATGACGAGGGTGGCGCCGTTCTTGATGGCGTTTTTCACCTGCCCGGGACCGGAGCCGTGGTGCATGGGCATGGAGACCAGGATCACGTCGTCCAGGCCATATTGGCGGTGCGCGCCGCCCAGGTCGGCCAGGTAGGTGTTCAGACGCTGGTTGCCCGGCTGGGGTTTTGCGAGCAGCTCGACGCCTTTGGGCCGGCCCGTGGTGCCCGAGGTGTAGATGACCTGGGCGCACAGCTCGGGCATGGTGCGCCGCGGCACCTCGCTCAAAGAGGCCTGGATGGCGTCAGGCTCACAGATGGCCGAGAGCCGAACCAGGCGATGGGCACCGAGGGTAGTGATGCCCTGCACGAGTTCGGGCTTTTCGTCGTCGTCGAGGACCAGCAGCTTGGCGCGGGAGTTTTCCAGCACGAAGTTCACCTCATCGGCCACCAGGCGCCAGTTCACGCCCAGCAGGCGAGCCTGCAGCTTGCTGATGGCCAGCATCATCACCACCCAGTGGGGCGTGGTCTGCAGGCGCAACGCGACGATGTCGCCGAGGCCGATGTCGTGCGCGGCCAGGCGGTGGGCCGCCTGGTCGGCCCAGGTGTTCAACTCGGCCCAGGTCAGGCTCAGCTCATCCGAAATGACGGCGAACCGGTCAGGCTGCTGTGTGGCCCAGTGTTCGACCAAAGTGGGGGTGGTCATGGCGATTCCTTTGCCGCTTCAGGCAAACAGCTTGCGGGCCAGCACGTGGTACTTGTGCACCTCGGTAGGGCCTTCATAGATGCGGGCCGGACGTTGCGACCGCCACCAGTGCGCGATGGGGTTGTCCAGCGACACGCCGGCGGCGCCAAAAACCTGTATGCCCCGGTCGAGCACGCGGCCGACGACCTCGGTGGCCTGCATCTTCACCAGGCTGGCTTCGGTACGCGTGTCATGACCTTGCTCGGCCTTGCGTGCTGCCGCATACATCATCAGGCGGCATTGGTTGATGTCGATCCACGAATCGACCACCATGCCTTGCACGGCCTGCTTCTGCGACAGCGCGGAGCCGAAGGTCACGCGCTGGTTGGCGTAGTCGACCATCATTTCCAGCGTCCGCATGGCAATGCCCAGCGCACGCGCGCCGACCCCGAAGCGGGCCAGCGACAGGATGATCTGGGCGTTGCGGAAGCCCTGGCCGTCGCCACCGATCATGGCGTCCTCGGTGACTTCGCAGTTGTCGAAGATCAGCTCGTTGATGACCATGCCGTCGAGGATCTGGATATCGCGCGAGATCTTCAGGCCGGGGTTGTGCTTGTCGACCGCGAACATGGAAATGCCACCGCGGGCGCGCTTCTCGGCATCCGTCACGGCCACGACGAAGATGACCTGGGCGTGCGCCACGGCCGAGATGAAGACCTTGGTGCCGTTGATCACCCAGGTGTCGCCGCGCTTGACCGCCTTGGTCTGGATGGCGTTGCCGGGATCGGCGCCGCCCGACGGCTCGGTCTGCGCGAAGGCGTAGCGCAGCTGGTCCTGCAGGCAGGGGTCGAGGTAGCGTTCTTTCTGCACGCCCGTGGCGCCCAGCAGGAAGGACGGCACGTTGCCGCCAAAACGCAGCGGCACCAGGCAGCGGAAGCTCTCTTCGATGACGGCCAGCTGCTGGGTCATGGTCAGGTTGGCGCCGCCATAGGCTTCGGGCAGCGTGAGGCCCCAGAGACCGACCTCCTTGGCGGCGCGCACGCCGGGCTGCAGGTCGTCGAGCGTGATCTCGTGGCCCTGCAGCTTCCGCTGCTCCAGGGGCTTCTGGTACTTCTCGCTGAGTTTGCGTGTGAGCTCAATGACGGCGCGCGTGTCGTCATCGAATTCGACCATGTAGTCGATCATGGGAGGTCTCCAGTTGGATCAAATGCTCAGGACGTGGGCGTAGCAGACGGCGCCCACGCCCACCATGTGGGCCAGGCCTGTTCGGGCGTTGGGGTGCTGGCGTGGGCCGGCTTCGCCGCGCAGCTGCAGGGCGATTTCGGCGATCTGGCCGACGCCGGTGGGACCGATCGGATGGCCCATCGCGATGAGCCCGCCCGAGGGGCTGACGGCGACCCGGCCGCCGATGTGGAACTCGCCGGCCTTGAGGGCTGAAATGGCCTGGCCGGGCTTGCACAGGCCCATGGCTTCGACGTAGAGCACTTCCTCGATCGAGAAGGCGTCGTGCAGCTCGACCACGTCCAGCGCCGAAGGGGCCACGCCCGCCTCCGCCAGGGCCTGCAGGCAGGTCGCCTGGGTGAGCAGTTCGTCGAACGCCGTGGCGTCGTCGTATACAGCCTGGCTTTTGGCGGCGGACGAGAGCACGCGCACCGCACGGCCGGGATCAATGCCGTGGGCCCGGATCGCGTCTTCCGACATGACCACCACGGCCGCAGCACCTTCGCCCACGGGGGTGCACTGCAGCACCGTCAACTCGCCCGAGACCCGGCGCGCCCCGAGCACCTCGTCGAGGGTGCGCGGCCTTTGCCGCTGGGCGTGGGGGTTGAGGGCGCCGTTGTTGTGGTTCTTGACGGCCACTTGTGCGATGTCGCGCATGTCAGCGCCCGAGCGCGCCACGTACTTGTCGGCCAGCAGTGCAAAGTGCGTGAAGGGGACGATGTAGTCGTTCGCCAGCTGTTCGATGCCGCTTTGCGACTCGGCGCGCACCACGGCGCCGGGCTTGTCCACACCCAGTACCAGGGCGGTGTCGGCCAGGCCGCTGGCGACCTCGGTGCAGGCGTTGCGGAAGGCGGTCGACCCCGAGGCCGAGGCGTTTTCCACATGCGTGATGGGCAGGCCCGTCGCGCCCAGGTGGCGCAAGATGGGGCGTCCGCAGGCCATGCCCAGTAAGGCCCGGGCGATATAAGCAGAATCAACGGCAGAAAATGGAACCCCTGCATCTTGGAGAGCGGCACGGGCGGCCGTCAGACCCAGCGTGACGTACGGGGTGTCGGACCGGTCCTGGTAGCCGTGCCACCCGATGCCCACGACATAGACCGGGCGCAGGTCTTTGAGCGTCTTCATGCGGTCATCTCGAATTGAAAGTCCAGCACGCCGGCCTCGGCGCCTTCGCGCAGCACGCCGTGCACCCGTTGGCCAGCCCGCGGTGCCGGGCCGGATCCGTTCAACAAGGCGCGCACCACGGGGCCGGCATCCAGCCTGACTTCGACCACCGTGAACGGCACAGGCGGGTAAGGCTTGGCGTGGATGTGCACCGCTGCGCTGCCGAGCACCGCGCCATCGGCGCTCAGGTCGACATCGGTCAGGTGGGTGGCGCCGCAGCGTTCACAGCCGTGGTGCTGCGGGGGAAAGGCCACCTCGTGACACGCTTGACAGCGCACGCCTTTGAGCATGGGGCGGTGGTGGTCGTCCTGGCCGACGAGGCCGGGTTTTCCCAAGGAAGAAGAGGGGTGTAGGTCATTCATACTTACCATATGGTCAGTAAGTTGATTGATCCAGGCAATAGGGTTTTCACGCGGGCGTGTCGCCTGCGCGGACCTCAGGTCGCGAGCACGGCGCTTTCACTGACGTGGCCGCGGCATCGCCTGAACCGCGAGGCATGGCATGACATCAGGACCTTTGACGGGCGTTCGCGTCGTCGAAATCAGCGGCATCGGACCAGGCCCGTTCCGCGGCATGGTGCTGGCCGATCTGGGGGCAACGGTGATCGCCGTCGAGCCTCCCGACCGCCTGCAGCAGGGGGAGCGGCAAGCGGCCATCACCAGCCGGGGCAAGCAGTCGCTGGTGCTCAACCTGAAAGATCCGCTGGCAGTGGAAGCGGTGCGCGCCTGTGCGAAGGTGCCGACCTGCTCATCGAGGGCATGCGCCCCGGGGTGATGGAACGCCTGGGCTTGGGGCCCGACGTGTGCCTGCGGCGTCAGCCGGCGCTGGTCTATGGCCGCATGACGGGCTGGGGCCAATATGGGCCCTGGGCGCAGCGCGCGGGTCACGACAGCAACTACACGGCCTTGTCGGGCGCGCTGTGTTTGCCAGCCCGCCGGGCGAGCCCCAGGTGGCACCGTCCACCGTGCTGGGCGACGTGGCGGGCGGCGCACTGTACCTGGCCATCGGTTTGCTGGCTGGCTTGCACCACGCGCGTGCCACGGGGCAGGGGCAGGTGGCCGATGCCGCCATCGTGGACGGTTGCGCCCACATGCTGAACCTGTTGCTGGGGGCGTTGCAGCGGCGAGGCACAGGCTTTGAGCGGCAAGAGGCCGCGCACTGGGCGGGGCGCAGCTACCGCTGCCAGGACGGCGGCTGGATCAATGTCGCACCGCTGGAGCCGAAGTTCTACGCCGAGATGCTGGTGCGGCTGGGGCTGGACCGGGACGAGCGCTTCGTGCAGGGGCAGAACGACCCCGCCCGCTGGCCTGAGTTGACCGAGGTGCTGACCCGCTTGATGGCCAGCCGCACGCGGGCCGAGTGGGAAGCGGTGTTCGCCGGCAGCGACGCATGCTGGGCCCCTGTGCTGAATCCACACGAAGCGGCTTTGCATGCGCACCTGGCGGAACGTGACACCTATCGGAGCCCTCTGGGTGTGCTTCAATCCGCACCCGCCCCCCGCTTTTCGGTCTCCGAGGCCGAGATGGGGACCGTTGCCGCCGCAGGGGCGCACAGCGATACCCTGTTGCGTACCCTGGGCTTTTCACCCACCGAGTTGAAGCAGCTGCTGAGCGCCTGATTTGTTGACCATGACCACGACCGCCTCCAAACGCCCCCTTCGCCGAACGCAAGAAGAACGCCGCGCCACGTCCGAGGAAGCGCTGGTCCAGGCGGCGATCGAGGTCATGAAGGCCAAGGGGGTGGCTGGACTGACCCTGGCCGAGGTGGCCAGCGTGGCCGGTGTCAGCAAGGGCCTGGTGGTGCACCTGTACGCCAACAAGCAAGGCTTGCAGCTGGCGGCGCTGGCGCGGTTGCGGATGGACTTCACGAGGCGCTTTGGTACCCAGGACCCCCACGCTCCGGGCATCGAGCGCATTCGCCGCTACGTGCACGGCATCTTCGTCGGCCTGGCTCACAAGGACTCCAGTTCGCGGCTGTTTTCGGCGCTGCTGTCTGAAGCCCTGTTCCAGGACCGTGCCTTCGCGGAAGGAGTCGCGGCCATGAACAACGCCACGAAGCAGTTCGTGCGCGAGTGCCTGGAGGAAGAGCAAAGCCAAGGCAAGCGCCTAGCGTCCAGCGACCTCGATGCCCTGGCCACCTTCATCATGTCGTGGGTGCGGGGTGTGATCCAGATGCACTGCATCAACGAGGTGGCGGGTGCCGCCCCGGTCGACCGCGACGCGATGCTCGCGCTCATCGACCAAACCCTCGCGGCCCTGATCGACGGGCCGGCGCCGGAGGCCAAGCAGCCCCCCAAGCGCCGGCGCTGAGCAGGCGTTATTCCTTGCGCAGGTCGCCGAAGCGCACCAGGGCGTCGGCGTGGTGGGTGTAGCCCTTGACGTTCTTTTTCATGGCCGTCAGGTCCAGGCTGTTGTAGGTGTAGGCAATGGGCATGACGTCGGTGGCCAGCACCTTGGCCAGTTCGCTGTAGACGGCCGCGCGGGTGGCAGGGTCCCGCGTGGACATGCCTTGCTCGATCAGCGCATCGACCCGGGCGTTGACGAAGCTGCCGTACTGAGAGGGCGATTTGCGTTTGGAGTAGTAGAACGCGTAGACGTTGTAGTGTGGGTCGCTGGCCCCCGAATACTTGAAGGCCGATGCCTCGAAGTCCTTGGTCACCATGCTCTGGATCATGCGGTTTTCGTCCAGGGGCACCAGCTCGACCTGCATGCCGACCTTTTGCAGCATCTGCTGGATGGACTGCCCCAGCAGACGGGTTTCGGGGCGGTTGGTGACGATGAACTTGAACTGCACGGGCTTGCCGTAGGCTGCCACCAGCGCCTTGGCCTTGGCGGGGTCGTAAGCCGGGTAATCCTGAATCGGCTGCGCCACCTTGAGCGTCGGTCCGAACGGGCTGTAGGCCAGCGTGGGCAGCCCGAAGCCCAGGGTCTTGACCAGCAGGTCGCGGTCCAGGGCGTGCGCCACGGCTTTGCGGACGTTCAGGTCGTCGAGTGGCGGCTTGGTCCCGTTGAAGTAGACGCCTTCGGTGCCCGGGCCCGATGTGGCGTACACCACTGAGGTTTTTGTCCGCTGCTCCTGCGCGATGAAGTTGCGGCTGGGTTGCAGGACGATGTCGACCTGGCCTGATTTGAAGGCCGCCTCGCGGGGTTCGGTGTTCTGCATGCCGCGCAGCACCAGCCGGTCGATCTGGGGCTTGCCTTGTTGCCAGTAGTCGGGATTTTTTTCGAGCACGTAACGGCTGTTCTTGATCCATTCGACGAAGCGGAAGGGTCCGGTGCCCACCGGCTTGTTCGCCAGGCTGGCCGGGTCGGCCTTGAAGGCCGTGGGCGAGGCCATGGTGCCCACGCTGCCGGCGAGCGCCACCGGCAGCACGGCATTGGGCTGGTTCAGCGTGATCTCCACGGTCTTGCCGTCGATGGCTTTGAAGCCGGCGATGGTTTCCATCTCTGCCGTGCAGCGGCAGCGGTTGGCGGGATCCTTGGCGCGCGCCAGGTTGGCCACGACGGCGGCCGCATCCAGGGGCGTGCCGTCGTGGAATTTGACGCCGTCCCGCAGCGTGAAGCGCCAGGTCTTGAGGTCGTCGCTGACGGTGTAGGACGTGGCCAGGTGTGGCACCGGCTGGCCCTGCGGGTTGATGGCAAACAGCGCCTCATACACCGGCATGGCGAACTGCCGCTCGGTGTAGCTGCCGATGCGCAGGGGGTCCAGGCTGGGTGGGTCTTGCGACAAGGCCACGCTCAGGGTCACGGGGTTGGCGTGTGCCGTGAAGCTGGCCAACAACGCCAGGACAGCCAAAGGTCGCTGAATCATGGGAGGTCTCCAAAAAGTCATGAAAGGCGTCGCGCAGCAAAGGGCTGCTCATGCAATCAACAAATTAACCATATGGTCGGTATGTTGATATTGAGGCTAACCCCAAGCCATGGGCTGCCCTCTGGGTGAGCCCCGAGTTGTAGGTTTATTAAAAATGGGAGTAATGAGTCAATATCGTTTCATGAAAATAGAATAAATCACCATACTGGGTCAATTGAAGTCACAGAGTCAAAGCCGATTTGGGGCAATGCAGGACAAACCCTGTTGTCGATTCATTCAAACATACCGACCATTTGGTCAATGATTGATTCCAAGCCCAAGCGACTCCAAGTGCCGGCCCTGCGGCGGTGGGTGGCCAGCTCGCTCACATTGCTGCTCACGCTGTTTGCCGTGTCGGTGCTCAGCTTTCTGCTCGTGGCCTTGCTGCCGGGCGATGTGGCCACCACCTTGCTGGGCGACTCGGCAACGCCCGAGCGATCGGCCGAGTTGCGCAAGGAGCTGGGACTGGATCAACCCCTGCCTCGGCAGTACGGCACTTGGCTCGGCAAGGTGATGCAGGGTGATCTGGGGCAGACCTTCAACTCTGGGGAAGCGATCAGCGACATGATCCTCGCGCGCGTGCCCGTCACGCTGGAGCTGATCCTGCTGACCCAATTGCTGGCCCTGGCGATCGCCATTCCGCTGGGGGTGTGGACGGCCTACAAGGCGGGCTCGGTGTTCGACCGCCTGAGCCTCTCGGTGTCGTTGGCGTTGCTGTCCATGCCCACCTTCGTGTTCGCCTTGCTGCTGGTCTATGCCGTGGCCTTGAAGGTGCCGCTGCTGCCCAGCAACGGCTACGCGCCGCTCAGCGATGGTTTGTGGGCCAACCTGCGTCACATGGTGCTGCCCGTGACCACGCTGGCCCTGATGGAGGTGCCGGTCTACATGCGGCTGCTGCGCAGCGAGATGTTGACCACGCTGCAGCAGAACTTCATCCTGTTGGCCAAGGGCATGGGCCTGTCGCTGAGCCGAACACTGTTTCAGCATGCTCTGCGTCCGTCGTCGCTGAGCCTGATCACGCTGGTGGGCCTGAACATGGGGCGGCTGATGGGCGGGGCGCTCATCATTGAAACCATGTTCGTGCTGCCCGGCGTGGGCCTGCTGCTCGTCGAATCGATCTTCCAGCAGGAGTACTTGCTGACCCAGGCCATCGTGCTGTTCGTGGCGGTGGCCTTCATCCTGATCAACACGCTGACCGACTGGCTGTACGCGTGGGTCGATCCGCGGCTCAAGCACTGAGAGGGCCCGGCATGCCACACCATTCCCTTGCGTTCAAATTCTCGGTGGCCTGGCTGGCGCTGATGGCGCTGTTGTCGCTGCTGGCGGACGGTTTGCCCCTGCCTTCTCCCGATGCGCAGGACCTCAACAACATGCTGGCCGGGCCCAGCGGCAGCCACTGGCTGGGGGCCGACTCGCTGGGGCGGGACATCCTTGCGCGCACGGTGCATGGGCTGCGGCTCACCTTCCTGGTCAGCTTTGCCTCTGTGGGCTTGGCGCTGGTTATCGGCACCTGCCTCGGGATCAGCGCGGGTTACATCGGCGGCTGGTACGACCGCGGCCTGAGCCTGGGCCTGAATGTGCTGCTGGCGTTTCCGCCGCTGGTGCTGATCGTGGCGCTGGTGGCCTACCCGGGGAACATGCTGATCAAGATCATCGCGTCGCTGGCGCTGGTCTTTGTGCCCAGCATCACCCGCATTGCCCGGGCGTCCACGCTGCGTTTCGCACGGTTGGACTTCGTGGCCGCCGCCAAGGTCGCGGGCCTGTCGCACCACCGGATCATCACGCGCGAACTGATGCCCAACGTGCTGCCGGTGCTGCTCGCCTATGCCTTCCTGCTGCTGGGCATCGGGGCGCTGGCCGAAGCCGGCCTGAGCTACCTGGGGCTGGGCATGCCGCCGTCCGTGCCCACCCTGGGCGGCATGATGGCGGCCGAACAGGCACGCATCCTCGATGCGCCCCACGCGGTGTTCTTCCCAGGGCTGGTGCTTTTCCTCACCATTTTCGCCATCAACATCGTGGGCGAGCGCTTCAACGCAGGTTCGGAAGGAGCTCGGCGATGAGCAATGCCAACATGGCCCTGGCGGTTGACCAGCTCAGCGTTCGTTTCGCATCGCATGCAGGCCTAGTCCAGGTGCTGGATCAGGTCAGCCTCACCCTGGCGCCCGGCAAGACGCTGGGCATCGTCGGCGAGTCGGGTTCGGGCAAGTCGGTGCTGGCGCGCACCCTCCTCGGGTTGACGCATGAGTTGCCCACGGCCCACGTCGAAGGCCAGATTCACCTGAATGGCCGCGACCTGAGCCATGCGCGCCCAGCGGATTGGCGCGCCGTGCGCGGGCGCGAGGTGGCCATGGTTTTTCAGGATCCGATGACCTCGTTGAACCCGGTGCTGACGGTGGGTGAGCACCTGGTGCAGGTGCTCCGCCAACACCAGTCGCTGAGCCGTGCGCAAGCCTTGGCGCACGCCAGCGAGTTGCTGGCGCAAGTGGGCATCCCCGATCCAGTAGCCCGCCTGCGGGAGTACCCGCATCGCCTGTCGGGGGGCATGCGGCAGCGTGTGGTCATCGCGATTGCGCTGGCCTGCCGTCCCGCGGTGCTGATCGCCGATGAGCCGACCACGGCGCTGGATGTGACCGTGCAAGCCCAGGTCATCGACCTGCTGCGCGACTTGCAGGGTCGCCTGGGCATGGCCATGGTCTTCATCACCCACAACCTCGGCTTGGTGCGGGAAGTCTGCGACGACGTGGTGGTGATGTATGCCGGTCAAGTCGTTGAACGAGGAACGGTTGACGAAGTGATCTCCTCACCAAACATGCCCTACACGCGCAAGCTGCTGCAGTCTGTGCCGCGGCTGGACGGTCCCATCCATGCGCGGCTGGCCGCCATTTCGGGGGCACCGCCTAAGCTGGACCAGCTGCCGACAGGTTGCCGCTTTCAGGCGCGCTGCGACTGCGCGCGGGCGGCCTGCCTCGAGGCACCGCCCTGGCAGGACATCTCCGCCCGCAGTGGTTACCGCTGCTGGTTGCCCATCACCTCGACTCAAGAATGCCATGACTGACGCCGCGCCATTGCCCCCCGCGCTGTTCCGCGCACAGAACCTGTGCTGCAGCTACATCGCGGCCAGTGGCCAGCGTGTCGATGCCCTGCATAGGGTCACGTTCGACCTGTTGCAGGGCGAAACCCTGGGGCTGGTGGGCGAGTCGGGATCCGGCAAGTCCACGTTGGCCAAGTGCATGGTTCGGCTCACGCCGGTGCAGGCCGGGCAGATGACGCTGGCCGGCGACGACATCACGCAGCTGAAGGGCGCAGGCCTCGGGCCTTTGCGGTCGCGTGTGCAGATGGTGTTTCAGGACCCGCTGGCGTCGCTCAATCCCAGCCACAGCATCCTGGATGCCGTGCGCACGCCGCTGTTGACGCGGGAGCCCATGGATCGCCAGATCGAGCAGGCGAACGACATGCTGACCCGCGTGGGACTGGCCCCCGAGGTGTATGGCCGGCGCAGGCCGCGTGAGCTGTCGGGCGGGCAGTGTCAGCGCGTCAGCATCGCCCGGGCGCTGGTGGGGCGGCCGCAGCTGCTCATCTGCGATGAAGCCGTGAGCGCGCTCGATGTGTCGGTGCAGGCGCAGGTGTTGAACCTGCTGGAAGATCTGAAGGCCGAGCTCGGCACCAGCATGCTGTTCATCTCCCATGACCTGGGGGTGGTGCGCAACATCAGCGACCGCGTCATGGTGCTGTACCTGGGGCGCGTGTGCGAGTTGGGCGACACGGCGCGCCTGTACGACGCGCCACTGCACCCTTACACCGCCATCCTGCTGGCGGCGATTCCCACCGTCGAAGCGCGTCCCGAGGGCGGTCTGAAGCCCAGCAGCCAGGACATGCCATCACCGCTCAACGTGCCCTCGGGGTGCCGCTTCCACACACGCTGCCCCCAGGCCAGTGAACGTTGCCGCAGCGAGGTGCCGGAGTTGCGGGAGCTGCCGCAGGCTCCCGGGCGTCTGGTGGCCTGCCACCACCCCCTGCCGGCGTGACCCTGGCTGGCCGGCGCATCCGCGCAGATTTGCCGGCCAAGAAGCTGGCTCAGTTCGGCAAGGACAAAGACATGAAGCGGGCAAGTGGGCGGCCCAGCCCGAGGAGATCGCGTCGGCCTATGTGGTCCTGGCCTCGTGGGAGATGTCCGGTTACGCAGCGTGGACGCGATCTGAGCGGCTGCTGGCGCTCAGTAGGCGTGGCTGGGGTGATTCTCCTGCTGGCCGCGGGTGGTGGAAGACGACGCAGCAAGCGTGAGGTCGAGTCGCACCATCATCTTTGTTCCAATGGGCGTCTTACAGGCTTGTGAATCACGCCGCACAGTCCCGAGCAGAGCGGCCTGGTCGAGCGGGTGATCCGCACGCTCAAGGAGCAATGCGTGCACCGCCACCGCTTCGAATCGCTGCAGCACGCCAGCCGCCTGATCGGCGACTGGATCCACTTCTACAACCACCGGCGCCCGCATCAGGCGCTGAACATGAGAACCTCCGCTGAGGCATTCGCATTAGTAGCCTGACCTGTGCAGGTTCTGCTGGGTCAATACACCTTGGCCTTCGTGCTCTCTGGCAGCACCTTGCCGGCTGGTTAGCAGGTGCAGTCAGGCCTTCCACGCAAAGAAAAGCCCACATCAGCGTTTGCTTGATGTGGGCTTTTATGTGGTACAAATCAAAAAACTATTTGCAAGTCATTGATTTAATTATCCATTTGGCGGAGCGAGAGGGATTCGAACCCTCGATGAGGCTCTACACCCCATACTCCCTTAGCAGGGGAGCACCTTCGGCCACTCGGTCATCGCTCCGAAGACCTAGATTATGCCACAGAATTTGGCGGTTTCGTCGCTCAAGCGGCGTCGTTGTCGAGGCCGAAGGCGCTGTGGAGCGCGCGCACGGCCAGCTCGAGGTACTTTTCGTCGATGACGACCGAGGTCTTGATCTCCGAGGTCGAGATCATCTGGATGTTGATGCCTTCTTCGGACAGCGTCTTGAACATCTTGCTGGCCACGCCCACGTGGCTGCGCATGCCGATGCCGACGATGGACACCTTGCAGATGCGGTCATCGCTGCGCACCTCGGTCACGCCCAGTTCGGGCACGAGCTTGCTGTTGATCATCTCCACGGTGCGGGCCAGTTCGCCGCGCGGCACGGTGAAGGAGAAGTCGGTCTTGCCGTCCTTGGCGATGTTCTGGATGATCATGTCGACCTCGACGTTGAGGTCGGCCACCGAGCCCAGGATCTTGTAGGCGATGCCGGGGGTGTCGGGAACGCCCAGCACCGAAATCTTGGCTTCATCGCGGCTGAATGCGATGCCCGAAACGACGGCTTTTTCCATGTTTTCGTCTTCCTCAAATGTGATCAGCGTGCCAGACGTGGCTTCCTCGGTCAGGTCGATGTCCCAGGGCGTGAAGCTCGACAGCACCCGGATCGGCATGCGGTACTTGCCGGCGAATTCGACCGAACGGATCTGCAGCACCTTGGAGCCCAGGCTGGCCATTTCCAGCATCTCTTCCGAGCTGATGGTGGACAGGCGCTTGGCCTTGGGCACGATGCGCGGGTCGGTGGTGTAGACGCCGTCCACGTCGGTGTAAATCAGGGCTTCATCGGCCTTCAGAGCCACGGCAATGGCCACAGCCGAGGTGTCGGAGCCACCGCGCCCCAGCGTGGTGATGTTGCCGACGTCGTCGATGCCCTGGAAGCCGGTCACGATGACGACCTTGCCGGCATCCAGGTCCTTGCGGATGCGCACGTCGTCGATCGACTCGATGCGGGCCTTGGTGTAGGCGTTGTCGGTCTTCACGGGCACCTGCCAGCCGGTGTAGCTCACGGCCTGCAGGCCCTCGGCCTGCAGCGCAATGGCCAGCAGGGCGGACGAGGCCTGTTCGCCCGTGGCGGCCAGCTGGTCCAGCTCGCGCAGGTACGACGCCTGGGATTTGCTGGGGGCCAGCTCTTTGGCCAGGCCCAGCAGGCGATTGGTTTCGCCGCTCATGGCGCTCGGCACCACCACCACTTGATGACCCGCGCGCGCCCACTTCGCGACGCGGCGCGCAACGTTGGCGATGCGCTCGGTCGACCCCATGGAGGTGCCGCCGTACTTGTGAACAAACAATGCCATTGAATGCAAGCAGATTGGGAAGGGTGAACCAACGTCGGCAGGCGTCTGGCGGGCGCCAGGGCTGCAGGCGTTGACAAAGCCTTCTATTTTACCGCCTGCCTCAGGCGTGCCGTCGGGGCCAGCGTCAGGCTTGCCACTGCAGCGCGTCTCCTGCGCGTCGCACGTGGCCGCGACCGACCTTGAGGTGAATGCGATGACCGCGGGTGCGACAGGCCGCGACCTGGTCGAGCAGGGCGTCGAGCTGGGCCTCGCTGGGGGCGGTCTGGTGGACCGTGCGCAGCCAGGCGCGCACGGCATTGGCCTGCCGCGCGCGGCTCAGTGCCTGCAAGCCGGCGAGGCGCAGGCCAGCGTCCGGTGCCCTGCGTTGCAGGGCGCGTTCATCACCCAACTCGGCGTCAGGTCGTGCATCGACCTGGTGCTGGCCAGCCGGGTCTGTGCCTGGAGGCGCGTCTGCCTGCGGCGACAACGCGGCCACGTCCTGCTGCCCCAGCTCGGCCAGCAGCGCGTCGGCCTGCGCACACAGGCGGGCGCTGCGGGCCACGGTGTCGCGCAAGGCCGGAAACGCCGCCAGCAGGACGGGGAGTAACCGCCGAATTCGATTGCGGGTGAATCGGGAATCATCGTTACTGGGGTCTTCGATCCAATGCACACCCTGACAGCAGAGCCAGTCGCGCAGCGCTTGCGCCGGCAGCCGCAGCCAGGGGCGTGCGAATTGCACGCCGCCGCGCTCAAACCAGGGCGCCATGCCGGCCAGGCCCGCCACGCCCGCGCCCCGGGTCAACGCCAGCAGCACCGATTCAAGCTGGTCATCCGCATGCTGGCCCAGCAGCAGGGTGGTCGGGCCGCCGGGCTGGCCCTGGCGGCTGTCATGGCCACGCGCCCAGGCGGTCAGCGCACCGTAGCGGGCGTCGCGGGCAGCCGCCTCGGGGCTTTCACCGCGCGCAGCGCGCGCGTCCACGCGCAGCACGGTCAGCGGGACAGCCAGCCGGGCGCACAGCCGTTCGCAGTGGCGGACGAAGTCGTCTGCGGCAGCTTGCAGGCCATGGTGGATGTGCACCGCCTGGACACGACCGGGCCAGCGCTGAACCGCAGCGAGCAGCAGGGCGGTGGAGTCGGCGCCACCCGACAGCGCCACGGCCAGTGGGTGGGCCTGCGCGGTTTCATCGAACGGCGCCAGCGCCGCCATCAACTGGGCCTGCAGTTGCACGGCGTGCCCGGTGCTGCCGGCGCCCGTGCGGGGCGCTGCCCGACGGTGTGCGGGCGGCACGGCCTGCGGGTCGGGCGCGGGCGGGTGGTCAGTGCGAGGGGCGCGCACCTGCGCGGCGGCGCGCGTCTGGGTGTGACGGTTGGCAGAGCGGGGGGAGGCCATGCCCGATCGTATCGGCAGGCAGCGCCTGGGTCGCGAGCTGCATACAGCTGCCGCCAGGGTTGGTCGGGTCTGCGTCGGGTTCCAGTCCAGCCTGCGCCACAGGCCGGGTCGGGTTCGGTCAGTGGCCTCTCGAGTTGCAAGGCGACGAGACGGCGGCTGGCGATGGATTGGCCTGCACGCCGATGCGGCGCTCGGCCGAGGGGCGCTCCAGCGGCCTTGCGCGTGGGCCAGGCGCCGCGCTTGGACGGCATTCAACGGTTGGTGCGGCCATGCGCAAGGCCTGCTTCAATCGCGGGGCACGAGGCCCGATTCAGCCGCGTGAACGGCGAGACGCCTTTACCCCCGTTGCACCGAGGCCTGTTGAGCGCATGGACACGCCACGCGTTGTTCATCATTTGTGCAGTATGGTCACTGAATGCAGAATAAGAAAACGCCAGGCTGGGGATACCCCCTGCCTGGCGTTGACGTCTGCCTCACGGTTGCGGCGTCACGGCGCCGCCATCGCCATCAGGCCTTGACGGGGCGGTGCAGGCCGCAGATCTTGTTGCCGTCCGGGTCGCGGAAGTACACCAGGTACAGGCCATTGGGGCCGCCGCGCCAGCCGGGCGGGTCTTCGATGGCGATGCCACCCTGGGCCACGGCCGTGGCGTGGAACTGGTTGGCCTGCTCGGTGCTGTCCATGGCAAAGCCGATCGTGGTGCCGTTGCCGTGCGTGGCCGGCTGGCCGTCGATGGGCAGCGACACGCTGAACGTGCCGGACGGCAGGCGCCAGAACACGCGGTGGCGATCCACGAAACCGGGCTTGGCGCCCAGCGTGCCCAGCACGGCGTCGTAAAAGGCTTTGGCTTTGTCGAGATCGTTGGTCCCGATCATGATGTGACTGAACATGGGGTCTCCTGGGTGTCGGTGAACGCCGGGCTCGAATCGAGTCGGCCCATGGTCCATGCTAGGTCAAGCGCGCCCCGCCGGGGGACGAAGCCAGTCGCGCAGGTGGCAACGCGCGGTCGGCTCATGCGCCACAGGCTGGCGAACACGCGCCCAGCACCAACGGCGCGGGGCCTCAATGCGAGCGTCGCCGCACCGCCGCGCCGGCCACACCCGCCAGCGCCAGACCCAGGCCCGCCAGGCCCCAGGGGGAGGCGACGGGCACCGGGGCCACGGTGGCGGGCGGTGGCGGTGGCGGTGGCGTCACGTGGGGCGTCACCCGCAGGCTGGTGAGCCCGCGCCGACAACCGCTGAGCGAGGCCAGGCCGTTGCCGTCCAGGGTCAAGGTCTGGGTGTCGCTCAGGGTGAAGGTGGAGGTGCTGGCACCGGCCGCCTGGCTGGCGGGGCCGGCGCGGGTCACGGTCAACGCGGTGGCGTCCCAGGTGTGGTCGGGCGACACGGTGACGGCCTGTGTGCCGGCGGGCAGGCGCAGGCCTTCACCCAGGCAGTTGAGTCCCGCGACGCTGAATTCGATGTCCACCGCCTCGCTGAACGTCCAGGTCTGCAGGCCGCCTTGCCGGCCGCCCTGGTCGATCAGGTAGTGGGCATAGGGGATGCCGCCGGCCACCACGCCCGTGATCTCTGTCCAGGGGCCGCCGATGTCGACGCTCCACGTCACGCCGTTGGACAGGGCGCCGGACTGTGGCGCGGCGGCCAGGGCCGGCTGGTTCAAGGGGACCTCGGCGGACTGGGCCTGGGCCCAGGTGGCTGCCGTGGTGGCGAAGACGAGCGCAAGCGCCTGCTTGTGAATCATGTGAATGAGCTCCCTGAAAAACGAAAGCCCGGCGTCTGTGTCTCCAGATGTCGCCGAGCCAAAGTCAGTATAGGAAGCGGGGCGTGTGCATGGCCTTGCTCGCTGGCAGACAGGCGCCCAAAGGGTGACATTTGCACGCCCGATGGTCGCTAAAATGGCGTAAACGTGCTTGTTCCTCAAGCCGTAGACGCTATCAATATCAAAGCAATGGCGGCTTGGCTGATCGGCGGCGTCTTCGATGCCGCATCGGGCCGGCTGCAGGCACAGGACGCGCAATGAGCATCAAGAGCGACAAATGGATTCGGCGCATGGCCGAGCAACACGGCATGATCGAGCCGTTCGAGCCCGGACAGATTCGCCACGATGCCGCCGGGCAGAAAATCGTCAGCTACGGCACCTCCAGCTACGGCTACGACATCCGCTGTGCGCGTGAATTCAAGGTGTTCACCAACATCTACTCCACGGTGGTCGACCCCAAGAACTTCGACGAAAAGAGTTTTGTCGACATCGAGAGCGACGTCTGCATCATTCCGCCCAACAGCTTCGCGCTGGCCCGCACGGTGGAGTACTTCCGCATCCCGCGCAACGTGCTCACCGTCTGCCTGGGCAAGAGCACCTACGCACGCTGCGGCATCATCGTCAACGTGACGCCGTTCGAGCCCGAATGGGAAGGCTACGTGACGCTGGAGTTCAGCAACACCACGCCGCTGCCGGCCAAGATCTACGCGGGCGAAGGCTGTGCCCAGGTGCTGTTCTTCGAGAGCGACGAAGAGTGCGAAACCAGCTACAAGGACCGCGGCGGCAAGTACCAGGGCCAGCACGGCGTGACGCTGCCCAAGACCTGATGGGGCTTGATGCGAGCGCGGGGGGACTGGCAGGGCTGCCGACCGTCCCACCGTGCTGACCAGTGCTCATCTGAAGACACAAGCCAGTATGGCGCCATGGCCGATGCATGCTCATCGAGCATGGCGCCATACTGCTTTTCATCAGCAAGATCGGCAAGCATGGCCAGACTGGGCTGGCCTGCCAACGGCTGCCGGCGCAGCCGCATCGGGCAGCGCGTCTTGAATGAACCGAGGTGACGGCCAGGGCGACGAGCACAGTCGCCGCGCACGGGTGGCCGAGGCTGGGCAGGCTGCGGTTGCCCCACGGGCGTCGGCCGGTCGGCTGCTCAGAGCATCTTGACCAGGATCTGGCTCTTGCGGTCCCAGTTGTATTTCTTCTTGCGCGCCTCGGGCAGCCATTCGGGGCTGACGGGTTCGAAGCCCCGCTTGAGGAACCAGTGCATGGTGCGGGTGGTGAGCACAAAGATGCTGCGCAGGCCCTGGGCGCGGGCGCGCTGCTCGATGCGTTTGAGCACCTTCTCACCATCGCCCTGGCCTTGCGAGGCGGGCGACACCGTGAGGGCGGCCATCTCGCCGGTCTTGGCTTCGGGGTAGGGGTAGAGCGCCGCGCAGGCGAAGATCACGCCGTCGTGTTCCACCACGGTGTAGTGGTCCGCGTCGCGCTCGATTTCGGTGCGGCTGCGTTTGACCAGGGTGCCGTCCTTCTCGAACGGCTCGATGAGCTGCAGGATGCCGCCCACGTCCTCGTGCGTGGCTTCGCGCAGGCTTTCGAGTTTCTCGTCGACCACCATGGTGCCCACGCCGTCGTGCACGTAGATCTCGAGCAGCAGGGCGCCGTCCAGCGCATAGGGCAGGATGTGGCTGCGCTCCACGCCGTGCTCGCACGCGGTCACGCAGTGCTGCAGGTAAAACGCGGTGTCGGTCGGGCTGTGGCCGGGCGGCGACTTGGCGAGCAGGCGCCGGGCCGCGTCCAGCGGTAGTTCGGTGTCGATGGGGTTGTCGGGCGAGGCCGCTTCATCGGGCTTGACGCGGATGCCGGGGATCTCGGTCAGGAAGATCAGCTTGTCGGCCTGGATGTCGATGGCCACCTTGGTGGCCACTTCTTCCATGGTGAGGTTGAAGGCCTCCCCCGTGGACGAGAACCCGAAGGGCGACACCAGCACCAGGGCGCCCATGTCCAGGCCGCGCGTGATGCCGGCCACGTCCACTTTGCGCACCAGGCCGGAGTGCTTGAAGTCCACGCCGTCGACGATGCCGACCGGGCGCGCGCTGACGAAGTTGCCCGAAATCACGCGCACCGTGGCTCCGGCCATGGGGGTGTTGGGCAGGCCCTGGCTGAAGGCGGCCTCGATCTCGAAACGCAGCTGGCCGGCCGCCTCTTGTGCCGCATCCAGCGTCTGCGCGTCGGTGATGCGCATGCCGTGCGAGAACTGCGGCGAGATGCCCTTGGTCAGCAGTTGTTCGTTCACCTGCGGGCGAAAGCCGTAGACCAGCACGATCTGCACCCCCATGGACTGGATGAGCGCCATGTCCTGCGCCAGGGTGCCCATCTTGCCGGCGGCCAGCGCCTCGCCGCACACGCCGATCACGAAGGTCTTGCCCCGGTGCATGTGGATGTAGGGCGCCACCGAACGGAACCAGGGCACGAAGGTGAAGTTGAAAACGGCGGACATGGGTGACGTCAGGACGGGGAACGCGTGGGAGCGCAAGTGTAGGGCCGAGCGGTGTCAGCTTGCGCAGGCCCTGCTCAGGCGACGTCGGGCGCATCGGGCTTGGCGGGCTGCGCAGCAGGTTCCGGGGCAGGGGGCGGACGTTGCGCCGCCGGAAACGCGGCGAACACCGTCGTGCCCTTGCCGGGTGCCGACTGGATGTCCAGCCGGCCGCCCAGCGACTCGACGCGGTGGCGCATGCCGGCCAGGCCGTGCGACTTGGGTTGGGTCACGGACTGGTCGAAGCCCACGCCATCGTCCTTCACCGTCAGCTCCACGTGCTGGCGGTACACGCGCAAGCCGATGTAGACCTGCTTGGCCTGGGCGTACTTGGCCACGTTGGTCAGCGACTCCTGGACCATGCGGTAGAGCGACAGCTGGGCATTGGCGTCCAGGGTGGCGGGTTCGATGTTGGTCTCCACCGTCACGCCCGAGCGCTCCTGGAACTCGCGGGCCAGGATGTCCAGCGCCGTCAGCAGGCCGAAATTGTCCAGCGACGACGGGCGCAAGTCCTCGATGATGTTGCGCTTGAGCGCGATGACCTGGTTCAGCGTGTCGGTCAGCGTGGCCATCAGGGGCGGAATGGTGTCGTCGTCCTTGGGCAGCTTGGGCTTCAGCCGTGCCATGCTCAGCTTGGCGGACGTGAGCAGGGCACCCAGCTCGTCGTGCAGTTCACGCGCCAGCTTGGCGCGATCCACCTCGCGGACCTGTTGCAGGTGCGTGGCCAGCTCGCGCAGGTTGCGCGTGCGTTCGCGCACCAGGTCTTCCAGCCGCTCCCGCTCCTGCTGCAGGGCGGCATTGGTCTTGACGACGGACTGCTCGAGCTGGTGGCTGCGGCGCAGGTAAAGCAAAAAGGCCAGCAAGCCGGTGAAGGCGGCCAGGGTCAGGCCGACGCGGCTGTAGTCCTGCGCGGTGCGGATCTGCGCCTGGCTGTCGCTGACCAGGCGTTCCGTGGTCTGGTCCAGCCGGTCGAGCAGCTGCGCGATGGTGCTCATCTGGGTGCGGCCCACGTCGGAGCTGGTCACGAACTCCAGCGCGTCCAGGTGCCCCTTGCTGCGCAGGTGCACGGCCAGGCTCATCTCCGACATCTTGGTGGCGATGGTTGATTCCAGCCCCGACAGGCTCACGTCGGCGTCGGGCACCGACATCAGCGCCTGTTTCACGTGCGTCAGTCCGGCCGACGCACGCGTGCTTTCGGCCTCGAACTGCTGCAGGTAAAAATCGTCGCCGGTGAGGAGGTAGCCGCGCTGTGCCGATTCCGCGGCGCGCAAGGCGCCTCCCAACTGGTCGGCCGACTTTTGCAAAGCGCGTACGGACCCGAGGGAATCCAAGGCATTGCGGGATCGGTGGTAGCCCAGCTCGCTGATCGCGACGAGGCTGGCGGCGACAGCCAGCCCGACGGCAGCTGCAGCCAGGTATTTGCGCATGGCGAGGGCAAGCCGCTTCATGGGTAAACAGCCTAGCACAGGCCTCGTCCTGCACTGGATATGATCCAAACGTATGACATGCCACAAGGCAGAGGAACTCCAACATGATCAAAGTAGGCATCGTTGACGACCACGCCATCGTGCGTTCGGGTTTGCGGCAGTTTTTCGCCGACCACATCGACCTGCGGGTGGTGGGCGAGGCGGCATCGGGGCGCGAGGCCATCGACCTGGTGCGCAAGGAAGAGATCGATGTGCTCATCATGGACCTGTCCATGCCGGGCCAGAGCGGGATCGACGCCCTGGCCATGCTGCGCGCCAAGGCGCCCGACATGGGCATCCTGGTGCTGAGCGGCTACCCGGAGGCGCACTACGCCGTGCAGCTGATCCGCCAGGGCGCGAGCGGCTACCTCAACAAGGACTGCGAGCCCCTGGAGATCGTGGACGCCGTGCGCACCATCGCCCTGGGCAAGCGCTACATCACGCCCACCGTGGCCGAGCTGCTGGCGCAGCAACTGGGCAAAAAGGGCAGCTCGGCGCCGCACGAGGAGCTGTCCGAACGCGAGTTCCAGGTCTTCCTCAAGCTGGCCAAAGGAGAAACCGCCAGCCAGATCGCCGACGAGCTGTCGCTCAGTGTCAAGACCGTCAGCACCTACCGCACACGCCTGATGGAAAAAATGGGCTTGTCCAGCAACAGCGACCTGACGTACTACGCCCTCAAGCAGCAACTCATCGACTGAGCGGGGTATGGGCTGATTGCCGATGCAAAAGTATCGGAAGGCCGACCATACTCCATTGACGAATGGGCGACGGCGCTGCGTCATCCCCCGCCCGCCCTGTCGCCTCGGTGCCGCACGCGATGCGCTGCAGACCGGCCCTGCGCCGCGCTGGCATGGCGATGCGGCGCAGGCGTGTCCATGCCAAGCCGCAGGCGCGACGCCAGCTCAGTCGCGCGGGGGTGCCGCAGGTGCTTCCGCCAGGCGGCTTGGCCCGCCGTGGGTCGCGGGCGTGGACGGAGCCAGCGTGCTGGCCCAAGGCCTCAACCAGTCAACGCACCGCTCATGACCCCGATGGCCAGCCGTGCTCGTGGGGCGCTTGCACCCCGCCCAGACGGTGAATCCGGTGCTGGAGGGCCGTTGGACGAGGCCCGTCCGGCCCGACGCAGGCGAGCGACGGCTGCGGGCTGGTCCAAAAACACCCACCGAGGGCTGACGCGCGGCGCCCATCGGCTCACCAGGCGAATTCCCCATTCTTCCGGTCCTTGCCCCCGGGCCGTCCGATGTGGCGGCGCGAGCCCGATGCGGCTGGCGGCTGAGGGGCCACTTCAGGGCACGCGCAGAGTGGCGTGACTCAGCCACGCTCCCCCTCGCGCCCGTGCGCAGCGCTTGAGGGCCTGCGCGGCTCCCCAAAAGCGCCACCCAGTGCGCTCAAGTGGAGGGCAGGGCAGTTGCTGGCCGCTTCTTGCTCGCGGCTCGCGCGCTTGGCCGTCCTCCTGAACGTCCAACCGAACGGCGCCGCACGGCTGGATGCCAACCCAGCCCGACGGGCTGGCAAGGTCCCCGGCCCCTGACGTTGGCGGGCGCGTGCTGTGTCGCTGCGGCTGGCGCGCACCGGCCGCCTGTACGCGCCAACATGGGGCCTCATGCACCGCATCCATGCAGGCTGCACCCAAAACGACAGCCCGACACCGAGGGATATCCCGTACGGCAAAACTCAATAATTGTTCAACAATACAAATCCTTGTATTGAACATATGAGAATCGTGTGTTCAAGCAAATTGGCATCGATGTTGCATGGCTCGGTGCTCCTTGCATCTTTTTCCAGAGGCTCACCATGGCTGAAACCCTGACCACCGGGGCAGACCGTTCCGCGACCGACTTCGCCAAGTCGCGGCGTTCGTCCCTCATTGCGGCCATCTTCCTGATGGCGACCTCGGCCATCGGGCCGGGCTTCATCACCCAGACGGCGACGTTCACGGTGAACCTCGGTTCGGCGTTCGCGTTCGGCATCCTGGCGTCCATCCTGATCGACTTCGTCGTGCAGCTGAACATCTGGCGCATGATCGCGCTCTCGCGCCTGAACGCGTCGGCCCTGGCCAACAAAGCGCTGCCGGGCAGCGGCCACCTGCTGGCCGTGCTGGTGATTTTTGGTGGCCTGGTGTTCAACGTCGGCAACATCGCCGGCTCGGGCCTGGGGCTGAACGCCATGCTGGATGTGGACCCCAAGATCGGCGGCGCGGTGAGCGCGGCCATTGCGCTGTTCATCTTCGGCTCCAAGCGCGCCGGCATGGCCGTCGATCGCATGATCGTCTGGCTCGGGATCCTGATGATCGTGTTGACGGTGTACGTTGCCTTCGTGTCCGGCCCGCCCGTGGCCGAGGCCCTGCGCCAGAGCGTTTTCCCCGACAGCATCAACTTCGCCGCCATCACCACCATCGTCGGGGGCACCGTGGGCGGCTACATCACCTACGCCGGCGCGCACCGCCTGCTCGACAAAGGCACCGTGGGCCTGGAGAACATCAACGCCGTGAACAAGGGCGCGCTGAGTGGCATCGCCGTCACCGGGCTCATGCGCTACGTGCTGTTCCTGGCCGTGCTGGGCGTGGTCAGCAGCGGCGTGGCGATCGACCTGGCGAACAAGAACGCCAACCCGGCTGCTCAGGCCTTCCAGGCGGCGGCCGGCAGCTTCGGCCTGCGTGCCTTCGGCGTGGTGCTGTGGGCGGCGGCCATCACCAGCGTGATCGGCGCGGCCTACACCTCGATGTCGTTCCTGCAAGCCTTCAAGCCCAACATCACTGAGCGCGGCCGCAACTGGGCCACGGTGGTCTTCATCCTGATCTCGCTCGTCGTCTACCTGGCCATGGGCACGGCGCCCGCCGCGCTGCTGGTGTTTGCCGGCGGCTTCAACGGCCTGATCCTGCCGCTGGGCCTGACCATCTTCATGTACATCGGCTGGACGCGCGCCGACCTGCTGGGCGGCGTGCCTTACCCCAAGTGGCTGCTGGTGCTGGGCTCGCTGGTGTGCCTGCTGTCGTGGTACATGGCAGCGGTGTCCATCAAGCCCATCTTCGCCTTCATCGGCCTGTGAGCCCGGCGCCTTGCAACGTTCGACTGGAGTGATTCCCTATGCCCCACATTGACCTGAACAGCGACCTGGGCGAGAGCCTGGGCGCCTGGACCATGGGCGACGACGCCGCCATGCTGGACATCGTCACCAGCGCCAACGTGGCCTGTGGCTTCCACGCGGGCGACGCCGCCGGCATCCTCAGCACCCTGAAAGCCGCCGCAGCCCAGGGCGTGCGCGTGGGTGCTCACGTCGCCTACCCGGACCTGGCCGGTTTCGGCCGCCGCAGCATGGATGTGGCGAGCGCCGACCTGCGCGCCGACGTCATCTACCAGATCGGCGCCCTGCAGGCGCTGGCGCGCGTGGCGGGCACCACGGTGCGCTACGTGAAGCCGCATGGTGCGCTCTACAACACCATCGCGCACGACCAGCGCCAGGCCACCGATGTGATCGAGGCCATCCGCGCCGTTGATGCCTCGCTGGCGCTGGTCGTGCTGGCGGGCTCGCCGCTGGTGGCCTGGGCGCGCGACGCCGGCTTGACGGTGATCCAGGAAGCCTTTGCCGACCGCGCCTACACCCCGCAGGGCACGCTGGTGTCGCGCCGCGAAGCGGGTGCCGTGCTGCACGACGAGCGGGCCGTGGCCCAGCGCATGCTGCGCCTGGTGCGCGAAGGCGTGGTCGAGGCCATCGACGGCAGCCTGACCCGCGTGCAGGCCGACTCCATCTGCGTGCATGGCGACAGCCCCGGCGCCGTGGCCATGGCGCGGGCCGTGCGCGATGAACTCGCGCAGGCCGGCGTCACGCTGCAGCCCTTTGCCTGAGCCCCAGCAGCCCCGGCTTGGCCGGGGTTGAGATGATTCGCTTGGGGTATGAGGACACGGCCGATCACTGGACATCGGCGATGCGCACATACCCTTGACATTGATGCGCGGCAGGTCGCCTGAACGCCCGCCGCGCCAGGAGCACCCATGAACCCCCTTCAAGCCAAACACCAGGCCGCCGTGGCGGCGGCGCAGGCCGCGCGGGCCGACTACCGCGCCGGCAAGGTGACGCCCACCGCAGGCGTGGCACCCGGCATGACCCAGGCCAACATGATCGCCTTGCCGCGCGACTGGGCCTGGGACTTTCTGCTGTACGCACAGCGCAACCCCAAGCCCTGTCCCGTGCTCGACGTGGTCGAGGCGGGCGCCCACCAGACCCTGCTGGCGGCGGGCGCCGATGTGCGCACCGACATCCCGCTCTACCGCATCTGGCGCGATGGCCAGCTGGTCGACGAGGTGACCGACGCCACGCCGTTCTATGCCGAACACGGGGGCCTGGTCACCTTCCTGATCGGGTGCAGCTTCACCTTCGAGACGCCGTTGCAGCAGGCCGGCATCGAGGTGCGCCACATCACCGACGGCAGCAACGTCGCCATGTACACCACCAACCGCGCCTGCCGGTCCGCCGGCCGGCTGCGCGGCAACATGGTGGTGTCCATGCGTCCCATCGCGGCCGACCGCGTCTCGGACGCCTGCCTGATTTCGGGCCGCTTCCCGTCCGTGCACGGCGCGCCGGTCCACGTCGGTGACCCGGCCGCCATCGGCATCGCCGACATCGGTTGCCCCGATTTCGGCGACCCGGTGCGCATCGAACCCGGCGAGGTGCCTGTGTTCTGGGCCTGCGGCGTCACGCCGCAGGCGGCCGTCATGGCCTCGGGCGTGCCGTTCGCGGTCACCCATGCGCCCGGCCACATGTTCATCACCGATGTGCCGGACGAGCACTACCACGTGTGATGAGGTGAGGGGTGGGTATGGGATGTTTTCCGTTTCATGATGAACGGCAACCAGCTCATACTCGGTGTGTATCAATGGATTGAGATGTGGAGGACGCCGTGCGTGTGCTGCCTGTGAACGACAACGCCGTGCTGGTGGAGCTGGCCGACCTGGCCGAAACCCTGGCGCTGTTCGATGCGCTGCAGCGCGAGCCCGTGGCCGGCGTGCTGGAGATGGTGCCCGCTGCGCGCACCCTGCTGATCGAGTTCGCGCCCTGGGCCACGACGCCGGCCCGGGTCGCGGCCGAGGTGGCACGGCGCGACCGCAGCCAGCGCGCGACCGCCGAAGGCGCACTGGTCGAGGTGCCCGTGCGCTACGACGGGGAAGACCTGGCCGAGGTGGCGGCGCACCTGCGGCTGACGCCGGCCGAGGTCATCGCCCGCCACACCGGCGGCACCTGGGACGTGGCCTTCACCGGCTTTGCGCCCGGCTTCGCCTACCTGACGGGGGGCGACGCCGTGTTCGACGTGCCGCGCCGTGCCAGCCCGCGCACGCGCATCCCGGCTGGCTCGGTGGCGCTGGCCGGCCGCTACAGCGGCATCTACCCGCGCGAGTCGCCGGGGGGCTGGCAGCTCATCGGCACGACCGCGGTGCCCATGTGGGACCTGGGCCGCGTGCCGCCGGCGTTTTTCCAGCCTGGCCAGCGTGTGCGCTTCGTCGACGAGGCCAGCGCGGCCGGCCAGGCCTTGCGCGAGCGCCTCGTGGCCGCATCGCGCGTGAGCGTTGCCGTGGCGCCGTCCGCCGCGCCAGAGGCCGTCGCACCCGCATCCGCACCCGCAGACGCCGGTCTGCAGGTGCAGGCCACGGGCCTGCAGGCGCTGTGCCAGGACCTGGGCCGCACGGGCCAGGCCGGGCAGGGCGTGTCCGTGTCGGGGGCGCTCGACGTGCGTGCCTTCAAAGCCGCCAACCGCCTGGTCGGCAACGCGGCCGACGCGACGGCGATCGAGGCGGTGGATGGCGGCCTGACCCTGCGCGCCCTGCAGCCCGTGGTGGTGGCCGTGACCGGTGCGGCCGGCTCGCTGACCCGCCGCTCGGCGGCCGGCGTGCGCGAGGCCGTGCCGCGCGGCACACCGCTGGCGCTGGACCCCGGCGACGTGCTGAGCCTGGGCGAAGCCGAGGCGGGCCTGCGCAGCTACGTCGCCGTGCGTGGCGGTTTCGACGTGGCGCCCGTGCTGGGCAGCCGCGCGACCGACACGCTGGCCGGCGTGGGCCCCGAAGCGCTGCGTGCCGGGCAGGTCCTGGCCGTGGGGCAGGCGGTGCAGTCGGCGGTCGACATGCACGCCGTCGACCCCGCAACGGCACTGCCCGTGCGCGGCGAGCCCGTCACGCTGGATGTGAACCTGGGCCCGCGCACCGAGTGGTTCGGGCCCGATGCCCTGGCCCTGCTGACGTCGCAGGACTGGGGCGTGAGCCCGCAGTCGAACCGCGTCGGCGTGCGCCTGATCGGCGAGCAAGGCCTGCAGCGCAAGCCCGAGATGGTGACGGCCGAGCTGGCCAGCGAAGGCACGGCGCTGGGTGCGCTGCAGGTGCCGCCGAACGGCCAACCGGTGCTGTTCCTGGCCGACCACCCTTTGACGGGGGGGTATCCCGTGATCGGCTGCGTGGCCACACATCACCTGCACCTGGCGGCCCAGTTGCCTGTGGGGGCGGTGGTGCGGTTCCGCGTTGTGGCGCCGTTTGCGGAGGTGGGCTGATGGGCCCGCCTGCTGCTCACGCCGTGGATGCCCTGCACCGCATCCGTCACCCCGCGTGCCGGGGTGACGCAGCGAGGGCACAGGGCTCCTGGAACGCCCACACCGCGTTGACCCCCACCGCGCGCCGAGGCGCGAACGCCGGGCGTCGCCTGGGCTGCTGCGGGCGGGGCATGCCGGCAGGCCTTCTTGGACCCGTCGCCTCCCCGTCGCCGCTGAAGCTGCTCTTCAGGTTGGATGGGGTAACACCCTGTCCTCGATGTCTTTCAAACGACCCTGGAGGCATACCACCTGCATGTCATCCTTCGCATGGCCACCCCGCTGCCACCGCCGCTTGCGGCCCGTTGTCCAGGCTGAGGCGCCGGCCGGCCCGCTGGCGGCGCACCGCGCCGTGTCCGACTGCTGCGCCCGCCGCGCCCCAGGCGCCCCTCACCCATTGAACCGATCCACGCCATGAAAAAACTCCTCATCGCCAACCGTGGCGAAATCGCCGTCCGCATTGCCCGTGCCTGCGCCGACTACGGCATCCAGAGCGTCGCCGTGTACGCCGACGTGGACCTGGACGCGCTGCACACCCGCGTCGCCGACGAGGCCCATGCGCTCAAGGGTGAACGTCCCGCCGACACCTACCTCAACGTCGACAAGCTGCTGGCCATTGCGCGGCAGAGCGGCGCCGACGCGGTGCACCCGGGCTACGGCTTCCTGTCCGAGAACGCGGCGTTCGCGCAGGCCGTGATCGACGCCGGGCTGATCTGGGTCGGCCCGCCGCCGGCCGCCATCGCGGCGCTGGGCGACAAGGTGCAGGCGCGCAAGATCGCGCTGTCGGTGGGCGCGCCCCTGGTGGCCGGCACGGCCGACCCCGTGACCAGCGCGGCCGACGTGGTGGCGTTCGCGCGCGAGCATGGGCTGCCGATCGCCATCAAGGCCGCGTTCGGCGGCGGTGGTCGCGGCATGAAGGTGGCGTGGCAGATGGACGAGGTGGCCGAGCTGTACGAATCGGCCGTGCGCGAGGCCACGGTGGCCTTCGGCCGCGGCGAGTGTTTCGTCGAGCAGTTCCTCGACCAGCCGCGCCACGTCGAGGCGCAGGTCATGGCCGACCAACACGGCCGCGTGGTGGTGGTCGGCACGCGGGATTGCTCGCTGCAGCGCCGCAACCAAAAGCTGGTCGAAGAAGCGCCCGCGCCGTTCCTCAGCGACGAGCAGCGCGAACGCATCCACGCGGCCGCCCGCGACGTGTGCGCCAAGGCCGGCTATGTGGGCGCCGGCACGGTGGAGTTCCTGCTGTCGCGCAACGGCACCATCTCGTTCCTGGAGGTGAACACCCGGCTGCAGGTCGAACACCCGGTGACCGAGGTGACGGCAGGCGTGGACCTCGTGGTCGAGCAGTTGCGCGTGGCCGATGGCCTGCCGCTGTCCTTCGCCGATGCCCCGGCGCCCCAGGGTCATGCGCTCGAGTTCCGCATCAACGCCGAAGACGTGGCGCGCGGCTTTCTGCCCGCGCCCGGGGTCATCACCGTGTTCGAGGCGCCCAGCGGCCCGGGCGTGCGTGTGGATGCCGGCGTGGTCGCGGGCTCGGTGGTGGCGGGCCAATTCGATTCGATGATGGCCAAGCTCATCGTCTGGGGCAGCTCGCGCGAGCAGGCGCTCCGCCGCGCGCGCCGCGCCCTGGCCGAGTTCCGCATCGACGGCGTGCCCAGCGTGCTGCCGTTCCACGATGCCGTGGTGACGGCACCTGCTTTCGTCGCGGCCGATGGCGCGTTCGCGGTGCACACGCGGTGGATCGAAACCGATTTCGCCGACACCCTGGCCCAGGCCGTGCAGGCCAGCCCGCGGCCGGCGCCGCTGGCATCGCCGGCGCTCACCCGCACCGCGATCGAGGTCGACGGCCGGCGCGTGAGCCTGGGGTTGCCCGCGGCCTTGCTCGGGGCGCTGGCCGCGGGTGCCGGCGGCACGGGCGCGGTGCTGCCCGTCGAGCCCGAGTCCGAACCAGGCGCTGTCGCGGCGCCCAGCGCAGGCACGCTGCAGAAATGGCTGGTGGACGAGGGTGCCCGCGTCGAGGCCGGCGAACCGGTGGCCGTGATGGAAGCCATGAAAATGGAAATGCAGGTCACGGCGCCATGCGCGGGCGTGTTGACCCAGCGGGCCGCGGTGGGCGACGCGCTGCGCCTGGGCGCTGTGCTGGGTGTGGTCAATTGATGACCAGTATGGGTGGTCAACCGATGGTCACCTCATCGACAGCATCGAATACTCGTGCATGGGTTGAGGTGGCTTGACGCGGCTGAAACGGTGCCGACGACGCGGGGTGGGGTGTGGGACGAGGGCGTGTGGAAAAGTGTGGACCACGCGGCGCCGATACTCCCCCCGCAAACCCCGCCGTCACCTGCCATGCGCCGCATGTCATGACAGGTGAAATGGCCTGCGGGCCGAATGGGGGTTGCGTCATCCCCGCGATGGAACTAGACTGAAAGTATGCAGGCGGCCCAGTCGCTGCCCTGCCAGCAGCGGATCGGCGCGTCCTTCGGACCCCTCGCCACCGCTGTGTCTCGTTCAACGGCCGCTGTGCTCCGCACGCTTTGGGTCGCTTGAGTTTTTTTGTAGGTCCCCTGCTTGAGGGGGCCGACTGGCCGAGTGAGGCGCCACCCGCGCACCCGGTCCGTCGCCAGAAGCCGTTCTGCTCGCGCAGGCCATGCTTCACCACAAACAACCCATGGCATGACCCACACAGGCCCATCCGCATCCACTTGTTCCTTTTCGTTCCGATCTGCCCGCCCTGCCGATGGGGCCGCGCTGTGGCGCCTGGTTCAGGCCACGGGCACGCTCGAGCTCAATTCCCCCTACCTCTACCTGCTGATGGCCACCGATTTCGGGGGCACCTGCCTGCTGGCCGAGCAGGACGGGGAGCCGGCCGGCCTGGTCATTGGCTACCGGCCGCCCAGCGAGCCTGACGCCGCCTTCGTCTGGCAGATCGGCGTGTTGCCGGCCTACCGCGGCCACGGCCTGGGCCTCGCCATGCTGCAGGCCTGGCAGGCGCTGCCCGCGAACCGCCATGCGCGCTGGGTGACGGCCACCGTGGACCCGGACAACGCGGCGTCGCAGGCCTTGTTCCACGCGTTTGCGCAGCGGCTGGGCACCACGTTGAAGGTGCAGCCGCACTTCACGCCCGAGCAGTTTCCCGTGCCCCATCCGGCCGAGCCCCTGCTGTTGATCGGGCCCATTTCGCGCCCGCAGTAAGCCCCTGCCTGTGATGGCTTCAGAGGCCATCCGGCGTGGATCTGCCTGGCATGGGCCGGCATTCGGCCCGCATGTTTTCTTGCACCAGAGAAAGGAGAAGCCTCCCCATGCAACACATCTTTGAGGAACACGAATCCGAGGTTCGCGGCTACTGCCGCAGCTTTCCCGCGGTTTTCGCATCGGCCAAAGGGGCCTGGATGACCGACACCGAGGGCAGGCGCTACCTCGACTTCTTCTGCGGCGCCGGCGTGCTCAACTACGGGCACAACCCCGACCGGCTCAAGCAAGCCCTGATGGCCTACCTGATGCGCGACGGCATCACCCACACGCTGGACATGTACAGCGAGGCCAAGGGTCAGTTCATCGAACGGTTCCAGCAGCTGGTGCTCCAGCCGCGCGGCTTGAGCTACAAACTGCAGTTCCCGGGGCCGACGGGCACCAACGCGGTCGAAGCGGCCCTCAAGCTCGCCCGCAAGGTGACGGGGCGCGAGCAGGTGGTGAGCTTTACCAACGCCTTCCACGGCATGTCGCTGGGCTCGCTGGCGGTGACGGGCAACAGTTTCAAGCGCGCGGGGGCTGGCGTGCCGCTGAACCACGCGACCTTCATGCCCTTTGACGGCTACATGGGCTCGGACACCGACACGCTGGATTACTTTGAATCGGTGCTGGCCGACAACGGCAGTGGCACCCAGCACCCCGCGGCCGTGATCCTGGAAACGGTGCAGGCCGAAGGCGGCGTGAACGTGGCCAGCGCAGACTGGCTGCGTCGCCTGCGCGAGATCACGCAGCGCCACGGCATCGTCCTCATCGTCGACGACATCCAGGTCGGCTGCGGGCGCACGGGGGGCTTCTTCAGCTTTGAGGAAGCGAGCATCGTGCCCGACATCGTCACGCTGTCCAAATCGCTGTCGGGCTACGGCCTGCCGCTGGCGCTGGTGCTGATCAAGCCCGAGCTGGACCAGTGGACGCCGGGCGAGCACAACGGCACCTTCCGCGGCCACTGCCCGGCCTTCGTCACCGCCACGGCGGCGCTCGAGTACTGGCGCGACACGCAGCTGCAAGAGGCGGTGGCCAGCAAGGCGACGCTGGTGCAGACCCGTTTGCAGCGCATGCTGCAGCAGCACGGCATCAAGGGCACGGTGCGCGGTCGCGGCCTGATCCAGGGTGTGGAGTTCGCCGACGCCGGTCTGGCTCAGCGCGTGTCCAAGGCCTGTTTCGAGGCTGGCCTGGTCATCGAGACCGCCGGCATCAACGACCAGGTGCTCAAGCTGTTGCCCAGCCTCACGATCCGCGAGGGCGAGCTGGCCCAGGGCCTGGACATCATCGACCAAGGCCTGCAGCAGGCCCTGGACGACGGCCTGCGCCGCGCCGCCTGATCCGCCTTTTTTCATCCCCTGCGGCTTCATCGGCAGGGCCGGGCGGCGCGCGCCGCCGCGCCCGGGTGAAGCGCGCTGCACTCACAGGAGACCTGAACATGATCGTCAAACACCTGGACGACGTCCTGGGCACCGATGCCGACGTCGACACCGAAGGCTGGACCAGCCGCCGCCTGATTTACAAGGATGCCGGCATGGGCTACTCGGTCAACGACACCGTCATCAAGGCCGGTGCCGAGCTGGAGATGGCGTACGCCAACCACTTCGAGACCGTCTACTGCATCGAGGGCGAGGGCGAGATCACCGACCTGGCCACGGGCATCACGCACCCCATCCGCGTGGGCACCCTGTATGCCCTCAACGACCATGACCGCCACGTGCTGCGGGCCAACAAGGGCACGCACATGCGCATGGTGTGTGTGTTCAACCCGCCGCTGACCGGCCGCGAGGTGCACGACGAGACCGGCGCCTACGCGCTGTCCGACTGACCGCACCAAGGAGGGTTCCGGCCATGATGCACAGTGCCATCCACACCGCGCGGGTTCGCGAGGACGATCGCTACCCGTCGCGCCATGCGTCTCGAGCCAGCGTGACGCCTCGCCAGGACCCCGTGGTCCACGGCGAGGCCGGCGACGGCCCGTTGACGCCGTCCCAGCTGCTGTTCTTTCAGGACAACGGCTACCTCAGCTTCGATGCGTTGCTGGACCCGGACGCCATCCGGGCGTGCCAGCAGGAGCTGCAGCGCCTGCGCGACGACGACCGCGTTCACCAGGCCGATGAGGCCGTGATCGAGCCGGGCAGCCGCGCCTTGCGCTCCATCTTTGCCGTACACCGCTCCAGCGACGTGCTGCGCCGGCTGTGTCAGCACCCCAAGCTGGTGGCCATCGCGCGCCAGCTGCTGGGCGGCGAGGTCTACATCCACCAGTCGCGCATCAACTACAAGGGCGGCTTTCGGGGCCAGGCGTTCTACTGGCATTCCGACTTCGAGACCTGGCATGTGGAGGACGGCATTCCCGCCATGCGCCTGGTCAGCTGCTCCATCAGCCTGACGGCGAACACGCCGCACAACGGGCCGCTGATGCTGATCCCCGGCTCGCACCAGCGCTATGTGGCCTGCGTGGGCGCCACGCCCGACAACCACTACCGCGAGTCGCTGCGGCGCCAGGAGGTCGGGGTGCCCGACGACGCCAGCCTCGCGCGCCTGGTCGAGGACTTCGGCATCGCCGCGCCCACCGGCCTGGCTGGCCACGTGACCTTCTTCGAGTGCAACGTGATGCATGGCTCCAACTCCAACATCACGCCCCTGCCGCGCAGCAATGTGTTCGTGGTCTACAACAGCGTGGACAACCGGCCCGAGGCGCCGTTTTGCGGGCTGGCGCCGCGCCCCAACTTCATCGCCGAGCGCGAGGACTTCACGCCGGTGCCGTTCCCGGCTGATTCGTTTGGGAGTACACCTTGACTGTCGATCGACTCATCACATCTCGGCGCCATACCCTGTATGCGGTGGGTGGCGCGACGCTGCTGCTGGCGGGCGTGCCCGGGCGCGCTCAGGCCCAGACCGTGCTGGACAAGCTGCGCGAGCAGGGCGTGATCCGCGTGGGCTTTGCCAACGAGGCGCCCTATGCCTTCACCGATGCGTCGGGTGGGTTGACGGGCGAATCGCCCGCGGTGTTCCGCCACGTCATGCAGAAGCTGGGCATAGGGCGGGTGGACGGCGTGCTGGCCGAGTGGGGGGCGCTGATACCGGGTCTGCGCGCGGGTCGCTTCGACGCCATCGTGGCCTCGATGTACATCACGCCGGCGCGCTGCAAGCAGGTCATCTTCGCCAACCCTACCTATGGCGTGGGCGAGGCGCTGGTGGTCAAACAGGGCAACCCCGAGGGCCTGCAGACCTATGCCGATGCGGCCAAGGCGGGCGCCAAGATCGCCTTCGTCGCGGGCACGGCTGAGATCGAGCACGCCCGCCTGGCCGGCATGCAGCGCGAGCAGCAGGTCGTCGTGCCCGATTTCGCCGCGGCGGTGGCCAACGTGAAGGCCGGCCGCACGGCCGCCGCGGCGTTCACCGCGCTGACGGCGCAGCAGCTGGCCAGCAAGGACGAGGCGCTGGAGCGGGCCACACCGTTCACCTTCGAGCACGCGGGCAAGCGCTACCGCGGTGAGGGCGCGTTCGCCTTCCGGCCCGAGGACACGGCGCTGCGCGATGCCGTCAACGCCGAGCTGGCCCGCTTCATCGGCACGCCCGACCACCTGGCCCTGGTCAAGCCCTTCGGCTTTGACGACAGCAACCTGCCCGAGCAGACGGCGGCCCAGCACTGTGCGGCGGATTGAGGTGGCCGGGCGCAATGCGCTGGCGGCCTGCCTGCGGCGGGCGGGCTGACATGCGGCGTCGCACACGCGTGACGCTGGGCGTGGCTGCCGTGGCCGCGGCCGCGGCCGGGTATGGCCTGGGCCAGACGGCCTGGGGTGCCGGCATGCCCGAGCTGCTGCCGCGGTTGCTGCAGGGGGCGCAGGTCACGGTGTCGGTGGCGCTGGGCGGCGCGTTGATCGCGGTGACCCTGGCGGCACTGGCCGCGCTGGCGCGCCTGTATGGACCCGCGCCCTTGCGCTGGCTGGCGGTGGCTTACATCGAGGTGTTCCGGGGCACGTCGGCCCTGGTGCAGCTGTTCTGGCTATTCTACGTGTTGCCCCAATTCGGCGTGTTGCTGCCGCCCTTGCTGGTGGGCATGCTGGCGCTGGGCCTGAACATCGGCGCCTATGGCGCCGAGGTGGTGCGCGGGGCCATCGCGTCGGTGGCGCGCGGACAGTGGGAAGCCGCCCTGGCCCTGAACATGAGCCGCGCCCAGGCCGTGCGCCGGGTCGTGCTGCCCCAGGCCTGGGTGGCCATGCTGCCGCCCTGGGGCAACCTGTTCATCGAGCTGCTCAAGGCCACGGCCCTGGTGTCGCTGATCACGCTGTCGGACCTGGCCTTCCAGGCCCAGCAGCTCAACCAGAACACGCTGCGCACGGTGGAGGTGTTCGGCACCACCTTGCTGATCTACCTGGCAATGTCGCTGCTGATCACGGCCGGCATGCGGGCGCTGGAGCGCCGGGCCGCGCGCGGCCTGGGCCAAGCGGGGCGGGGCTGACGATGAGCACCACCGGCACCCTCATCTGGGACTCGGACTACGCGTGGGAGGTGCTGCCCGTGCTGGGCCAGGCCTCGCTGGTCACGGTGCAAGCCACGCTGGCCGGGTTTGCGCTGGCGCTGGTCGTGGGGTTGCTGTTTGCCGTGGGGCGGCTGGCTGGCCCCACCTGGTTGCGCTGCGCCGTGGCGGCCGTGGTGGAGTTCCTGCGTTCCACGCCGCTGCTGATTCAGATCTTCTTCCTGTACTACGTGATGCCCGAGGTGGGCCTGACGCTGGCGGCCTTGCCCGCGGGCATGCTGGCCCTGGGGCTGCACTACGGCGCCTACTGCGCCGAGGTCTACCGGGCCGGTCTGCAAGGCGTGCCCCAAGGCCAGTGGGAGGCGGCCCTGGCGCTCAACCTCTCGCCCTGGCGCACCTTGCGCCGCGTGATCCTGCCGCAGGCGCTGCCGCCCATCGTGCCCGCGCTGGGCAACTACCTGGTGGCCTTGTTCAAGGAGACGCCGCTGCTGTCGGTGATCGCCGTGATGGAGTTGATGCAGACGGCCAAGATCCTGGGCTCGGAAAGTTTCCGCTACACCGAGCCCATCACCCTGGTGGGCGGCTTCTTCCTGGCGTTCAGCCTCATCGCCTCGGCGCTGGTGCGCGGGCTGGAGCGAACCCTCAACGCGCGCACGAGGAGGCGCACATGAACGACACGCTGCAACCGGCGGGCGAAGCTGCGGCGCCCGTCCATCCCATGGTGCGCTTTGCCGGCGTGACCAAGCGCTATGGCCCGCTCACGGTGCTGAACGGGCTGGACCTGGCGGTGGCCGCGCACGAAAAGGTGGCCATCATCGGCCCCTCGGGCTCGGGCAAGACCACGGTGCTGCGCCTGCTGATGACGCTGGAGGAGGTCGATGCCGGCGTCATCGAGGTGGACGGCCAGCCCTTGACCCACATGGTGCGCGACGGTCAGCTGGTGCGGGCCGACCGCGCTCACCTGCGGCGCATGCGCGGCCGCATCGGCATGGTGTTTCAGCACTTCAACCTGTTTCCGCACATGACGGCGCTGCAGAACTGCATGGAGGCGCCGGTCACCGTGCTGGGCCTGCACCGCGACGAGGCGCGCGAGCGCGCGGGCGAGCTGCTGGCCATGGTGGGCCTGGCCGACAAGCTCGATCACCACCCGGCCCAGCTGTCGGGTGGTCAGCAGCAGCGCGTGGCCATCGCCCGCGCGCTGGCCATGCGGCCGCAGGTGCTGCTGTTCGACGAGGTGACCTCGGCCCTGGACCCCGAGCTGTGCGGCGAGGTGCTCAGCGTGATCCGCGACCTGGGCCGCGCCCACAGCGTGACCATGCTGATGGTGACGCACCAGATGGGCTTCGCCCGCGAGTTCGCCGACCGCGTGTGTTTCTTCGATCAGGGGCGCATCCTGGAGCAGGGCCCGGCCGAAGCCCTGTTTGCCCAGCCGCGCGAGGCGCGCACGCGGCAGTTCCTGCGCGCGGTGATGGAGGCGGTCTGAGCCGGCGGCGCGTGGGCGCCATCGCAAGCGGTGCGTGAGGTAATGGGGTATGGGTCAATTCCCGTTTTATAAAAAAAGAGAATGGCTCTATACCCCAAAAAATGCAGCCCCGACATGAGGGCTGCATGCGCCGCGGGTGGCGACGGGTGGCTGGCCGGCGTCAGCCGGCCCTGCGGCGGTCCTCGCGCGCTTCAAACCACATGCCGTTCAGGATGGCCACGGTCGAGGCCAAGCCAACCCCCAGGATCCAGGCGAAATACCACATCGAACACCTCCTTGAGTCAATACGCGTTGGGGTTGCTGCCCATCTCGGCCACCGTGACCTTGCCCTTGAGCACGCGGTAGACCCAGGTCGTGTAGGCCAGGATGATGGGCAGGAAGATGACGGTGCAGATCAGCATGATCCACAGCGTCAGGTGGCTGGACGAGGCGTCCCAGGCCGTCAGGCTGGAGCCCGGCTGGCTGATGGACGGCAGCAGGAAGGGGAAGATGGCGAAGCCGACCGACAGGATGATGCCGGCGATGCTGGCGCCAGAGGCGATGAAGGCCAGGCCGCCGCGCTGCGCGCGCAGCCACGCGGCCGCCAGCAGCGCCCCGACCAGGCCCACGATGGGCGCCAGCCACAGCACCGGCGTCGCCTGGTAGTTGGCCAGCCAGCCGCCGGCGGCCGTCACGGTCACGGTCTTGAGCAGCGGGTTGCTGGGGCCGTCGCTGACCACGGTCGAGCCGATGGCATAGCCCGGCAAGCCGAACGACAGCCAGAAACCCCCGAGCACGAACAGCACGAAGCTGGCGATGGCGGCCACGCTGCCGATGCGCGCGGCCCGCCGGGCCACGGGGCCGTCGGTCTTGATCACCAGCATGGCCGCACCGTGTGCCACCAGCATGGCCACGCTGAGCAGGCCGGCCAGCAGCGCAAACGGGCGCAACAGGCCGAAGAAGTGGCCGGTGTAGAAGATGCGCTGCGTGTCGTCGATGTGGAAGGGCACGCCCAGCAGCACGTTGCCCACGGCCACGCCCATGATGAGCGCGGGCACGAAGCCGCCGATGAACAGGCACGCGTCCCAGGTGGCGCGCCAGCGCGTGCTCTCCAGCTTGCTGCGGTACTTGAAGCCCACGGGCCGCAGGATGAGCGCGAACAGGATCACGAACATCGCCAGGTAAAAGCCCGAGAAGCTGACCGAGTACAGCGGCGGCCAGGCGGCGAAGATGGCGCCGCCGCCCAGCACCAGCCACACCTGGTTGCCTTCCCAGACCGGGCCGACGGTGTTGATGACGAGGCGGCGTTCCTCGTCGGTGTGGGCAACGAAGGGCAGCAGCGTGCCAACCCCGAGGTCGAAGCCGTCCATGACGGCAAAGCCGATGAGCAGCACGCCCAGCAGCAGCCACCAGATCACGCGCAAGGCGGTGTAGTCGAGCAAGATGAAATCCATGAGGGGCTCCTGTGTCGTTCAGGCATGACCGGCGATGGCCTGGCCCGTGCGGTCGGGTTCGGAGGCAGGGGCCTGCAGCGAGGGCAGCACCGCGTCGGGCCCCTTGCCGATGGCCTTGAGCATCAGCTTGACCTCGACCACCAGCAGCACCGTGTAGAGCAGCGTGAAGCCCACCAGCGTCAGCAGGATCTCGTACAGCGCCAGGCCCGATGCCGCGTAGAAGGTGGGCAGCACCCCATCCACGGCCCAGGGCTGACGCCCGTACTCGGCCACGAACCAGCCGCACTCGATGGCGATCCAGGGTGCGGGCAGCGACCACAGCGCCACCTTGAGGAAGCCGCGCTTGTCCTCGAAGTTGTTGCGGCAGGCGTACCAGAAGGCCACCACGAAGAAGGCGATGAGGTAAAAGCCCAGGCCGGCCATGATGCGGAAGGTCCAGAACAGCGGCGCCACGCGCGGCACCGTGTCCAGCGCGGCCTGCGCAATCTGCTCGGGCGTGGCGTTGCCGATGTCGTCGCGGTAGCGCTTGAGCAGCAGGCCGTGGCCCAGGTCCTGCCAGTGGCGCTCGAACACCTGGCGGGCCTCGGTGTCCGCCTTGTCGGCGCGGATGCGCTGCAGCGCGCCATAGGCGATCTGGCCGCCGCGGATGCGGTGTTCGGCGCGTTCCACCAGCTCGAGGATGCCGGGGATCTCCTCGCTGAACGAGCGCGTGGCGATCAGGCCCATCATGAAGGGAATCTTGATTTCGGCGTGGTTCTTCTGCTCGGCCTGGTTGGGGATGCCGAAGGCCGTGAAGTCGGCCGGCGCGGCTTCCGTTTCCCACATGGCTTCGATGGCGGCCAGCTTCATCTTCTGGTGTTCGCTGGCGGCGTAGCCGCTTTCGTCACCCAGCACGACCACCGACAGCGAGGACAGCAGGCCAAAGGCCGCCGCCACGGCAAACGAGCGCCGGGCCACGTCCTGGTGCTTGCCGCGCAGCAGGTACAGCGCGCTGATCGACATGACGAAGATGGCGCCCGTGACATACCCCGCCGACACCGTGTGCACGAACTTGGCCTGCGCCACGGGGTTGAACAGCACGGCGGCGAAGTCCACCACCTCCATGCGCATGGTGTCGGGGTTGAAGACGGCGCCCACGGGGTTCTGCATCCAGCCGTTGGCGATCAGGATCCACAGGGCCGACAGGTTGGTGCCCAGGGCCATGAGCCAGGTCACCGTCAGGTGCTGCACCTTGGACAGGCGGTCCCAGCCAAAGAAGAACAGGCCGATGAAGGTCGCCTCCAGGAAGAAGGCCATCAGCCCCTCGATGGCCAGCGGGGCGCCAAAGATGTCGCCCACGTAGTGGCTGTAGTACGACCAGTTCATGCCGAACTGGAACTCCATCACCAGCCCGGTGCCCACGCCCATCGCGAAGTTGATGCCGAAGAGCACGCCCCAGAACAGGGCCATGCGCCGCCAGACCACCTTGTTGGTCATGACGTAGACGCTCTCCATGATCGCGATCATGAAAGACAGGCCCAGTGTCAGCGGCACGAAGAGAAAGTGATACATCGCGGTCAGCGCGAACTGCAACCTGGACAGCTCCACGACTGTCGAGTCATACATGGCGATTCCTCACACGTTCGTTGTTGCGGCCTGCGGCAGGCAGGCCTCTTGGGTGTGAGGGTCCGGGCTTCCCGTCCTCACGCCGCGATGATCCGACTTCGGCCAACACCAGCCATTGATCTACGTCAAGCGGGGAAGCGCTGATTCGGGCGAAGCTCTGCCCCATCGTGTCCTGTTGCGGGCACGCCACCCTTCGCCGGCATGCCCATCCCTTCTGCTTCCGACACGCGCCTGGAGCGCCAACGCCGCCTGGCCTGGCTGCAGGCGCTGGCGCAGGGCGCGCGGCCGGCCCAGCGCGCCGCCACGTTGGCCACCTGGGCGGCGGGCGCCGTGCTGGTCGCGCAGATGGGCGTGCTGGCCTGGCTGCTGGACCAGGCCCTGGCCCGCGAACGGCCGCTGGCCGAGCTGGTGGCGCCGTTGTTGGCCCTGACGGTGCTGGCCATGGCGCGCAGCGGCCTGGTCACGGCCGCGCAGGCCTGCGCGGGCCGGGTGGCCGATGCCGCCAAGCTGGCGTTTCGCACGCGCGTGCACGCCGCCGTGCAGCAGCGTGGTCCGCTGTGGCTGCGCCGCCAGCGCACGGGCGAGCTCAGCGAGCTGCTCGTGAGCCACGCCGATGCGCTCGACGGTCACCACGCCGGCTACCAGCTGGCGCGCGCCGAGCTGCTGGCGGTGCCGCTGCTCATCGCGCTGGCGGTGGCCAGCGTCGATGGGGTGGTGGCGCTGATCCTGCTCATCACCGCGCCCTGGGTGCCCGTGTTCATGATGCTGGTGGGCTGGGGCGCAGAGGCCGCGGGCCGCCAGCAGCTGCAGGCCATGGCGCGCCTGGGGGCGCACTTTGCCGATCGCCTCAAGGGCCTGGGCCTGTTGCGCGTCTACGGCCGCGGGGCCGATGAGCTGGCCGGCGTGGCCCGCGCGGCCGATGGCGTGCAGCAGGGGGCCATGCGGGTGCTGCGCATCGCTTTCCTGTCGTCCACCGTGCTCGAGTTCTTTGCCTCCATCAGCGTGGCGCTGGTGGCGCTGTACTTCGGCCTGAGCCACCTGGGCCTGCTGCACCTGCGCGCGCAGGTGCCCAGCCTGGGCGTCGCCATGTTCTGCCTGCTGCTGGCGCCCGAGTTCTACGCCCCGTTCCGTCGCCTGGCCGCGCACTACCACGACCGCGCCAATGCCCTCGCCGCCGTGGCCGAGGTGGAGCGCCTGCTGGGTGAACTGCCGGCTGCGCCGTCAGCCGCGCTGCCGGTTGCTGAGGAGGGTGCAGTATGTGGGAATGGCCGATTCGCATCCAACGACCATGACCCGATACTGGCCTTGAATGCCGTGACGCTGCGGCCACAGGGCGCAACCCGCGACGTGCTGCAGCACGCCTCGCTCGCGGTGCGCCGCGGGGAGTGGCTGGCCCTGGTCGGCCCCAGCGGCAGCGGCAAAAGCACGCTGCTGGAGGCCGCGGCCGGCTGGCTGGTGCCGCGCGAGGGCACGCGCACGCTGGCGCCCGGCGCGCGCGTGGCCTATGCGGGGCAGCGCCCCTACCTGTTCCACGGCACCATCGCCGACAACCTGCGGCTGGCCTGTCCGCAGGCCAGCGACGCGGCCGTGCAGGCCGCGGCCGAGGCGGCGCAGGTCCTGCGCTTTGCCCGCCGCCTGCCGCAAGGGCTGGACACCGTGATCGGTGAGCGGGGCTTTGGCCTGTCGGGCGGTGAGGCGCGCCGCATCGCCTTGGCCCGCGCCCTGCTGCGCGAGCCCGACGTGTTGCTGCTGGACGAGCCCACGGCCTTCCTCGACCCCGACACCGAGGCCGCGCTGCTGCTGGCCTTGGGCGAGTTCGCGCGCGGCCGCAGCGTGATCGTGGCCACGCACAGCCCGGCCGCCATGCGCTGGGCGCATCGCGTGGTTGACGTGGTGCGCGCGGGATCGCTGGCGGTACCCCGCGCCGATCCGGCGATGGCGGGCGACGCGCACGACGGTGTCCACGCCGGCACCGAGTCGGCCGGGAGCGAGGCGGTCACGGATGGACCCGTCAAAGCGCTCGTTGAAGGGCTTGCCGACGCACCCGCCCCAGCGCTCGCCGAAGGGCCTGCCGAAGGGCTTGCCGATGGGCTTGCCGATGGGCTTGCCGATGGGCTTGCCGATGGATTCGCCGAACGGCCTGCCCAAGCGCCCGCCAAGCCACACGCCCTCGGGGCTGCCCACGCGCCGAACCGCGGGCCCACCCCGATGCTGGAGCCCGCATGACCCGCCCGCGCGACGAGTTGACCGATGTGCTGCGGCGCCAGCGTTCGCGCATCGCGCTGGCGGTGCTGCTGATGGCCATCACCGCCGTGGCGGGCGTGGCTTTGCTGGGGCTGTCCGGCGGCTTCCTGACCGCGACGGCGCTGGCGGGCGCGGTGGGCCTGGGCAGCGGGTTCAACTTCTTTTCACCGGCAGCCGGCATCCGCGCGCTGACGCTGGTGCGCATCGTGTCGCGCTACGTCGAGAAGCTGGTCAGCCACGACACCACGCTGCGCCTGGCGCGTGCGCTGCGGGTCTGGTTCTTCGCGCGGGCGCTGCCGCTGGCGCCGCAACGCCTGGGCGGCCAGCGCATGGGCGATGTGCTGGCCCGCGTGATGTCCGACATCGCCGAGGTGGACGGCACGCTGGTGCGCGCCTGGGGCCCGCTGTGCGCCTTGGCGGCGTTGACGGCGTGCGCCGTGGTGGCCGCGGCGTGGCTGCATGCGCCGGCGGGCGCGGTGCTGGCGGTGTGGGCGGCCACGCTGGGGCTGGCCCTGCCGTGCTGGACACAGCGCCGCGCGGCCGAGCAGGAGCGGCAGCGCGCCAATGCGCGCGGGGCCTGGCGGGCCCAGGTGTTCGAAGGCCTGGAGGGCCTGGCCGACCTCACCGCCCTGGATGCCCGGGCGGCTTGGCACGACCGGGTGGTGGCCCAGGCCCGGCAGCTGGCGCAACACGATGGCCAGCGCCGGCGGCGCCTGCTGGTGGCGCAGGGCTTGCATGGCCTGTTGGCCGGCTGGGGTGTGGTGGCCATGCTGGCCGTGGGGCTGGCGGGCGTGCAGGCGGGGCAGCTGCAGGCCCCGCAGGCCGCGGCGCTGGTGTTTCTGACCGTGGCCACGCTGGAGCTGCTGGCGGGCGTGAGCCAGGCCTGGCAAGCGTGGCACGCCGCGCGGGCCGCGGCCACGCGCCTGCGCGAGCTGACCGACGCGGACGCGGACGCGTGCGGACCGCCGCTGGCGCCGGCGGGGCGGGGCGACGCAGCCGAGCCCGGCGTTGAACCGCGGCTGGCGTCGCGTGACGGCGCCGGGCAGGATGGTGCCCCGCACACCATCGCCCAGGCCGAGTGGAATGCCGAAATCCAAATGAGTCGGGAGTATGGCCATGCATCCGATGAATCGAAATCGACCACCGATGGATACTGTGAAACACACCTGCCGCGCCCGCTGTGCCTGAGCCAGCTGACCTTCGGCCACACTGGCCAGCCGAGCGTGTTGCGGGGGCTGTCGCTGTGCCTGGCGCCCGGCGAGCGCGTGGCCATCCGGGGCGACAGCGGCTGTGGCAAATCCACGCTCAGCGAACTCATCCTGGGCCTGTGGCCGCCGCAGCAGGGCCGCGTGAGCTGGGGCGGCGCCGACCTGCGCGAGCTGGACGTGGGGTGGTGGCACGCCCAGATCGCCTGGTTGCCCCAGGGCGCACCCGTCTTTGCCGGCACCGTGGCCGACAACCTGCGCCTGGGCGACCCCCAGGCCAGCGACGCGCGGCTGTGGCAGGTCCTGAGCGAGGTGAACCTGGCCGACTGGGCCCGGCAGGCCGAGGGCCTGGCCACCTGGGTGGGCGAGAACGGCGCCACGCTGTCGGCCGGGCAGGCGCGCCGCCTGGCCCTGGCGCGTGCGCTGCTGCGCCGCGCACCGCTGATGGTGCTGGACGAGCCCACGGAAGGCCTGGATGTGGACACCGCCGCGGCCGTCATGCAGGACCTGACGGTCGCGCTGGCCGGGCGCAGCCTCCTCGTCATCACCCACGCGCCGCTGCCGCCCGGCGTGGTGCAGCGCGAGCTGTGGCTGCGGGACGGCCGGCTGTCGCCGCAGGCGGCGTGAGCCCGCCAAGCCATCGCTGTCGCGCATGGACGCTCGCTGTGGTCGCGGGGCAATGTCCTGCGCCAGCGCGATTCGCCACGTGCTCACCGCGGCGTCAGTGGCCTGCCGATGCGCCGGTCAGCCGCGGCCAGTGCACGTGCTGGGGTGGCGCACAGGGGCCTGACCGCCCGGGGCTGGGGGCGAGCCGCCACCGCGTGCACGTCGAGCACTTGGCCTGGGCCTGGGCGCCACCCGCAGGCGCCGTGGCCGCCCGCGGTGTGCTCGGGCGGCCACGGTCGCGCGGCTGGAAGAGGGGAACACCGGTTGCGCCCAACCGCAGGGCGCTGGCGGCTGGACGGGATCCCCGCGCTGACCCGCGCGCCACAAGGGCAGGCCGCCCAAGCCCGGTTCCGCGCAGCGCGCCCTGCGGGGATCACCACCGGCGCGGTCACAGGCCCGTGCCACAATCCGCGCATGTTTTTCACCCTGCCCACGATCATGACCTGGTCGCGCATCGTCGCGATTCCGCTGATCATGGCCGTGTTCTACCTGCCCCTGCCGATCGAAGCCCGCAATGTCATCGCCGCCGCGATGTTCGTGTTCTTCGCGTTCACCGACTGGCTGGATGGCTTCCTGGCGCGGCGCCTCAACCAGACCTCGGCCTTCGGGGCCTTCCTCGATCCGGTGGCCGACAAGTTCCTGGTCTGTGCCTCGCTGCTCATCCTCGTGCACCTGCAGCGCTGCGACGTGTTCGCGGCGCTCATCATCATCGGCCGCGAAATCGCCATTTCGGCCCTGCGCGAGTGGATGGCCAAGATCGGGGCCAGCGGCAGCGTGGCGGTGCACATGGTCGGCAAGCTCAAGACCACGGTGCAGATGGTGGCCATTCCCTTCCTGCTCTACAACGGCGTGCTGTTCGGCGTCGACAGCCGCCTGTGGGGCACGGTGCTGATCTGGCTGGCCGCGGTGCTCACCGTCTGGTCCATGCTGCATTACCTGCAAAAAGCCCTGCCGGCCATCCGGCAACACGGCTGATGGGGTATGCGGCTGTTGTCGTTTGAATCACAACGGCAATCGGCTCATACTGCATGAAATCCGCCTAACCCCGCGGCGATGACCCGCATGAAAAAAGGCCTGTCTGCACGACAGGCCTTTTGCGTCAGCGGGGCGACTCAGCGGTAGAGCTGGTTGCCATCCAGGCGCACGCGGTCCCCGATGCGCACGCTGGGCGCATCGGCGTAGTCCAGGCTGTGCATCTGGCCGTTGTCCAGCTGCACGGTCACGCGGTAGTAGTCGCGGCCCTGCGAGCGCGTGGCGTTCTGTTCCACGGCACGGCCGATCAAGGCGCCCGCTGCGACACCGGCAATGGTGGCTGCCGTGCGGCCCGAGCCGCCGCCCACCTGGTTGCCGGCCAGGCCGCCCACGGCGCCACCCACCACGGCACCGGCCAGGCCGCTGCCGCCTTGGCCGCGCACCAGCTGCACGTTGGTCACGCGGCCATAGCCTTGCGTGTAGCCGCCTTGGTTGTAGCCACCCTGGCTGGAGCCCTGGTTGTAGCCCCCCTGATTGCCATAGCCACCTTGCTGATAGGGTGCGGCGCAGGCGGCGAGGCCCGCCACGGCGATCACGACCGTGGCCATTGAGGCGGCGCGTTGGAATGCAAACATGGGTTGTCCTTTCTGAGGGTTGAATCTGTGCGCCCAACCCAGGTCACCGACCGAGCCGGGGCGTGGCACCGTTTGTACCCAATTCATGTCAAGAATTGCGTAGGTCAAAACGCTGTAGCGGCAACAAAGGCACGCATTCGTAACGATTTGAGCCGCGGGGTGGGGGAGCAGCGCGCTTGCTGCTCGGCGAGCCGTTTGGCAAGCTGTCCGGCCAGCCGTTCGGCAAGTCTTTTGGCAAACCGTTCGGGCATGTGTGCTTTGGTGCGTGAACGTCGCCGCTGGCGAAGCGGCTCAGAGCTTGCCCGTCGAGCCGTAGCCGCCTGCGCCGCGGACGGAGGCCTGCTCGAAATCCTCCACCACGCGCAGCTGCGCCTGCACCACCGGCACGATGACCAGCTGCGCCAGGCGCTCCAGCGGCTCGATCACGAACGGCGTGGCGCTGCGGTTCCAGGCGCTGACCATGAGCTGGCCCTGGTAGTCGCTGTCGATCAGACCGACGAGGTTGCCCAGCACGATGCCGTGTTTGTGGCCCAGGCCCGAGCGCGGCAGGATCAGGGCCGCGTAGCCCGGGTCGGCCAGGTGGATCGCGAGGCCGGTGGGGATGAGCTCGGTCTGCCCGGGCGCCAGGGTGAGGGGCGTCGCCACGCAGGCCTTGAGGTCCAGGCCGGCGCTGCCCGGCGTGGCGTAGGCGGGCAGGGCGCCGCGCAGGCGTTCGTCGAGGATCTTGACGTCGAGGTGCATGGGAGGTGTGTCTGAAAAAATGGCGAAGTATGCCTCAAGCCCCGTTGGTTGTTGAATGAACAAGGCGGCATACCCAGACCTGTCTGAAGCGGTGGAGGGGCTCGGTGCAGAGCCCAGGCGGTTCATGCTCAGAGCCGGCAACGTCGACCCTGACGGGCCGCTGCTGGGGTCGTCGGTCGTGGCGCGCTGGGCCAGGCGGCTGAAGCCGTAGACCTCGGCGTTGCCACCCAAGGTCACCCGCGTCACCTCGCGGGTTTCGCCAGGCTCGAAACGCACGGCGGTGCCGGCGGCGATGTCCAGCCGCATGCCCCCAGGCCTTGGTGCGCTCGACCAGATGCGCTGAAATCGGCGAATCCGTGCAGACCCGATCAACCGATCGATCCGCAGCGCGCCATGGGCTCGACCTGCAACGGCTTGGTTGGGCATGAACCGTTGCGGGTGGTCGCTGGTGCCGTTCTTGCAGCGCGTCGTGGCCAGGCCGGCTGAGGCAGCCGAGTCGACCAATCGACCCAGTAGTCAATGCTCAGTGATCAAGGCGCCAGGATGGCGCCGCTGGTCAGCACGCCGCGCCGCGGGGTGCGGTCGTCGTGGCTCACGCTGGCGATGCACACGCCGGCTGCGCTCAAGGCAGCGCGCAGGTCGCGGCGCGGTGTGGTGCGCTGGATGTGCTCGAGTGGCAGCGTGGCGGCGAAGGCCGGCGTGGCCCACACGCGGGCGATCCAGGCGGCCGACCGCGGCCAGCGCCCGGCGTCCACGGTCCAGCCGGCCATGGCCGCATTGCGCAGGAAGCAGGCCGGGGTGATGTCGGCCATCAGGGGCGCCTCGCCGAACAGGAAGCCGCTGGCGGGCGCCACGCCCTCGAGCCAGTCGAGGATGGCGGGCAGGTCGTGGTCCAGGGCCTGGGCCACCAGCGCCTCGTCGGTCGGCTGCTTCCAGACGAAGGGGCCGATGACGCGCTGGAAGAACAGCTTCCAGACGATGGACTCGCCCATGCGGCTGTCGCAGTACTCCTCGATCCAGCGCGCCTGGGCCCGGTCGCGCGGCGTTGCGGGCAGCAGCGGCGGCTCGGGGTAGGCCTCGTCCAGGTATTCGCAGATGACGGTGGAGTCGTTGAGCACGAAGTCGCCATCGACCAGCACCGGGATGCGGCGCAGCGGGCTCAGCCGCGTGAAGGCGTCGTTGCCGAAGTAGGGCACCACGGGATCGAGTTCGAAGGCGATGCCCTTGATGGCGAGCGCGATCAGCACCTTGCGGGCATAGGGCGAGATGTGGTTGCCGATGATCAACATGGGGGGCTCCTCGGAACGCCGGCCGGTGGCTGACGGCTGTCGCGCATCGGCGCTGGCTGCGTGGGGCGGCACTGGCGGGCGGCAGCCTGCACCTGGCTGACTCTGTGGCGATGAGTGTGGCAGTATCACGGGGTTGCCGTTATGTTGTCAACGGCAAGAGTGGGATACTGCTTTGACGTTGGATCCTCGTATCCGCTCATCGGATAGCCGCCAGCCAGCGAAGCCGTCGCGCGCTGGCCACCCGATCCTCTTGCGCACGCCATGATCTGAGGGCAACCCGGCGCCTGCCGATGCGGGGCGTGCGGGTGACGCTGGAGGCCGGCCATGCCCGCCCGGCGGCATCAACCGCGTCCTCGCCGGTCGTCAGCGCGTCGGGTGGCGTCAGGCGCTCCAGGCACTTCAGGCCGCCAGCCGCCTGGCCACCTCGGCCACCAGCTGGCGCGCCAGCGTGAGCTTGTCGGCGCGTGGCAGCTCGGTGTGGCCGTGGGCGTCGACCAGCAGCAGCGCGTTGTCGTCCAGGCCGAAGGTCTGCGGGCCGATGTTGCCGACGAGCAGCGGCACCTGCTTGCGGGCGCGTTTGGTTTGGGCGTTGGCCAGCAGGTCCTGGCTTTCGGCGGCAAAGCCCACGCAGTACAGCGCGCCGGACTGGGCGCGCGGCGAGTGGGCCACGGTCGCGAGGATGTCGGGGTTTTCGACGAAGGCCAGCTCGGGCACCTGGCCCGAGCCGTCCTTCTTGATCTTCTGGTCGGCGGCGTTGGCGGGGCGCCAGTCGGCCACGGCCGCGGTGGCGATGAACAGGTCCGCCGCATCGACCTGGGCCTGCACAGCGGTCAGCATGTCGCGCGCCGAGGTCACGTTGAGGCGGCTCACGCCGTGGGGCGTGGTCAGGTTGACAGGGCCGGCCACCAGCGTGACCTGGGCGCCGGCCTCGCGTGCGGCGCGCGCGATGGCAAAGCCCATCTTGCCGCTGGACCGGTTGGTGATGCCGCGCACGGGGTCGATGGCCTCGTAGGTGGGGCCAGCCGTGATCAGCAGGCGTTTGCCGGCCAGGGTTTGCGGGGTGAGCGCGGCCACCAGGTCCTGCAGCAGCTCTTCGGGTTCGAGCATGCGGCCATCGCCGACCTCGCCGCAGGCCTGGTCGCCGGCGTTCACGCCCAGCACCCGTGCACCGTCGGCCACCACCTGTTTCAGGTTGCGCTGGGTGGCCGGGAACGCCCACATCTCGCGGTTCATGGACGGCGCCAGCAGCAGCGGCACGCGGTGCGCCGGTCGCGCCACGCACAGCAGCGACAGCAGCTCGTCGCAGCGGCCCTGGGCCAGGCGGGCGATGAAATTGGCGCTGGTGGGCGCGATGAGGATGGCGTCGGCCTCGCGCGAGAGGTTGATGTGCGCCATGGCGTTGGGCTCGCGCGCGTCCCACTGCGAGGTGTAGACCGTGCGGCCCGACAGCGCCTGCATGGTGGTCGCGGTGATGAACTGCTCGGCCGCTTCGGTCATCACCACCTGCACCGTCGCGCCTGCCTTGGTCAGCAGCCGACACAGGGCCGCCGCCTTGAAACAGGCCGCGCCGCCCGTCAACCCCAACACGATGTGTTTGCCTGCCAGATCCGTCATGGCGCGCAATGTAGCAGAGGCCCCCGGGGCGCGCCCAGGCGCGAACGCGACATGCGCCGTGGCCGTTCACGATGGGGTTGCTCCGCACGCGTGGCTTGACGGGCGTGGGCGGCGAGACGCCTACGTGGTGTTCTTCCTGAGCTTCTTCGCCATCCTGATCAGCGTTTTCAACTCGCAGGCGCTGGGCACCGCGGGCCTGGTGTTCCTGGCGTTCTTCGGCTTGCTGATGGCGCTCATCAACGCCAACATGCCGGCGCAAGCTGTGCAGACCCGTTGGGGCGACGCGCGCTCCGCGCCGCACAACCCATGGGCGTGAACGCAGCGTCTGCCGTGCTCTCGGAGCCGCATGACCGCACCGTTCGGCGCACCGGCTCTCGGCCATGCGCCAGTCGGGTTGGGCTCGCGGCAAGCCGTCTTGAACCATGGCGCGGTGGCTGGTGCGCTGCACCGCAGCGGATCGACAGGCGGACCCACGCGGACCAGACTATCCCTTGCGCGCCCCTTGAACTTCGCGGCTGCGTCATCATGTGCGGCCCTGCTGGGTTCGGCGCATGCCGGGTTGGTTTTGAAAGGACTTCGCGATGTGGCGTTTGGGACGGCTGTTTGCGCTGCTGCGCACCGAAGGCAGGCTCATCTGGGCCATGCTGCGCGATCCGCGCGCGCCTTGGGCGAGCAAGCTGGTGGCGGTGCTCGCGGTGCTCTACGTGGTCAGCCCGGTGGACCTGGTGTCGGACCTGATCCCCGTGCTGGGCTGGCTGGATGACGGCTTGATCGCGTTCTTCCTGCTCAAGCTCGCCATGCGCTTTCTGCCGCCCGACCTGCATGCCGCCTTGCGGTCACAGGTGCAGGCCCGCCAGGGCAAGAAGGGCGCTGCCGGCCCGGTGTGAGCACGCGGGCGGGTGGCTGCGCGCCGCTTGCCCAGAACGGCTTGCTGAGGCCCGCGAACCGTGACGGTGCGGATCAGCCCCAGCTGCTCAAAGGCCCCCTGGGCGCGCGCTGGCGCTCGCCCGTGCGTCGCGCCAGGGCGACCGTCAACACGAACAAGCCTGGCGAGGGAATGGGGCGGCTTGTGTGGCCTCGCACAAGCGCTGTGGTTCCTGTCGTCGTCTGTGGTGCGCTGGGCCAGCGGCCGAGGCCCAGGCCGCCGCCATCACGGACAAAGCCGCCGCAGGTGCATCGAGGAAAACAGGGTATCCACTCATTCTCGTTGATGCCATGACGGGTGGGGGCTATACCCGCATCGTCCTCGTCAGGCTGCCATCAGCACAGACCCGGCCCAGTCAAACCAGCGTGCCTGCCCTTGAGCCCTGAGCGGCGAGACCGGCGTTCGAGATGACGTCGGCGGCCCCTGGACCGAGATCGCGCGTGGTGGCCGGCGGCATCCCCCGTGCCCACGACGTGATCGACCAGAGCGGGAGGCAAGGCGGCGTGCAGACCTGGACGATCAGGCACCCCCGCCAACCAGCTGCAGCAGCACACAGGCGCTGGCCAGCGCGGTGGCCAGCGCGCAGGCCAGGCCGGCGCGGCGGGCGGCCAGCAGGGTGTGCACGGCCTGGGGCGGCGGGGCCTGGTCGTGCAGGGCATAGGCGCCGGGCTTGTGCAGGCGCACGCCCAGCCGCAGGGCCATGGCGCCCATGGTCCAGCCGCCGTTGGGCGAGGGCGTCTTGGCGGCTTCGCCGGGTAGGGCGCGCCACAGCAGCCCGGGCGCGCCCAGCATCAGCAACCCGGCCGTGATGCGCGCCGGCAGCCAGCTCAGCACGTCGTCGGCGCGGGCGGCCCACTTGCCGGCCCAGGCCCAGTTGCGCCCGCCGCGCGCCCCGGGGTAGCCCCACATGGCGTCGGCGGTGTTGGCAAAGCGGTACAGCGCCGCGCCCGGCAGGCCCAGCAGCGCAAACCAGAACAAGGGCGCGACCAGCGAGTCGCAGAGGTTCTCGGCCAGGGTTTCGATGGCCGATTCGCGCACCGTGGCTTCGTCCAGCATGCTGGTGTCGCGGCTGACCAGGCGCGACAGTTGCTCGCGCCCCGCTTGCAGCGACTGGCCCAGCGCTGTTTCGACGGCCAGCACTTCGTCGTGCAGCATGGCCCAGGCCAGCAGGGGCTTGAGCAGCAGGGCCAGCACCAGCACCGCGCCGGCAATCGGCAGGTGCAGGGCCAGCGCCTGCAGCCCGGCGGCCACGGCCATCACCAGCAGCGCGCCGCCGCACCAGGCCAGCGCGCCCAGCACAAAGGGTTTGGCGGTGGGCTGGGTCCGGTTCTGGAACAGGTCGGCCGGATGGGCCGCTTCGGGCGCGATGCGCCGGCCCAACGCGGCCAGGTAGTGGCCCATCCAGACCACGGGGTGCCAGCGCAGGCCGGGCTCGCCCAGCATGCGGTCGATCAGCAGCGCCAGGGCCGGCACGCAAGCGAGCAGCAGCGCCCAGGACGCGTTCACCGGCAGGGCCGGCGAGCTGGCGGCCGCGCCCAGCTCGGCCCAGGTCGGCAGCCAGGACCAGGCGTCGTGGCCTTGGCCGTGCGGGGCCAGCGGCCACCAGCCCTCGCCGCCGAACGTGGGCCAGGCGACGGGGTGCAGCGGCGCGGTGTCGGTGGCGGCGCTCATGCGGGGCTCCCGTCGGGCGATGGTGTCGGTCCACTGGCAGCCGCTGCGACCGGGCGAGGCGTGGGGCTTGTCGGCGCCGGGCGGGCTGGCATGGCCTCGGGTGTGGGTGTGGGCGATGTGCCCGACGCGCGCAGGTGGCGGTCGCCCGTTCCTGCAGCGTCGGCTTTCGGGGCGCAGGCCGGGGCAGCGGCCGGCGTGCGCCCAGGCGCCGACACGGGGGCAGGCTCCGCCCCAGGCGCACACCCGGATGCGGGCGCAGCGCCTGTCGCAGGCGCATCCCGATTGGCCACATCGCCCGTTGCCATGGATTGCGAACACGGGTCAGGCGGCTGGGGCCAGCCCTCGTCGAAGCACAGCGCGGCCAGCGGCTGGCGCTGCGCCCAGCCCACCTCGGCCAGCATGGGCTGGGCGTAAAAGGCCGGCACTGGTCCCAGGCACAGCACGCCGATGGGGCGGCTGCCGGGGGGCAGGCCCAGCAGCTCGGACAAGGCTTGCGGGTCGAACAGCGAGACCCAGCCCATGCCCAGCCCTTCGGCGCGCGCGGCCAGCCAGAGGTTCTGGATGGCGCAGGCGGCCGAGGCCAGGTCCATTTCGGGCAGCGTGCGGCGGCCAAACACGTGTGCCTCGCGGCCCGGGGGCAGCACCACGATCAGCAGCTCGGCGCACTCCAGCACGCCCTCGACCTTGAGCCGCATGAAGTCGTCCTCGCGCTCGCCCAGTGCGCGTGCGGTCAGCACGCGTTCCTGCTCGACGAGGGCGTGGATGGCTGCGCGCCGCTCGCGCGATCGCACGCGGATGAAGCGCCACGGCTGCATGAAGCCGACGCTGGGGGCATGGTGCGCAGCGGTCAGCAGGCGCTGCAGGGTGGCGTCATCGACCCGGCCGCCGGCGAAATGGCGCATGTCGCGGCGTTCGTGGATGGCGCGGTACACGGCCTCGCGCTCGGCGGCACTGAAGGCGTGGGCGCCAGCCCCGGGTGCGTTGGGCGCCTGCGCGGGGTCGGGCGACGCAGCGGCCGGCTCGGCACCGGGGGCCTGCGGATTGGGGGGCGGGCTCAGGGTCATGGGGCAGGGGCCGGCTGGGCGGGGCGGGTCATGCGCACGCGGGTCGTCGGAGCGGGATGTGCGGGCATGCCTGTGGCCGGGGTGATCAACTGAACAGTATCCGTCGAAACCCGATGATTCGATATCGAAAATGCATGCATACCCCAGGCGATCCGTCGCATGGTGTCAATCCTCGATGCCGCGCTGCGCGGGGATGCCGGCCTTGAAGGCGTGCTTGACCAGCGTCATCTCGGTCACGGTGTCGGCGATGTCCACGATCTCCTGTGGGCAGCGGCGGCCCGTCAGGCAGACGTGCACGTCCTTGGGCCGGCTGTGCAGCGTGGCGATCACCTCCTCGAGCGGCAGCCAGCCGTAGATCAGCGGGTAGGTGATTTCGTCGAGCACGACGAGGAAGAACTCGCCGCTCAGGATGGCGGCCTTGGCCTGTTCCCAGCCGTGGCGCGCCAGCTCGGCCGACTGGTCCAGGTCGCGGCTCTTCCAGGTGAAGCCGTCGCCCAGGCCGACGATGGGCAGGCCCAGCTTGTCGAACATGCGGTGTTCGCCAAAACGGGCCGTGGGCACCTTCATGAACTGGAAGATCTTCACGGCCTTGCCCCGGCCAGTGGCGCGCAGGGCCAGGCCGAAGGCCGCGGTGCTCTTGCCTTTGCCGTTGCCGGTGTTCACCAGGATGAGGCCACGGCGCTCGCCATCGGGCTTGGGCACGTCGCGGTCCACGGGAGGCGTTTCAATCTGCATGGGGTGTTGTGTCGGAAAGAATTGGTGAATGGAGTATGGGTGATTCGCCGTTCAAATTGAATCGGGGATGGCTGCATACTGTGTGAAAAGTGGGGCTGACTGGCGCCCGCTTGGCGGGCGTGCCCGCGGGTGTTCGAGGGCCTGTGTTGACGCTGCGGCAGGCCGGCCCGGTGGCGTGGCGCGGGGACGGCCGTGTTGGCGCAGCTGTGCTGGCGCGCCCGGGTCTGGGCAGGTCCGATGGGCCGAGGGGCTTGCGCGCTTCGGGTGGGCGACGGTGGCAAGTCGCTCAGCCACGGGGCAGCGCCTCCTGCGTCGGGCCGCTCCTGGCCGGGCCCTTCCTGGCCGGGCCGTTCCTGGCCGGGCCCTTCCTGGCCGGGCCGTTCCTGGCCGGGCCGTCCTGATGCAAGCGGTCTGGCGTCAGGCTGTCCGCGTGGGGCAGACCACCCGGCGCGGGCGTGGCATCGGGCGAAAGCCGCAGGCTGACGACATGTCCACCGGCGTGGCCGGGATCGGTCTGCACGCGGATGCGGTGATCGAACACGGCCTCCAGCGCGCGGTGGGTGTCGGCGTCGCCACACGGGCCCTGGTGGCGCAGTTGGCCCTGCCGCAGCACGACCAGCTCATCGGCCAGCAGGGCGATGTTCAGCTCGTGCAGCACGCTGACCACGGTTTTGCCCTGGGCGACCAGGCGGCGCACGATCTGCACCCAGTCGGCCTGGTGCGGGGGGTCCAGGTTGGCCAGCGGCTCGTCCATCAGCAGCACCTGGGCCTCGGTGGCCAGGGCGCGGGCCAGCAGCACGCGCTGGCGTTCACCACCCGACAGCTGGCTGAGTGCGCGGTCGCGCCAGGCAAGGGCGCCCACGGCGGCCAGCGACTGGGCCACGGCGCGCTCGTCGGCCGCGCTGGGCGGGGCCAGCCAAGGCTGGTGCGGCAGGCGGCCCAGCATGGCCACATCCCACACCGTGAGGTCTTCGGCGCCGCCCTGGCCTTGCGCCAGCCAGACCAGGTGGCGCGCGCGCGCACGCTCCGGCCAGTCGGCCAGCGGCTGGCCCTGCCAGTGGATGGCGCCCTGGGCGGGGCGCAGGCCGGCCAGGGTGGCCAGCAGGGTCGATTTGCCCGCGCCGTTCGGGCCGACCATGGCGGTCCAGCGGCCTGCGGGCAGTGCCAGGTCCAGGTCGCGGATCACCTCACGCCCATGGCGCGCACCGCCCAGCGTCACGTGCAGGCGATGCACCTGCAGGGCGGGCGCCGCAGCAACGGAAGAGGAGGTCGGGACAAGGGGCATGGCGCGGAGACAGGTCGGGCAGCACGGGCGCGCGGGTCAGGCCGGGGGCGGCCTGGGGACCAGGCACGCCGCCGGGGGCGAGCAGCACATGCTGCCGGCGATTGTCGCCGCTGTGCCGAGGGGCGCGCAGCGCGAGGTCGCCTGTGGTGAGGTGCGTGTCTCGGCGTGGTCGGTTTCCGGTGGCGTCAGCAGCCGGGTTCGTGCAGTCGCCCCCGCGGGGCAGCGGCCATGGGGGCTTCAGGCAAGATGCGCGCTTTGCCCGACCTGCGGGCGCGATGCCCTCGTCCGGCCCGTCACCTGGTGGCGCCCGCACCGATGGCCTGCGCCCACCCTGCCCACATGGATTCTTCCTGGACCGCTGACCTGGGTCAGCGCCTGCGCCGCCTGTTCTGGCTCAAGCTGATTGGCACCACCACCTGGACCTGGCTGTTTTTCGTGGGTTATTTCGAGTTGCTGCGCAACCCGACCGGGCCCGTGCACCTGGTGCCGCTGACGCCACTGGACCACTGGGTGAGCTTTCAGGGCTGGGCGCTGGTGCCGTACCTCTCGCTGTGGGTCTACGTGGGCGTGGCGCCGGGGTTGTTGCGCGACTTCCGCAGCCTGTTCGCCTACGGCCTGTGGTCGGGCGCCTTGTGCCTCACCGGGCTGGCGCTGTTCGCCCTCTGGCCCACCCAGATTCCGGCGCTGGGCGTGCCGGCCGACGCGCCGGCGCTGATGGCCGTGCTCAAGGGCGTGGATGCGGCCGGCAACGCCTGCCCGTCCATGCACGTCGCCATCTCGATGTTCACCGCGGCCTGGGTCGCGCACCTGCTGCGCCGCATCGGGGCGCCGGGCTGGCTGGCGGCCCTCAACTGGCTGTGGTTCGTGGCCATCGCCTACTCGACGCTGGCGGTGCGCCAGCACGTGGTGCTGGACGTGCTGGCCGGCGCGGCGCTGGGTGCGGTGTACGCCTGGGCATCGCTGCGCTGGCACCCGCGGCCCGACTGAGCCGCGCTGACGCAAAACCCTGCAGGGCGTGCCGCTATCATCCCCGCCAAGCACGACAGACTTCACCGCCTCATGAGCACGCTTCAAGAACTTCAGGCCCTGATCCAGGACAAATTCGACATCGACGCCGCCGCCATCGATCCCCAGGAATCGCTGCGCGAGAAGGGCCTGGACTCGCTGACCATCGTGGAGTTCGTGTTCGACGTGGAAGACCGCTACAAGATCTCGCTGCCCGACCAGAGTGACGACATCGAGACGCTGCAAGGCCTGGCCAACGCCGTGGACAAGGCCCTGGCCGAGAAGGCCGCCAGCGAAGGGCAAGGTTGAACCGCATGGCAGGCGTTGCCATCACCGGCCTGGGCGTCATCTCGCCGCATGGGCAGGACCTCGACACCCTGATGGCCGCCGTGCTGCGCGGCGAGTCGGCCATCCGCCCCGTGTTTCCCGAGCTGGCCAAGCCGGCGGCGGCCGCCACCATCGCGTTCGATCCGTCGCCCTGGCTCAGCAAGCTGCAGCTGGTCGGGCTAGACCGCGTGAGCCAGATGGCCGTGGCGGCGGCCTCGCTGGCGGTGCAGGACGCGGGCGGACTCGGTGACGTGGCGCCCGAACGCATCGGCGTGTATGGCGGCTGCGGCATGGGCGGCGCCGTGGCGCTGGAAAACGCCTACCGCGGCGGCATGGGCGGCAACGGCCGCGTGCCGCCGCTGACCATCCCCGCCTTCATGCCCAGCGCGCCCGCGTCGCACGTGGCCATGCGGCATGGCGCCAAAGGGCCGGTGCTCACCTATTCGATGGCCTGCGCCTCGGGCGCAGCGGCGCTGGCCGAGGCCGCCAAGGCCGTGGCCCTGGGCGAGGTCGACGTCGCCATCGCCGGTGGCGCCGAGGCGCTGATCGTGCCGGGCGTGGTGCTGGCCTGGCAGGCCATGATGACCCTGGCCGCGTTTGACGCGGGCGAGGCCGCGCGCTGTGTGCGGCCCTTTGCCCAGGCGCGCAGTGGCTTTGCGCTGGGCGAGGGCGCGGCTTTCGTCGTGCTCGAGTCGGCCGAGCGGGCCGCCGCCCGGGGCGCGCGCAGCCATGCGCGCCTGGCCGGCTGGGGCCACAGCTGCGACGCCACCCACCTGACCAAGCCCGATGCCGAGGGCCAGGCCCGCGCCTTGCGCGCCGCCCTGCGCCAGGCTGGGCTGCAGCCCGCCGACATCGGCTACTGCAACGCACACGGCACGGCCACGCGCGCGGGCGACGTGGTCGAGTGGCAGGCCCTGCAGCAGGTCTGGGGCGATGCCTTACCCGGTCTGAAGGTGAGCAGCACCAAGGCCCTGCACGGCCACCTGCTGGGCGCGGCCGGCGCACTCGAAGCCGTCATCACCATAGGCGCGCTGGTGCGCGGCCAGCTGCCGCCCAACGTCAATGGCCCTGTGGCTGGCGACAACGCCGGCGCGTCGGCCCAGCCCGGGACGGACCGCGCCACCGCCGCAGCGGGCGAGCCCGCGGGGGGCGAGGACCTTTCCCGGCTGAGCCCCAACGACCCCGACTGCCCCTTGAACCTGGTGCAACTCGGCGATCAGGCGGCACCCGATGTGCGCGCGGCGGTCAGCAGCTCGTTCGCCTTTGGCGGCAGCAACGTGGCCTTGGTGTTCGAACGCGCCTGAGCTGGGGTGATGGGGGTGAATCGGGGTATGGGCTGAATCCCGATGAGTCGCCAACGGGAAGTGCTGGATACTCTGTTAAAGCTTGCATGAGATATCGGGTTCGCCCATCGCCGCCGCCGGGTGTGCACACAGGTCCACGGCGCCCAGCGGCGACCGCCCACGCATCCTTCAGCAGGTGTTGATCGACGCCCAGAACCACCCGCTTCGACGGCGCCGACAGGGCGCGCGTGGCGATCAGCCCCGTCAGCGCGCGTGCCAGCGTGCGGCCAGCCGGGGCCAGACCAGGTTCAGGGCCAGGCCGCCCAGCACCAGGGCCGCAGCCAGCAGCTTCCAGCCCGGCAGGGGCTCGCCCAGCACCCAGACCGAGGTCGCGAGGCCGAAGATCGGCACCGTGAGCGCAAACGGGCTGATGCTGGCCGCCGGGTAGCGGCCCATCAGCCAGGCCCAGGCGCCGTAGCCCAGCATCGAGTTGCCCACGGATTGCCACAGCACCGCCAGCCAGGTCCAGCCGTCGGCCGCGTGCAGGCCATGCACGATGGCCGGCCAGCCGTCCAGCCACAGCGACAGGCCCAGCAGCGGCGGCACCGCAAACAGGGCCGACCACACCACGTAGGCCAGCGCGTTGGCGCCCGCGGCGGCCCGGCTGGCGATGTTGGCCATGGCCCAGCAGGCGGCCGCGATCAGGGTCAGCGTCACGCCCAGGGCCGTGGTGTGGCCGTCGGTGTGCAGCGCGATGATGCCGATGCCGACGGCGGCAATGGCCGTGGCCAGCGCCTGCGGCGCGCGGATGCGCTCGCCCGCCAGCAGCACGGCCAGCCCCATGGTGAAGAAGACCTGCGTCTGCACGACCACGGCCACCATGCCGGGCGAGATGAAGCGCGTGAGCGCGAAGAACACCAGCGCAAACTGGCCCACGCCGATGAGCAGCCCGTACAGCGCCAGGTTGCGCCACGGCACGGCGGGCCGGGGCAGCACGAACGCGAGCGGGAACGCCACCAGTGCAAAGCGCAGCGTGGCGAAGAGGAACGGCGGCAGCTTGGCCAGCCCCAGCTTCATCACCACGAAGTTGGTGCCCCAGATGAACGCCACGAGCAGCGCCAGCAGGGCGTGCCGAAGCGGCAGGCTGGCAACGGGGGCAGGCGATGCAGGCATAGGGCGGGGGCGCGGCGGCAGCGAACGAGGCGGTGAGGTGGCCTGGGTGTCGTTGCCTGGCTGCGGTGGGTTGGGTGATTGAAGATGGGGTATCAGGCAGTCGCCGTTTACATCAAAACGGCAGTGGCTGAATACCCTGTTGCATGCTTACTGTGACAAGGCGCGCAGCAGCTTCTGGCCTGCGCGGCCGTCCACGGTCATGCCCAGGCGCTGCTGCTCGGCGCGGATGGCCTCGCGGGTCTTGGCGCCGATCATGCCGTCGGGCTCGCCGATGGCGTGGCCCAGGCCCAAGAGGCGAATCTGCAGCTCGCGGTTTTGCGCGCGCGACAGGCCCGGGTCGTCGGTCGGCCAGGGCGTGACGAAGCCGACCTGGGCGCTGCGGCCCCCGATCACGTTCGCCAGCTGCGCGATGGCCAGCCCGTAGTTTTCCGAGGCGTTGTAGCTGTAGAGCGCATCGAAGTTGCGGCCCACGAGGAAGGCCGGGCCCCCGGCCGCCGGGATCATGAGGCCGGCGCTGTCCAGCGTGTCGGGCAGGGGCTGGCCGTTCACCAGCGTGAAGCCGGCGGCGCGCCACGTCGCCAGGGGCTTTTTGGCCTTGCGGCCCGCGCCGCGGGTGTCGAAGCCGCGGGGCACTTGCACCTCCCAGCCCCAGGGCTGGCCGGTGCGCCAGCCGGCGTTTTTCAGGAATTGCGCGGTCGAGGCCAGGGCGTCGGGCACCGAGTCGACGATGTCGCGCCGGCCGTCGCCGTCAAAGTCGACGGCGCTGCGGAAAAAGGTCGAGGGCATGAACTGCGTCTGCCCGAACGCGCCAGCCCAGGAGCCGCGCAGTTTGTCCTCGGTCATGTGGCCTTCCTGCAGGATGCGCAGCACCGCCGCGAATTCGCCGCTGAAGTAAGCCTGGCGGCGGCCGAAGCACGACAGCGTGGACAGCGATTGCACCAGCGAGCGTCCGCCCAGGTTTTGGCCGAAGTTGCTCTCCACGCCCCAGACGCCGACGACGATGTCGGCCGGCACGCCAAAGCGTTGTTCGATCTGGCGCAGCTCGTTCTGCCAGCGGGCGTAGCCGGCCTTGCCATCGGCCACGCGCTGCTCGTCGACCAGCATGGCCAGGTAGTCCCACACGGGCAGGCTGAACTCGGGCTGGCGGTTGAGCAGCGGCAGCACGGTGGCGTCGGGCGTCAGCGTGGCCGTGTAGCGGCGGAAGGTGTCGTCCGAGAGGTTGGCAAAGGCCTGGGTGTCCTGCAGCCGGGCCAGGCAGGCCTGGAATTCGGCCTGGCTCAGCACCGGTGGGGCCTCGGGACTGGGTGCGGCGGTCTGCGCGTGGGCGCCGCTGGCCAGGGCGGCGGCCAGCACGGCGGGTGCCCAGAAACGGTGAAGGCTCAGGGAACGGCGGGTGGGGAAGAGGGCTCGGTTGCGCATGCGCGGCACTATACGGGAGTGGGCATGCACCGATGGTCAGGCGGGCGTGGCCCGCAGAGGCGGCTGCCCGACCCGGCGGCCCACCGCAGTGGCTTGTCCTGCATGGGCGTGGATCGTGGAGCGATGGGCCGGTTCCGCCGCGCCCACGGCCCGCCCTGCGTGGCTCAGTGCAGCTGCGAACTGCCGGGTGCGGTGGGCGCCACGGTGAAGAAGCCGGTGCCCGTCGAGCCATGGCCGACTTCGGCTTCTGTGGCTTCGCGCACGTTCGCCACCCGCAGGTGCAGGCGCAGCGCGATGCCGGCCAGTGGGTGGTTGGCGTCCAGCACCACGTGTTCGGGGTAGATCTCGGTGATGGTGTAGAGGCCTTCGCGCGGCACGCTGGCGTCGATCGACGCAGGCAGGGCGATGCCCTCGATGGTCATGCCTTCTTCGATGCCAGCCGGCAGGCTGGCGCGTGGCACCAGCTGAACCAGCTCTTCGTCGTAATCGCCGAAAGCCTCTTCGGGCTCGAGGTGCAGGTGCAGCTCGGCGCCTTTGGCATGGCCTTGCAGCGCTTCCTGAACGCGGGGCAGCAGGTCGTCGCCGCCGACGAAGAATTCAACGGGCTCCTCGGTTTCGTCCAGGGTGTCGCCCAGGGTGTCTTGCAGTCGCCAGCTCAGGGCGACCACGCAGGGGGTGTGAATGTCCATGCCCTGGATTGTCGCAGCAGGGCGCCTGTCCGGCAGACCTTGGTCAGGCGCCCGGCCGGTGCAGCCTGGGTGTCCGGCGGGGCGTGCGGCATGCCTTGCGTGAGCTGCGCGATCTGCTCGGCAGGCGGCGTGGGCGAGCAGGCGGTGTGGCCTGGTTGCTTCTTTTCTGTGACAAATTGACACGTTAGGGTAGCGCGAAGGGCTTACTGGCGCGAGTCAGGCCCACACCGTGGGGTGCGGCGCCTATGCTGATTTAGAACTTCCGTCGCACCCGCCGGGTGTGTGCCACCTGCCACCGTCACTGCATGAAATTGTCACAGTCGTTGTCTCGCTGGCGCCTGCTGCTGGGTTGGCCGCATCGGGTGTCGGGCCGCTGGCCGCCCGCGTCCGCCGATGCCGCCCAGCCCGTGTACTCCGCCGGTCAGGCGGTGCAGCGCATCCCCGCCAACATCCGGGGCCGTGACTTTGCGGTCGGCGACATCCACGGCTGCTTCGACGAGCTGCAAGCGGCGTTGAACGAGATCGGCTTCGACACCCAATGTGACCGCTTGTTTGCCGTGGGCGACCTGGTCGATCGCGGGCCGCAGTCCCATGAGGTGCTGGCCTGGCTCGATGAGCCCTGGTTTTTTTCCGTGTGCGGCAACCACGACTACATGGCCTGGCGTGCGGCGGTGGGGCAGCCGTTTTCGCCGGTGGACCACCGGCGCCAAGGCGGCGAATGGCTGTCGGCGCTGAGCGCCACCGAGCGCGAGGCTGTGGCGCAGCGCCTGCAGGCGCTGCCGCTAGCCATCGAGGTGGCGACTTCGGCGGGTTGGGTGGGCCTGGTGCATGCCAGTTGCCCCGGCAACGACTGGCACGAGCTACGGCGGCTGAACCTGGCAGAGCTGGACAGCCCGCACAGCGATGCAGGCCAGTGCATGTGGTCCACACGCCGTGCCCTGACGGCGGACAGCAGCCGGGTGCGCAACATCCACGCCGTGATCCACGGCCACACCACCGTGGGCCGCCACCTGGTGTTGGGCAACGTGCACTTCATCGACACCGGGGGCTGGCGCCCGCATGGCTACTTCACGCTGCTCGACCTCGAGCGCCTGGCGCCCGCCGCGCGCGTCACGCGGAGCAGCATGCTGCCCGCGTAGCCTGGGTGCCTTCTCCGTTTGCACCTGTCAGGCACGGCTTGGTGAGAGGAGGTCTTCGACCCTCAGGCGCTTGTCGGCCATCCCGCTGAATCGCTGCAGGCACGATCCGATGGGGCGGCGGCAGCCTTCCAGCCGCCGCAGTGGCGCAGCGGCATCGGGTGTCATTCGGGTGATGTGTGGATCGAGGCGCGGTGCGAAAGCCTCAGCCTTCGAGCGTCGACCAGAGGGTCTGCGGTTGTGGATGCCACAGGCGCTCGCATCGCAGGCTGTTCCGAGCGTTGATCTCCAGGCGACGGCCTGGCGCCGCATGGCTCAACGATTCGACCCACCGAATACTTGAGCGATTTGGTGGGACTTGGTGTATACTTGAGTAAATCGCTCGGGAACTCGCTCACCGATTGAGTCAGCCCGATATTGGGATTTTCCCATGATTGCCGCCGTGCGTGGTTGCGCGGCGGCAATCAGGTCTTCAAGGAGCCTTCATGCGCCTGACCACGAAAGGTCGTTTTGCCGTGACTGCCATGATCGACCTCGCCTTGCGCGAGGCCGGTGGCCCCGTCACGCTCGCGGCCATCAGCCAACGCCAGCAGATTTCGCTGTCGTACCTCGAGCAACTGTTCGGCAAGCTGCGCCGCCATGCCTTGGTCGAGTCGACCCGTGGCCCCGGCGGCGGTTATTCGCTGGGTCGTGACGCCGATTCCATCACCGTGGCCGACATCATCAGCTCGGTGGACGAGCCCCTGGACGCCACGCAATGCGGCGGCAAGGAAAATTGCCTGGGCGACGGCCGCCGCTGCATGACGCATGACCTGTGGACCGCGCTGAACGCCAAGATGGTCGAGTTCCTCGAGTCCGTCACCCTGCAACAGCTGGTCGACAAGCAGCTGGCCAGCGGCGTGCAGGTCGAGGCCAAGCCCTTGGTCAAACGCGCGATCTCGGCCGAGCCCGTGATCAAACCCATCCAGGTCAACGCCCCCAATTCGGTGTTTGCCCTGGGTGGCAAGTTTTGAGTCGGCTGTGATCCACGCGGCCCATTCGCAATGGTAATGCTGCAGTGCAGCAAAACAAGAAGCACACACGATGTCTGACACCCCTCACTTCCCCATTTACATGGACTACGCCGCCACCACCCCCGTGGACCCGCGCGTGGTGGACGCCATGATCCCCTGGCTGCGCGAGCACTTTGGCAACCCGGCCAGCCGCAGCCATGCCTGGGGCTGGGAAGCCGAGAAGGCGGTGGAAGATGCGCGGGGCTACGTGGCCGACCTGATCGGGGCCGACCCGCGTGAAGTCATCTGGACCAGCGGCGCGACCGAGTCCGACAACCTCGCCATCAAGGGCGCGGCCCAGTTCTACAAGACCAAGGGCAAGCACCTGATCACGGTGAAGACCGAGCACAAGGCCGTGCTGGACACCATGCGCGAGATGGAGCGCCAGGGGTTCGAGGTCACCTACATGGACGTGCAGGAAGATGGTCTGCTGAACCTCGAGGCCTTCAAGGCCGCGATCCGTCCAGACACCATCCTGGCCAGCGTCATGCACGTCAACAACGAGACGGGGGTCATCCAGGACATCGCCGCCATCGGCAAGATCTGCCGTGAACACGGTGTGATCTTCCACGTCGATGCCGCGCAATCCACGGGCAAGGTCGAGATCGACCTCAAGAACCTGCCCGTCGACCTGATGAGCCTGGCCTCGCACAAGATCTACGGCCCCAAGGGCATTGGCGCGCTGTACGTGCGCCGCAAACCGCGCGTGCGCATCGAGGCGCAGATGCACGGTGGCGGTCACGAACGCGGCATGCGTTCGGGCACCTTGCCCACGCACCAGATCGTGGGCATGGGCGAAGCCTACCGCCTGGCCAAGCTCGAAATGGCCAAGGACAACGAACACGCCTGGGCGCTGCACAACCGCCTGGTCGACGGCCTCAAGGATGTGGAGCAGGTGTTCCTCAACGGCCATGCCACGCAGCGCGTGCCGCAGAACATCAACATGAGCTTCAACTTCGTCGAAGGCGAGTCGCTCATCATGGGCATCAAGGGCCTGGCGGTGTCGAGCGGGTCGGCCTGCACCTCGGCCAGCCTGGAGCCCAGCTACGTGCTGCGCGCCCTGGGCCGCAGCGATGAGCTGGCGCATTCCAGCCTGCGCATGACCATCGGCCGGTTCTCGACCGAGCAGGACATCGACTACGCGATCGAGGCCATCCGCGCCAACGTCGACAAGCTGCGCGAGCTGTCGCCGCTGTGGGAGATGTACAAGGATGGCGTGGACCTGTCCACCATCCAGTGGGCCGCCCACTGACGCGGTTCAGGATCGCACACTGACACCAGCCGTTGCCCGCGCTGAACCTGGCGCCCCGCAACGGCATCCAAACAACACGAACTCACGACACAGCAAAGGAGCCCGTCATGGCTTACTCAGACAAAGTGGTTGACCACTACGAAAACCCCCGCAACGTCGGCTCGTTCGACAAGGGCGATGACACGGTCGGCACCGGCATGGTGGGTGCGCCCGCCTGCGGCGACGTGATGAAGCTGCAGATCAAGGTGAACCCGCAGACCGGCGTCATCGAAGATGCACGCTTCAAGACCTACGGCTGCGGCTCGGCCATTGCGTCGAGCTCGCTGGTCACCGAGTGGGTCAAGGGCAAGACGCTGGACGAAGCGGCAGCGCTGAAGAACAGCGTGATTGCCGAAGAACTGGCCCTGCCGCCCGTGAAGATCCACTGCTCCATCCTGGCCGAGGACGCGATCAAGGCCGCGGTGGACGACTACCGCAAGAAGCAAGTCACCGCTTGATGCAGTATGGGCCTGTTGCCGTTCAAGGCTGAACGGCAACAGGCTGATACTCTGCTTCATTTGATTTTTCGCGCCAACCGCATGTCCTGCATGCCCAGCGCCTGCATTCGCCGAGCTTTCCCATGTCCGTCACCCTGTCTCAATCCGCCGCACGCCACGTGAACCGCTACCTGTCCAGGCGCGGCAAGGGCGTGGGCGTGCGCCTGGGCGTCAAGACCACGGGCTGCTCGGGCCTGGCCTACCAGCTCGAGTACGTGGACGAAGCGATCCCGGAAGACGTGATGTTCGAAACCCAGGGCATCAAGTTGTTCATCGATCCCAAGAGCCTGGCCTACCTGGACGGCACCGAGCTGGACTTCGTGCGCGAGGGCCTGAACGAAGGCTTCAAGTTCAACAACCCCAACGAGCGCGACCGCTGCGGCTGCGGCGAGAGCTTCCGTGTCTGACACGGCCGTCGACGACGGTCCGCTGGCCAAGACCACGGTGCGCGTGACCATCGACAACGAGCGCGATGTGATGGCGGTCAACGCCTGGTTGGGCCGCTGGGGCCCGAAGCTGCGCTTGTCCGACAACCAGGGCTGCGGCTGCTGCCTGGACGTGTGGGACGTGCAAGGCCCGCGGCAGGCGTTGAACGACCTGCCGGCGGCCTTGCGCAGCGCCGTCTGTGACGCCTGAGCGTGCGCGCCAGCCCTTTTCTGAAGTGATGGCATGAACCTGCAATCCAACGACTTCGAGCTGTTCGGCCTGCCCGAGCGGTTCACGCAAGACGTCCAGGCGATCGATGCGCGCTGGAAGGCCTTGCAGCGCGAAACCCACCCCGACCGCTTTGCCGCGCAGGGCGCAGCGGCGCAACGCGTGGCCATGCAGTGGTCGGTGCGGGTGAACGAAGCGCACCAGCGCCTCAAGGACCCGCAACGGCGGGCGGCTTACCTGTGCGAGCTGCATGGCGCCGCCATCGACGCCGAGCACAACACGGCCATGCCGCCGGCCTTCCTCATGCAGCAGATGAGCTGGCGAGAGGCGCTGGATGACGCCGAGTCGGCCGCGGCCGTGCAGGAGATCGCGGCCGAGGTGGAGCAGACGCGTGCAGGGGTATTGGCCCAACTCGCTGGTTTGCTGGACGAGGCGAGTGATTACCCCGCGGCAGCGGCGCAGGTGCGGGTGCTGATGTTTCTGGACAAGTTTCTGCGCGACCTGCGGGGACGCGCCCACACGCTGGCTCAAGCCGCACGGGCCTGAGTCGTCTCGCGGCTTGGCCGGCCAGCGGCCGGCCAAGTCGATCACCGACAATCGCGGGTTGGCCTGCTCGCAGCGGCGCGGGCCCCTTTGAATTCAGTTGAAAGGCCTGTGCGCGCCCCTGGCACGCGCTGGCATGTTGCATGGCACTTCTACAAATCTCCGAACCGGGGCAGGCCCCCAACCCGCACGAACGGCGCATCGCCGTCGGCATCGACCTGGGCACCACGCATTCGCTGGTGGCAGCGGTGCGCCACGGCGTGGCCGAATGCCTGCCCGACGAAGCCGGCCAGGTGCTGCTGCCTTCGGTGGTGCGGTATCTGCCAGGCAACAAGCGCTTGATCGGCCACGCCGCGCAAGCCCCGGCCGGCGATGAGCAAGAAGCCGCCAACACCATCGCCTCGGTCAAGCGCCTGATGGGGCGCAGCCTGGCCGATGTGCAGCAGGCCAGCGGCCACCTGAGCTACCGCCTGGTGGACCAGCCCGGCATGGTGGCGGTCGACACCGTGCACGGCCTCAAGTCGCCGGTCGAAGTCAGCGCCGAAATCCTGGCCACCTTGCGCCAACGGGCGGAAGACAGTTTCGACGACGAGCTGTATGGCGCCGTCATCACCGTGCCGGCGTACTTCGACGATGCGCAGCGCCAGGCGACCAAGGACGCCGCGCAACTGGCCGGTCTGAATGTCCTGCGCCTCATCAACGAGCCCACGGCCGCCGCCATCGCCTATGGCCTGGACAACGCGGCCGAGGGGGTGTATGCGGTGTTCGACCTGGGCGGCGGCACCTTCGACGTGTCCATCCTCCGCCTGTCGCAGGGCGTGTTCGAGGTGATGGCCACGGCCGGGGATTCGGCGCTGGGTGGCGACGACTACGATGCCGCGCTGCGGCACTGGGCCGTGGCGCAGACCGGGCAGAGCGAGGCCACGGCGGACGAACGCCTGGCCCAGCTGGCTGCCGCACGTCAGGCCAAAGAGGCCCTGACCGAGGCGCTGGCGACCGACATGCACTGGCCGCGCCACGGTGGCACCGTGACGTTGAAGGTCACACGCGAGGCCTTCGAAGCCGCGACCCAAGCGCTCACGGCGCGTTGCCTGCGTGTGTTGCACGCGGCCATGGCCGACGCCAATCTGGCCGTGGACGACGTGGCGCAGGTGGTGATGGTGGGCGGTGCCACGCGCATGCCGCAAATCCGTGCGGCTGTGGCCCAGGTGTTTGGCCGGCCGCCGCTGACGGACCTGAATCCCGACGAGGTGGTGGCGCTGGGCGCGGCCGTGCAGGCCAACCAGCTCGCCGGCAACAACCCCGATGGCGAGCTGTTGCTGCTCGACGTGATTCCGCTGTCGCTGGGGCTGGAAACCATGGGCGGCCTGGTCGAGCGCATCGTGCCGCGCAACCAGACCATCCCCACGGCCATGGCGCAGGACTTCACCACCTACCAGGACGGCCAGACCGCGCTGGCGCTGCACGTGGTGCAGGGCGAGCGCGACCTGGTGGCCGATTGCCGCAGCCTCGCGCGGTTCGAGTTGCGCGGCATCCCGCCCATGGCGGCCGGGGCGGCGCGCATCCGCGTCACCTTCACGGTCGATGCCGACGGCTTGCTCAGCGTGGATGCGCGCGAGACCACCAGCGGCGTCGAGGCGCGCATCGACGTGAAGCCCTCGTATGGCCTCAGCGATGAGCAGATCGCCCAGATGCTGCAGGACGGCTTTGCCACGGCGCAAGCCGACATGGCGGCGCGCGCCCTGGTCGAGGCCAAGGTGGATGCGGATCGCCTGCTCATGGCCACCGAAAGCGCCTTGGCGGCCGACGGCCAGCTGCTGCAGGACGATGAGCGCGCGGCCATCGACCGCCTGTTGGCCCAGTTGAGGCAGACCATGCTGGCCGACGACGCCACGGCTGCCGCCATCGAAGCCGCGAGCGAGGCGCTGGCCAAGGGCACCGAAGCCTTTGCCGCCGAGCGCATGAACCAGAACATCCAGAAGGCCCTGGCTGGCAAGTCCATCCAGTCGCTGTAAATCCACGTCCGCCATGCCAACGATCAAGATTCTTCCGCACCACGAGTATTGCCCCGAGGGCAAGGAAATCACAGCGCCAGCCGGCACATCCCTGTGCGAGGCGATGCTGGAAAACGGGGTCGAGATGGAGCACGCCTGTGAGATGGTGTGCGCCTGCACCACCTGCCACGTGGTGGTGAAGGCGGGCTACGACTCGCTGTCCGAGCCCGAGGAAAACGAAGAGGACATGCTGGACCGCGCCTGGGGGCTGCAGCCGACCTCGCGCCTGTCGTGTCAGGCCATCCTGGGCCAGCAGGACGTGACCATCGAGATCCCCAAGTACTCGGTCAACCACGCCAAGGAAAACCATTGACCCGCGGCCGGGTCACCTGCAGGAGCCGCTTCGCATGAGTCGACAGATCGTCCTCGATACCGAAACCACCGGCTTGTACGCCGAGGGGGGCGACCGCCTGCTCGAGCTGGGGTGCGTGGAGCTGGTGGGCCGCAAGCTCACCGGCAACAACCTGCACCTCTACATCAACCCGGAGCGCGACAGCCACGAGGAAGCGCTGCGCGTGCACGGCATCACGACCGAGTTCCTGCGCGACAAGCCCAAGTTCGCCGAGGTGGCGCGGCAGATCGTCGACTACATCGCAGGCGCAGAGCTCATCATCCACAACGCGCCGTTCGACGTGGGCTTCCTCAACGCCGAGTTCGCCCGCTTGAAGCTGGGCCGGGTCAGCGACCACGTGAGCGGCGTGGTCGACACGCTGGTCATGGCCAAGGAACTGTTCCCAGGCAAGCGCAACAGCCTCGATGCGCTGTGCGACCGGCTGGAGGTGGACAACTCGGGCCGCACCCTGCACGGCGCCTTGCTCGATGCCGAGTTGCTGGCTGACGTCTACATCAACATGACGCGCGGCCAGAACGCGCTGATGCTCGATGGCGACGACGACAGTGTCAGCGAAGCACGGCGCGTCGTTCGCGTGGACCTGAGCCAGTACGTGTTGCCCGTGCTGCGGGCGAACGAAGCCGAACTCGCTGCACACGCCAGCGTGCTGGCGCAGATCGACAAGGCCAGTGGCCAGCAAACGCTTTGGAAAATCTTTGAGCCGGTTGCTTGAAGCGGCTTTTTTATGCCATAATCCAATCTTTCAGCGAGCGAGAAGCTTCCTTGAATGAACGCACTGCAGCAGTTGAGCGGTGCAGGGTCCGGTTGACTTGTCAATTGAGCACCCAGCAAGGCAAAAGCGGCGTTCAACCAGCTGAAATGGGGTGATTAGCTCAGCGGTAGAGCACTGCCTTCACACGGCAGGGGTCACATGTTCGATCCATGTATCACCCACCAGTTTTTGCGGTTTGGCGCATGACACACAGGTGTTGCCAGGCCCACAGTTTCTGTCAGGTTACTGTGCCCTTCCCGAAAGGGCTGCGCGGCGACCGAAGACACCGGGTGATTAGCTCAGCGGTAGAGCACTGCCTTCACACGGCAGGGGTCACATGTTCGATCCATGTATCACCCACCACATTTTTGGGGCTTGGCGGAAACGCCGAGCCCTTTTGCTTTGGCTTTTTGCAAAGGGCCACCGGGGTCTCCCTCGATTCACCGGTGGGCCGCGTGAGGACAGGCAGCATGAGCGACATCGACACCGCACTGCGCACGCAGTTGCACGTTCTGGAAGCCGAAATGCAGGCAGCCGGGCTCTGGGACGCCACACCGCCCTCGGATGAGGCCCTGCAGTCCAGCGTGCCGTTCATGTTCGACACCTTGCGCATCGAGCAGTGGCTGCAGTGGGTGTTCGTGCCGCGCATGCATGCGCTGCTGGACGCGCAGGCGGCCTTGCCAGCCAAGTGCGACATTCACCCGCTGGCCGAGTACGAGTGGCAGGGCAAGGCCCTGACGCCGTGGCCCGCGCGCGTGCTCGCGTGCCTGCAGCAGATCGACGCCATGCTTTCGGCTCAAGGCGCCTCGCACTGACAGGCCTCACGGGCCCAGGGCCCGTGTCGTGGGTGTGCAAGGCCAGGCCGGGCGTGGAAGCCAGTCAGCGCACAGCGGCGCCTGCTTCGTTCGACGTCGGCTTTCATCGTTTTTCGTGCATGGGTATACAGCCATGGTCGTTGCCAATGTCGACGATGTGGCTGGATACTTCATTTCATTGCGCGTCACGCGCACAGCAGTTCATGACCCATTCCACATCGCCTGCGCTGAGCCTCGCCGCGGCAAGCGCTTCGGCAGGCCATTCGGCGAGCGCGACGGCTGATCTCGCCGTCGATACCTCGGCGCACCCGGCGCGGCCCTGGCTCGCCATCGTGGCGCTGGCGCTCGGCGCCTTCGTCTTCAACACCAGCGAATTCGTGCCTGTGGGCCTGCTCAGCGACATCGGTGCCAGCTTCGGCATGCCGACCGAGCACGTGGGCCTGATGCTGACCATCTACGCCTGGACCGTGGCGCTCACCTCGCTGCCCTTCATGCTGCTGACCAAGAACGTCGAGCGGCGCAAGCTGCTGCTCGGGGTGTTCGCGGTGTTCATCGTCAGCCACGTGGTGTCGGGCTTGGCGTGGGACTTCACCTCGCTCATGGCGGGACGGCTGGGCGTGGCCATTTCGCATGCGGTGTTCTGGTCCATCACGGCGTCGCTGGCCGTGCGCGTTGCGCCGCCCGGCAAGCGGGCGCAGGCCCTGAGCCTGCTGGCCACCGGCACGTCCATGGCGATGGTGCTGGGCATTCCGCTGGGCCGCGTGGTGGGGCAGGCGCTGGGCTGGCGCACCACCTTCCTGCTGATCGGTGCGGTGGCCTTGCTGGTCATGCTGTGCCTGCGCGTGCTGCTGCCCCGGCTGCCGTCCGAGAACGTAGGCTCGGCGCGCAGCGTGCCCGTGCTGTTCAAGCGGCCGGCGCTGGTGGCGCTCTACGTGTTGACGGCCGTGTTCGTGACGGCCCAGTTCACCACCTACAGCTACATCGAGCCCTTTGTGCAAGAGGTGGCGGGCCAGAGCGCCGGCGTGACGACCACGGTGCTGCTGCTGTTCGGCGGCATGGGCGTGATCGGCAGCTTGCTGTTCAGCTGGCTGGGCATGGGGCATCCGCGTGCCTTCCTGCTGACGGCGATTGGCGTGCTGGCGCTGTGTCTGCTGAGCCTGCGGGCCGTGGCGCCGCATGCGCCGGCGCTGTATGTGATGGCCTCGATCTGGGGCGTGGCCATGATTTGCTTCGCGTTGTCCCTGCAGTCCAAGGTGCTGCGCCTGGCGTCGGACGCCACGGACGTCGCCATGTCGCTGTTCTCGGGCATCTTCAACATCGGCATCGGTGCCGGCGCCTTGCTCGGCAGCCAGGTCAGCCTGCACTGGGGCATGGCCTACATCGGCTGGGTGGGCGGCGCGCTGGCCCTGCTGGCCCTGGCCTGGTGCGCGTTCAGCCTGTGGCGCTGGTCGCACAACTTCGTGCTGCCACCCGGCGAACGGGCGGCCGCGCCGGTTGGCCATTGAGGCTGATGAGCTGTTGACCGGTTGATGTGCAGGTGGATGCAGTATCGGCTCATCTGCGTTTTTTGATCAACGGCAGCCGGTGGATACTGGTAGCCAAGTTCGGAATTGGCTGAGCACCTGTCCGAGTCCGTCGACCATCCGGGCTGCAGGGGCTGGTTGCATGCTGAATCGGCCCTCTGCGCGGGCCTGCATGCAGATGGCCACGTCCTCGGGGTCGACCCAGGCCGCATCGACCCGCAGCGGCTGGCCCGGCTGCGGAGCGCGATCTGCGCCGGGCCGGCTGCAGCCCGGACAGCTGGGCCGGGTCAGGCGATGAACAGCGCCGGGTCGACCATGGTGCGGTTCAGCATCACGCCCCAGTGCAGGTGTGGCCCGGTCACGCGTCCCGTGGCGCCCACTTTGGCAAAGGCACGGCCGGGTGCCAGGGTGTCGCCGACCCTGCAGTCGATGGCGCTGAGGTGGCAGTACATGGTCAAAAAGCCGCCACCATGGTCCAGCCACACGGTGTTGCCGTTGAAGAAGTAGTCGCCGGTGTCGATGACCTTGCCCGCCAGCGGTGCCTTGATGGGGGTGCCTGTGGGGGCGGCGATGTCCATGCCGCTGTGCGGGTTGCGCGACTGGCCGTTGAACACGCGCCGCAGACCGAACGAACTGGAGCGCCGGCCGGGCACGGGCACGCCCAGGCGCAGGCTGGGGGGCACGGGCGCGCTCACCGTGGCCATCACCTGCTGCTGGTGGGTGCGCTCGCGGTTGTAGCGGGCCTCGTCGTCGGGCGACAGGTCCACCGTCTTGGGCGCCACCTTCAGCCGCTGTTCGGCATAGTGCTTGTCGCGGATGTCGAACGCGATGGACCGCGTGGAGCCCTGGGTCTCGCGCACGATGACCGAATCGCTGCCGGGCTGGGCCGCCAGTGCAATGCCGAGCACGGCCGTCCAGCCGAAGGGGTCGCCCACGACCAGCACCGGCACCGCATCGCGCGTGTGCACCTGCGGGGCTTGTGCGCCGGGGCCCAGCTCCAGCAACACCACGCCGCCGGGCACGGCCGACGCGCGTGGCAGCACGGTGGCGCTGCCCTGAGCCCAGGCCGGGTGGGCCAGGCTGGTCAGGCCCAGCGCGCCGGTCATGGCCAGCCAGGTGCGGCGCGAGGTCTGCGGGGACGGAGATGGGGGGAGTGGGGGGAAAGCAGGGGAGTCCATGGCGGGCATTGTCCCGCACACCCGAGGGCCGCCGTTCCGGACCGGACGGGTAGCCCCAGCGCCAGCCCGGGCCACCCACAGGCGCTTGCGCATGTGGGTGAGGTCGATGCACACCTCGCTGCAGGGCGCGCCTTCAGGCTGCTTGCCTAGCCGCATCATTTTCACCGGGCCACCGGGGCCTCCGTGTCTCTATGTCTCCATGTCTCCATGTCTCCACGTCTCCATGTCTCCATGTCTCCATGTCTCCATGTCTCCGTGCCGTGCCGCCAGTCGCCGCCCAAGACCGATCTGACCGGCTGAGCCATGGCGCTGGTGCGCGATTCCGCAGCGGAATCTGTCGGCCAGCGCGTTGCCCAGCCTCAGGCGAGCGCGTTGGAGGATGCTCCCAGCGCCAAGGGCGTGTCATCGCGCGGGTTCCGGCATCGCCGCGGTCGACGGCCTTCGGCTCTGGGGTGTGAGCGCTGGTCGCAGCGTCCCTCATCCCGTCCCTCGGCTTGAACGCGTGCGGCCGCGGCCCCGGTGACCCGCACATACCCGAATTGGCAGGCTTGCCAGGCTCAGTGGCGCAGGGGTATGGCCGGCGCAGGTGCGTGCTGTCTCGCACGCGGTGGCGGTGCGTGCCGGGGGCTGCTCCAATTTCAAGCTTGTGCAGCCGCATGCCGCTGGCGCGCCGATTTGACCAGGAGATGAACCATGACCGCCCGCGACCTGAGCCAGGACGAAGCCTTTCGCGCCGAGGTGCGCCAATTCCTGCAGGACGAGCTGACGCCGGAGCTGCGTGCCGATGGCCGCCGCAACGCTGGCATCTTCAGCGACTACGGCCCGGGCAACAGCTGGCACCGCATCCTGGCCAAGCGCGGCTGGAGCGTGCCGCACTGGCCCGTGGAATGGGGCGGCACCGGCTGGACGCCCATGCAGCACTACATCTTTGCCAGCGAATGCACGCTGGCCGGCGCACCGGCGCGCGCACCCCAGGGCCCCAGCATGGTGGCCCCGGTGCTGCTGAAGTACGGCACGCCCGAGCAAAAGGAGCGCTGGCTGCCCGCGATCCGCAGCGGCGAGGACTACTGGGCGCAGGGCTACTCCGAGCCCGGCTCGGGGTCGGACCTGGCCTCGCTGCAGTGCCGCGCGGTGCGCGATGGCGACGAGTACGTGATCAACGGCACCAAGATTTGGACCACGCACGCGCATTTCTCCAACCGCATCTTCTGCCTGGTGCGCACCTCGACCGAGGGCAAGCCACAGCAGGGCATCAGCTTCCTGTGTTTCGACATCGACCTGCCCGGCATCACGATTCGTCCCATCCCCAGCCTGTCGGGCGATCACGAGCTGAACCAGGTCTTCTTCGACGACGTGCGCGTGCCCGTGTCGGCCCTGGTGGGTGAAGAAAACCAGGGCTGGACGGTCGCCAAGTACCTGCTGGTGCACGAGCGGTCCGGGCTGCGCAGCCCGTCGCAGCGCGTGCGCCTGGAACGCCTGATGGCACGCGCCCAGCTCGCCTTCGGTGAGCGCACCGATGCCGCTGCCCAGCGGGCCGCCGATGCGCTGTGGATGCGCATCGCCCGCGCCGCTGCCGGGGTGGACGCGATGCAGGCCACCGACCTGGATGCGCTGGACGCGAGCGTGGCCGGGCAAGAGCCGCCGCTGCTGCCCTCGGTGGGCAAGGTGCTGGGCGCGCAGGGCCGCCAGCTGATCACCTCGCTGCTGGTCGAGGCCGGTGGCCCGGCCATGGCCGCCAGCCTGAGCCAGGAAGACGCCCAGGGCCGCGCCGATGGCCTGGACGTGCCCGAGGACGCCATCTATGGCACCAAGGCCTACCTGAACGACCGCGCGGCCTCGATCTATGGCGGCTCGAACGAGGTGCAGCGCGGCATCGTCTGGAAGGACCTGGAAACCGGTGGCCTCAAGCCCACCGACGTCAACCTGCTGCACGGCCAGCTGCTGGGCGAGGACCAGGCCGATCTGCGCGACGCGCTGGTGATGCTCGATGCGCAGGTCTGTCGCCTGCTGCAGGTCGGGCCGGGCACGGCCAACCAGGGCGCCACGGTCGATCAGCTGCAGCTCGGTGGCGAGCCGGCCTCGCAGCCCGAAACCGGCGGCTGGCCGCTGCCGGCCTGGTGGGCGCAGCTGGGCGAGCTCGGCGCGCTGAGCGTGGCCTGGCCCGAAGCGCAAGGCGGCATCGATGCCGGCCTGCTGGGCCATGGCCAGATGATGTATTCGCTGGCCCGCGGCGTGAAGGCGCAGGCCTACCTGGCCTCGGTGGTGCTGGGCGGCGGCGCGCTGTTGGCCAGCCAGCAGCCTGCCCACGCCGAGCTGCTGGCCCGCGTGGGCGCCGGTCAGGCCATGGTGGCTTTTGCACATGGCGAGCCCGCCGCACACGGTGACCGCCACCTGGTGCAGACCCGGTTGGTGCGCCAGGGCGATGGCAGCTGGCACCTGTCGGGCCGCAAAGCCCTGGTGCTGGCTGCGCCCTGGGCCAGCCATGCGGTGGTCAGCGCCCGCGTGTCGGGCAAGGACCACGAGGCCGCTGGCCTGGCCCTGGTCGTGGTGCCGCTGAAGGCCGCCGGTGTGCGCCAGCGCGCGTTCAAGACCATCGATGGCGCCTGCGCCAGCGAACTGGCCTTCGACAACGTGTCCGTGGCCGCCAGCGACCTGATCGGCGAAGCCGGCCAGGCCGCGGGCTTGATCGACGCGCTGCTGGACCAGGCCACGCTGGCGCTGTCGGCCGAGGTGCTGGGCCTCAGCGAGCGCATGATCGAAGACACCCTGGCGCACCTGCGCCAGCGCACGCAGTTCGGCAAGCCGCTGGGCACCTTCCAGGTGCTGCAGCACCGCGTAACCGAGATGTACAACCTGCGCGCGCTGGCCATGGCGCAAACCCGCCGCGCCCTGCGTGACCTGCCGGCCGACGCCGGCCCGCGTGCCTACACCGCGTCGGCCACGATGCTGGTCGCCAGCCAGGCCGCCACCGAGGTGGGCGAGGGCACCGTGCAGCTGCACGGCGCCATGGGCGTCACCGAAGAGCTGGCGGCCGGCCACTACTTCCGCCGCGCCACGGTGCTGGTGCAGCAGCTGGGCTCGCCCGACTGGCATGCCGGCCGCGTGGCCGACGTGTTGCGCGCGAGGGTCTGACGACCCCGCCTCGCGGCCCGCGCCCCGTGCGCACGGCCGCCCACCGGGTCGCGGCGGATGGCCTGCATCGCGGGGCGCTGGGCGCCGCGGATTGAGGTCTGTGGCTTGGCTGATTGGCAGTATGCATGACGTCCCGTTCAAAAATCATCGGGATGAGATGCATACCCCTTCATCGTTTGACATGGCGTGATGCGCTTGGGATGGATGCGGGCGCGACGGCCTGCTGGGCCAGAGCCGGGTGATGACGTGATCTGCTGGCCTTCAGGGCGCGCAGCCTGAAGCGGATGCGATGATGCGCCGGGCTGAACGAGCTGGGGAGGGCTTGCATGCGCATCTTGAAATGGGCCGCCGTGGGTGTGGCGCTGGTGGTCGTGCTGTCGCTGGGCGCGTTGTGGTCCTGGGGGCAGTTCGCGCAGCGTGCCGTGGGCGCGGCGAGCCAGGCCCTGCCGGCTGCCGCGGCCGATACCCGGCTCGACCGCCAGGTGGCACCGTGGCTGGCCGAGCGCCCCGCGCAGACCGGCGCCACGCTGATCACCGACAACCTGCAGGCGTTCGCGGCGCGGGCCGTGACGGCCCGTGAGGCCGAGCGCAGCATCGACGTGCAGTACTACCTCTGGCACGACGACCTGACCGGCCGCCTGCTCAAGGATGCCTTGCTGTCGGCGGCCGAACGCGGGGTGCGTGTGCGCATGCTGATCGACGACATGAACGGCCTGGACCTGGACGAGAGCCTGTTGGCCATGGACGCCCACCCGATGCTCGAAGTGCGGCTGTTCAACCCGGCGCGCAACCGGGACACGGCCTGGCGGCGTGCGCTGGAGATGGGCTTGCGCTTCGTCAGCTTCAACCGCCGCATGCACAACAAGTCCTGGACCGTCGATGGCCGCGTGACGCTGGTGGGCGGCCGCAACATCGGCGACGAGTACTTCGACGCGGCCGATGTGAACTTTCACGACGCGGACCTGTTCATGGTCGGCCCGGCCGTCGCGCAGACCAGCGAGATCTTCGACACCTTCTGGAACAGCGCTGCCGTGATTCCGCTGGCCGCGCTGCATGAGCGCGCGCCCGACATCGACCTGGCCGCTGCGCGCGCCGCATGGCGTGCGGCCGGCGCGGGCACCGTGTACCAACAGGCCATGCAGGACCCCGCAAACCAGACCGCGCAGCGCCTGGCGGGGCAGGCCTGGCGGTGGGTGACGGACCTGCGCGTGCTGTCCGACCCGCCCGAGAAGGCCTCGGCCGTGGCGACGCGGCGAGCGCCCGAGAACTGGCTGCTGTTCGACATCCTGCAGAAGATGTTCTCGACCCGGCACGAGCTGCGGCTGATCTCGCCATACTTCGTGCCGGGCACCACGGGCACCCTGCTGTTCACCGGCATGGCCACGCGCGGCGTCGATGTCGGCATCCTGACGAATTCACTGGCGGCCAACGACGTACCGGCCGTGCACGCCGGCTACCAGGCCTACCGCGCGCCGCTGCTGGCTGCGGGCGTCCAGCTGTGGGAGCTGAAGCCCGGCGCGCGCAGCGCCGACGACAAGCTGACCGGCTCCAGCGGCGCCAGCCTGCACACCAAGGCCTTCGTCATCGACCAGGCACGCGGCTTTGTGGGCTCGTTCAATTTCGATCCACGTTCGGCCTCGTTGAACACCGAGATGGGCGTGATGTTCGAGGACCCGGGGCTGGCGGCTGACGTGGCCCGCATGTTCACGGCAGCCCGGGCCACCAGCTATGCCGTGAGCCAGACCGCCGACGGCGCGCTGCGCTGGACCGATGTGGGCGGCACGCAGACCTGGCGCCACGACCCCGAGACCAGCGTGTTCAAGCGCGCGCTGGCTCGCGTCATCGGCTGGCTGCCGATCGAGTCGCAGCTGTAGCGGAGCCGCGCTACGGCACCCAGACGTAGCGCACGACGTGGAAGAAGATGGGGGCGGCGAAGATCACGGAGTCCAGCCGGTCCAGCATGCCGCCATGGCCTTCGATCATGGTGCCCCAGTCCTTGACGCCGCGGTCGCGCTTGATGGCCGACATCACCAGGCCGCCCAGAAAGCCCATGAGGCAGATCAGGAAGGCCATGGCGCCGGCCTGCCACGGCGTGAAGGGCGTGGCCCAGTACAGCCCGGCGCCCAGCAGCGTGGCACTGGCCACGCCGCCGATCAGGCCCTCCCAGGTTTTGGAGGGCGAGAGTTCGGGCGCGACCTTGCGCCGGCCCAGCAGCTTGCCCCAGACGTACTGCAGCACGTCGCTGCCCTGCACGACGATGACGAGGAAGGCGATGAGCAGCAGGTTGCGGCCCTGGAAGCCGGGGATGGGCAGCGTGAGCAGCGCCGGCACGTGGCTGATGCAGAACACGCAGATCATCAGGCCCCATTGCACCTTGGCCGTGCGCTCGAGAAAGCGCGTGGTGTCGCTGCCCAGGGCCGCCAGGATGGGCAGCACCAGGAAGGCGTACACGGGGATGAAGATCGAGTACAGGCCGTACCACTCGATCCACACCAGCAGGTATTGCACAGGCAGGCCAATGTAGAAAGCGGCCGCAATCGCATAGTGGTCGCCCCGGCGGGTGTAGGCCAGGGTGATGAACTCGCGCAGCGCGTAGAACGAGATGAGCAGGAACAGCGCGATGACGCCCCCTTTGCCCAGCGCGAACGCCAGGCCGATGGCCGCCACCATCACCCACCAGGCCTTCACGCGGGCATTCAGGTTGTCGATGACGCTGTGCGGCGCGCCCTGAGCCACGCGCCACTTGAGCAGGGCGCCAATGGCCGAGGCCAGGATGAGCACGCCGGCCACGCCGCCAAACAGCTGCAGCGTCACGCGCTGGAAGTCGCTGAGGTTCATGCGGGACCTCGGGAGGATGCGGGCGCGGGCACCGGCGCGGGCGCGGCGGCCAGCTGCAGGGGCTGGGCACCGGTGGGGGCCGCTGGAGCTGCAAGCGTCACATCGCCAGGTGCGGCGTCGGCGGCCGTTGAATTGCCAGGCACAGCATCGCTGAGGTGGCGCGAGGTTTGAAGGGAGTTGGAGGCCATTGCCGTTGGCATTGCGTTGTCAGTTTGGTCGTACTCCGGCCTCAGGGCCAGCATGGCGTGGCGGGCACGGGCCAGAAAGCTGGCCTTGTCTTCACCGGGCAGCAGTGTCAGCGGCGGGCCGTAGGTGACGGTGCAGGCCAGCGGAATCGGCAACAGCGCGCCCTTGGGCAGCACACGCTTGAGGTTGGCGATCCACACGGGCACCAGGCGCACCTGCGGGCATTCGCGGGCCAGGTGGAACAACCCGCTCTTGAGGGGCAGCAGGGTGTCGTCGCCGGTGTTGCGCGTGCCTTCGGGAAACATGATGAGCGAGTCGCCCGCGGCCAGCGCCTCGGCCATGGCGTGCACCGGGTTGTCGCCAGGGCCACCATCGCGGCGGATCATCAGCGCATGGAACACGTCGTGGCCGATGAACTGGCGCAGGCGCGATGCCAGCCAGTAGTCCTGGCCTGCCACCGGTCGCGTGAGCACGCGCAGGTCGCGCGGCAGCGTCGCCCACAGCAGCACGAAGTCGCCATGGCTGGTGTGGTTGGCGAAGTACAGGGTTTGCTGCGCGCTGGGCGCCGCGTTCACCCAGATGCCGCGCACGCCGGTGAGCAGCCGCGCCGTGGTCAGGATGAGGCGCACCGCCAGCGCGGCGGCGGCGCGGCGCAGCGGTGTCGAGGGGAGCGTCGGGTGCGGCTTGGGGTCTGATGGGCTCATGGCCAGGGGCGGATGAGGGTGGGGATCAGCCCTGCGAGCAGGGCCAGGAACTGCAGGCCGACGACCGCGGCGTGGCGTGTCATCCAGCGCCGGGTGCCGGCCACGCGCTCGTCCAGCGGGCGGGTGACGCCGGGGCGCGGCCGCAGTCGCAGCCGGGCCAGCGCCTCGTCCAGCGCGGTCAGGCTGGCGATGTGACCCTGCGCCAGGTGGGTGAACAGGCGCTCATCAAGGTGAAGGCGAAAAGCGAGGTATCGCTCGATGATCGATAGCAACACAACGAGGATCAGGGTGTACTGCTGCCATGCGCTGATGCTAGGGCCTGCCAGCACCGGCATGGCCAGGCTGAGCAGCAGGGCGATGGCGCCCAGGGTCAGCGCCCAGTGGGCCAGCCCGCGGCTGGCGTGCAGCAGGGCGGCCAAGGCGGCGCACTGCGCGCGCTCGTCGGCGCTCAGGGCCGGGGGCTTCGGCAGCAGGGGCGGCGTTGCAGGCGTCATGCCGGTGTTGCTGCAGCGGGCCAGGCTGATGGGCGCCCCGGACCCGTGGGTGGGTCCAGCAAGGCCTGCAGCGCGGCCCGCAGCGGGGCGGAGAGGACGATGGCGGGCCGGGCCGCGCGCAGCGCCTGTTCAGCCTCGTCCACGGTGGCCGCGCGGCCGGTGAGCAGCAGCCAGGCCATCAGGCTGACGGCGCTGCGCGACATCCCCAGGGCGCAACAGACCCAGACCGCCGGCGCAGGCACCACAGGCTGGGCGCCGGGCGCGGGTGTTGCGCATCGCGCCGCCAGCATGCGCTGGTGCTGGCCCTCGATCAGCAAGGCTGCGTGGCGCAGCTGCAGCGGCGTGGGGGTGACCAGGTCGAGCAGCGGCAGGCCGCGCACCTTGCGCTGCAGCCGCGCGGCACGCGGCGCTTGCAGCTCGGCGCACAGGCTGACCAGGCGCGGCTTGCCATGGCCATGCCATTCGGCCGCGCTGGGCAGGCGGCCCAGCCAGACGCCCGGCAGCACCTCTTGAGCGAGGGGCAGCTTGCGCGTCCAGGCCCGGGCGTTGAGGGCGGCGCCCAGCCGGTAGGGGGCGTACAACCATCGTGCGGCCCATGCCATCTGGCCGTCGCGGTCCATGGCCAGGCCACGCGCGCCCAGGCCCAGGTAGCAGGCCGCCACCAGCAGCAGCGAGGCGGCAGGCCAGGCCAGCCACAGCGCCAGCGGCATGCCGTGCCGGCCCAGGGCCAGCGCGGCGACCAGCAACAGCACACCCGCCGCCGCATACGCGCCGGCCAGCGCGCGCCGGCGGGCGTCCTGCGTCAGACGCCACGCGCGCGGCAGGGCCACGCGGCGCTCCAGTGGCCACAGCCACACGCACAGCAGGCCCAGCAACGCGCCGGTCGGGATGTCGATGAAATGGTGCTGGTAGGTGGTCAGCACCGAGCCGCAGATGGCCAGCGCCCACACATGCAGCACCGCGCGCGCCCAGCGGGCGTGAATCAGGCGCCGGTACCCGTCCCACAGGATCACGGCCAGCGCGATGTGCAGCGAGGGCGCCTGGTTGTAGGGCTGGTCGAAGCCGCGCAGCGCGTTGAACAGAAAGGCCGGCGCGCCGCTGACCTCGGGCTGGCCGAAGCTGAAATGCAGCGGCCACAGCACGAAGCAGGTCACGGCGATCAGCTGCGCCGTGAGCAAGCGCGCCGCATGCCGGTCGACCAGGTGCTTGGTGCGGCCCAGGAACAGCGACAGCGCGTAGAAGGCGTTGATGGACCAGTACGGAAAGATGGTCCAGGCCCAGAAGGGCATGCCGTGTTCCCAGTCGAACACGACCGAGGGCACCTGCGCGCGCGTGCCGGCCCACCAGTTGGCCAGGCCGTAGCTCAGGTAGAACAGCGGCCCGAGCAGCGCCAGCCAGGCGGCGGCGCGTCGCCAGGGGCGCCGAGGTACCGCGCCCGGGGTCATGACGCCACCCGCACCGCCAGCGACACGGTGAAGATGCCCCAGCGGTCCACGCGCTGGGTGAGCTTGCGAAAGCCTGCGGCGGCGACGAGCTGGTCCATCTCGGCCTGTGTGCGCCGACGCATGACCCAGGCCAAGGGCGGCCCTTCGGGGGGTGTCGCGACGCGGGCATCTGCGGGCTCGGGCGGGCTGCTGCGTTGCAAATGCTCGCCATGGCTGTGCTTTGCGCCTTGCATCCCATCCCGATCCGCAGCGCCCGCTTTCCGCTCACCCCCCGAAGGGCCGCCCGTGCCCCGCCGGTGGCTGGTGAGGGCGCGCGCGATCATCTCCAGCTGCGGATGCCAGGGCTGGCCGGTGTAGACCAGGTAGCCGCCTTCGTCCACGGCGTCGGCCACGCCGGCGAGCGAGCGGCGCACCAGGGCGTTGTCGGGGAAGAGCTCGTACAGGCCGGACACCACGGCCAGCGTGGGACGCGGCGTGACGGCGGCCAGGCTCGCGCGGTCGAAGGCGTCCGCCTGCTCGAAGCGTGCGCGGCCTTGCAGGCCGCGCTCGGCGATCAGGCGCTGACCGCCCTGCACGTTGAGCGCGCTGTAGTCGCGCAGCAGGATGGACTCGGGGGTGACCGGTCCGCCGGCCACCGGACTGCCGGCCACGGGATTGCCCGCCACCGGATTGCCGGCCACCGCATCCAGCACGTAGCGGCCGTGGCCTGCGGCGATGTCCATCACGCGCACGGCTTGGCCGGCGGCCTGCAGGCGTTGCATGGCCTCGTGCAGCAGGGCTTCCACGTGCAGCTTGCGTTGGCGGATGCCCCGCCAGCCGATCGAGTCGAGGTAGGTGCGGTCGATGAGCGGGCCCACCAGCGGTGCGCCGGCGGCCTGGTTGCGGTAGACGTAGTCCAGCGTGCTGCCTGAATCAAAGCCCGTCTCGTGGCCCAGCTTCACCCCGTCGGACAACAGGCCGCCCAGCTTGAGGCCGGCCCGCGTGGCGCCCCAGTACAGGCCGCGCGGCGACAGCGCCGGCAGCGGTGCGGCCAGGGCGCGCGCCTCATCGGCCGTGGCGCCGTGCTGGTCGGCATCCAGCAGGTTGACCGGCGGGGCCGGGGCATCGAACTGCTGCAGGATGAAGGCGCGCACACGGGCCACGGCCGGCGCGCGGTCGCGCTCGCCCAGGGTGTCGTGAAAAAAGCCGGGCAGCTCGATCTTCTCCTTCACGGCGCTGCCCAGGCGCTCGAAGAAGCGGTGCTGCGGCGCGTGGTGCACCACCCAGTCGGCGCCCGAGATGAGCAGCTGCGTGGGCAGCACGATGGCGTTGGCGTCCTGCACCACGCGTTCGGCCGCCTGGTACAGCTCGAGCAGGATGTTGACCGCGATGGGCCGCGTGATGAGCGGGTCGGTGCGGTAGCTGGCGATGCGCGCGTCGTCGTGCGTGAGGAACTGGGGCTTCACGTAGCTGTTGACGAAGAACAGCCCGCGCAGCTTGTGCATGAGCGCCAGGCCAGGCCGCGCAAACGGCACGTACAGCTTGACCTTGAACGCCGGCGAGGCCAGCGTCATGCCGCGCACGCGGGGCGCGTAGTCGTGCGCCCAGGTCGACACCAGCACCGCGCCCACGCTCTGCGCGACGATGTACTGGTCCGCCTCGGCCACGCCATGCCGGTTGGCGATGTGGTCCACGAAGGTCTGCACGTCGCGCACCGAATCGGCGAAGCTGGGGCTGTGTCCGCGCTGGCCCGGCGAGCGGCCATGGCCGCGCGCGTCCCAGGCGAACAGGTCGAAGTCGGGCAGGTTCAGCTCATCGACCAGGTGCGCCATGCGCGCGCCATGCTCGTGGCCGCGGTGGAACAGCACGATGGCGCCGCGCCGCGGGCCCGAGGTGGCCGGCCAGTGGCGGTAGAACAGGGACACGCCGTCGTGCGTGCTGAACTGCAGCTCGTCCACCGGGCGTTGGGTGAGTGGCGCCGCCACGCTGACGACGGCGGTGCGCGTGGCGCCCGGGGCGGTTGAAGCGGCTGACGCAGACGAGGGGGTCAACATGCGGGGCTCCTTCTCGGGGGATTCATCGACGCGAATGGGAAGCGGCCTCGATCAGGGCCTGGCGGATGCGGCGCACGGTGGTCCAGGCGATCAAGGCCGCCAGCAGTGGCATCAGGGCGCTGCTCCAGCCGGGCAGCGGGCCGCCCAGCGCCACGTACAGGCCCAGGGCGCCGAAGACGAACGCGCGGTCGCTTTTGCCCAGCGGGCCGTCGTAGCGGCGCGAGGCGCCCACTGTGGGCCCCAGGGCGCCGGCGAACTCGGACAGGCCGGCGAGCACGATCACCACGCCCACCCACAGCCCGCTGAAGGGTGCTACCAGTGCAAACGGCAGGTAGAGCGCAGCGTCCGACACCACGTCGGTCAATTCGTTGAGGAAGGCGCCCAGCGCCGTTTGTTGCCCGTGTTCGCGCGCCAGCATGCCGTCGACGGCGTTGAGCGCCATGCGCAGCAGCATCCACAGCGGAATCAGCCCATAGGCCCAGGCCGGCGCGGCCGCCGCGTACAGGCCCAGCCCCAGCGCAACGGATACGGCGCAGGCCAGCACGGTGACCTGGTTGGCGGTGACGCCCGCCTGGGCCAGCCGCTGCACCAGGGGGCGCAGCAGGGCTTGGAAGCGGGGCTTGAGTTGGTAGATGGACACCGGAGCGCGAGGCCGTGGTTGCGATGCCAGCGATTGTGCACAGGCCAGGCGCCCGCAACGCGGGCCGCCGCTGCGCGCGTCGCAAGTGGCGGCAGGCTCGCCGCCCGGTGCTGCCAGGCGATACCGCGTGGCCGCGCGTGGGCGGGCGGTGTGCCTGGTACGGCTTGGGGGCTTGGCGTGGCAACACTCAGGGGGCAGGCGATGCAGGGCGCGTCTCGACCTTCACCACCATCGCCGGGGCCGAGGGACGACAGACAGGTCAGAGGTCAGCGCTCGACGGCCGGTGCAAGGCGGCCATTGGGCCATGCTGCGCGCGATCACCTCGAGGCGCTCTTTGTACCCAACGGCGGAGGCGCAAGCGGGGCCGCACACGCGATGGGGTGCCCGGTCATCGCACGGCTCGCTGGGCGGCGCGAAGCGACGTCCGTGAGAGGCTGGGTAGGGAGGATGAAGCAGTATGGGCCGGCTTCCGATGAATTTTTATCGGCAACCGGCCCATACTCTCAAACCGTCAAGCGTTCAGCGCGGCGCTCACTTGAAGCCGACGCGGTCCAGCATCTGCTGCACCTGGGTCTGGTTGCGGCCCACGGCGCTGATGGGGATGGTTTCGCTCTTGAAGCTGCCGCCCGTCATCTGCTGCAGGGCCGGGTTGTTGAAGGCGATGCCCTTGACCACCGGCCATTCGTTGTTGCCGTTGGCGAAGTAGTCCTGCGCTTGCGGGCTGACCAGGTACTCCAGGAACTTGACGGCGTTGTCGGGGTGCTTGGCGTGCTTGGCCACGGCGGCGCCGGCCACGTTCACGTGCGTGCCCCAGCTGCCCTGGTTGGGGAACACCACCTTCACCTTGTTGACCACGGCCTGGTCTTCGGGCTTGGTCGAGCGCATGAGGCGGGCCAAGTAGTAGCTGTTGGACACGGCCACGCCGCATTCGCCCGAGGCCACGCCCTTGATCTGGTCGGTGTCGCCGCCCTTGGGCGCGCGTGCCATGTTGGCCACCATGCCTTTGAGCCAGTCTTCGGTCTTGGGCGCGCCCATGTGCTGCAGCACGGCGCCGAACAGGCTGAGGTTGTAGGGGTGCGAGCCGGAGCGGATGCAGAGCATGCCCTTGAGCTTGGGATCGGCGAGTTTTTCGTAGCTGTCGACGTCGCCGGCCTTCACGCGGGCCGGGTCGTAGACGATGACGCGAGCGCGCGTGGACAGCCCGAACCAGGGGGAGCCCTGGTCGCCGACGGCGTCGGCGCGCAGGTTGGCGGGGATCTTGTCCTCGAGCACGGCGGACTTGACGGGCTTGAACAGGCCATCTTCCTCGCCGCGCCACAGGCGGGCGGCGTCGACCAGCAGGATCACGTCGGCCGGAGAGGCGCTGCCCTCGGCCTTGAGGCGCGCGATGATGCCGGCGTCGTCGGCGTCGACGCGGTTGATCTTGATGCCCGTGGCCTGGGTGAAGTTGTTGTAGAGCGCCTCGTCAGACGCGTAATGACGCGCCGAATAGAGGTTCAGGACCTTGTCCTCGGCGGCGTGGGCCGAGCCCAGGGCGGCCAGGGCCAGCGCGGCGATGGCGAAGCGGTGTGTCATCTCTCTCCTTCATGCTTGGGGCGGGGTCGCGATGATACGGGCGGTGCGAGTGGTTCGCATTCGTGACTTCACCGATCATTGGATGAATCGTGGTCAGTATCGGTCGATTACCGTTTTATGGGCAACGGGATTGCCTGGATACTGCAGTCAAATGTGCCGCAAGACCTTACGCCATGACGGGCGATGCCGGGGCCTGGGTCCCCCGGCCCGGCGTGCCGAAAGCGGCCATGAAGGTGGTCACCGCCAGCCGCACCCAGCGGTCCAGTTGTTCGGCCGAGGGGTGCGATTCGGGGTGCATCAGGCATTCCAGCTGGCCTTCGCCGCGCACCAGGCTGATGAACAGGGCGGCCGCCGCGTCGATGCCCACCGCCTGCACGTTGACCTCGCCGGCCTGGGCCGCCTGGCCCAGCCGCTCGGCCAGCATGCCGATGATGACCCGCGGCCCCGCCAGGTGAAAGCGCCGTGCCAGGTCGGGAAAGCGCGGCGCGTCGGCCACGATCACGCGCAGCAGCGCCAGCCCCTCGGGCGACAGCACGATCCGGAGGTAGGCCAGGCCGATGTCGGTCAGCGTCTTGGCCAAGTTGCCGGGCACCACCGCGATGGCGCTGACGGCCTGGTGCGTGCCCGCGCATTGGCGCTCGATGACGGCGGCGAACAAGGCCTCCTTGGTCGGGAAGCAGGCGTACATCGTGGCCTTGGAAACCTTGGCCTCGCGCTGAATCATGTCGGTGGTGGCGGCGCTGAAGCCGTGCGCCAGGAACACGCGGGAGGCGGCCTCGAGGATGGCCAGCGATTTGGGGGAGGGGTCGGCAGGGGGCGGCGGCATGTCGGACAGGGGCGGGCAGGGCAAAGCGGCAATCATGCCTGTCGATGAGACTATACCGAACGGTTTTATCAAAATCAACAAGCGCACAGTGCTTATGATAAGGGCTAATGAATGATATGGTGCTCTTGCATGGATGAGGCTGAACCGTTATAGTACCGATCGGTTTTATTCAAGCAGGCACCCCGCTGCGCCTGCGTCCCCTTCATGACGACTGATTCCCTGGTTCACCCCAACCGAGCTGGCGCCCCTGCGCCAGGCCGGTGGTCGGTGGTGCTCGTGCCGTTGCTGCTGGCCGGCTGCATGACCGATCCGCAGCTGCCCCCGCCCCACCTCGACACCCCGACCGCGGCGCTGCAGGCCCGCGCGGCGACGGTGGCCGCCCAGCCCGCGCTCGACGCATCGGCGCCGCCGTCACCCTGGTGGCGGCTGTTCAACGACGCCACGCTGACCGCGCTGGAAGGCGAGGCCGGCACCCGCAACCTGGACCTGCGCGCGGCCGTGGCCCGCATCGATGAAAGCCGGGCGCAGCTCGGGCTGGTCAGCGCCAACCGGGCGCCGCAACTGGCCGCGACGGCCGGCTACACGCGCTCGGGCCTCAGCGAGCACTCGCCCCTGCACCGGCTGGGTGCCCCCACGGCGGGCAGCAGCACCTGGACGCTGGGCCTGCAGGCCGGCTGGGAGCTGGATCTGTGGGGCCACCTGCGGCAGGTCGAAACCTCGGCACGCATGCAGCTGCAGGCCGTGGCCTATGGGCAGGAAGCGGTGCGCGTGTCGGTGGCGGCCGAAGTGGCGCGCACCTACCTGCTGCTGCGCGGCGCACAGGCCCAGACGGCCATCGCCCAGGACAACCAGCGCATTGCCCAGGACCTGCTGCGCATGGCCGAGAGCCGGGCCCGCAATGGCGTGGCCACGCGCTTCGATGCCGCTGCGGCGCGCGCCGACCTCGCGGGCATCGAGGCCAGCCTGCTGCAGCTGCAGCACCAGCGCGACACCCTGATGAACGCGCTGGCCTTGCTGCTGGGCTGGCCGCCGCGCGAGCTGAACGACCGGCTGGTTGATGCCGCGCTGCCCGCGATGCCGGCTCGCCTGCCGGTGGGCGTGTCGTCCGAGCTGGCGCGCACGCGCCCCGACATCCTGCAGGCGAACGCCCGGCTGCAGGCCGCCGTAGCCGACATCGGCGCGGCGCGGGCGGACTTCTACCCGCGCATCGGCCTGGGTGGCAGCCTGGGCGTGCAGGCGTTCCAGCTCTCGGACCTGGGCAGCTGGGCCTCGCGCCAGTTTTCGGTCGGGCCGACGCTGCACCTGCCGATCTTCCAGGGCGGGCGGCTGCAGAGCCAGCTGGCGCTGAGCGAGGCCCGCCACCAGCTGGCGGCCATCGCCTACCAGCAGACGGTGCTGCGCGCCTGGCACGAAGTCGACGACGCCCTGGGCGCCTATGCCAGCGAACGCGCCCGCGAGGTGAAGCTGCGCGAGGCGCAGCAGCAAAGCCAGGTTGCCCTGGACGTGGCGCAGAAGGGCTATCAGGAAGGGGTGTCCGACTTCACCGCGGTGCTGGTGGCCCGGCGCTCGCTGCTGAGCAGCCAGGCCGCGCTGGCCGACTGCGCCACGGCGTCGGCGCTGTCCGTGGTGGGGCTGTACCGCGCGTTGGGCGGCGGTTGGTCGCCCGAGCTGCTGCAGCCCGACGCGGCGCAGGCGGGCAGCCCCCAAGCCGTGCCCGCGGCTGAACCGGACGTGCGCTCGTGAGCGCGGCGCAGGTGAACGCCACCGCCACCGCGGGCGGCGCAGCAGCGGGGCCGGTGTTCGGCCCGCGCCTGGCGGCGGGCTTGCTGGGCGTGCTGCTCGCGGCCATGGTGTCGGGGCTGAACAACCGCGTGCCGGGGCTGGTGCTGGCCGACGTGCAAGGCGCGCTGGGTCTGGCCACGGACGATGCCGCGTGGCTGAACACGGCGTACTTTGCCGGCGAGCTGGCAGCCATGCCGTTCGCGACCTGGTTCGCCATCACCTTCTCGCTGCGCCGCGTGCACAACGGCGCCCTGGGCGTGGCCCTGCTGCTGGCTGCGGTGCTGCCGCTGGTGCACAACCTGCACCTGCTGCTGGCGTTGCGGGCCCTACAGGGGCTGTTCGCGGGGGCCTTGATTCCGCTGCTGATGATGTCGGCGCTGCGCTTTCTGCCCCCCGCGATCCGATTGCATGGCCTGGCGCTGTATGCGATGACGGCGACGTTCGCACCCAACGTGGCGCTGTGGCTGGCCGCGCTGTGCGTGGACCGGCTGGAGGACTGGCGCTGGGTGTACTGGCACGTCATCCCGCTGGGGCTGGTGGCCATGGCCCTGGTGAGCTGGGGCGTTCCGGCCATGCCGCCGGCCTTGTCGCGCCTGAAGCAGGCCAACTGGCTGGGCATGGCCGTGGGCATACCCGGCCTGGCCCTGCTGGTGGTGGGGCTGGACCAGGGCGTGCGGCTGGACTGGTTCCAGTCGCCACTGATCGTCACAGCGCTTGCGTCCGGGCTGGTGCTGACCGCGCTGTTCCTGTTCAGCGAGTGGCACCACCCCGCGCCCTTCGTCCGGCTGCAGCTGCTGGGCCGGCGCAACCTGGGCCTGGGGTTCACCGTGTTCTTCTGCCTGTTGATCACCTTGTCCACGGCCGTGGCCCTGCCGGCGAACGTGCTGGCGCACGGGCCGGGCTTTCGCATGGCGCAGATCGCCCCCATCGGCTTGATCGTGGGCCTGCCCCAGCTGGTGCTGGGCTCGGTGGTGGCGCTGCTGCTCTACCAGCGCTGGGTCGATGCGCGGCACCTGTTCGTGCTGGGCCTGGTGTGCATCGCGGGGGCCTGCTGGCTGGGCTCGGGCGTCAGCAGCGAGTGGCGGGTGGACCAGTTCCTGTGGGCCGAGGTGCTGCAGGCCGTGGGCCAGCCGCTGGCCGTGGTGCCCCTGCTGTTCCTGGGCACCAGCGTGGTGGCGCCTCAGGAGGGCGCCTATGTCTCGGGCATCATCAACACGCTGCGCGCCCTGGGCTCGGTGTTCGGCAGCGCGGTCATCAACCAGCTGATGACGCTGCGCACCCAGTTCCACGGCGAGGTGTTGCTGGACCACGCCGCGTTGCTGCGGCCCGGCCTGCCGCAGGCGGAGTCGTGGCACACCCTGGCCGGCGCCGTGGCCCAGCAGGCCAGCATCCTCGCGGCGGCCGATGTCTACCGGCTGTTCGCCGTCGTCGCCGTGCTGCTCGTGCCCTGCGTGCTGTGCCTGCAGCGCATTCCGGCGCCCGCGACGGCGACCCTGCCTTCGCCATCCCCGTCACCCCAACCGCCTGCCGCGTCCGGCACTGCACCCGTCGCTCTGGCAGGCCCTCTTGCTGGCGTGGGCGCCGGCACGGGCGCTGCCGTGCGTTGACCTTCATCCGATTCGAGACTTTCCATGACTTTGAACACCCGTCATTTCCGACTCCTGGCTGGCGCCGTCGTCGCCTGCGTGGGCGTGGGCGCCTTCCTCGTGCTCAACCGCGCGGAATCGGCCGCGACCGAGCAGCGCACCGACGACGCCTACGTGCAAGCCGATTTCACCGCCATCGTGCCGCAGGTCAGTGGCGTGATCGCCGAGGTGGCCGTGGCCGACCACCAGCGCGTGGCCGCCGGCGACCCGCTGGTGCGCATCGATGCGCGCGATCTGCGCATCGCCGTCGACGGCGCCCAGGCGCAGGCGGCCGGTGCCCAGGCCACCATCGACAGCCTGCAAGGGCAACTGGAGCGGCAGCACAGCCTGATCGCCCAGGCCCAGGCCGCGATTGCCGCCGACGACGCCCAGCTCAAGCTCGCCGACGCCGACCGGCAGCGCTTCGCCAACCTGGCGCGGGACGGCTCGGGCACCTTGCAGGCGCAGCAGCAGGCCGAGGCGCAGTGGGGCATTCATCGCGCCTCGCGCGAACGCGACGTGGCCGCCCTGGCTTCGGTGCGGCAACAGCTCGCCATCCTGCGTGCCGACCTCGACAAGGCGCGGGCAGCGCTGTCGGCCGCACAGGCCCAGCAGGCGGCGGCCGAACTCCAACTCTCGTACGCCGAGCTGCGCGCGCCGGTGGCCGGCATCGTGGCCCAGCGCCGCGCCCGGGTTGGCGGCTATGCCCGCGTGGGCGAGCCCCTGCTGACGCTGGTGCCGCTGGATGCCCTGTACGTGGAAGCCAACTTCCGCGAGACGCAGCTGGCGCACGTGCGCGTCGGGCAGCCCGTGACGCTCGAGGTCGATGCGCTGCCGGACACGTCCCTGCGCGGCCACGTCGACAGCCTGGGGCCGGCGAGCGGCGTGAGCTTTTCGGCCGTGCCGCCGCACAACGCCACCGGCAACTTCACCAAGATCGTGCAGCGCCTGCCGGTGCGCATTGCGCTGGAGCCCGGACAGGAGGCCCTGCGCGAGCTGCGCGTCGGCATGTCGGTGCGGCCCCGCATCGACACCGCCGGTGCCGGCCAGGCCCATGCCGCAGCGGCGTTGTGAGGTGAGGTGGAGGGGCGGATGGCGGACAGCGGACTGTGGGTCCCAATCTGGAGGGGCGTTCAACCAGGGAATGCTGTTCAGCTCGTCCCTGATCGGTGCGCGGCGGCGCTGAAGTCTTCCGGTGGCTCCGGCTGTCGGTGGGTTCTGCGGCTTCGCGGGCTTTCGTTGGCCCAGACCTGTCGTGCCAACACGCGTGCTGCGTGACAGAGGGGTACGCCGGCGCGTCCAGCTGTTGTGGGCGCAGCCGACGGGACTGTCTGGCGCAGCACGCGAGCAGCGTGCCTTGCCTTGGGCGGGGAGCCTGCAGGAACCTGCAGCCGTTTGGGCGTTGCAGACGAGGCGACGGACGGATCGCCTCAGGCGTGTGATGGCGGGGTCATGAGGCAGAGAAGGGACGTCGCCCAGAAATTGGGCGCAGTATAGGGTTGGTATCGTTGACCAGAAAACGACAAGGGCTGAATACTGCGTTCACCCATTGAATGACATGCGTGGCCCCGGGTACACGGGCTGATCCCAAGCAGGCCGGCAGCTTGGCCCACCAACGCCGAAGCCGGCACAGGGCCGGCTTCGGTGGGGGCCGCGGTCAGAACAGCGGCAACTGGTCAGGCGGGTCACCCCGCCGCGCATCAGCGCTTTTTGGCCACAGCGGCGTCGGCCGTGCTGGTGGCCGTTTTGGCGGCGCTCACCGCCGAGTTGGCCAGCGTGTTGATGTTGGCTTCGGCCACGTCGGAGGCTTGCTTCACAGCCTTTTGCACCGATTCGTAGGCGTTGTTGGCGGCAGCGACGGCGCTCTTCATCATGGCCACAGCCGTTTCCGAACCAGCGGGTGCGCTCTTGGCAGCGGTGTCCACCAGGTTGGCGAAGGTGGCTTGCGATTCGGCGACCTTGCCTTCGAAGGCCTTGCCGATTTCGGCTGTGGCGCCCGAGGCGATTTCGTACAGGTGACGGTTGTAGGCGGCGGTCTTCTCAGCCAGGGGCTGCAGCACGCTGGCTTGCAGGGCCAGCAGTTCCTGGGCGTCCTTGACGCTCAGCACGGCCTGGGCGTGCGAAGCCGATTCGTTCAGGGCGGCCTTGGCGGCGGCCACGTTCAGCTCGACGAGCTTCTCGACGCCTTCGAAGGCCTTGGTCGTCAGACCAAACAGGGCTTCAACGGTGGCTTTTTGTTGGGCAAGCAGTTGTTCGGGGGTCAGCATGGTCATTCCTTCAAGGAGGGGGCGGGGAGGTCGGTACAGCTCTTTTGTTGCACTGCAACATGACTCGAATTGTAGGCCCACTGTGTGACGGTGCAAGGGGTTTTGCTGCGATGCACAATGAAATGTGTAACTTTGTGAAACCTCGCAACACACCCGGCGCGCCCAGGCTGGGGCGGGCGGTCACACGGGCGCCGGGATGAAGCAATGCACAATGGCGGCTTTGCCCGCGCGCATCGCGCCTGAAGGCTCTCTCCTCCCACGCTCCCATGGCCGTTTTCACCGAAGTTTCCGTCGATCAAGCTCAAAAACTTGCCCACAACCTGGGCCTGGGTCAGGTGGTGGCACTCCAGGGCATCGAAGGAGGCATCGAGAACACCAACTACTTCCTGACGACCGATCAGGGCGAGTGGGTGCTGACGCTGTTCGAGCGGCTGACCCACGCGCAGCTGCCGTTTTACCTGCACCTGATGAAGCACCTGGCCCAGCGCGGCGTGCGCGTGCCCGATCCGCAGGCCAAGCTGGCCGGCGTGCGCCTGGGCAAGGGCGAGGACGAGCTGCTGCACACCGTGGCCGGCAAGCCGGCCGCCGTGGTCAACCGCCTGCCGGGCAAAAGCGTGCTGGCGCCCGCCGCGGCGCACTGCGCGGTGGTGGGCGAAGCGCTGGCGCACATGCACCTGGCCGGGGCCGATTACGACCGCCAGCAGCCCAACCTGCGCGGCCTGGCCTGGTGGAACGAGACCGTGCCGGTGGTGCTGCCGCACCTCGATGACGCCCAACGCAGCCTGATCGAGTCCGAGCTGGCCTACCAGAACCACGTGGCGCAGAGCGCCGCCTACGAAGGCCTGCCGCGCGGCCCGGTGCACGCCGACCTGTTCCGCGACAACGCCATCTTCGACCTGGCCCGTCAGGGCGAGGACGCGACCCCGGTGCTGGGGGGCTTCTTCGATTTCTACTTCGCCGGCTGCGACACCTGGCTGTTCGACCTGGCCGTGTGCCTGAACGACTGGGCCATCGACTGGCCCACCGGGGCCCACGATGCCGAGCGCGCCCAGGCCATGCTGGACGCCTACCAGGCCGTGCGTCCACTCACGGCGGGCGAGCGCCAGCTGCTGCCGGCGCTGCTGCGCGCCGGTGCGCTGCGCTTCTGGATTTCGCGGCTGTGGGACTTTCACCTGCCGCGTGAGGCCAGCATGCTCAAGGCCCACGATCCCGCGCATTTCGAACGGGTGCTGCGCGAGCGCGTCGCCCGGCCTTACACCCTGAGCTGAGGTGGCCATGACCTACCGAACCGTGCCCGTGCGCCAGGGGCTGTACTGGCTGCGCGAGGGGGCCGTGGGCTTCTTCCGCCGTCCGATGGCGCTGGGCAGCCTGTTCCTGCTCGGCTTCATGGGCCTGATGCTGCTGGCGGCCCTGCCGCTGGTCGGCCTGCCGCTGTCGCTGATGCTGACGCCCTGCGTCAGCTTTGGCCTGCTGGCCGCTGTGGGCGAGCTGCGCGGCGGCCGCGCGCCATCGCCTGCGCTGCTGATCGAGGGCCTGCGCGGCGCGCCCGTGCGCCGGCGCAACATGCTGCGCCTGGGCCTGCTGTATGGCGCCATCATGCTGACGTGGACGGTGCTGTGGCTCTCGGGCCTGGACTGGAACGCGCTGATGAGCGCCGACGGCACGCCCAACGTCGAGGCCATCCGCGGCAACTCGCAGCTGTTGACGGCGGTGCTCATGGTCGGTGTGGGCAACGTGCCCTTGCTCATGGTCTTCATGCACGCGGCCGCGCTGGTGTACTGGAACCAGAGCCCCACCTTGCAGGCCCTGGGCACCAGCGCCATGGCCATGGTGCGCAGCCTGCCGGCCTACCTGCTGTGGCTGCTGTGCCTGTTCATGGCGTTTTCGGCGCTGGGCAGCCTGCTGCAGTTCATCCTGGTGATGGTGGGCGGCGCGGGCCTGGTGGTGCCCGTGACCTTTGCCATCTGGGCCGCGGTCAGCTGCGTCGGCCTGGGCGGCATGTTCCAGGCCTTCCTCGATTGCCATCCGCCCAGCACACCACGGCCCGGTTGATGGGGGTATGAGCCTGTTGCCGATGTCATGCAAACGGCAAAGGGTTGATGCTGGTGTCATGATGGGCTGACGTCAGCGCGTGCAATGCGCTGGCGGCAGCCTCGTGTGGGCGTCTGTCGCGCCATGGGGTACACGGGCACTGCGGCCCGCAGGGCGGTGAAGCTGGTCAAACCCGCCCATGTCGACTGGGCGGGTTTCACGATGCATCCCACGATCCACACACCAGTGGCGCCTCGCGCAGTGGGCGCATCGGGTTCACATGGCGGGCATGTGTCGCGGGCCTTTTTCTGCGGGGGGGCGGTTTCGCGAGTCCGAATCGGGCCAGCGGCGCGCGTGGCGCAGCCCGTCAGCCGCCCGCGAATGCGCCAGAATGGCCGGTGCTCACCGTGCCACTGCCCACCGCCATGACCCTTGCCTTCACGCCCGTGACGACGCCGCCCGGCGCCATCGCCTACCGCCACATCGCCAGCCCGGTGGGCACGCTCATGCTGGCGGCCAGCGACGCCGGCCTGTGGGCGATCGAGTTCGAGGTCAACCGCCATCCCGTGGCGCGCGGGCCTGCCTGGCACGCCGTGGGTGATGCGCGCCACCCCGTGCTGGATGCCACGCAGGCGCAGCTCGCGGCCTACTTCGAGGGGCGCCTGCGCGCGTTCGAGCTGCCGCTCACACCCAGCGGCACGCCCTTCCAGCTGAAGGTGTGGCAGGCGCTGTGCGCGATCCCGTATGGGCAGACCTGCAGCTATGGCGACCTGGCCGATCGGCTGGACAACCCCAAGGCCGTGCGCGCCGTGGGCGCCGCCAATGGCCGCAACCCCATCCCCATCGTGGTGCCGTGCCACCGCGTGATCGGCGCCAACGGCAGCCTGATCGGCTTCGGGGGCGGGCTGCCCATCAAGCGGGTGCTGCTGGACCTGGAAGGCGGCAACGCGCCGCTGTTCGCCTGAAGGGCGCGCCTTGCGTCGCCATGGCGCCGAGCATCTTGGCGGTGTGGGCCTAGATTTGTACGGCTCGGCCGATGAACTGGATAGGCCCTGTGGGACGTCCGATCGGCGAGCCCCCCTTGGGCTCCAGGGTGAGCTCAAACAACTGGTTGGGTTGCAACGGAGGAAGCCGGTCTACAGGGACCTCGATGGCCTCGCCCGGCTTGACCAGCCCCAGTGACACAGGGGCACTCCAGCCGTCTGCTTTGGTCCAGAACTGGAGGGAGTTCTCTGCTGGGATCACGCCTTTGCCCAGCGGCACAAGGCGCAGACGGCCTTCGGCTTGGGCTTGAACCACCCAGCCGGGTGCCTGATTCTGCGGCGCTGTCAGCACGACGAAGTAACGCGGAGCTGCAGGCGGAGATGCCTCTCGCACCAGCAACACCGCTGCGAGCAAAGCGGCAGCGGTGAAGCTGCCCGCAGCCAACGTGCGCCAGAGAGCGAGGCTGTCCCAGTGCCACCATGCCCTGCGATGCGCGAGCGGTTCTGACCGAGCAGGAGGGATGCTGCTTGAGATGCGGCTCCACAGCGTTGTGGAGGGTTCAAGGGGTGGAACCAGGCGCGTCAGTGGCAGGAGTCGTTGCTCCCACGCTTGCACGGCGGCATGCAATTCAGGTTCATAAGGAAGGCGTGATTCGACGGCGCGGCGCTGAACCGCACTGAGGGTGCCCAACACGTACTCGCCGGCCTGCACCTGCAGGTCGTTCTCGGGACCCTCATCGATAGGCCAAGGGGTATCCGTGTCGCCGCTCATTGCATGCACTCCCTCAGGGCGCGCAGTCCGCGTTGAATCCAGGCCTTGACCGTTCCCAGTGGTGCCTGCACCCGGGTTGCAATCTCGCTGTGGCTGCAGCCATCCAGGTAGGCATGCAGCAAGCAGGTGCGGCGCTCAGGGTCCAACTGCTCCAGACAGTGTCCCAGGCGACCCAGGGTTGCTTGCCGTTCCCATTCGCTGCCACGTTCGTTCCAGGCGACCAGTGCGGCCTGTGCATCGTGGGCTTCACGGACAGATTCATCCTGCACGACCTCGTGCGCGCCATCTCGCACTCGATTGAGTGCGGCATACCGCACAACGCTGTAGATCCACCCCCGCCCACTTCCACGACGGCCGTCGAAGCTGGGCGATCGGCTCCAAATGGAGATGAACGCATCGTGAAGCACGTCTTCTGCCGCGGCACGGTCGCGGACAATGCGCAGCGCCACGCCGAGGAGAAAGCGCGCCTCCACCTCATAAATGCGCCGCAGCGCGTTGCGGTCGCCGCGTGCACATGCGTGCAAGGCCGCGTCATGGTCGAACGCTTCGTCGGTGTGTGTGGCTGCGGGCGGCACGTAATGAGTTGGAGGAGTTTCGCGAAGTCCGTTGCCCAGTGTATCTGGGGCGCTTCGACCTCAGATGGGCTTCCAGAAGATGTAGTCGGCTTGGTACTTGACCACCGTTTTCTGGCCTTTGGTGGCGGCGGTGCAGGGCTTGTCCGCCGGCGCCACACCGCCTTGAAGTGCAACGCGCTGGATGTAGCTCACGCCTTCCAGCGCGCCGCTGCCCATGGCCGGATTGGCCTTCACCAGCTGGTAAGGCAGGTGGCCTGCACCAGACGGTGCCACGGCCACCTGAGTGGCGGTGAGCTTGGAGCCGTCGTTGGCTTCCCAGGTCGCTGGAGGGCCGTAGTACCGGCCGACTTGCTTGCCCGCGCGGTTCGTCAACACTGCCTCGGGGCCAACAAAGGTCCATTCCGACTGACCAGGCGCGTTGGCTTTCTCGCGGCACTCGTAGGTGATGTCACCACGCCCCACGGTTTCCCACGCAACCTTGTTGCCGGCCGGAACCTGGATGGCGGCGGGGAGCGACGTCTGTGAATACGTGCTGGCCGGCTGGTGCATCGAGCCACAGGCGGTGAGCAAGGTGGCTGCTGCGACAGCGGCGGTCACGGCGGCAGGGCGGGATACGGAACGAGGGGTCTGCATGTCGATTTCTCCAAATGGATTGGTGGAAGAGGCTGGAGCAGCAGACACTTCTATGCTGCTACCGCTACTACCCGCCAGGGCCTCGTTTGGATGCACCGTGCGAAAGAATATTTTTTCAGCCCGTGATCTGGGTGCCGCGCTGCGCCGACGACGGGCCGGCGATGGCAGTCCGTGACGGGCGCCGCGACCGCCTGGGCGGCGGCCGTAAAATCGCCGGTTTGGCCAGGGCCGTGGCGCGCTGGCCAGTCACGTTTTCTTCCTCTGAAAGCCTTCCATGTCTTTGAAAAACGTTCCCGCCGGCTCCAAGACGCCGGAGCAGTTCAACGTCATCATCGAAATCGCCGCCAATGCGGCCCCCGTGAAGTACGAGGTGGACAAGGAGTCGGGCGCGCTGTTCGTCGACCGCTTCATGACCACGGCCATGCACTACCCGACGAACTACGGCTACATCCCCGAAACCCTGTCGGGTGACGGCGACCCCGTGGACGTGCTCGTCATCACGCCGCACCCGCTGCAACCGGGTTCGGTCGTGGCCTGCCGCGCGCTGGGCATGCTGCAGATGACCGACGAGGCGGGCGAAGACGCCAAGCTGCTGGCCGTGCCCACGGACAAGCTGTGCCCCATGTACAAGGACTGGAAGCGCCCCGAAGACGTGCCGGCCATGTTGACGAACGCGATCAGCCACTTCTTCGAGCACTACAAGGACCTGGAGCCCGGCAAGTGGGTCAAGGTGTCGGGCTGGGTGGGCGTGGACGCCGCCCACAAGGAAATCACCGACGGTCTGGCGGCCTACAAGAAGTGATGCCACGCCGATGCCGTGAGGCATCGGCAAGCTGCATGGCAGTATGGCCTGATTCCCGTTTAAAACTGAACGGGAGCCAGGCCATACTGCTTTGTGTGGTGCGATTTCGGACGTAGAAGCCGTGCGCGTTCAAGTGCGGTGACGTGGTCGACGAAACGGGCCAGTGGCTCGATCGCTTGCTTGCAGTTGCCAAGCCCGGCGAGGTGCGTGCCCGGGCGACCGTTCATCTGCCGCGGCGACCGCTGCATCGGCGACCGCTGCATCGGCAGCCGCTGCATCGGCGACCGAGCCCACCCGCAACGCGCGGTCGCGTCGAGCCGCCGCACCAGGAGGAAACGGCAACGCGTTGCCCAAGACCAACGTGGCGTGGCGGCTGAGCCCGGCCGCCGCGCAGTGGGCCGCCTAGAAGAACGCGCCCTGCGGCAGGGCCGTGCCGTTGAGGTAGTGGTCGCCCAGGATGCGCTCTTTGTAGAGGCGCGGGTTGTGCGAGGCCACGACCTTGAGGTTGCGCCAGTGGCGGTCCAGCGCCGCGGCGGTGGAGACGCCGCTGCCGCTGGCCACGTCCAGCAGCAGGCTGGGCGCGGCATGTGGCGGAAAGCGTCGATTCTTGGCCCAGGGTGGATGGCAGGGGAACTGCGAATTCCGCATGTGCTTATCTGGCGGACAAGCAAGGGCGGGCTGCCGCCTTGCCGAGGCGGCCAATGCCCTGCTGCGCGCCGCGCGCGACGTGCCGGCCAGCCGGCAGCGAGCACGAGCAGCCTGCAGGTGGTGGCCCTGCAGGGCCTGCGGGGCGGCGGACCTTGGCGGACGCATGGACGATCTGCCTGGAACAACCCGTGACGGCCCGGGCCGGCAGCCTGGGCTGGGGCGCAGGGGCGCAGGGGCGCAGGGGGCGATGCGTGGGTCCGCGTGGCGCATCGGCGGATCCGCCGCTCGACGGGCCGAGGCCCCTTGGCGCGGGCGTCGCCGCAGGGCTCGCTGCGAGACGGGCCCAGGGCTCGCTCAGGGATGCGCCGAGAAACTCGCCGTTGCTGGTCCAGCTCATGGTAGTCTGCTGCCAATTCCGTTGACTCATGTTAGGCAGTATGGTGCTGTTCCTGTTGTTTATGAAACGGCAATGAGACCATACTGCCGATGAAATTTTGACCGTTCATGTCGCATACTGATCCCGTAGCCTTCGGGCACGGCGCCTGGCCACCGCCGGCCAGCGCGTTGCAGCGCGTGGCCACGGCGCGTGCCGTGCATGCGCTGGATGCCGCGCAGCCGCTCGATGACCACGCGGCCGTTCAGGCTGCCGCGGCCGCCGCCAGCACCCCGCAGGAGCGGGTGCTGGCGCGGGCCTGGTGGCTGGGTGACGCGCTGGCGCTGCCGCAGGCCTGGCAGCAGCTGCGTCGCCTGGGGCTGGGCGTGTGGCTGGCGCTGGTGGCCGTGGTCGTGCTGCTGGCCTGGGGCATGTCGGCGGCGGTGATGGGCGAAGGCACGCGCGTGAACCTGTTGGGGGCGCTGGTCAGCCTGCTGGGCATGAACCTGGTGATGCTGTTGCTGTGGCTGCTCAGCGTGGTGCTGCCCAGCCGCTCGGTGGGCGGGCCGCCCGTGCTGCTGGGGGGCTGGGTGCCGCGCGCCATGGCCTGGGGGGCCGCGCGCCTGGGCACGTCGGCGCAGCGTTTGCTGGCCGGCACCTGGGCCACGCTGGGGCAGGCGCGGGCCACGCCCTGGCTGACCGGCCTGGTGAGCCACAGTGCCTGGGCCCTGGGGTTTGCGCTCATCTTGCTGGTGATGGGGACGGGCTTTGCGTTTCGGGCCTACCAGCCGGTGGTGGAGACCACCATCCTGTCACCGGGCGCGCAGCAGGCCTTGATCAACGGCCTGGGCTGGTTGCCGGCGCAGCTGGGCGTGGCCACGCCCACCGTTGCTGCCTGGGCAGCCAGCCCGAGCGGGGCGGCGCAGGCCGGCGGGGCACCGCTCGGGCTGTGGGCCTGGTGGCTGATGGCGTGCGTGCTGGTCTACGGGCTGCTGCCACGCGTGCTGCTGGCCGGGCTGTGCGGGGCCGTGCTGCGCCGCCGCCTGGCGCGGGTGCGCCTGCCTGAAGACGACGCCGGTTTTCAGTGGGCGTTGGCGCGTTTCAACCGACTGCAAGGGTCGCGTGTGATCGACGCCGATGCCTCGCCCGCGCCAGCGGCGCCGGTGGCATCAGCCGTCGCAGGTCAGGGGTGGGCGCTGCTGGTGCACGAGCAACCCGGGCTGGACAGCCAGGACGCCGCCCTGTGGCGTGCGGTGCAGGCGGCCCAGCGTGCGGCCGGCTGGCCCAGCTTGCCCGCCCCGGTGTGGACTGGCGATTGCGACGGCAGCGCCGAATCGGCGGCGGCCTGCGTGGCGGCGGTGGCCGGCCTGGGCCGACCCCGGCTGGTCGTCGCCGTGGCGGGGTCGGCCAGCCCCGACCGCAGCGTGGCGCGCCTGCTGCGCAGCCTGGTGCCCTTGGCAGCCGAGCTGCGGTTGTGGCTGAGCTGGCCCCCGGGCCTGGCTGCGCCTGAGGTGGCGCAGCACATCCAGCGCTGGGCAGATTGGCTGCAGGCCGAGGGCCTGGCGGTGGGCCTGTTGAACCCCGGGGAGGACGCATGAACGCCCAGCCCCTGGCCGCGGCACCGGCCGCTGGGCCGCTGCGCATCGCGGTGGTGGGGCACACGAACGCGGGCAAGACCTCGTTGCTGCGCACGCTCACGCGGCGGCGCGATTTCGGCGAGGTGTCGGCGCGGCCGGGGGCCACGCGCCAGACCGAGGCGGTCGACTTGGTGGTCCAGGGCAAGACCTGGATCGAGTACTGGGACACGCCGGGACTGGAGGATGCGGTGGCGCTGGAGGCGGCCCTGACCGAGCCGCAGCCCGGTGCCGCGCGGGACACGCGGGCCGATCCCGCCTCGCCAGCGGCAGACCATGGTGCGCACGATGCGCTCACGGTCGGCGCCGGCGCCATGGGGTCTGCCGTATCTCGCCCGGGTGGCACGTCGACCCCCGCGCAACGCCTGCAAGCCTTCTTGCAATCGCCCCTGGCGCGGGGCGAGTTCGAGCAGGAAGCCAAGGTCATCCGGGCCATGCTGGCCGATCTCGATGCCGCCATGCTGGTCATCGACTGCCGCGAACCCGTGCTGCCCAAGTACCGGGCCGAGTGCCGCTTGCTGGTTGCCTGTGCCAAGCCCATCTTCCCGGTGCTGAACCATGCGGGCGCGCCCGGCGCGCGGCCGGGCGAGTGGCTGCAGAGCCTGCGCGAGGCCGGCCTGCATGCCCACGCCGTGTTCGACGCCGTGGCCCCGTTTGCTGGCGCCGAGCAGACCCTGTACGCCGACCTGGCCAGCCTGCTGCCGGCCCGGCGCGCGCAGCTGACGCATGTGCGCGAGGCCTTGCGGCACGAAGCGGGGCTGCGCCAGCGCGCCGCCTGTCAGATCGCCGCCCACAGCCTGCTGGAGCTGGCCGGCCTGCGCGAGGTGGTGGCGGTGGAGGCGCTGAAGCAGCCGCGCCAGAAGCAACTCATCCTCGACGGGTTTCAGCGCCGTGTGATGCAGGCGCTGCAGGCCCCGCAGGCCCGTTTGCTGGACCTGTACGGGTTTGACGCCGGCGACGCCCGCATGGCGGCGCTGGGCAACCTGGCCGGTGAGTGGGCCGACGACCTGTTCAACCCCGAAGTGCTCAAGCAGGTGGGCCTGCGCCTGGGCACCGGCGCGGCGATCGGTGCGGCCGTCGGAGTGGCGGCCGACCTCGCGCTGGCGGGTCTGTCGCTGGGCGCCGGCGCAGCGCTGGGTGCCACCGTCGGGGGCATCGCCAGCCAGGGGTGGAAGCCGGCCTGGACCGTGCTGCGCCAACGCCTGCAGGGCGAGCAGCTGGTGCGGCTGGACGATGCGGCCTTGTGCCTGCTGGCCCAGCGCTGGCTGGCGCTGATCGCCGTACTGGGCACGCGCGGCCACGCCAACGCCACGCCGCAGATCGTGGGGGATGCCGGCGACGTCGCACGCACCCAGGCCGGGCGCGACAGGGCGGGGGAGCTGCTCAAACTGCTGCACACGGCCATGGCGCAGGCGCTGACCCAGGGCTCGGCCGCGCGCCTGACGGACGACGCGCTGGCCGACGCCGTGACGGACTGGCTGCAGCACGGGTTGCAACCGAAGGTGTGATGGCGGCAGGAGTATGCGCACATTACCGATTCGAATACATCGGCAGCAGGCGGATACTGGTCATTTGAATTGAATCGAACCATGAGCAGCGCAGCTCGGCGATGACTCACCGGCTGGCGCGCCAAGCCGCGATGGCCGGTCTGCAACCCGCGGCTGCAGCGTGGGCCAACCGCCCGTGCCGCGCATACCCCCTGGGGCAAAGCAGGCACAATCTCGGCCCATGAACATTGTGGTGCTGGACGACTATCAAGATGCCGTGCGCAAGCTGGCGTGTGCACAGAAATTGGCCGACCATCCGCTGAAGGTCTTCACCAACACCGTCAAGGGCACGGGCCAGCTGTCGGTGCGCCTGCGAGACGCCGACATCATCGTCCTGATCCGCGAGCGCACCCACATCACGCGCAACCTGCTCGACAAGCTGCCCCGGCTCAAGATGATCTCGCAGACGGGGCGGGCGGGCAGCCACATCGACCTGACCGCCTGCACCGAGCGGGGCGTGGTGGTCAGCGAGGGCGTGGGTTCACCTTTTGCGCCGGCCGAGCTGACCTGGGCCTTGCTCATGGCAGCGGCCAAGCGGCTGCCCCAGTATGTGGGCAACCTCAAGCATGGCGCGTGGCAGCAGTCGGGCATGCGTGCGGCTTCCATGCCGCCCAACTTCAGCCTGGGCACCTTGCTGCGCGGCCGGGTGCTGGGCATCTGGGGCTTTGGCCACATCGGTCAGCTCGTGGCTTCGTACGGGCGCGCGTTCGGCATGGACGTCGTCGTCTGGGGCAGCGAGGCCTCGCGCCAGCTCGCCGCATCCCAGGGCTATGTGGCGGCGCCGTCCAAGCAAGCGTTTTTCGAACACTGCGACTTCCTCTCGCTGCACCTGCGGCTCAGCGAGGCCACGCAAGGCGTGGTGTCGCTGCAGGACCTGGGCATGATGAAGCCCACGGCCATGCTCATCAACACCTCGCGCGCCGAACTCATCGAACCCGATGCGCTGGTCTGCGCGCTCAACCGGGGGCGTCCCGGCCTGGCCGCCATCGACGTGTTCGAGTCCGAGCCCATCCTGCAGGGCCACGCACTGCTGCGCATGGAAAACTGCATCTGCACGCCGCACATCGGCTTTGTCGAGCAGGACACCTACGAGTACTACTTCGAGACCGCGTTCGACAACGTGCTGAACTACATCCACGGCCAGCCCAGCCTGGTGGCCAACCCCGAGGCCCTGCAGTACCGGCGTTGAGGCGACGCGGCGGGCAACTGCGCGATGGCCTGTGCGCGGCGGCTGGCAGCGATCTGTTGATCGGCGTGTAGGCGAACTCAGCCCGAGTGAATTGCCCGCACGGCCGCCGTTCAAGCTGATCTGAGACCGCGCTCACGTTCCGTGGCGGATCCGCGGCCTGGGTCCGAGATCAGTCGATGCGCGCATGGAACAGACCGGCGATCACGCGCCTGCTCTGTGTGAAAACAAATCGGTCATGGCTTGGAGTATGGGCTGACACTCGTTCAATCAAAAACGGAGAAAGGCGGATACTCCAATCCTTCATGCATGCAGATTGGCATCGCAGGGCAGGATGTTGAGGTGAGTGGCGCGTGGGCTCGACAAGTCCAGGCCTGAAGCGCGGCGTCGGTGCTGCGGCCAGCCATGCATCCCATTGAGCCAGGACCAACGCGGCGCACGGCATGTGCAGACCACCGCGTTCAACGCCGCTGGCTCACGCCACGCGCGCCCAAGAAAAAAGCAGGCCTGGGCCTGCTTGTGGGGACTCGGCAGGGCGGTGCACGCCCTGCGCATCGCGCCTTACTTGATGTCGCGGCGGACGGCGCCCGTGTACAGCTGGCGCGGACGGCCAATCTTGTACTCGGGATCGCTGATCATTTCGTTCAGCTGGGCGATCCAGCCCACGGTGCGGGCCAGGGCGAAGATGCCGGTGAACAGGTTCACCGGGATGCCGATGGCGCGCTGCACGATGCCCGAGTAGAAGTCCACGTTCGGGTAGAGCTTGCGCTGCACGAAGTAGTCGTCTTCCAGAGCGATCTTCTCGAGCTGCTTGGCCAGGGCGAACAGCGGGTCCTTTTCCAGGCCCAGCTCGGCCAGCACCTCGTTGCAGGTTTCCTGCATGAGCTTGGCGCGGGGGTCGTAGTTCTTGTAGACGCGGTGGCCAAAGCCCATCAGCTTCACGCCGCTCGACTTGTCCTTGACCTTCTCCATGAACTCGCCGACCTTGGCCACGCCGCCCATGCGCTGGATGTCTTCCAGCATGTTCAGGCAGGCTTCGTTGGCGCCGCCGTGGGCCGGGCCCCACAGGCAGGCCACGCCGGCCGAAATGGCGGCGAAGGGGTTGGTGCCCGAGGAGCCGCACAGGCGCACCGTGGAGGTGGAGGCGTTTTGCTCGTGATCGGCGTGCAGGATGAAGATGCGGTCCAGCGCCTTTTCGACGACCGGGTTCACCTTGTACTCTTCGCAGGGGTTGCCGAACATCATGCGCAGGAAGTTGCCGGCGTACGACAGGTCGTTCTGCGGGTACATGTAGGGCTGGCCGACGCCGTACTTGTAGGCCATGGCAACCAGCGTGGGCATCTTGGCGATCAGGCGGATGGCCGAGATCTCGCGGTGCTCAGGGTTGTTGATGTCGGTGCTGTCGTGGTAGAAGGCCGACAGACCGCCCACCAGACCCGTCAGCACGGCCATGGGGTGGGCGTCGCGACGGAAACCACGCAGGAAGAACTGCATCTGCTCGTTGACCATGGTGTGCTTGGTCACGCGGTCGTCGAATTCCTTCTTCTGTTCGGGCGTGGGCAGCTCGCCGTTCAGCAGCAGGTAACAGGTTTCCAGGTAGTCGCACTGGGTGGCCAGTTGCTCGATGGGGTAACCGCGGTACAGCAGCTCGCCCTTGTCGCCGTCGATGTAGGTGATCGACGACTGGCAGGACGCGGTGGACAGGAAGCCCGGGTCATAGGTGAACATGCCCGTTTGACCGTACAACTTGCGGATGTCGACCACATCCGGACCGATGGTGCCGTGATAGACCGGTAGCTCCACGCTCGGGCTGCCGTTCGAGAACGCCAGCGTGGCCTTGTTATCGGAGAGTTTCATAGTCATTGCATGTTCCTTCGTAAAAAACAGACGTGATCCGTCGCTGACAACAGCGCCGGCGGCAAATCACGGGCGCTCACGCAGCTGGGTCAAGACCTCCAGCACCTCGTCGCTGGCCAAGTCACCGCTGGGCTCGCTGCGGCGAAGCAGCAAGTCCATCAGGTCGTTGTCCGACAGGTCCATCAGGGAGGACAAACCACGTGCTTGGCGCACCGTCAACGATGCGCCGTAGCGGTCAAAAAACCGCTGAATGAACAGGTCGTTTTCCAACAAGCCACGCCGGCAGCTCCACAAAAGCCGCCCACGTTGGCGCTCGTCAAGCAAGTCACTGTCCTTCATGCTCTGCATCAGACGGCTCGGCGAACCATCAGCTCCTTGATCTTGCCAATGGCCTTCGTCGGGTTCAGGTGCTTGGGGCACACGTCCACACAGTTCATGATCGTGTGGCAGCGGAAGAGGCGGTACGGGTCCTCGAGGTTGTCCAGGCGGGCGCCCGTGGCGTCGTCGCGGCTGTCGGCGATGAAGCGGTAGGCCTGCAGCAGACCAGCCGGGCCCACGAACTTGTCGGGGTTCCACCAGAACGAGGGGCAGCTGGTCGAGCAGCTGGCGCACAGGATGCACTCGTACAAGCCGTTGAGTTCTTCACGCTCTTCCGGCGACTGCAGGCGCTCCTTGTCGGGGGACACCGGCGTCTCGTTGATCAGGTAAGGCTTGATCGAGTGGTATTGGTTGAAGAAGTTGGTCATGTCCACGATCAGGTCGCGGATCACGGGCAGGCCCGGCAGGGGCTTGAGGACGATGTCGCCCTTGAGCGTGCGCAGGTTGGTCAGGCAGGCCAGACCGTTCTTGCCATTGATGTTCATGGCGTCGGAGCCGCACACGCCTTCGCGGCAGGAGCGGCGGTACGAGATCGTGGGGTCGATGGCCTTGAGCTTGATCAGTGCGTCGAGCAGCATGCGCTCGTTGCCCTCAAGCTCGATCTCCACGGTCTGCATGTAAGGCTTGGCATCCTTGTCGGGATCGTAACGATAGATCTTGAAAGTGCGTTTTTGCATCGTGAGTTCTCGAAAAAGTGCCAGCGATTAGAACGTGCGAACCTTGGGAGGAACGGTGTCGACGGTGAGCGGCTTCATGCGCACGGGCTTGTAGTCGAGCGAGTTCGACTCGCTGAACCACAGCGTGTGCTTGAGCCAGTTCTGGTCGTCACGACCCAGGGGCGCCGGTGCGTAGTCGGCGGGGTGTTCGTAATCGACCACCGTGTGGGCGCCACGGCATTCCTTGCGGGCTGCGGCGGAGACCATGGTGGCTTGCGCCACTTCGATCAGGTTCTCGACCTCCAGGGCTTCCTGGCGCGCCATGTTGAACACGCGCGAGTGGTCCTTCAGGCCCAGGTCCTTCACGCGTTCGCGCAGGGCGGCGATCTTGTCCACGCCTTCGTCCATGATGGACTGCTTGCGGAACACGCCGGCGTGCTGCTGCATGGCCGAGCGGATGTCGTTGGCGATGCTTTGGGCGTATTCGCCGCTGGCATTGGCTTCCAGGCGGTTGATGCGCTCCAGCGAGTAGTCGGCGGCATCGGCCGGCAGGGCGCGGTGCGATTCGTTGGCCTTGAAGTTGCTGATGATGTGGTTGCCGGCAGCCTTGCCGAACACCAGCAGGTCGAGCAGCGAGTTGGTGCCCAGGCGGTTGGCGCCATGCACCGACACGCACGAGCATTCGCCGACGGCGTACAGGCCGCTGATCGGCGTGTTGTAGTCGCCGTTCATGGGCACGCACACCTGACCATTGATGGTGGTGGGGATGCCGCCCATCTGGTAGTGGATGGTCGGCACCACGGGAATCGGTTCCTTGGTGATGTCGACGTTGGCGAAGTTGTGTCCGATTTCTTCCACCGACGGCAGGCGCTTGCGGATGGTGTCGGCACCCAGGTGGGTCATGTCCAGCAGGATGTAGTCCTTGTTGGGACCACAGCCACGGCCTTCCTTGATTTCCTGGTCCATCGAGCGCGACACGAAGTCACGCGGTGCCAGGTCCTTCAGGGTGGGGGCATAGCGCTCCATGAAACGCTCGCCATCGCTGTTGCGCAGGATGGCGCCTTCACCACGGCAGCCTTCGGTCAGCAGCACGCCGGCACCGGCGACGCCGGTGGGGTGGAACTGCCAGAACTCCATGTCCTGCAGCGGAATGCCTGCGCGGGCCGCCATGCCCAGGCCATCACCGGTGTTGATGAAGGCGTTGGTCGAGGCCTGGAAGATGCGGCCGGCACCACCGGTGGCCAGCAGCACGTTCTTGGCTTGCAGCGTGAAGAAATCGCCGGTTTCCATCTCGATGGCGGTCACGCCGACCACATGGCCTTCACGATCCACCACCAGGTCCAGGGCCATCCACTCCACGAAGAACGTGGTGCGGGCCTTCACGTTTTGCTGGTACAGCGTGTGCAGCATGGCGTGGCCGGTGCGGTCGGCCGCGGCGCAGGCGCGCTGCACGGGCTTCTCGCCGTGGTTGGCGGTGTGGCCACCGAACGGACGCTGGTAGATCGTGCCATCGGCGTTGCGGTCGAACGGCATGCCGAAGTGCTCGAGCTCGTACACCACCTTGGGGGCTTCCTGGCACATGAACTCGATGGCGTCCTGGTCGCCCAGCCAGTCAGAGCCCTTGATGGTGTCGTAGAAGTGCCATTCCCAGTTGTCTTCGCTCATGTTGCCCAGCGACGCGGACACGCCGCCTTGGGCCGCCACGGTGTGTGAACGGGTCGGGAAAACCTTGGACAGAACGGCCACGTTCAGGCCAGCCTTGGCCAGTTGCAGCGAGGCGCGCATGCCGGAGCCGCCGGCGCCAACGATCACCACGTCAAACTTGCGGTTGGTGACCTGATCTTTTGTGTAGCTCATGATGCTCTTGTGAAATTGTGTGGGTCAGATGGATGTGCGTTTGCCGAGCCGATCACAGGCGCCACAGCACTTGGAAGGCCCAGCCGGCGCAACCCACCAGCCAGACAATGGTCAAGGTGTACAGGGCCAGACGCCAGCCCACGGGCTTGACGTAGTCCATCCAGATGTCGCGCATGCCGATCCAGGCATGCCAGGCCAAACCCACGATGAGCGCGAAGGTGAGGGCGCGCATCCATTGGGCCGAAAAAATGCCTGCCCAGGTGTCGTAGCCGATGGGGCCCGTCGAGAAGATGACCTGAGCCAGCAACACGATGGTGAAGAGGGCCATCAGGCATGCCGTGGCACGCTGAGCCAGGAAGTCGCGCAAGCCGTAGTGAGCACCGACCACCGCACGTTTGGAACCGTAATTGACTGCCATTTTTGTATGCCTTTCGTGGGAGGTCGATCAGTGCGCGCCGAACACGCCGAACAGCTTGGCGCCCAGGGCTGCGGTCAGCAGCAGCGAGATCACGAGCGTGGCGGTGGCCGACGACTTGCCGAACTCCTTGCTCACCTTGTGGGTGAAGTCCATGTACAGGTGACGCACGCCAGCGCAGAAGTGATGCAGGTAGGCCCAGATGATGGCCAGGGTCACGAGCTTGATGAACCAGCCGGGCACGCCGCCCAGACCAGCCGAAAAGGCGCTTGTGAACTCGCCGAACGAAATTTCGGACGACACCGATTTGTCGAACAACCAAACGATGAAAGGCAACAGCACAAAGAGCACGGCGCCGCTGACGCGGTGCAGGATCGACACGATGCCGGCTGCGGGCAGGCGGTAAGTCCTGACGTCCGAGAGCAGGTTGATGTTGCGGAACTCCGGCCGCACCGCTTTGGCGGATTTGGTTGCTTCTGTCATGTGGGTATCCGAGGGGTGATGACGTTTGAGCGAAACGCTAGGGAAAACCTGTAAATTCTATTGCAAGCCGCAGGGGCATGTGGCACCTGTGCGCCATCGCCTTCACAACTCAGCTCAGTTCATTGTGGTAGTGGTGGGTGTCGGTGCGGTACAGGCCGCGACGCCACTCCATGGGGATGTCGTTGTAGGTGTATGCGGTTCTTTCGACACTCAGCAAAGGGCTTCCGGTCGATACTGCCAGCAGCTGGGCTTGCTCGTCGTGCGCCACCACGGCGCGGATCTGCTCGCTGGCGCGCACCATGCGCACGCCGAATTCGGCCTCGAACATGGCGTACATGGGGCCGTGGTAGTCGGCCAGGCGCTCGGCGGTGAGCCCTTTGAAGGGCGTGGCCGGCAACCACAGGTCTTCCAGGATGGTCGGCACGCCCTGGAAGGTGAGCAGACGCGTGATCTGGAGCACAGGCTCACCGGCGCGCAGCGCCAGCGCTTGGGCCACATCACCCGCGGCACGCATGCGTTTGCAGGCGACGATGTCGCGCTGGGCCGGGCCTTCGCTGTCCAGCGAGCCGCTGTCGGGCACCAGCCGCAAAAAGCGGTATTGGGTGTGCTGTTCGGCATGGGTGGCGACGAAGGTGCCACGCCCCTGGCGGCGCACGACCAGGTTCTCGGCCGCCAGCTCGTCGATGGCTTTGCGCACGGTGCCCTGGCTGACCTTGAAGCGGGCTGCGAGCTCCAGCTCGCTGGGGATGGCCTCGCCGGGTTGCCATTCGCCCTGCTGCAGGCTGCCCAGGATCAACTGCTTGATCTGCTGGTAGAGCGGGCTGAACGCGGGCGTCTGGGCTTTGCCTTCGGGCGCGTCTGGAATCGCAGTCTTGGCCATGGTGAGGTCGCAGTGAAGCTGTCCCGTGTGTTGAATCCATCCAGGACACAGCCGGCCGCGGGGAGGGAAAAAGCAGGCGCCAAAGATGTATCTGGGCCAGTGGTTGAGCATATGATATCTTATATAAGACATAAGACAAAATGCCCCGAGAGATGCGTTTGCGGGTACACTTGGATGCGTGTTTTCCCGCATGCGCGCGTGCCTTGTCGGTGCGGGTGCATGCACAAACCTGTCGCAGGTCGGTGTCCGGGCATCATGAATCGGCGCTCGCCTGCACTCCCTTTTCTGGATTTTCTGGAGTTCTCTCATGAGCAAGCAACCCGTGCGCGTGGCCGTTACCGGCGCCGCTGGCCAAATTGGTTACGCCCTGCTGTTCCGCATCGCCTCTGGCGAAATGCTGGGCAAGGATCAGCCGGTCATCCTGCAGTTGCTCGAAATCCCCGATGAGAAGGCCCAAAACGCCCTCAAAGGCGTGATCATGGAGCTGGAAGACTGCGCGTTCCCGCTGCTGGCCGGCATCGAAGCCCATTCCGACCCCCTGCAAGCCTTCAAGGACACGGATTACGCCCTGCTGGTCGGCGCCCGTCCCCGTGGCCCCGGCATGGAGCGTGCCGACCTGCTGGCCGCCAACGCCCAGATCTTCACGGCCCAGGGCAAGGCCCTGAACGCCGTGGCTTCGCGCAACGTGAAGGTGCTGGTCGTGGGCAACCCCGCCAACACCAACGCCTACATCGCCATGAAGTCGGCCCCGGATCTGCCGGCCAAGAACTTCACCGCCATGCTGCGCCTGGACCACAACCGCGCGGCCTCGCAACTGGCTGCCAAGGCCGGTTTCAAGGTCGGCGACATCAAGAAGCTGACCGTGTGGGGCAACCACTCGCCCACCATGTACGCCGACTACCGCTTCGCCACCGTGGACGGCAAGTCGGTCAAGGACATGATCAACGACCAGGCCTGGAACAAGGATGTGTTCCTGCCCACCGTGGGCAAGCGCGGCGCCGCCATCATCGCTGCCCGCGGCCTGTCGTCGGCTGCCTCGGCCGCCAACGCCGCCATCGACCACGTGCGCGACTGGGCCCTGGGCTCGAACGGCGAATGGGTGACCATGGGCGTGCCCTCCAACGGTGAATACGGCATCCCTGCAGGCATCGTGTTCGGCTTCCCCGTGACCACCGAAAACGGCGAATACAAGATCGTCGAAGGTCTGGAGATCGACGCCTTCTCGCAAGAGTGCATCGACAAGACCCTGGCCGAGCTGCAAGGCGAACAAGACGGCGTCAAGCACCTGCTGTAAGCCATGCAAGACTGGAGCCCCGCGCTGTACCTGCGCTTTGCCAGCGAGCGCACGCGCCCGGCGGCAGAGCTGTTGGCGCGGGTGCCTCCGGTCGATGCCACGACCCGCAGCCTCCACATCGTGGATCTGGGCTGCGGGCCGGGCAACTCCACGGCGTTGCTGGTCGAGCGATTTGCCGGTGCCCAGGTGCTGGGCGTCGACACCTCCGACGCCATGCTGCAGACCGCGCGCCAAGCCTTGCCCCAGGCTCGTTTCGAGCAGGGCGACATCGCGACCTGGACGGTGTCTGCCGGCCAGCCCGCACCCGACCTGATCTATGCCAATGCCGCCCTGCAGTGGGTGGGCGGGCACGACACCCTCATTCCGCGTCTGTTCGCGCAGTTGGCCCCCGGTGGGGTGCTGGCCGTGCAGATGCCTGACAACCGGCAGGAGCCCTCGCACCGCCTGATGCGCGAGGTCGCCAGGCTGCCAGCGTTTGCGCCCCACATCGGCGATGCCGACCAGGTGCGCACCGAGATCCTGCCCATTGGCGCCTACTACGACCTGCTGGCCGCGCCGGAGCGCCAGGCCGCCAGTGTCGATGTGTGGCACACCGTTTACCAACACCCCATGGCGTCGGCGGCGGCCATCGTCCAGTGGCTGAGCAGCACGGGGCTGAAACCCTTTGTCGAGGGGCTGCCGGCCGAGCTGCAGCCCAGCTTCCTGGCCGAGTACGAACGCCGGGTGGATGCCGCCTATCCCGCCCGGGCCGATGGCCAGCGCCTGCTGGCGTTTCCCCGCCTGTTCATGGTGGCGCGGAGACAGCCGTGAAAGGTGTGCCTGTTGTGCGTCATGGGCGCGGAGTATGGCGCCATCGTCGTTTTTGTAACAACGGCAGCAGGGTCATACTGCCGTCGGCACGGCGATTCACCGCCATGGCACCTCACTCCGACACGCGGCCGCCATGCGGCCGAGGGGCAGGTGTGAACAAGCTGACGCCTTGGCACGTTTTGCCGGGGCACAGACCAAGCTTTGAACCTACACTGCGGCTGCGCAAATCCATGGGCTTCATGCAGCCAGGGTTTGTGGACGCATGCCCACGCGCGGTGCGTGGGCCATTTCATCAGCCTCATCCTCAAAGGCACCTCCCATGAAGTTCCTTCCCCTTGTCGTCGCGCTGTCCCTGGCCATGCCGGTTGCCCTGAACGTGCAAGCCGCAGACAAGCCGGCTGCAGCCAAGAAGGCGGCAACTCCGGCCAAGAAGGCCACCCCCCAGAAAAAGGCGCCGGCGAAGAAGCAGCCCCAGGTGCGCAACAAGGCCACCGTGAAGAAGGCCGTTGAAGCCACGACCCCGGTGCAATCGGCCACCAAGCGCTTGACGGACGGCGAGCTGGCCATCGCGAAGACGGTGTACACCGGCAGCATCCAGTGCGAGCTGGGCGCCAACATCTCGGTCAGCGAAGACACCAACAACCCCGGCTTCTTCAACGTCGTCTCGGGCAAGGAGCGCTTCTACATGCACCCCGTGGAAAGCCGCACGGGTGCCGTTCGTCTGGAAGACGCCCGCTCGGGCGCCGTCTGGCTGCAGCTGGGCAACAAGTCCATGCTGATGAACCAGCGCAAGGGCGAGCGCATTGCCGACGACTGCAAGACCCGCCAGCAGCACGACGTGGCCGAGGCCATGAAGACGGCGCCCAAGGGCAAGGGTCTGTTCGACAACTGATTTGACGCGGTCCTCCGCGCAGCCGGGCCTGGCCTGGCCCCCATGACGCACAGGCGAGCCGCCTGTGTCCCACGATCCTAGACCGACCTCACGCAGGAACAACGATGTTGCAAGAGTACAAGAAGCATGTCGCAGAACGCGCCGCACTGGGCATTCCCCCATTGCCGCTCGACGCCAAGCAAACCGCCGAATTGATCGAGTTGATCAAGAATCCGCCTGCTGGCCAGGACACGGCTGAACTGCTCGAGCTGCTGACCTACCGCGTGCCCCCAGGTGTGGACGATGCCGCCAAGGTGAAGGCCAGCTTCCTGGCCGCCGTGGCGCATGGCGACCTCCAGGTTGGTCTGATCTCCAAGGCCAAGGCCACCGAGCTGCTGGGCACCATGGTGGGCGGCTACAACGTGCACCCGCTGATCGAGCTGCTGGACGACGCCGAAGTGGCGGGCGTGGCGGCCGAGGCGCTGAAGAAGACGCTGCTGATGTTCGACTTCTTCAACGACGTCGCAACCAAGGCCAAGGCCGGCAACGCCAAGGCGCAGGACGTGATGCAGAGCTGGGCCGATGCCGAGTGGTTCACGAGCCGTCCCAAGGTCGAAGAGAAGATCACCGTCACCGTGTTCAAGGTGCCCGGCGAAACCAACACCGACGACCTGTCGCCCGCACCCGATGCCTGGAGCCGTCCGGACATCCCGCTGCACTACCTGGCCATGCTGAAGAACACGCGTCCCGACGCGGCCTTCAAGCCCGAAGAAGACGGCAAGCGCGGCCCGATGCAGTTCATCGAGGACCTGAAAAAGAAGGGCCACCTGGTCGCCTACGTGGGTGACGTGGTCGGCACCGGCTCGTCGCGCAAGTCCGCCACCAACTCCATCATCTGGGGCACGGGCGTGGACATCCCCTTCGTGCCCAACAAGCGCTTTGGTGGCGTCACGCTGGGTGGCAAGATCGCCCCCATCTTCTTCAACACGCAGGAAGACTCGGGCGCGCTGCCCATCGAAGTGGACGTGTCCAGCCTGGAGATGGGCGATGTGATCGACATCTTCCCGTACGCGGGCAAGATCGAGAAGGCCGGGGCCAAGGTCGCCGACTTCGCGCTCAAGTCCGACGTGCTGCTGGATGAAGTGCAGGCCGGCGGCCGCATCAACCTGATCATCGGCCGTTCGCTGACGGCCAAGGCGCGCGAATTCCTGGGCTTGCCGGCGTCCACCGCCTTCCGCCTGCCGCAAGCCCCCGCCGAATCCAAGGCCGGCTTCACGCTGGCGCAGAAGATGGTCGGCCGCGCCGTCGGCCTGCCCGAAGGTCAGGGCGTGCGCCCCGGCACCTACTGCGAACCCCGCATGACCACCGTCGGCTCGCAGGACACCACGGGCCCGATGACCCGCGACGAGCTGAAGGACCTGGCCTGCCTGGGCTTCTCGGCCGACATGGTCATGCAGTCCTTCTGCCACACCGCCGCCTACCCCAAGCCCGTGGACGTGAAGACGCACCGCGAGCTGCCGGCCTTCATCTCCAACCGCGGCGGCGTGGCCCTGCGTCCGGGCGACGGTGTGATCCACAGCTGGCTGAACCGCCTGCTGCTGCCCGACACCGTGGGCACGGGCGGCGACTCGCACACGCGTTTCCCCATCGGGATTTCCTTCCCGGCCGGTTCGGGCCTGGTGGCCTTCGGTGCCGCCACCGGTGTGATGCCGCTGGACATGCCCGAGTCGGTGCTGGTGCGCTTCAAGGGCGAGCTGCAGCCCGGCGTGACGCTGCGTGACCTGGTGCACGCCATTCCGCTGTACGCCATCAAGGCCGGTCTGCTGACCGTGGCCAAGGCCGGCAAGAAGAACATCTTCTCCGGCAAGATCCTGGAAATCGAAGGTCTGCCGGACCTGAAGGTGGAGCAGGCCTTCGAGCTGTCCGACGCCTCCGCCGAGCGCTCGGCCGCCGGCTGCACGATCAAGCTCAACCCCGAGCCGATCAAGGAGTACCTGACCTCGAACATCGTTCTGATGAAGAACATGATCGCCGACGGCTATGCCGACGCGAAGACGCTGCAGCGCCGCATCGAGAAGGTCGAGGCCTGGCTGGCCAAGCCCGAGCTGCTCGAAGCCGACAAGGACGCCGAGTACGCCGCCGTGATCGAGATCGACCTGGCCGACATCAAAGAGCCCATCGTCTGCTGCCCGAACGACCCGGACGATGCCAAGTTCCTGTCCGAAGTGGCCGGCACCCCGATCGACGAAGCCTTCATCGGCTCGTGCATGACCAACATCGGCCACTTCCGCGCCGCCGCCAAGCTGCTGGGTGGCCAGCGCGACATCCCGGTCAAGCTGTGGGTCGCACCGCCGACCAAGATGGACGAGAGCGAGCTGATCAAGGAAGGCCATTACGCCGCCTTTGGCACGGCCGGTGCGCGCACCGAAATGCCGGGCTGCTCGCTGTGCATGGGCAACCAGGCGCAGGTGCGTGAAGGCGCAACGGTCATCTCCACCTCCACCCGCAACTTCCCGAACCGCCTGGGCAAGAACACCAACGTGTTCCTGGGCTCGGCCGAGCTGGCGGCCATCGCGTCGCGTCTGGGCAAGCTGCCCACGCGTGAGGAGTACCTGAAGGAAATGGGCGTGATCGATGCCGACAAGGCCAGCGTCTACCGCTACATGAACTTCAACGAAATCCCCGAGTACGTGGAAGCCGCCGAGAAGGTCTGATCCTCCGGATTCCTTCCCGCGTTGAAAACCCGCCTGGGCGTGCCCAGGCGGGTTTTTTCATGGGTGCGGCGGTGGCTCGGCCAGGTCAATCTGCGGCGGCGCCAGAGTGGGTGCCGACTGCCGCACCCTGATCTGGCGGCTGCGCCCGGAGACCGCAGGGCAGCTGCCCACCTGGATCGTGCGTGGCATGGCCTTCACCGATGGGCGCAGTGCCAGACGCAGTGGACGTCAGCGGTGCCACGCATTGCACAGGGCCTGCGCCGGGTGCACGCTGGAGCACGGCCAGCCGACACCGCGTGAACACCCACAACAAGGCGTTTCTGGGGGCCGGGCTCAGCTGGCGGGTTACGTGTCCAACGTGTCGGCCCTCAGCATGGTGCGCGCCGCGATGTTCATGTGTTTATGCAGTATGGATCAATTCCTGTTTATTGAAAAACGAGAGTGGTGTGATACCCCTTTGTTGGATGGTCACGGCTCATCGTCGGCCACTGGCGGCTTGACGAGCAGCACCGGCACGGGCGAGTACTGCAGCAACCGCCGCGAGGTGGAGCCTTCCAGCGCTTCGCGGATCCAGCCCAGGGCCCGCGTGCCCATGACCACCAGGTCGATGTCGTGGGTGCCGATCAGGTCCAGCATGGCCTGCACCGGATCGCCGGACAGCACCTCGCTGTCGAAGGGCACGCCGGCCTGCTGCAACAGGCGCGTGGGTTCGTGCAGCATGTCGCGGCCGGCTTCGCGGGCGGCATGCTCGATCAGCTCGGGCTCCCTGGCCGTCACCACCTCGAAGAAGGTGGCGGGCTCCTGCACGTTGGCCAGCACGAATTCGGCACGCAAGCCTTCTTCGACCAGCCGCAGCGCAAAACGCACTTCGTGAACCGACAGCGCCGAGCCATCGACGGGCAGCAGGATGTTCATGGGCTTCTCCTTGGGCAACCGCCATGCGGCACATGGCTGAGGCCCATGCTAGCGCAAGGCTGCAAGGGCTTGGCCGAGGGCGGGAGAAGGGCGCCCTGAGCTTGCCAGACAGTGGTCTGAACGCACCCTCCGAGCCCTACACCCAAAGGCGGGCGGTCTGTCACAAGACGTGAATAAGGGTTTCTACCTGCATGGGATGTAATCAAAATAATGCACATTTGCGCATCTTTTGAGCAACATGGTGGGTCATTTTGACGGCTGGAACCAGGCAGACACGCTCCGCAGGTGGGGCGATTCCTCCGCGAGGCACGCGTCCCCGCAGGCTCAGGCGGGCCGCCTTGGTCCTGGCCACTGCGGCGGTGCTGGGCGCCTCGGCGGCGATGGCGCAGGGCATCGTGGTGCCGGCCGGCGACACGGCCGCCTGGGCCATCGACGTGGACTTGAGCTGTGAAGACGTGCTGGTGCAAGGCACCTTGCAGCTGCAGGGGGCTCACCTGAGCCGGGTGCGCACCCTCACCATCGAGGCGGGCGGGCACCTGGCGGTCAGCGGTGGCGCCCAGCTCGACGTGTCCCTGGGCTGGCACAACGCCGGTGCCTTCACAGCCGGCGACGGCACGGTCGATGTCGACGGTGCCTGCAGCGACACCACCACGTTCACAGGCAACAACCGCTTCCAGACGCTGCAGGCCACGGCGGCCGGCCAGACGCTGCTGTGGGCAGCGGGCAGCGAGCAGCAGGTGGCCGGCCTGCTCACCCTGCAGGGTCAGACCCTCAGAGGGCAGGGGGGCACGGCCCGCCTGAGCTTGTTGCCCGAAGGCACGCAGGCCATCGAGGCGGTGGGGGTCGACAACGTGGACGCGCGCGGGGGCCAGCACCTGGCGCCCACGCAGCACAACCTCATCGCCGGGGGCGTGGCGCCCAACTGGTTCCAGCCGGCCGCGCCCGGGGCCGGTGTCGTTGCCCCCGTGCCCCTGGGCGGGCCCTGGAGCCTGGGCGTGCTGATCGCGGGCGTGCTGGCAACGGCTGGACGCTGGCGCCAGCGTTCGCGCTCAGGGGCTGGCGCTCCCCTTGGCCGTTGACGGCGCGACCTCTCACCTGTCCGAATTGCTTCTCACCATGAACACACGCATTTCCTGTTTTTCGGCCCTCGTGCCCGCTTTGCTGCTGATCGGCGGCACCGTCCAGGCCCAGGTCAGCCTCTCGGGCACCAACGGGGTGGAGGTTCGCACGCCGGGCGGCGACCCCATCGCCCAGTTCAACAACGACCAGAGCGTGAATGTGCCCGGGGCTCTGCGCTTGCCCGGGCTGGGCGGCGGTGGCGCCGGCTATGTGCAGGTGGATGGCGCCGGCAACCTGAGCACCAGCGCGGGCACCGAGGGGCCACAAGGTCCGGTGGGTCCCGCCGGACCCACGGGGCCGATTGGGCCTCCGGGGCCGGTGGGTGCACCGGGCGAGGCCGGACCCCCGGGGCCGCAGGGGATTCAGGGCCTTCAAGGTCCCCAAGGCATCCAAGGCGTTCCCGGCAATGCCAGCGATGCCAAGGTCGTGCTCTTCGGCAGTTCAGGCGGCGAGGTGGTCACCGCCAGCAACTGGAATTCGTTCATCGGCATCGCGGGCTTCGACTCGGCAGGCATCACGACCAACAGCAGCGAAGCCGAGATCAGTGCACGCAATGCGCATGGCTTGCTGATGCCGCTGGCAGGCACCCTGCAACGGCTGCAGGTGCAGCTCAGCGGCGCAGCAGGCAATGGGTCCAGGCGCTATGTGTTCACCGTGTTCGTCGATGGGACGGCCATGGCGGGCCTGAGCTGTACGGTCGCGGGGAGTGACACGGGCTGTGCCGTGACAGGCGCGGTGCCGGTCTCGATCGGACAGCGCATCGTGCTGCGGGCTTCGCCTGAAAACGGCACGGGGCTTCAACCCGTGACACGTCGCTCGGTCACGTGGTCGGTGGTGGTGGCGCCCAGCCCCTGAACACGTTTCCGCGGCGCTCGAGCGCGGATCGCCATGCGGCCATGCCGGTTAACCGCGCCAGCGCGCGGAGCTGGCCAGGACACTCACTGGGCTTCAGTCCCTGGCCATGAAGCGGACCATACTGCTGATGAGGCGAAGCACGGCTGTGTGAACCGCGCTTGCAGGACCGGCGCGTGTTCAGGGCGCGGGACGCGTGCGGTAGAACTGCATCGGCACCCCTTGCGCCAGGGCGGCATCGGCGCTGCGGCGGTGCTCGTTCATCACGCTGCGTTTCATCTTGCCGACCACGTGCATCTCGCAGGGCTTGCAGTCAAAGCGCAGGGTGAGTTTCTCTTTGCCGTTGATGAGCTGCAGCGGCTCGGCCTTCACCGTGCCTTTCACGCCAATCACGCCCTTGGCCTGCTTGGGGCACAGGCTCAAGGAAAAGCGCACGCAGTGCTTGGTGATCATCAAGCTGACTTCGCCTTCTTCCTCCTGGCTTTCGTACGCGGCGGCGATGACCTTGACGCCATGCCGGGCGTAGAAGTCACGCGCCTTGTGGTTGAACACGTTGGCCAGGTAGCTGAGCGTGTCTTCGGGGTACGGCGTGGGCGGTTCAACAGGCAGGGCACGCGGCAGGCGCACGAAGGCGGCGGCGCGGGCGGCATCGAGTGCGGCCACGGCTTCGCGGCGCAGGTGCTTGAGTTGCGAGGCCGGCACGAACCAGGGGCTGGCCCAGTTCAGCTGCACGTCCAGCGCGGTGTAGAGGGAGTCCCCCAGTTTGCGCAGGCCGGTGGCTGTGGTTTCATTGGCGGAGTATGCGTCGTTTGCTGTTTGTTTTTCAACGGCGATGGATGCATACCCCGTGTTGCCATCGGTGTCCACCATGGTCAGCGACAGGCCGCTGCCGTCGGCCAGCTCGGCCAGCGTGAGCCACACGCCGATGCGGCGCTCAGCCGAGGGGCGCTCCAGCGTGCGCACCCAGTCCATGCTGCGGTTGCGGTTGATGATGGTGCCCTTGCGCAGGTCATGCAGCTGCGCGCCACTGGCGCCGCGGCTGCCGCCTGACGTGCCGCTGGCCGGGGCGCGGCCCGCAGCCGGGGCGATGGGGTCTTTGGGGAACACGCGCCACACGCCGCCGCCCAGGTCTTCCACGCGGTTGGCTTGCGCGCCCACCAGTTCTTTCTGTGAGTCCAGGTAGCACAGGCCATCGCCGTTGGCGAGGCGCTGGGTGTCGTCGTCCAGCTGCAGCTCGAAGGACTGGGTGCCGACCTGCCGCACCCAGCCGATGGGCTGGCCCGGGTTCTTGGGCGAATCGAAGGCGCCGATGTCGATCTGGCGGCCGTTCGAAAAGTAGTCGGTGAACTCGCGGTTGAAGTTCTGATTCGGATCGGGCGTGAAGGTGAACGTGCAGGTCCCAGAGGACGACGCGGCCAGCTCGGGGCGCTCGTCCAGCACCTCGTCGAGCAGTTGCCGGTAATGGGCGGTGATGTTCTTCACGTAGCCCATGTCCTTGTAGCGGCCCTCGATCTTGAAGCTGCGCACGCCAGCGTCGATGAGGGCGCGCAGGTTATCCGACTGGTTGTTGTCCTTCATGGACAGCACGTGTTTGTCGTGCGCGACGAAGCGGCCCTGGCTGTCGACCACCTGGTAGGGCAGGCGGCAGGCCTGAGAGCAGTCACCGCGGTTGGCGCTGCGGCCGGTGTGCGCATGGCTGATGTAGCACTGGCCGCTGTAGGCCACGCAGAGCGCGCCATGCACGAAGTGCTCGATGGTGCAGCGCTCGGGGTCGGTGGCGGTGCGGCAGGCGGCAATCTGCTCGAGCGTCAGCTCGCGCGCCAGCACGATTTGCGACAGGCCCGCGTCCTGCAGAAAGCGCGCCTTCTCGGGCGTGCGGATGTCGGTTTGCGTGCTGGCGTGCAGCTGGATGGGGGGCAGGTCCAGCTCCAGCAGGCCCATGTCCTGGATGATGAGCGCGTCGGCGCCGGCGTCGTACAGTTGCCAGATGAGCTGGCGCGCGGGCTCGAGTTCGTCGTCGCGCAAGATGGTGTTGAGGGTGACGAACACGCGGGCGCCATAGCGGCGCGTCTGCGCGGTCAGGCGCGCGATGTCTTGCAGCGAATTGCCGGCGCTGGCGCGGGCGCCAAAGCCAGGGCCGCCGATGTAGATGGCGTCGGCGCCGTGCTTGAGCGCTTCCAGGCCGATGTCGACCGTGCGCGCAGGCGCCAGCAATTCGAGAAGGTGGGGGGCGAGGGACATGGGGCGCGATTATCGCCGCGCGGCTGTCGGCCTGCAGGCGGCGCCGCTTCAGGATGGACGCCTTGCGGCATGCCCTGCGGCCCGCCGACCGCTCGCGGCGCCTGAGCGCCGCCGTCTAGTGGCGCCCGGCGTGGGCGCCAGGTGCGCGCAGGTGACGGGCACCGTTCGGCCGCAGTGTCGTTCGGCGCATGCGTCAGCACGAGTATGGATGGCTTGCCTTTTTCTCTTGGACGAGCAAGGGGCCATACTCGGTACGACGCCGATGAGCCGTAGCAGCGCTGCAGGCCGTGCGGGCGGCGCACCGGATCGGCGGGATCCGGTGCGGGTCAATCGGAGGTGGCCGGCCGAGGTGCCGGCTGAGGCGCCGTCAGAGGTGCCGTGATCAGAAGGTGCTGTTCAGGCTGATGTAGAAGCCGCGCCCGGGCTCGTTGTAGGTGAAGGCGCCGGCCGACTGCGAGTTGTTGGACTGGCGCGAGATCTTCTTGTTGAACAGGTTGGTCACGCCGGCGCTCAGGCGGGTGTTCTTGTCGAACTGGTAAGAGCCGCTGAGGCTGGCCATGGCGTAAGCGCCCAGCTCGGCCAGGCCGCCTTCGGTGATGGGCACGTCGCTGTTGGCGACGTTCAGCGTGCGCGGCTTCTGCCGGCCGTAGAACGTGCCATGCAGCTGGGCAGAGAACTGCGGCGTTACCTGCCAATCCAGCGTGCTGTTGAGGGTGTATTTGGGGATGATGGACACGGGTTGCTCGGTGTCCTTGCTCTTGTTGCTGAACATCAGGGTGTAGTTGTTGCTCAGCTTCAGCGTGCGGCCCTCGTCGCCCAGCAGCGGGATGGTGAAGCTGCCTTCCAGGCCATGGATCAGCGCCTTGCCGGTGTTCACCCAGCGGGTGGTCATCAGGCCGTTGCTGGGGTTGAATTCCAGGAAGGTGAGGTCGGTGCCGATCTTGTTGCTGTAGTCGTTGCGGAAGTAGGCGATGCTGGCGGACCAGCCGTTGTTCGGGTTCCAGGCCAGGCCCAGTTCCTTGTTCACGCTGATTTCGGGCTTCAGGTCGGGGTTGCCCAGGATCTCGCACTGGCCCAGGCCGTTGCAGCCGTTGCCCATGCTCGACCAGCGGTAGCCGGGGTTGGTCTGGTAGACGTTGGGGGCCTTGAACACGCGGGCGATGCCGCCCTTGAGCGTCCAGTCCGGCGTCAGCTCATAGGTGGCGTTCAGGCTGGGGCTCCAGTTGTTGCCGAACTTCTCGTGGTGGTCCAGGCGCACACCGGGCGTCAGGATCAGCTTGCTGCTGAGCGAGATGTTGTCCTCGAGGTAGAAGGCCAGCGTGTTGGCTGTGGCGGCGCTGGCATCCCAGGCGGCGACGTTGTCGTCGCGCAGCTGTTCTTTTCGGTACTCGATGCCGGTGGTCAGCATCTGCCGGAAGCCCCCGATGGTCAGCGGCGTGTACAGCTCGCCGTTGGCGAAGTAGTTCTTCAGCGCCGACACGGGGAACACGGTCGTGCTGTTGCAGTTGCCGTCGCCGCTGCCGGCGGTGCCTTTCTGGCAGTTGGCGGTGCGGGTGTTCTCGTACTGGAAGATCACGCGGGAATTGCCGAGGTCACCCCATTTGCCGCGGTGGGTCACCGCGGCCGTCTGGCGGTACACGCGCCGAACCTCGGAGCCGATCAGTTGGGCCGATGCCGATTCGGACGCCGGATCGGTCGTGCCGGTGACCGATTCGCCGGTGTAGATGTTGCCCTGGCGGCTGAAGCCGGCTTCGAACTCGAGCACCTGATCGGGGGTCAGCTGCCAGCGCAGCAGGCCGTTCAGGTCGCGGTTGCGGCGGCCTTCGTGGCCGGCGGCCAGAAAGCGACCGTCCGCGCCGACGTTGGTGTCGATGTCTTCGGCGCCGGTCTTGGCCACGTTGCCATACAGGCGGAACGACAGCGTGTCGCTGAGCGGGCCCGACAGGTTGAAGCCCGCGCGGCGCGTGTCGCCGCCACCGTCTTCGGTGCTGCCGTACAGGGTCACGCCGCCCGAGAGCTTCTTGGTCGGCTTCTTGGTGATGATGTTGACCACGCCCCCCGCCGCGCCCGAGCCATAGCGGGCGGCGGCCGGGCCGCGGATGATCTCGATGCTTTCGATCTGGTCGGCAGGCACCCAGTTGGTGTCGCCGCCGGTGTCGCGCTCACCGCTGCGGCGCATCTGGGCGCCATTGCGCGACAGCACCGGCTTGCCGTCGATCAGGATCATGGTGTTCTCAGGCCCCATGCCGCGCAGGTCGATCTGGCGCTGGTTGCCATAGCTGCCGCCCGAGCTGTTGCCCGTCAGGTTGACGCCGGGCTGGGTGCGCAGGATTTCCGACAGGTCGTTGGCGGGCGGGCGTTTTTCCAGGTCGCTTTCGGTGATGACCGAGACCCCCAGGGACTGGCGCAGCTGCTCTTCGGCGGTGACCGTCACGGCATCGAGCTGCTGAACGGCTTCGCCGGTGGCCGGCGCCTGGGCGTGGGCCGACAGGGCCAGCAGGGACAGGCAGGATGCCGCGGCGGAGGCGAGGGCGTGCCGACGGAAGGTCACGGCGCGGCCAAGGTGTTGGGACATGGTGAATCGTCCTTTCTCAAGGAGGTGGGATGAAAAGCGGGATGTGAGCGACGCGGGCCAGGCGATCACGGGGCCTTCACGGCCATGCGCGCGTGGTGGTGTGGCGACAGTCCGCCCTCGGGGATGGCGCAGGCCGACCCGATGGGCGCGCAGGCCAGGACGGCGCCGTTGAAGGGCGCAGGCTGATCCGAGAGCACGGCATTCAACCGGTGGGCGGCCGGCTCGCTCGAGGTTTGAGGGCCCGCATCGGGCCGCAGGGGATGCAGCCAGTTGGCCCACTGCAGCAGCTGCAGCAGGCTGTTGAGTTCACCGGGCCGCTGCGCATAGGCGGGCAACTGCGCCAATTCGGCGTAGCTGCGTGGGCCGTGCTGCAAGGCGCCCAGCAGGGGCGCCACATGCGACATCGGCAACTGGATGGGGCCGATGCGGCTTTGCAGCGTCAACATGCCCGTGGGGCTTTCGACGTGCGGGGCTTCGGGCAGCAGGCCCACGCGCTGCTGCAACAAAGTGTGGCGATGCGCCGCCTCGGGCAGCAGGTTGCCCTCGGGGTGGTGGCGCTGGTACAGGTCGAAGCGTGCGTGCTGGTTGCGGGCCAGGTCTTTGAAGGTTTCCTGCTCGGCCACGCTGGCGCCTTGCCGCCGCAAGTCGGCCAACAGCGCCTGCGCCTGCAGTGGTAACGAGGCGGCGTCGATGTTGTCGAGCGGGGAGGCGCTGCCGGCGTAGTCGCAGCCCGCATGGGCCATGCTGGCGATGACGTCGCTGACGTGCAGGGCATCCCAGTGCGGGTTCAGCAGGTCGTGTGCGTGGTAGGCGGCGGCCTCGTCGTCGGCCAGCTCCTGCAGGCTGGGGACGTTGGCCAACGCATCCGGCACGTCCTGGAAGTAGCCCAGGCCTGCACCCGCGAGTTGATGAATCCATGCGGCGGCATGGCGCACTTTGTGGGTGCTGCCGCCGGCCGTGCGGGCGCTGCTCAGGTGCATCAGGCGCTGCGCGGCGGCAAAGGAAGCCGAGCCAGGTTGCGTGAGGTAGCCCAGATGGCACACGCCACCGGGCTTCAACAGCTGGGTAGCCCAGCGGCGAATGGCGGCCCGCTGGGTGTCGCCCACCCAGGAATAAAGGCCATGGACGACGATGAAGTCGCAGGCCGGCAGCGCATGTTCGGATGCAGGGGCTTCGACGTCCAGGCAGACAAAGCGGGCATTGGCCACGCCGGCCGTCTCGGCCAGCGCCCGCGCCTGGCGGATGGCCTGCAGGTTGATGTCCATCCCCAGGAATTGCCCCAGGGGATTGATGGCTGCAGCCATGACCACCCCCAGCCCCTGGCCGCAGCCCAGTTCAAGCAAGGTGTACGGCTGGGTGAGGTCCGGGGCTCGGCGGCCCAGGGCTGTGAGCACCGAGGCGGTCCACACGGGCATGGTTTCGCGGAAAACATGCCGCGGGTAGAGCACATCCTGGATGTAGCCCGCGTGCAGGCCGGGTGGCGCTGGTTGCAGGGACTGCGGGTGCGCGGGATCGGTGAAGCGGCTGGTCACGGCGCCACCTGCTGGGTGGCGCCTGCGCTGGCGCAGCTGTGATGCCGGGTGCCGAGGAGGGCTTGCCGAGGAGAAGAGGGTGTCACAGCAGGGGCGAGGAAGCGGTGGGCACGTGCTGCGCGCGGCCGGTACAGCGTTGCAACGGGCGGTTGCATGGTGTCCTTGTTGAAGTTGATTTAACAAATGCGAATCATTCGTATTTTAATTGTGTAATGGTTAGGCCTCTTGTAAGGGTTCGGTAAAGCTGCTCGATGGCGGGAACCGATGCCGGACGGCGGTTCAGCAGGAGCTGGGAGCTGGGAGCTGGGAGCTGGGAGCTGGGAGCTGGGAGCTGGGAGCTGGGAGCTGGGAGCTGGGGGCTGGGAGCTGGGAGCTGGGAGAAATCGTGTCCCGGGCTTTTGTCGAAGGGCTGCACGGGTCGTGCGGAGGTGTCCTGCAATGACCCGTTGGCGGGGCAAAAGAAAAGCCCCGCAGGCGCAATGCCATGCGGGGCTGATGGAGCGAGGCGCCGCCCGAAGGGCGGTCAGGTCACTGGACCTTGGCGCCGTCGATCAGTTTCTTCATGTAGGCGCCGAGCTTTTGCTGCTGCAGCTGCTCCTTGACCTGGGCCTGCACCTGTTCAAACGGTGGAATCTGGCTGGCGGCCTGGCTGGCGCGTTTGTCGTCCAGGCGAATGACGTGGTAGCCAAATTGCGTCTTGACCGGGGTTTGTGTGATGTCGCCCTTGTTCAGGGCTTTCAGGGCAGTGCCGAACTCGCCCACGTAGGCGCTGGCGGGCGCCCAGTCCAAATCGCCACCCCGGGCGCCGGAACCCGGGTCCTTGGAGTGTTGCTTGGCCAATTCCTCGAAGTTGCCACCGGCCTTGATTTTGGCAATCAGGTCTTTTGCCTCGCCTTCTTTCTCGACGAGGATGTGGTGGGCACGGTACTCGTCGCCACTCTGGGCCGCCACCAGGCGGTCGTACTCGGCCTTGGCGTCGGCTTCCGTCACCGGGTTGGCCTTGAGGTACTGCTCGCGCAGGCCATTGATCAGCACCATCTGCCGGGCGTCTTCCATGCCGGCCTTGTACTCGGGCGTGCGGGTCACGCCGGCCTGTTCGGCGGCCTGGGCCAGCACTTCCTGATCGATCAGGCGCTTTTTCAGCTGTTCACGCACTTCGGGGGACACCGGGCGGCCCATGCGCTCGAGCTGGCCTTCAACGGCCTTCAGGCGCGCGCTGGGGATGGCCTTGCCGTTGACGATGGCGATGTTTTGCGCAAAGGCAGGAGCAGCCAAAGCCGCGAGCAACGCGGCGGCGGCCACGGTGCGAATAGCGTTCGATTTCATGGATTGCCTGTTTGAATGGGAATGTCGCTGCAGAGGGCGGAGCACAGGCTCAAGCGGGTGGCAGTGCCTTGGCTTCGATCGCCAGGGCATGCACGCCTTCGCCCTCCACATACGGGCGCAGGGCATCATACACAAGGCGATGCTGGGCCACGCGTGACAAACCGTGCAGCTGCGCGGCCTGGATGCGCACGCGCATGTGGGTGCCCAGACCAGCCTCGTTGGCCCCGCTGTGGCCGGCGTGTTCCCAGCTCTCGTCGATGACCTCGACACTGGCGCCGGGCAGGGCGGTGCGCAGGGTTTGGGCCATGCGGTCGGCCCGCGTGGCGTGCAGGCTGCCCCCGTCGGGCGCGCTCATGCCTGCGGCTCCGTGGGGTTGGTGTCCTGCATGTGGCGCATGGCGTAGTAGCCAAAGCCGACGAAGTACACGACCGGGATGGCGAAGCCCCAGAGCTTGAAATTCATGTAGGCCTCGGTGGACAAATAGGTGGCCACCCAGGCATTGAGCCCGGCCATGAACAGCGAAAACACGATGAACGAGGCCGACAGATGGCCCCAGATGCGGTCGGGCAGCGGCAGCTGGCTGCCCATCATGGTCTTGAACAGGTTCTTCTTGAAGCCCCATTGGCCCACGGCCAACACCAGCGCGATGGCGACGTAAAGCACCGTGGGCTTCCACTTGATGAAGCGGTCGTCATGCAGGCCCAGGGTCAGCGCGCCGAACACCAGGATGAGCACCAACGTGGCCTTTTGCATGGTCTCCAGCTTGCGTTCCATGGCGTAGACGATGCCCATCTGCAGCACCGTGCAGGCCATGAGCACCGCCGTCCCGGTGTAGATGTCGTCGAGTTTGTAGGCGACGAAAAAGGCCAGGATGGGGAAGAAATCGAGCAGCAGTTTCATGGGTGTGACACGCAGCGCTGGCAAACGGAACAGGGGGCGCCATTGTCGCAGGCCGTCAAAGGGCGCGCAGTGCCGGGGTGGACGGGCGGGCGTGGCCGGTTGCCGGCGCTCGAGGACGAGCAGCATGGGACGCTCAGGCGAGTTGAATGATCTGATAAGTGGAGTATGGATGCGTGGCCGTTATCTGATCAACGGCAATGGGCTCATACTGCTTGAAACGACACAGCCCGGCAGGGGCCGGGCTGTGTCAAGGATGGCGATGCAACCGGTGCGGACCGGTCGCGCCAGCACTCACTGCGTGTCGACGAAGCTGCGCAGCTTGTCCGAGCGGCTCGGGTGCTTGAGCTTGCGCAGTGCCTTGGCCTCGATCTGGCGGATGCGCTCACGCGTCACGTCGAACTGCTTGCCGACTTCCTCCAGCGTGTGGTCGGTCGACATCTCGATGCCGAAGCGCATGCGCAGCACCTTGGCCTCGCGCGGCGTCAGCGAATCGAGGATGTCCTTCACCACGTCGCGCAGGCCAGCCTGCAGCGCGGCTTCGATGGGCGCGGTGTTGGTGCTGTCCTCGATGAAATCGCCCAGGTGCGAATCGTCGTCGTCGCCGATCGGCGTTTCCATGGAGATCGGCTCCTTGGCGATCTTCATGATCTTGCGGATCTTGTCCTCGGGGATCTCCATCTTCTCGGCCAGCATGGCGGCGTCGGGCTCGAAGCCGAACTCCTGCAGGTGCTGGCGCGACAGGCGGTTCATCTTGTTGATGGTCTCGATCATGTGCACCGGAATGCGGATGGTGCGCGCCTGGTCGGCGATCGAGCGCGTGATGGCCTGGCGGATCCACCACGTGGCGTAGGTCGAGAATTTGTAGCCGCGGCGATATTCGAACTTGTCGACCGCCTTCATCAAGCCGATGTTGCCTTCCTGGATCAGGTCCAGGAACTGCAGGCCACGGTTGGTGTACTTCTTGGCGATGGAGATCACCAGGCGCAGGTTGGCCTCGATCATCTCCTTCTTGGCATCGCGCGAGCTGGCCTCGCCGGCGTTCATGCGCTTGTTGATCTCCTTGAGCTCTTCCAGCGGCACCACGACCTTGCTCTGCAGGTCCAGCAGCTTCTGTTGCAGGTCCTGAACCGGCGGGATGTTGCGCTCCATGATGGCGCTCCAGGGCTTGCCGGCGGCGGCTTGCTTCTCGATCCACTTCAGGTCGAGCAGGTGGCTTTGCACCTTGTTGCCCTTGGCATCCTTGCCCGAGAAGGCGGTGATGAAGTCCATCTGCGGGTAGCCGCACTTGTCCACGATGATCTTGCGCAGCTCGCGCTCGTGCTGGCGCACCTCGGACACGTGGCCGCGCACGGTGTCGCACAGCTTTTCGATGGTCTTGGCCGTCAGGCGGATCGACATCAGCTGGGCCGACAGCGCGGTCTGCTCCTTCATGTAGGCGGGCGTGCCCCAGCCTTCCTTCTCGTAGATGCGGCGCATCTTGTCGAAGTGGCCGGCGATCACGTCAAAGCGCGCCAGGGCCTGGTTTTTCAGCTCTTCGAGCTTCTTGGTCAGGGCCTTGGAGCCGCCCTTGCCGTCGTCATCGTCTTCTTCGTCGTACTCGTCGAAGTCTTCCTCGGCCACGTAGTCGTCGTTGGCGTCGGCGTCGACGAAGCCGTCCACCACCTGCGAGATGACGGCCTTGGTGGCGCCGCCACGGATTTCTTCCATCATGGCCAGGATTTCGGCGATGGTGGCGGGGCAGCCGCTGATCGCTTCCATCATGTCCATCAGGCCGCCTTCGATGCGTTTGGCGATCTCGATTTCGCCTTCGCGCGTGAGCAGCTCGACCGAGCCCATTTCGCGCATGTACATGCGCACGGGGTCGGTGGTGCGGCCGAACTCCGAGTCCACGTTGGACAGGGCGGCTTCGGCTTCTTCCTCGGCTTCTTCTTCGGTGGCCACGGTGCCGGTGGCGTTCGACAGCAGCAGGGTGTCGGCGTCAGGGGTCTGCTCGAACACCTGCACGCCGATGTCGACCAGCATGGCCACGACGACTTCCAGCGTTTCGGCGTCGACCAGCTTGTCCGGCAAGTGGTCGGAGATTTCGGCGTGCGTCAGGAAGCCCCGCGTCTTGCCCAGCTTCAGCAAGGCCTTGAGGGTGTTGCGGCGCTTGGCCATTTCCTCTTCGGTCAGGACGGTTTCGTCCAGGCCGAATTCCTTCATCAAGGCGCGTTCTTTGGCCTTGCTGATCTTCATGCGCAGCGGCTTGGCCTTCTCGACCGGGGCGTCGCTGACGGCTTCGACGACTTCGGGCTCGTCGCCCGTCAGGTCTTCCTCGATGTCGCTGAAGTCGGCGTCATCGTCCAGGTCGTCGCCGGACTTGCCCTTGCCCTTGGCGGTCTTGGCCGCACTGGGCTTGCGGCCGCGCTTGGCGGGCGCCTTGGTGGTGTCGGTGTCGGCCTTCTTGGCAGCGGTCTTGCGCGGGGTCTTCTTGGCAGCGGCTTCAGGCAGCAGTTGTGCTTCGGTATCGGTCGAGGGGGTGTTGGCTTTTTCTGCAGGAGTCATGGTGCTCTGGGCCTTGCCGGCGGCGGTCTTGCCTGCACCGGCCTTGGTGGGCGGTGCTTTCACGGCTGCTGGGGCAGGTGTTTTTTTTGCGGGGACGGTCTTGGCGGCAGTGACAGGCTTTTTCGCAGTGGGCATGAATCAACCTCGATCAAGAAGAACGAAACAATCTCAAGCGGAAACGAATGGCGCCATGACACTGCGCGCCGGATCACCCTGGTGTGGGGGCAGCAAGCCTCACATCAAGGTGTGTTGGGCAAGGGGATGGGCGATCATTTGGGGTGCAGTCCTTGCGGTAGGGTGGCCGTCCCCTGCGGGGCACCCACGCTTGGGTGTTGGCCGGGCCGGAGGTGCTGCTGTCGCTCTTGCCGCGATGAAACGTGGATTATACCGTGCGGGTGTTGGGCCACGGGCGCCTCGGCTTCGCTGCCGGCGGTGGCGGTCTTTCGCTGTCAGGGGATCAAGCCCTGCGCTGAAACCCTGGCCGAGGCGGGGCACGCCAATTTAAATTACTGTACGTTCATACATCACCAATTTCAGTGATTGTCCTTTTGATTCCATTTGTATCCAATCGAAGGGGCGAGCGGCACCACCACCGGGAGGGGATGGGGTGCCGTGACGGCATCACACATTTGGGACGAATGATGAAGAAGATTCTGGTGGCTGCAGCGCTTGCTGCAAGCATGTGGTCTGGCGCAGCACAGAGCGCCGTTGAAATTGTGAACGTGCCCATCGGGCAGATCCCAACATTTGACAGCCGGGTCACCACACTGGGTGGAACCGTGATTCAAACGGCCGTCGTGAACGGCGTTGGGGTCTACAACTACACCGACGCCAACGGCAACCCGGCAACGTTGACGGTGACTCGTCTCGACGGCAACCCGCTCGGGTGGACGACGACCTACGACAATTTGACCGCTCCGGCATGGGACATCAGCCCCTGGACGGAGCCATCCGACACCATTCCAGGCGAAAAAACCGGCTTGCGCTTCACCTTCTCTTCACCGGTGAACGCGTTTGGGCTGGAAATTGGTGACTGGGCGACGTGTTGTTACGAGGCAACGCGTCCTGCCGCCATCCAAAGCACCTATGGCGTACCGGCTGAGGGCTCGGGTCTGTGGATTCGCTTCAATGGCGGCGCCGCCACGCTGCCCGCCAACGCGCTGTCCGAAAACGACAACCCTGGTTGGGTCGCAGAGAGCCGATTCACCAACTTCATCGGCGCCATTGACGACTCGGGTAGCTTCACCACGGTCGATTTTTGGGGGGATGGCTTCGGCGAGGCTTTGTACGCGGGCGGCACCTTGCGCTTCGCCGCCATCCGCCGCGGCGCAATCGGCGGCACCGTGGCACCTGTGCCAGCCGTGAGCGACACCGGACTGCTCGCCGGACTGCTGGGTATCGCTGCCTTTGGCGCCTATCGGATGCGCCGTCGCGCCATTCGCTAATCAGCCACTGGCGCGCCAGGCCTCGGGAACCGGCTCGCCGGCTTCCTGGGCGCGGGTCACCACGCAGTCGCAGGTGGTCAGGCGGATGTGGACGTTGGTGTTCATGCAATGCCCTAGTAGCTGTCCACCCCGAACGCGATGTGCGCGTTGTTCGGCGTGTTCGTCAGTGTGCGGCCACGAACGGCACCGACATCGTGCTCGAGATTGCCGGGAGGCCACTGCCTCTGGCCGCTCAACAGGCGTCGGCCGACGCGGTTGGGAACAAGCCTCCTTGGCGCAGTGGTGCAAGCAGCCCGCGGCCTTCGCTGCCTCGGTGGGCGGCCGCGGTCTCGGCCGCCGCTGATCTGGCGCTCGCTGGCTCAGGAGGCGGCGCGCTGCGCGGCCCAGGCGGCCTGGGCCCGGTCCAGCTCTTCGCGCGCGAGCTTGGCGCGCTTCAGGCCCTCGATGTCGTTGGCCAGGGCGGCCCGGGTTTCCTGGGCCGCGCAGGCGTCGCGGCGGATGCCGAACATGATGGATCGCATCTCGCTTTCCAGCTCGGCGAAGTTGGCCTGCGGCGCCGTCAGGTCCTTGTGCGTGCGCATCAGCTGCGACGCAAAGTCGGCGAAGGGCTGGCCTTGCAGCTGCTCGACCAGCACGCCCCAGGCCACGGTGCCATGGTCCTGAAACTGCCGATCCAGCCAGCGGATCAACGGGCCCACGGGCGCGGGTTGCTCGCACAGCAGGCTGTGCTCGGTTTCCGACAGCGTGGCCCACAGCTCCATCTGCGCCAGCAGCAGCCGGGCCGCATGCTCGCTGCGCGGCGTGGGCATGCCGGGTGGGCCGCTGTGGCTTTGCCAGCGTTTGCCGGCGGTGGTGTCCTTGCCCTTGAATCGGTTGCCGCGGTCGTTGCGGAAGGCGCCGCGCTCGCCGCGGCCGCCATGGCTGCTGCGGGAATCACGGGACTCGCGGCCTTCGTGGCGGGCGCCCGGCCAGGCGCCGTGGCCATCCTGGGGCCAGGTGGATTCGGCCGTGGGCCAGCTGTCGAACCCGCCCAAATCCTGAGACCAGTCTGAACCAGGTGGATGAGCAGTATGGTCATGTTTCCGTTCATCAGCAAACGGGGATGGCTTGATACTGGGTGAAGTGGGGCGAGCCGGGGCCTCGCCCCGTCCTGGCCGGCCTTTGCCCAGCAGGCCCTGGCGCTGCCAGCTCTCGAGCAGCTGCGCCGCCTCCATGCGCACCAGGCTGGCCAGATCCCCCAGCATTTGCTGGGCCAGCGTGCCCTGCGGCAGCAAGCGCCACAGCTCGCCCGCGCGCACGGCGGTTTGCGCGCGGCCTTCGGCGGTTTCCAGGTCCAGCGTCTCGCTGGCCACGTCCATCACGAAGCGCGACAGCGGCACGGCCTGTTGCACGGCCTGGTCGAACGCGGCCTTACCCTGGGTGCGCACAAAGCTGTCGGGGTCGTGTTCGGCGGGCAGGAACAGGAACTTGACCGTGCGCACGTCGGTGGCCAGCGGCAAGGCCACATGCAGGGCTTTGTGCGCGGCGCGCCGGCCGGCGGCGTCGCCGTCGAAGCTGAACACCACCTGGTCGGTGACGCGGAACAGCTTGGTCATGTGGTCGGGCGTGCAGGCCGTGCCCAGCGTGGCCACGGCATTGGGCAGGCCCAGCTGGGCCAGGGCCACCACGTCCATGTAGCCCTCGGTGACCAGCACGTGGCCGGCATCGCGGATGGCGTTGCGGGCTTCGTACAGGCCGTACAGCTCATGCCCCTTGCTGAACACCGGGGTCTCGGGCGAATTGAGGTACTTGGGTTTCTCGTCGCCCAGCACGCGGCCGCCAAAGCCGATGCACTCGCCGCGCTCGTTGCGGATGGGGAACATCACGCGGCCGCGAAAGCGGTCGTAACGCTTGTCCTCCTCGGCGTTGTGGATGACCAGCCCGCTGTGCTCCAGCAGCGGGTCGTCGTAGGCGGCAAAAACGCTGGCCAGGCCGCGCCAGGTGTCGGGCGCGTAACCCAGGCCGAAGCGCTGGGCGATGGCCCCCGACAGGCCGCGCTTTTTCAGGTAGTCGATGGCCAGCGGGGTGGTTCTGAGCCGCTCGCGGTAGGCCTGGGCGGCCTGCTCCAGCACCTCCGTCAGCGTCTTGCGCTGCTCGCGCTGGGCCTGCTGGCGCGCCATCTCCTGCGGACTGACCTGTTCCTGCGGCACCGTCAACCCGGCCTGTTGCGCCAGGTCCTGCACGGTTTCGACGAAGCCGCTGCCGAGGTGGTCCATCAGGAAGCCGATGGCGTTGCCGCTCTTGCCACAGCCGAAGCAGTGGTAGAACTGCTTGCTGGGGCTGACCGTGAAGCTGGGCGATTTTTCGCTGTGGAACGGACACAGGCCCTGGTAGTTGGCCCCGGCGCGCTTGAGCTGCACATGGCGGCCCACCACCTCGACCACGTCGGTGCGGGCAAGCAGGTCGTCGATGAAACCCTGGGGAATGGCCATGGGCCGATTGTCGCGGATCAGCCCAACCCGGCGGATGCCTGGGGCCAGTTCGACGCGGATCACCGTGCGCTGACTCAAGCCGTTTGAATCAACCCGACAGGCCTTTCTGGCTTCAGATGCCCATGACACCGACAACCCTGTACCCCTTGGTCATCGCGCTGCTGGTGGGCGGCGCAAGCGCGTCCGCCGTGGCGCAGGAGGAACAGCACCGTCAGGCCTTCGCGGACGCCATGATGGTGTGCAACGCGCATGCGCTGTTTCAGCACCTGTACGCGCAGGGCAAGCGGGTGCCGGAGCTGCCCACCGCGGCGGACTACAAAGCCCTGGCCTACCAAGCGGGCGGGCAAGCCTATGTCGAGGCGCGTCTCGAATCGAGGGCGGTGCGGGACGAGGCCATGAAGCAACTCGAGGCGCAATTGAACACCCAGCCCTACGACGGCTTGACGGAGGAGGCGCGCGAGCGCCACATGACGGCCACGTGGTCCAGGCTCCTCACGACCTGCAACGAACGGGCTGCCGCTGGGGCCAAGAGCGCGGCTACGCCCAAATGACCTGCTTGGACCTCAGCCTGGTGTGCTGACGGTGGCGGTCAGGGCCGGCCGGGGCCGGGGCTTTGCACCAGGCCTGCACCGCGCACCTCGATCTGCACCGTGTCGAGCGGCTGGCCGCGCGCGTCCTTCAGCACCACCGTGAAGCGGCCGGGCAGGGGCATCCAGGCGGCGCTCGCGCCTTGCGTCAGCAAGGTGTCGTTGATGAACCAGCGCAGGCTGCGGCCCTGCGCGGCCGTGGCATCACTGGTCAGCCGCAGGCGCTGGTTGGCGGGCGGAATGTCGGGGTCCAGGGCCAGGATGGTGCCGCTGGCCGGCGACGTGATGCGGGCAGCCCCCGCCTGCGCGGCCACGGTGACGGCGGGTGACCACCACGCGGGCGGCGCCTGGACGGGCGCGCTGGCCGGGCTGCTTGGCGCGCGCACCACGCGCGCCAGGGCCTGGGGGGAGGGGCGACCGCTGCCGGCCGCCAGCCGGCTGGCCGCCACGCCCGTCAACGGCGCCGTGCGCGTCGGTGCAGTGGTCGTGGCTGGCCGGCCCACGCTGGCCTGGCCTGGGCGCTGAACATGCGCGGGGGTGGCGTCGGCGTCGGCCAGGCGTTGCGCGGGGACGGTGAACTGCGCCTGCTCGGTGCCGCGCACAAACCATTCGCTGCGCGGCGCCTCGATGGGCGGCGCCTGAGGGCGCAGGCTGCTGGGGCCGTACTGCACGGCCTGTTGCACCACGCCGGGCGGGGCCGCAGGCGCCTGCGAGGGCGATTCGCGGTGCAGCCACAGCATGAGGTCGGCCCAGACGGGGGCCGCGCCGCTCACGCCGCTGACGGCCCACATGGCCTGGCCGCTGGCGTTGCCGACCCACACGCCAACGGTGTAGCGGTCGGACCAGCCCAGGGCCCAGTTGTCGCGCATGTCCTTGCTGGTGCCGGTCTTCACGGCCGTCCACGAGCGCGTGGCCAGCACGCTGGCGGTGCCGAAGGTGGGGGCGCGGGCGATGGGGTCGCTCAGCATGTCGCCCACGATGAAGGCAGCATTTTCATCCAGTATCGTCCTGTTTTCGTTTTGAGATGAACGGGAATTGAGTTGTACTGGGGTTACATGTGTCTCGCTGTAGCGACCGCCGCGTGCCAGGGCGCGGTAGGCGTTGGTCAGGTCGAGCAGGCTCACATCCGGGCTGCCCAGCGCCAGGCTCAGGCCGTAGTGGCCGCCCGTGTGCGCCAGGCGCAGGCCCAGCGCGTTCAACTGCGTGGCAAAGGCCTCGGGGCCCACCATGGCCAGCGTGCGCACGGCCGGGATGTTGAGCGACGAGGCCAGCGCCGTGCGCACCGACACCCAGCCCTGGTACTGGCTGTCGTAGTTCTGCGGCGCATACAGGCCGGTGGGCGTGACCACCTGGGTGGGCGCGTCCTCCAGCAGCGAGGCGGCGGTGAGCCGCCGCTCGGCCAGGGCCTGGGCGTACAAAAAGGGCTTGAGCGTCGAGCCTGGCTGGCGCCGCGCCGTCACGCCGTCGACCTCGCTGGCCTGGCTCAGCTCGCCCGACGAGCCCACCCAGGCCAGCACCTCGCCGCTGCGGTTGTCCAGCACGACGACGGCGCCGTCTTCGACGTTGCGGTGGCGGATCTCGCGCAAATGGCGGCGCAGGCTGGCTGCGGCCTCGGCCTGCAGGCGGGCATCCAGCGTGCTGGCGATGCGCGCCGGCGCCGTGCCCTGGGGGCTGGCCTGGCGAGCCGCCTGCACCAGCCGGCGTGCCAGGTGGGGCGCCAGGCCATCGCTGGGGACGAAGGCCTGGCGGCGCAGGGCGGCCGTGGTCAGCAGGTCCATGGCGGTGCAGTCGCTGCCCTCGGCCGACGGCAGGCCGGCGGGCGGGGCGGCGCTCGCCGCGCGGGCGGGGCTGGCTTGCCCCGTGCCGGCTTGCACCGGGCTGGGCTGGGCTGGGCTGCTGGGGATGGCCACCGCGGCCTGCATGCTCTGCCAGACCTGGCAGGCCCGCCGCGCCACCACGGCGGGCGCGGCGTTGGGGCCGCGGATCAGCGCCGCGGCGATGGCCGATTCGCGCGCGTCCAGCCCGCTGGGCGCCTTGGCGAACAGCGAACGGGCCAGCGCGTCGATGCCGACCAGCTCGCCGCGGAAGGGCACGCGGTTCAGGTAGGCCTCGAGGATCTGGTCCTTGCGCCAGGATTTTTCGAGCTGGCGCGCGACCCAGGCCTGGTTGATCTTCTGGCCCAGGCTGCGGCCGCTCTGGCCCGCGCCCCTGGCCTGCAGGTCCTCGTCCAGCAGGCCGGCCAGCTGCATGGTCAGCGTGGACGCCCCGCGGGTGCGCGTGTGCCACAGGTTGGCCCAGGCGGCCGCCGACACGGCGCTCCAGTCGACGCCGCTGTGCGCGTAGAAATCGCGGTCCTCGCTCAGCAGCAGGGCGCTGCGCATGGCGGGCGAGATCTCGGCCAATGCCACCCAGTCGCCGCGCCGCGCCTGGCTGTCGCTGCGCAGGCGGTGCAGGGGCTGGCCGTGGCGATCCAGGATCACCGTGTCCGAGGACTGGAAGTCGGCCTGCACCTGCGCCGGCGTGGGCAGGGCGCTGGCCTGGGCCGCAGCTGGAGCCAGGAGCAGGCTCAGGCCGAGGCCAAGGTTGACGCCGATGCTGAAGGCTGTCATGCCCAAGCCGACACCGAGGCGGGCGCCCAGGCTTGCGCCAAGGCTTGCGTCGAGACGTACGCCCAGGCGTGTGCCGAGACGCCAGGCGGCTGCGACGGCCCGGCGCGCCAGGGCGTTGTGGCGGGTGCGGGAGGATCGTGCGCGCATCAGGCCGTCAGCCTGCTGGCGCAGGGGCACTGGCGTGGCATCGCGGGCTTGTGTGTGGGGGGCGCGAGGCGTGTGTGGCTGCGCGATGCACCAGCCCTTTGGGCTGATTCACAGAGGGTGATGAATCGGGAGTATGAGGTGACTGCCGATACTGGACAAACGGGTATTTGCTCATACTGCCTTGTCATGACGCGCCTCCAGCGCCGCATGTCGCACGCCCACGGCATCGCCTTCAAAGGTCGTCGGCCAGGGCGTAGGGCAAGCCCAGGCCTGCCAGCGCGGGCCCGCTGGCGCCGCCGATGGCCAGCGGCAGCCGCTCGTCCACCGCCGACAGCTTGAGCGACGCGATCACCCAGGGGGCGCTGCCTGCCTCGGCGGGGTCTGCCGATTCGGCCGGCGCGGCCAGGGCCACGGTGCCCACCACGCCGGCGTCCTCGCCCGTGGTCCAGACCTCATCGCCGTTCTGCACCGCGCCCTGCACCCGGCCCACGAAGGCGCGCTGCTTCAGCGTGCCGCGGAACTGGCTGCGGGCCACGATCTCCTGGCCGGGGTAGCAGCCTTTCTTGAAGTTCACCCCGCCCACGCTTTCGTAGTTGAGCATCTGCGGTACGAAGGCCTCGGCTGTGGCCGTCATGACCGGCGCCACGCCGCTCCAGACCTCGGCGGTCAGCCAGGCGGCCAGGGGCAGGGCGGGGCCCTCGGGCATCTGGCCGCGCGGCGCCACCCAGAGGGCGCGAGCGAGTTCGGGCAGCGCCTGGCCGGACGCACCGGACAACGCCGCCGGCGGCATCGCGCCGGGCAGGCGCACCACGTCCACGCCATCGGCCCGGTGCGCGCGCTGCCAGCTGCGCTGCAGCTCGGGGGCCGCGGCCAACGCGGTGTCGCCGAGCAGGCCGTGCAGGGCGAGTTCGTCGCTGACGTCGGTCAGCGTGACCTTGGCCCGCAGCACGAACATGCGCAGGCGTTTGAGCATGGCCTCGATGCGGTCGCGCCACAGGACCAGCAGCACGGCAGGCTCGGCGCCTTCGGCCACCACGCTGGAGAAGCCGATCAGGCTCACCAGCATGCGCCCTTTGGGCGAACACCAGGCCGCCAGCCGGGCTTGGTCCGGCGGCAGCAGGGCGAAATCCTGGGTCAGCTGGCCATGCAGGAAGGCGATGGCGTCGGGGCCCTGAACGCGAATGACGCCCAGGTGAGCAAGGGGGACATGGCCAGGGGCCACAGAATTGGCGATCATGGGCCTGAATTATGATCCGGGCCCCTGAATGCAAGGTCTGGGGCCACGGGCGCCACCGAGGTGATCAGGGGCATGTGCTGAAAGGACAAACGCCGTGCGGGTGATTCGAGCAATCGGGGTGTTGATCCTCATCGTGATGGCCGCCTGTGCGGCCTACCTGTTCTGGTGGCTGGAGCAACCGCTGCCGCTGAACAAACCCAATGTGCAGTTCTCGGTGCCCAGCGGCAGTTCGGCCCAGCAGGTGGCCGAACGCATGCACAAGGCCGGCGTGCAGACCCACCCGTGGCTGCTGTACGCGTGGTTCCGGCTCTCGGGCGAGTCGCGGCAGATCAAGGCCGGCGTGTACGAGGTCGAGCAGGGCGACACCCCGCAGCGGGCGCTGGAGCGCCTGGTCAAGGGCGAGCAGGCCGTGCACCGCGTGACCTTCATCGAAGGCTGGACGCTGGCGCAGGCGCGTGCCGCGCTGGCCAAGGCGCCCGACCTGCTGCCCGACTCGGCCGCGATGAGCACCGACGACCTCATGAAGGCCCTGGACCGGCCCGGCGTGCCGGCCGAAGGGCGCTTCTTCCCCGACACCTACACCTACCCGCGCGGGACCAGCGACCTGACCGTGCTGCGCCAGGCGCTGGTGCGCATGGACCGCCAACTCGACGCTGCCTGGTCGCTGCGCGCAGCCAACACACCGCTCAAGAGCGCCGACGAGCTGCTCAAGCTCGCCAGCATCGTCGAGAAGGAAACGGGCCGCGGCAGCGAACGGCCCATGGTGGCGGCCGTGTTCCTCAACCGCCTGCAGGTCGGCATGCCGCTGCAGACCGACCCCACCGTCATCTACGGCATGGGGGCGACGTTTCAGGGCAACCTGCGCAAGAAAGACCTGCAGACCGACACGCCCTACAACAGCTACACCCGCACGGGCCTGCCGCCCACGCCCATCGCGCTGCCGGGCAAGGACGCGCTGATCGCCGTGGTGCAGCCCGCGCGCACCAAGGCGCTGTACTTCGTCGCGCGGGGCAATGGCACCAGCCACTTCAGCGACAACCTGCAGGACCACAACCGCGCCGTCAACCTGTACCAGCGCGGCCAGCAGAGCGGGCCGCTGCCGCAGGAAGCGGCCTCGGCACCCGCGTCGAGCGCGCAATGAGCGCCTGGGCTGCGCCGCCGCGTTGTGGCCGGCGCCGTGGCGATCGAGCGCCTCGATGGCATCGACCATGTGATCCCCGGTAACGACGACTCGGCCAAGGCTGTAGCCGGTGCGATCGCCCTGATCGCCCGGGCCGCTGGCGTCTGGGTCGGCTTGAGTCCGAGCGCGATCAGACCGGCTGCGCCGGGCTTGTTGTCGATCACCAGGGCCTGACCCAAGACTTTCCCACCCACGAAGGCTTGGCGAGCGCCCCATCTGCGGGGCGATCACCTCGATCCGCCCCTTGCGTGTGCAGAGATTGATTCAGGGTGGAATTTGAAGGAGTATGCGGCCATTCTTGTTTTCAAATAATCGGGTGATGGTGCATACTGGGTTGACATGGTGAATCGATCCAAGTCACGCCACCTGCCGCAAGCCATCGCGGCCCGGCCGGCCGTCGGAACCCGCCAGTGCCGGGCGACAATACGCGGATGAGCAGCACACGGGCGCACTTCATCAGTTTCGAGGGCATCGACGGAGCCGGCAAATCCACGCACATCGCGGCCTTGGCCGATGCGCTGCGCGCCGCCGGGCACACCGTGGTGCTCACGCGCGAGCCGGGGGGCACGCCGCTGGCCGAGCGCCTGCGCGAGCTGGTGCTGCACGAGGCCATGTCGCCCTTGACCGAGGCCTTGCTGATGTTCGCGGCCCGGCGCGACCACCTCGACACCGTGATCGAGCCCGCGCTGGCCAGCGGCAGCCTGGTGCTGTGCGACCGCTTCACCGATGCCACCTTTGCCTACCAGGGTGCCGGTCGCGGCTTCGACTGGGACACCCTGGCGCAGCTGGAGCGCATGGTGCAGGCCAGCCGCGATGGCGTGGCGGCGGACGGTGGCGCCGCGCTGCGCCAGCCGGATGTGACGCTGTGGTTCGACCTGTCGCCGCACGAAGCGGCCCAGCGCCTGGCCAAGGCGCGCGTGCCCGATCGCTTCGAATCGCAGCCCGAGGCGTTTTTCGACGCTGTGCGCAGCGGCTACGCCCGGCGCATGGCGGCGGCGCCCCAGCGGGTGGTCCGCATCGACTCGGACCAGCCGCGCGCGCAGGTGCGCGAGCAGGTCCTGCGGGCCGCACAACAACGGCAGCTGCTGACGCCGGACCAGGTCAGCCAGGCGCTGGCTGCGACGGGGGAGATCTCCTGATGGCGACGCGCGCACCCCGGGCTGCGGCCAAACCCGCCACACCGACGTATGCGGCGCCCTCTTCGTTGCCGCCATCGCCCTGGCTGCATACCCAGCTGACGGGCTTGCTGGCCCAGCGCGGCCATGCGTGGTTGCTGCAAGGGCCCTCGGGCCTGGGACAGTACGAGTTGGGGCTGATGCTGGCGCAGGCCTGGCTGTGCGATGCCCCCCAGGCTCAGGGGGTGGCCTGCGGCCAGTGTGAGAGCTGCCACGCGGTGGCCGTGCGCACGCATGCCGACCTGCTGGTCGTCATGCCCGAGGTGCAGATGCAGGCCCTGGGCTGGCCCCTGCCGGAGAAGGCTCAGGCCGAGCTGGACGAGAAAAAGCGCAAGCCCAGCAAGGAGATCCGGGTCGAGGCGCTGCGCCAGGTGGTCGAGTTCGCCCAGCGCACCAGTGCGCGCGGCCGGGGCAAGGCGGTGCTGGTCTACCCGGCTGAGCGCATGAACGCCATCTCGGCCAACGCCTTGCTCAAGACCCTGGAAGAGCCCGCCGGCGACCTGCGCTTTGTGCTGGCCAGCGAGGCCGCGCACCTGCTGCTGCCGACCATCCGCAGCCGCTGCATCACCCACGCCCTGGCCTGGCCCGATGCGCAGGCAGCCATCGGCTGGCTGGCGCAGTGCGGCGTGTCGGGCGATGAGGCCCAGGCCCTGCTGGCCATGGCGGGTGGCCGGCCGACCGACGCGCTGGCCCTGGCCAGCTCGGGGCTGACTGCCGCCGATTGGGTGGCCTTGCCCAAGGCGCTGGCCCAGGGTGAGCCGGCCTGGCTGAAAGACCAGCCGCCGCCGCAGGCCGTGGCGCACCTGCAGAAGCTGTGCCATGACCTGATGGCCCTGGGCTGCGGGGCGCAGCCGCGTTACTTTCCGGCAGCGACCCTGCAAGCGCTGTTCACCGACGCGGGCAAGGGCGCGGGTCGGACCGGCCGGGGGCGCCCCTGGCCCGACGGGCGATCGCTGGTGCGCTGGTCGCAGTCGCTCTTGACCGCGGCCCGCACGGCCGAGCACCCGTTTCAGGCCGGACTCATGACAGAGTTCCTTGTGAGCGAGGCAAGCCAGGCCATAAACTCGGGTTTTCGCACCCCACCTGCCTGAGCCATGTCGACTGCTCCCCTCGGCTCTGCCGCTCCTCAGAACCAACCCGCGCGGCCCAGCATCATCCAGCTGGCCATCAAGGAAAAGGGCGCGCTCTACGCGGCCTACATCCCCATCTTCAAAGATGGCGGCATCTTCATCCCCACCACCAAGTCGCATCGGCTGGGCGACGATGTGATGGTGTTGATCACGCTGCCCGAGGACCTGCAGCGCTACCCGATTGCGGGCAAGGTGGCCTGGATCACGCCGGCGCGGTCGTCCGGCAACCGCACGCAGGGCATTGGCGTGCGTTTTCCGGGGGACGAGAAGTCGCAGGAACTCAAGCTCAAGATCGAGCAGATCCTGGGCGCCCACCTGGGGTCGGACCGGCCCAATCAAACCATCTGAATCGCCAGTGCGGCCAGTGAATGCGGGGCCGAGGTCGGCATCTGTGTCCGATCTGAGGCGCTTGTTCACGACGCGGCCGCATCGCATCCGGGCCCGTCGCCTGGGTTGTCATGCCCGGGGCATGCATCGCCCCACTACGGGCTGCGCAGGCGCAGGAAAACGCCAAGCTGGTGCTGGCGTTCAATCCAAGTGTGGGGGTATAGCTCGGTTGCCGTGATTTTATCAACGGCAACAGGGCCATACTCTTGTGATTCATCCACCTTTCGGCTGAATGAACGCCGCCATCGCCTGTGCAAAATCGGGCCGGTCACACAGCGCGGCTTCCAGGTGGATCGGCACCTCGATTTGGCGCTGGCGCAGGTGCTGGTGCAGCTGCTCGACCAGCTCGGGGATGTCGTGCCGCGCGTGCCGGCCCAGGCCCAGGAACATGGGCGTGATGCACAGTTCGGTGCAGCCCTGTGCCAGCAGCGCATCGGCCGCCTCGTGGAGGGTGGGCGGGCACAGTTCGATGAACGCGCAGCAGCAGGGGGTGTCGGCCTGGCGCAGCGTGTGGGCCACGGCGTCCAGGCCGGCGCGCCAGTGGGGGTCGCGCGAGCCATGGCCGAGCAGGATGCGGCCCCGGCGGGGCAAGGCAGTGGAGAGGGTCATTGGCGCAGCACCAGCCAGCGCAGGGCCAGCAGCGAAATGCCGGTGTAGATCAGGCTGGGGGTGGCCGCCGTGAGCCAGGGTTGCCACTGGTTCAGGTTGCCCATGAAGCCGACCACGTTGTTGAGCAGGAAGAAGCTGATGCCGGCCATGACGCCGCCGAACACGTAGCCGGTGATGTTGCCCGAGCGGAAGTGGAGGTAGGCAAAGGGCAGGGCCAGCATCATCATCACCAGGCAGCTCAGCGGGTAGAAGACCTTGCGCCAGAACTCGATCTGGTAGCGCTGCGCGTCCTGGTTGTTGGCCTTGAGGTGCGAGATGTACTGGAACAGGTCCAGCGTGCGCATGCGGTCGGGGCTCAGCAGCGAGGCCGCCACCATGCTGGCGCTCAAGGCCGTGGGCCAGCGCCATTCGGGCAGGCTTTGCCGCGTGATGCGCAGGGCGCCATCGCTCCCGGCGGGCGCGAACTCCGTGCGCTGCACGTCTTTGAGCAGCCAGGCCTCGCCCCGGTCGAACACACCCGTGGTGGCGCGCGTGGCCGACACCAGGCGCGCTTGCGCGTCGAACTCGAAGATGCGGATGTTGGCGATGGTGCCGTCGGGGCTCATGCGGCCGACATTGACCGACACGCTGTGCTCGCCCATGCGCTCCTTGATCCAGGCGCCGGTCTGGCCCACGGTGATGTCGCCGTCGAAACGGGCCTTGAGCAGCTGCGCCGCCCGGTTGGCCTGGGGGGCCACGTAGTCGCCGATGCCGAAGGTGAGCACGACGAAGGCGCAGCCCAGGCTCAGCAGCGTGGTCAAGGCGCGGCCCGGCCCCATGCCGCTGGTGCGCAGGATGGTGTATTCCGAATCGGCGGCCAGGCGTGCCATGACGTAGATGGCACCGATGAGCACGGCGATGGGCAGCAGGTCGTACAGGTGGGCGGGCAGCAGCAGGCCGACGTAGGTCAGGGCGTTGAACAGCGTGTATTGGTTGCGGCCGACCGCACCCAGTTCGTCCACGATGTCGAAAAAGGCGAACAGCGCCAGAAAGCCCAGCACCACG